>CAZCAA010000019.1:0-39893 GCA_964496585.1 uncultured Ferruginibacter sp.
ATCTGCGGAAACCCTTCCTTAAATCTGCAGAGAAAATACTCTTCATAATCCCTACTTTCTTCGATGACACATTCAAAAACTTCTCCTTTTATCCGCGGGGTGATTAGCTTAAATTTGCTGAAAATTCATTTTCAATCTCTTAGCGCCCCTTAATCTACGAGAAAAGAAACCAGTTATACTAACGAAAAACCTCAATCAACTAATAGCAACTTCCACAAAATTTACTACAATTAAACCATCAATTTTCAAATTCTTGCTATCTAATTGTCTAATTTACCTCCTGCCACCTTATCTTTGCGCCAAAATTGAGGATAGATATGGCAGCAAAGAGCATCAAATCATTACTGGTGGCGGTTTTCAGCCTAACTTTGGTTATGTTTTCGGGGGCAGTTATTGCTCAGGATCATCCTGTAGAAGCTACCGGAGAACACGCTGAAAAGGCCGAAGGAAAGTTAGATCCGGCTAAGATTATCATGGATCACATAAAAGATGCCCATGAATTCCACTTCTTTACTGTTGGCCATTTTCATGCAACCATACCTTTACCAGTTATTTTATACTCGCCATCAAAAGGGCTTAGTACTTTTTCATCATCCCGTTTTGGTCATGAAGGAGAAGTAGAATACAATGGTTACAAGCTTCAGGAAGGAAATATTGTTGCTGCAGACGGATCAGCAGTGTATGATTTTTCTCTCACTAAGAATGTAGTTCAAATGTTCATCGCATTGGCGGTTTTAGTACTATTAATGACCGGAATTGCGAAAAAATACAAGAATGGCCAGGGTGTAACAACTGCGCCAAAAGGTTGGCAGAATGTGATGGAACCAGTAATTACTTTCGTTAGAGACGATGTGGCTAAGCCAAACCTCGGTAAAAAATGGAATAAATACCTGCCTTACCTTCTAACCGTTTTCTTTTTCATATTAATCAACAATCTCTTTGGGTTGATACCAGGTTCAGCAAACGTAACAGGAAACACCGCTTTTACAGCTGTATTAGGTGTTATTTCGCTGATAGTTATACTTTTTAGTACCAATTCCCATTTTTGGGGCCATATATTCTGGCCTCCGGGAGTTCCGTTAGGTGTAAAGATCATTTTAATACCAGTGGAAGTTGCCGGTGTGTTGATTATTAAACCAGCAGCACTTATTATTCGTCTGTTTGCCAATATGGTGGCAGGACATATTATTATCCTAAGTTTCATTTCCCTGATCTTTATTTTCGGTGAAATGAACAAAGGGGCAGGTTGGGGATTTTCGCCAATTTCAATATTATTCACCGTATTCATCTACTTTATAGAAATATTAGTAGCATTTATACAGGCGTTCATCTTTACCAATTTAACAGCGGTGTTCATTGGTCAATCTTTTGAAGGTGGGCATGATGATGTGGATGGCCACAAAAATGAAATCATCCCTACCATTTAAGTAAGTATTTTTTTTCTCACAATAAAAAACAAGTATCATGACGTTGATGACTTTGTTAGTTGAAACACAGTTTGGTTTTTCCCACATGGGTGGTGCAATTGGTGCAGGTCTTGCTGCAATCGGTGCCGGTATTGGTATCGGTCAGATCGGTAAAGGCGCTGTTGAAGCAATTGCCCGTCAACCGGAAGCATCCAATGACATTCGTGCAAACATGATCCTGACTGCTGCATTCGTAGAGGGTGTTGCCCTTTTCGCAGTTATCGCAGGTTTATTGGCCGTACTAAAAGGCTAATTGCACAAACTCATTACTGCATCCGAAGTACAGGACGGAGGATGCAGTAATATTTTATTTTGTAAAAACGGAAACGTGAAAACGTTATTCCTAACTAATAACAAATAATATACTACTAGTATGGATCTTTTATTACCACATTTAGGTTTGATCGTTTGGACGGTCCTCGCATTTTTAGTTGTTCTGTTCATACTGAAAAAGTTTGCCTGGAAGCCTATCTTAAAAGGTTTAAATGACAGAGAGGAAAATATCGCCAACTCAATAGCTACTGCCGAAAAGGTAAAGCTCGAAATGTCACAATTGAAAAGTGAAAACGAGGCATTACTTGTAGCAGCAAGAGAGGAAAGATCAATTATGCTGAGAGAAGCAAAAGAGATCAAAGATAAAATGATCAATGATGCTAAAGAAGAAGCAAAAGTTCAGGCAACAAAAATCATTACTGATGCAAATGCCTCTATCCATAATCAGAAAATGGCTGCACTTACCGATATTAAAAACCAGGTAGGTAAAATGGTGATTGAAGTGAGTGAAAAAGTGTTGAGGAGAGAATTGGCAAGCAAAGGAGAGCAGGAAAATTATATCAAGCAACTTGCTGAAGAAATTAAATTAAACTAACAAAATCAGGTTATTAGATGTTCGGCTCAGGTTAATTACTTTGCCAGCTACTAACAACCAACAGCTAATAGCTATCAAAATGAATAATCCAAGGTTAGCAGGTAGGTACGCAAAAAGTTTACTGGATCTCGCAATTGAACAGAATGTGCTGGATGCTGTTTGTGCCGATATGAAATTTATCCATTCAATCTGCAAATCAAATCCTGATTTTACTGCGGTGCTTACAAGTCCAGTGATCAATCCCGACAAAAAGGAGAAGATAATTGAATCAATTACCACTGGCAGAGTAAGTTCCCTTACCAGCTCGTTTATTAAATTACTTGTTCGTAAAGCCAGAGAAAGCAATCTTCCTCAGATCGCTAATGCTTTTATAAGCCAGTACAATAAGTTGAAAGATATTCATCAGGTAAAACTTACTACAGCGGTTCCTCTGAGCAACGAAATGCAGGATGTAATACTCAGTAAGATCCGCTCTAATACGCCTGTTCAGAATATTGAGTTGGAAACAGCGGTAGAAAGCGAACTTATCGGAGGTTTTAAACTTGAATTGGGGGATGTGCTGGTGGACGCTACAGTATTACGCGACCTTAATGATGTAAAGAAACAATTTAAGAGCAACGAATACATTCAACGACTCAGATAATTACTTTAAAAATATTTCGTATAGGCCTTACAGTGATGTAAGGCTTTTTTTATTTATGGGTTAGATTAATTTTAACTTCTTTATAGAAAATTTCATTAAATTTAAACAGCATGCAGGGAATAAAAATATGTATTCAGCATGCACTAAAAAAGCTGTTCTTTTTAAGGAACAGCTTTTAAACTTAAATAAATATTTAGTTGATTTTTATTGAATCAATACTTTTCCTTTTCCTAATATCTTGCCACTATTATCTGAAAGAACAAGCACATAAACTCCTTTGCTTAATTTTTTGGCATGTACATCCATTACTTCATAAGCAGTTTGCACTACATACTGTCTTGATAAAACCCTCGCTCCTTTAGCATCATACATCGTTATGATTCTTCCGTTGCTGTTAAGGTCTGTTCCCTGGTACCTCACCTGGAAATAGCCATTATTCGGGTTAGGATAGATAAATGCAGTACTGATCAGAGAATCTGAAATTGCAATACTATTGGAACTATTAACACAACCATTTGCATCCGTTGCAGTGGCATAATAGATACCAAGTTCATCAGAGTTTACAGTAATCGTATTTCCTGTTAGCGACGTATTTAAGTTGCCACCCACATACCAGTTGATAGAACTGGATAATGGGGTTGCTGTAGCAGTAAGCGTTGTACTTTGTCCGGCTGCAAGATTTAAATAAGGAGATGCTGTTAGAACAACAATTGGTAGAGCATTAACGGTGAGTTCTGCTTCATCAGTACTAACATT
Organism: uncultured Ferruginibacter sp.; assembly: GCA_964496585.1. GTDB lineage: Bacteria > Bacteroidota > Bacteroidia > Chitinophagales > Chitinophagaceae > Ferruginibacter. The sequence goes on from CAZCAA010000019.1 coordinate 3,734, forward strand.
ATTGCAACCCGCAACCTGAAGCCTGTACCTGTTATTATTCATTGCAGTTGTAATAGCATTAACCGTTAGTGACGCGCTTACTGCACCAGTAAGGTCACTGTAAGTAGCACCGCCGTCAGTACTTTCCTGCCATTGATAACTTAATCCGGAACCAGTAGCACTTGCGGTAAAAGTAACATTACTGCCGGCACATGCGATAGCATCAGCAGGGTTATTCACAATTGCAGTAGCTGCATTCACACTTAAAACAGCATTGGTAGACGTGAAATTAAACGTGCAGCTATTGCGAACTACCAGTCTGTAAAAATTATTATTCATCGAAGCTGTAACACCGGTTAAGTTTAATGTTGCATTAGTTGCGGCAGCAATAGGAGAGAATGAAATTCCACCATCAACACTTACTTCCCATTGATACTGTACTGACGTTCCTGTAGCTACGCCACTAAAAGAAGCATTAGCTCCCTCACAAACACTGCTATTAGACGGTTGTGAAGTTATTGAAGCAGGACTTACAACTGTTAGCACAGCAGCTGTTGAAATTAGTGGTGATGCGCCGCAGGTACTAACTACCAATTGATATTGCGAACCATCCAAAGCCGCTGTAATAGTAGTTAGGTCAAACACCTGGTTTGTTGCTCCCGGAATATCTGTAAAACTAGCACCAGAATTTGTACTTACCTGCCATTGATATCCTGTTCCTGATGCGCCCGCACTAAAGCTGGCGGCACTTCCTTCGCAGGCAGTAATATTTACCGGCTGTGCGGTAATAGAAGCCGTATTGCTAACCGTTAAAATTGCGTTGGCAGAAGTTACACCTGTTGTACACCCGTTGCTGATGATAACATGATATTGAAAATTGTTCTGTGCCGATGTAACAGCTGATAAGTCAAGTGTAGCAGCATTGGCAGCCGCAATATCAGTAAATGTAATTCCACCATCAGTACTCACCTGCCATTGATAACTAACATTGCTACCTGAAGAAAGTACGGTAAAACTGGTATTTGTTGATTCACATGCAGTAATATTTTCGGGTTGCGAAACAAAAGCTGCAGGGCTGTTAACCGTTAAGGATACATTGGCAGATATTAAGCCGGTTGCACTGCAACTGGAAATAACTACATGATATTGATTATTATTCATGGCTGTTGTAATCGCCGCCAGATTAAGCGTTTGATTTACAGCACCTGAAATATCTGCAAAAGTATTTCCTCCATCGGTACTTACCTGCCATTGGTAGCTATTAGAAGTACCGGTAGCGGTTACACTAAAGCTGGCAGCAGCTCCTGAACATGCCGTAAAGCTTACAGGCTGAGCGCTGATGCTAGCAGGTTCGTTAACAGATAACACTGCAGCAGCCGTTGTTATGGTAGAAGGACAGGCATTGCTTACTACAACCTGGTATTGATTATTATTCATACCAGCTGTAACTGCTGTAAGGTCCAGCGATGCATTGGTTGCTCCCGTAATATCGGTAAATGACGTGCCTCCATTAGTACTTACCTGCCACTGGTAAGTAGGGTTTGTTCCTGCAGCTGTTACACTAAAACTCGCGTTACTGCCAGTACATGCAATTGTGTTTGCCGGAGGAATAGTAGCCGCAACATTGGTGCAGGAATTGGGCGGTAAAATAAGAGCTATACTATCACTTACGCCAACTTTTGTTCCATTTTGGGTAAATAAGTTTGAACGCATTTCAACCACAGCTTGGTCTTTAATGGCAATATCATCTACATACCATCCTTCAAGGTTAGTACCAACATCTGTTGTAAACCTAAAACGTAGTTTGATATTTTGATTGGCATATGGCGTAAGGTTTACTTTTGTCTTAATAAAATTGTTGTTGGAACTGCCCGTCCAGGCTCTTCTGCCTGCCAACAAAGTTGTTGCATCCATTGATCCCGTGTAACCTCCCGAAATAAAGTTTGGCTCCAGGTCAGTCCAGGTTGTTCCGCCATTTGTGCTGATCTCCAGTACCCCGCCATCATAAGTGCTTTCTGCACTATACCAATGCCAGAAAGATAATGGAGGTGGTGTTGCAGTCAATGTTATATCGCTGGTGGAAAATAATTTCTGGTCAGATTGCACATCCTGATTAAAAGAATAATAAGAGGATGGCGAACTATGACTTCTTGCATTGGACACTACCCAATTTACTGAAGTAGTTGAATTTGTTGTCCAGTTGGCCGCAGGAATAGTTGCTCCCGAAACATTATCTTCAAACAAGGTTACAGTAGGGAAATAAGCGCCTGCATTAACCTGCACAGTGAAAGAGTAATCCTGCGTTTGTGCAGCATTCATGTTTACAGCAAAACTTACAACCCTGGTACCGGCGTTATAATTTCCTCCGGATACCCAACTAACGTTTGCGGGTAACGTATCGGTTAACGTAAAATTTGTGATAGATCCACATGCGTTGGTAGATACTTTGTTGGTGTAAGTAATAAAGCCACCCTCAGGTACCTGCGTTGTTCCATTCTGAGTGAGCAAAAAACTGGCACCACCTAAACTGTAATCCGGTAGCTGGTCAGTTACACTGGAAGAAGATCCTTGCGAAGCGAATGCACCCATTCCTCTTCTACGGAAAGCTTCACGGATAGCACACTCATGCACACCACCATACAAAAGCTGGTCTGCCCGGATAATGCCATCTCTTCCATCAATAAATCCCGGACTGCAAGGTTGAAGTTTCATTCCTTCAGTTACAAGTTTCAGGGCAATGCTATTTCCGCCTGTTCCTGCTGCATTAAAAATATTTGGATTGATGCTGCCAACCTGGTTAATAATATTCCATGTCATATCCCAAAGCGTTGCACACCAGATTTCACCACGGTTATGTGATTCTGCAGAAATGGAGTTATTATAAACTTTATTGTTTACTGCAAAATTGGTGGAATATTTCTGGCTCCTGATACCGGTACCATTTGCCCCTTGCCCTACGGCATACGTACCTACACCACGGGGAGAATCAAAACCAGAAGTTAATGTTGAGTTAGCCCAATCCTGCGTATACATAATTCCGTAATAATCACTCCATCCTTCTCCCATTTGTTCTGCATTGCTAAGGCAACCTGCTTGCGAAGGCCCGCCTGTTAAGCGATTGCTGATACCATGAGCATATTCATGAACAATTATGCCATTATCTACATCACCGTCTTTCTGCGGCGAACCGTTCCAGAGATACATCTGCATCCTTGGATTTCCACCATCAGCCGGCGTAGAAAAATTGGCATTGTTAGTGCCGCCGCCATCCTGAGCATCAGCATTTACAGCATCACTGCCCTGGCCACCTCTTCCCAGATTTGTTTCCTGAAAATTTCCAGAAACCTCATCAAAGCCATACTGATAGGTTAAATCATGCACGATATTATTCCAGTAAAATAAATTTGTGGTATTAAATTGCTGATTTTGAACCGGTGTAGTTTGCGTGGGTACAACGGTGAAATTTGGAGTAAAATTAAAAGTTAACGGATCTGGGGAAGTGGTAGATGTAGCAGGAGTGCCTGTTCCATTATTATTGTTCCTGTCTTCCTGCGCCCAAACATTATTTCCCCTGGTGATGGTATAATCAGTTACTCCATCGTTATGCCAGCGGATTGTTGTGGCATTTCCTGTTGCCGAAACCCATGGATTATTTACAAGTGCATGAGCTCCACCCGGATGATTAGGGCTTTCAGCCGGAAATGGAATTACCCTATAACTGGCAGAGCCAACAATTGCCGGACTATTGCTGAGTACAGTTCCTGCTACGCTGCTATTACTCCTGTTGAAATCGAATTTATAATTATGTTCATGATTTTTTTCGCATGACTGATTGAAATTCATCGGTCCGGAAGGCTTATCCCAATTACAATACACCGTGTAATTGTCCATGCCCAGTATATTGTTGTTGGAGGCATCAACCCTGATCATCCAGTAATCCGGTGTTGATAAAGGTATTATATAAACCTGCCAGGCAAGACGCACCTTGTTAGTTGGAAGAATTGGAACCCACGTTAATTGAGCGGTTATAGGTTGTTCTGAAATACCCAATGTGCCAAACTCAACTTTAGTAGCGGTTTGATTAAGAGGAACCGGAAATTCGGACGCAGGTAATTTTCGATCAGATAAAGCCGATTGAACTGCCATCGCTGCTGTTACAGCTGGTATGGCAGTTGAATTATTTATTTTTTTATCAAGACTGCTGATAAAATTTCCCGATTTTGATACCAGTTTATCATTCTTAAACGCCAGTACAATGATCTGGTTGTAAACAGCAATACTTTTGTAAGATTGTTGAAGGTAAACCATCCTCGCACCTCCAATATTATCAAAGTAAGTATCGCTCACCACCAGGTTTGCCAACTCATTATTTGTTAAACCAATTTCAACAGCATTTTTCGTTACAAGCCCAAGTGCCTGCTGCTTTTCATCAGATTGCGCTTTTAATAAAAACGAACCTAGCAATGCTACAATAAGTAGTAGATTTTTTTTCATATTATTTTTTAGTAATTAGATCAGGAAGAAATATTAAATAAGTTAGTATAATATACAAACAAAGAAGTTTTCTGTTTAACTTATTCGTAAAACCAGTGAAATTTATTGAAGAGATTAAACAAACCATATGGTAAAAAATACAAGTTCGAAAATTACGTTTTTTTTTCGAAAATTGTTGAGCCAGTTTGTAATTTGAAGATAAAAAAAGGCTGTCCTTTATTAGGACAGCCTTTTATATAACATAATAAAATAATTTATTACTGAATCAGTACTTTACCAGTACCCAATGTATTTCCTGCCGCATCAGAAAGAACAAGCGCATAAACTCCTTTGCTTAGTTTTTCGGCATGAACATTCATAACTTCATAAGAAGTGAATACCACATAAGATTGTGACAGCACCCTGGCACCTTTTGCATCAAACATAGTAATCAATCTCGCTTTATTGTTTAACTCTACTCCTTGGTATCTTACCTGGAAGAACCCATTATTTGGATTAGGATATATGAAGGCTATGTTTACTACAGAATCTGCAATGGTAATTGTATTAGATGTATTGCTGCAACCGTTTGCGTCTGTAACAGCTGCACTGTATGCTCCTAGCTCACTATAATTTACAGTGATGGTATTTGAAGTAGCTGAGGCTATAACCACATTATTCTTATACCAGCTATAGTTAGCAGCCGGTGGAGTAGAATTCGCAGTTAGCGTAGTACTTAGTCCTGTAGTAAGATTTACGTAGGGCGCAGCTGTAATTACTACAACCGGTGAAGCATTTACCATTAAAGCTGCATCGGTAGAACTAACTGTTCCACAGCCGTTGATCACAGCATGATACAGGTTGTTGTTCATGGAAGCAGTAGTACCGCTAACAGAAAGTGTTGCAGCCGTTGCGCCACTAATATCGGTAAAACTTGTTCCTCCGTTTGTGCTTACCTGCCATTGGTAACCAGATACATTGGTAGCTGTAACATTGAAAGTAGCTGAACCGCCTTCGCATACAGTAACATCCGTTGGTTGTACAGTAAACGTACTGGCTGGGTTTACCGTTAACAATGCCGAAGCTGAGCTAAGTGATGCTGTACAGCTATTGCTGATCGTTACCTGGTAGAGGTTATTATTTAATGCAGCAGTAATTGATGGAACATTTAAAGAAGAGCTTGTTGCTCCGGTTAAAGCAGTAAATGTGGTACCTCCATCAGTACTTACACTCCATTGATAGCTGTTACCAGTACCCGCAGCTGTAACGCTGAAACTGGCATTGGCTCCTTCGCAAAGCGACGCAGCTGTTGGCTGTGCAGAGATGGTTGCTGGATCATTAACGGTAAGCGTTACCGGGTTACTGGTAAGATTTGATGCACCGCAACTTCCAATCACCAACTGATAAACATTATTGTTCATCGCAGCTGTAACATTACTCAAATTAAGCGTAGTGCCGGTTTGGCCACTGATGTCTGTAAAACTTGTGCCGCCATCAGTACTTACCTGCCATTGGTACGATGAGCCACTGGCGGTAGCAGTAAACGAACTGTTAGTTCCTGCACAGGCAACAGCATTTGCTGGTTGAGCAGAAATAGAAGCTGTGTTACTCACTGTTAAAATTGCATTTACACTCACTGGTGCAGCCGTACAACTGTTGCCAATCACCACCTGGTAAACATTATTATTCATTCCTGCTGTAACTGCTGCCAGGTTTAATGTAGCGGTAGTTTCTCCTGTAATATCAACAAAGCTGGTACCGCCGTTTGTGCTCACCTGCCACTGGTAGGTATTACCGGTACCATTTGCACCAACGCTAAAACTGGTATTACTGCCAACACAGGCACTCGTATTAACCGGTGCCGTAGTAATGGCAACAGGGCTGTTAACCGTTAACGTTACATTGGCTGAACTAAGGCCTGCGGGGCTGCAACTGAATACCAACACATGGTATTGATTATTATTCATAGAACCAGTTACGTTGCTTAGTGTAAGCGTTGCCGCCGTAGCTCCGGAAATGTCGGTAAAAGTTGTACCGCCATCGGTACTCACCTGCCACTGATAAGTAACAGCAGAGCCAGTTGTAGCCACTGTAAAACTGGTATTGTTTCCTGCACAAATAATTGCTGCAGCAGGTTGAGTTGTAATACTTGCAGGGTCACTAACGGTAAGGGTTGCCTGTGATGTTGTTAATGAACTTGTACAAGGATTACTGATTATAGCCTGATAAACATTATTGTTTAATGCTGAAGTAATTCCAGTTAAAGTTAAAGTAGCCGCTGTAGCTCCGGTAATATTTGTAAAAGTAGTTCCTCCATTGGTACTTACCTGCCATTGATAGCCCAGGTTATTACCTGCTGCAGTTACAGTAAACGTTGCGTCGCCACCGCCGGTGCAAGCACTGGTATTGATTGGCTGGGTTGCAATTGTTGCAGCACCATTAACGGTTAAGGTAACAGCTGAAGAAACGAGTCCGGTTGGTCCGCAGCTTGCAATAACAACCTGGTACTGGTTACTATTCATACTACCTGTAACACCGGTTAGCGCCAGTGCAGCGTTTGTTGCACCTGCAATATCAGTAAAGGAAGTTCCACCATTGGTACTTACCTGCCATTGATAACTCAGGTTGGTTCCTGCTGCAGTTACACTGAAGTTTGCATTGGTGCCTTCACAGGTAATAACTGACGTTGGTTGTGCAGATATACTGCCTGGATTATTTACAGTTAAAATTGCTGGCGTAGTAGTAACTGTAGACGGACATGTATTGCTGATCACTACCTGGTACTGGTTGTTGTTAAGCGCTGCTGTTACGGCAGCAATCGTTAGTGTTGCATTGGTAGCACCTGTGATATCTGTAAACGAAGTTCCTCCATTTGTGCTCACCTGCCATTGATAAGCAGGTGTAGTACCGGTTACGGTTACACTAAATGTAGCATCTGTTCCTGTACAGGCAACTGTATTTGCCGGCTGAGTAACGGTAGTTACAGCAGTACAGTTTGCACAATTGAATGGCTGAAAATCAGGTACCTGATCAGTAACACTGTTAGAAGATCCCTGAGAGGCATTTGGCCCCATTCCTCTTCTTCTGAAGGCTTCTTTAATGGTGCAGCTATAAGCAGCTCCGTATAAAAGAGTATCTGCTTTTAAAATCGCATCCCTCGCTGTAATGAATCCCGGACTGCATGGCTGCAGTTTCATTCCTTCTGTTACCAGTTTCAATGCGATGATATTACCTGCATTAGAAGTAGCGTCGTAAATATTATTATTGATAGTTCCTGTTTGGTTGATGATACCCCATGTCATGTCCCACAAAGTTGCACACCAGATTTCTCCGCGGCTATGTTGCAATCCGGCACCCGGAAGAGCAGCCGAAAATACAAGGTTGTTAATTCCAAAATCTGTGCAATAAAGTTGCGTACGAATACCAGTGCCTGCAGGACTTTGCCCGATGGCATAGGTACCAATAGCACGTGGTACTTCCTCACCAGTTTGTAAATTTGAAGTAGCCCAATCCTGCGTAAGCATTAAACAATAGTAATCACTCCAACCTTCACCCATTTGCTCAGCATTGGCAAGGCACGAAGCCTGAGAAGGCCCGCCGGTAAGGCGATTACTTAACCCATGTGAATGCTCATGTACAATTACACCATTATCTGCATCTCCATCAATCAATGCAGCAGACAGCGTAACATTTAAATTGTTGCCAAGCTGACCCGAAAATAACAAGCCGTCGCTTTGGCTTATAAATACAGCCGGTATATTAATTGTGTTATCATCTCCCGCCATTGTTACCAATGCGCCCGGAACATTGTTTACCATAATAACACCGATAGCACCGGCATTTTGGGCATTTTTAACTTTTACAGCAAAATTGCAGTTCCCTCTGTTAATTAGGGCAATCTTTCCTGTTACAGAATTTACAGGGGCTGCACAGGCATCATGCGCAGATCCTGCTGCATTGTCATTATAATATACTACCTGCCCTGTTACCGGACCAATATTGATCAGCTTATTGCTGATACTAAAACCTGATTCGCGTGCTGAATAGAAAAAAGCGATACTGGCTGGTGTATTCACTTTAAGCGTTGCCGCTGTATCCCAAAGATACATTTGCATACGGCCATTGCCGCCATCTGCAGGCGTAGAGAAATTTGCGTTGTCCTGATTGGGTGCCACATAATTACCATCTTGCGCATCACCAAAAACAAAATCATTTGCTGCACCACCTCTTCCCTGGTTGTTAGCCTGGAAGTTACCAGCCGGCTCGTCAAAACCATACTGATACATTATGTCATGGTATGTATTGATCCAGTAAAATAAGTTGGTAATATTGAATTGCTGGTTTTGAACCGGTGCCGTTTGATTCGGTTGTTTGCTGAAATCAGGAATAAAATTAAAGTTCAACGGATCAGGAGAGGTTGTTGATGTTGCCGGCTGTCCCGCGTTACCGTTACTGGCTGCATGATCCTCTTTTGCCCACACGTTATTTCCGCGGGTAATGGCATAATCAGTAGTTCCATTGCTATGCCATTTCAAAGAAGTTGCATTTCCCGGTGCTGCATTCCAGGGGTCGGTTACCAAAACAGGACTTCCTCCAGCATGTTTAGGGCTTTCCGCTGGTAATTTAATTACCCTGTAATTTGCACTGTTTACTATTGATGGGCTTGCAGCAACCTGTTGGGTGGGCTGCGTAAAATTGCTAAAATCTAAAAAATTAGTCAATTTTAACTCGCTTGTATTTGTTTCATTTGCATGATGGGGATTAAAAATATCCAGCGGCGTTCCGGCAGTAGCAGGATCTTTCCAGTTACAATAAACAGTAAGGTTATTTTCAGCAATCACTTTATTTTTAACAGCATCCACTCTTATCATCCAGTAATCGGATGTTCTTGTAGGAACCATGTAAACCTGCCATGATAATCTTACCTCTTTGCCATCTTTTAAGGGAACCCACATTAGTTCAGCTGTAACGCTCTCATGGGCAATGCCTAATTTCCCAAAATCAAACTTTTTTCCCGGAATAAGTGTGGTGGCAGTTAAGCTACCACGAATGGGGAGTTTCTTCTCTGTAAGTGCTGTTCGTACTGCACTCTCTGCAGAAACTGTTGGAACCAGGTCGCTGATAACGGAGGCAATATCATAAATTCTACCTCCGGAATTTGAAACCAGTACGCCGTTTTTAAACGCCATTACCTGCAATTCATTAAAAACAGGCAGCCCTTTATAGCTTTGTTGAAGATAGATCATATCCAGGCCGGTAGAACGGTCTGTGTAAGAGTTGGATACAATCACATTTTTTAAATCACTGGCCGTAAGGCCGGCTAATGTTGCATTTTTTGCAACCATATTGAGGGCAACCCCTTTGTCGATATCCTGTGATTTGGCAATAAACCCAAGTACCAGAAGGGCAATGAGAAGTAAATTTTTTTTCATAATTGCTGATAAGTTTTAGAAGGCAGGGTGGTTTTCCTGCAACTGATAGTTGAAAAAATTTCCTGAATAATTCAGGTCCTTTATTTTAAAGATTTTGAAATAGTTTGTAGTAGTATAGAAAACGGAGGGCGAAAATTACATCTTTTTTCTTGAATTAAATTAGTCTGTTTAAATCCATTTGGCTAAAATAAATATCGGGTTAATATTCATTTATTTATCCATTTTTTTTGCCATTCCGATGGCCAACCCCTACCTTTGCAGCCTGAAAAATAATGCTCCTTGCTGAAAATGTATCTGGTGAATGTTTTGACACTACCAAATATATAGCTACAAAGGCTTTCAGCCGGATTAAATAAATAAATTTTAATTTTTATGGTAGAAATCAAACCAGATGAAATTTCGGCGATACTTCGCCAGCAGTTAAGCAACTTCAATGCGGGTGCAAGCCTGGAAGAAGTGGGCACTGTACTACAGGTAGGAGATGGTATTGCACGTGTTTACGGGCTCAATAACGTACGCTCCGGTGAGCTTGTTGAGTTTGAAAATGGTGTAAGAGCAATCGCCTTAAACCTGGAAGAAGACAATGTGGGTGTGGTTTTGATGGGAGACAGCAGTGAGATCAAGGAAGGAGACAAAGTTAAACGTACCGGTCAGATCGCTTCTATTAAAGTAGGAGAAGGAATGAGCGGCCGTGTTATTAATACATTGGGCGAGCCCATCGATGGTAAAGGACCGATAAAAGGTGAATTGTATGAAATGCCGCTGGAGCGTAAGGCACCAGGAGTAATTTTCAGGGAGCCTGTAAAAGAACCTTTGCAAACTGGTATCAAAGCAATTGATGCTATGATTCCTATCGGTCGTGGACAACGTGAGCTGATCATTGGTGATCGCCAGACTGGTAAAACAGCCATCGCTGTTGATACTATCATCAACCAAAAAGAATTCTTTGCGGCAGGCAAACCTGTTTATTGTATATATGTTGCTATTGGCCAAAAAGCCTCAACTATTGCCGGTATCATGAAAACGCTGGAAGAATATGGCGCCATGAGTTATACCACAATCGTTGCAGCCTCTGCATCAGATCCAGCTCCTTTGCAGTTCTACGCTCCATTTGCCGGTGCTGCAATCGGAGAGTTTTTCCGCGATACCGGAAGGCCGGCGCTGATCATATATGATGATTTATCTAAACAAGCTGTTGCCTACAGGGAAGTTTCCTTGTTGTTACGTCGCCCACCAGGACGTGAAGCATATCCAGGTGACGTATTCTATCTGCATAGCCGTTTATTAGAAAGAGCTGCAAAAGTGGTTGCTAAAGATGAGATCGCTCAACAAATGAACGACTTGCCGGAATCTATCAGGCATCTGGTAAAAGGTGGTGGTTCTTTAACTGCGTTGCCTATCATTGAAACCCAGGCTGGTGACGTATCAGCTTATATTCCTACCAACGTGATCTCCATCACCGATGGTCAGATATTCCTGGAAGGTAACCTCTTTAACGCAGGTATTCGTCCCGCAATTAACGTAGGTATCTCAGTAAGCCGCGTTGGTGGAAACGCCCAGATCAAATCAATGAAAAAAGTGGCCGGTACACTAAAATTAGATCAGGCTCTTTACCGGGAACTGGAAGCGTTTTCTAAATTTGGTGGAGACCTTGATGCTGCTACTAAAAACGTAATTGATAAAGGAGCCCGTAACGTGGAGATCCTTAAGCAAGCTCAATATTCACCATTTACGGTGGAAAAACAAGTTGCTATGATCTACCTCGGAACACAGGGATTGTTGAGAGGTGTTGCAGTTAAGAATGTTAAAGCATTTGAAGAGCAATTCCTTATTGAGATGGAAAACAAATATCCTGAGATCCTGGCAGAATTTAAAAAAGGAAACTTACCGGAAGATGGCATCAAAAAGATGACTGAACTGGCAGCGAACTTAACTGCTCAATATAAATAAGCAATTAATAAAGTAATATTAGAAAGAGGAGCAAGTGATTGCTCCTCTTTTGATTTAACTAAACAACGGATAAACGCAATTATAATCAGCCTTTTATATTCTATTTGCTATTTTGTCATGCTTTTAGTAAAGGAATAGAATTTGCACTCATGTTTAAAATCTAAAAATTATGACATTTGGAATTATCGCAATATCTGTCATCTTCATGTTAATTGGGATGGCCGTTCAGTACAAGCTTAAAAGTAAATTTGCAGAATACGGAAAAATCGGTACTTCCAGCAGAATGAGCGGAAACGAAATTGCAACTAAAATGCTTCGCGACAATGGTATTTACGACGTACAAGTAACTTCTGTACCTGGTACATTATCAGACCATTATAATCCTGTAAATAAAACTGTTAACCTCAGTGCAGAAGTTTACGAAGGTCGGTCCATCGCCGCTGCCGCTGTTGCCGCACATGAGTGCGGCCATGCTGTACAACATGCAACAGCCTACAATATGTTGATGCTTCGCAGTAAATTGGTACCCGCTGTTCAAATCAGCAGCAAATTATCTCAATGGGTAATTATTGCCGGACTTGGATTCATGGGTTTTGGTGGCGGAAATCCAACGATATTATTGGTCGGAATAGTGCTGTTTGCTGTAACCACCTTGTTTACACTTATTACTTTGCCTGTAGAATTTGATGCATCTGCCAGAGCATTAACCTGGTTAAATACTGCCAAAATTACTACCGAGCCCGAAAGAGAAAAAGCCAAAGATGCACTAAAGTGGGCCGCACTTACTTATGTAGTAGCAGCGCTCGCATCTATTGCCATGCTGGTACAGTATATAATGATATATCAAGGCCGCAGCAGAGATTAATGATCTGTTGATATTTGTGAGAGTACAATTGCCTGATAACAATTAAGTACTTCAACTATATTTGTAAAACTAATTAAACCCCTAAATATGAATTTTGGAAAAGAGTTTGAAAAATACGCTGTAAAACATAAAGGTATCAGCAGCAACACCCTGCACGGTTATATCAATCATAATGTAACCAATTTAACACCTAATATTATTGAGGAACGCCCAATGAATGTTGCTGTAATGGATGTTTATAGTCGTTTGATGATGGACCGTATTATTTTCCTTGGTTATCCAATAAGCGACGAAGTTGCCAACATCGTTACAGCCCAGCTACTTTTCCTGGAAAGTACAGATCGTACCCGCGATATTCAAATGTATATTAACAGTCCGGGAGGTAGTGTTCATGCCGGTTTGGGAATGTACGATACCATGCAATTCATTACACCTGATATTGCAACAATCTGTACCGGTATGGCTGCGAGCATGGGTGCTGTATTAATGTGCGCCGGTGCTCACGGAAAACGTACGGCGCTAAAACATAGTCGCATCATGATGCACCAACCAAGTGCAGGAGCGGGCGGACAAGCATCTGACATAGAAATTACCGTAAATGAAATCAGGAAACTGAAGCATGAATTATACGCTATCATAGCCCATCATACTGGACAAACGGAAGAAAAAGTAGGCATCGATTGCGATAGAGACAAATGGTTAACAGCCGCTGAAGCCAAAGAATACGGATTGGTTGATGAAGTGTTGCTGATGAATCCGAAAAAAGCAAAGAAGAAGGATTAATCTAAATGAAAATTTTGAATACAAGCTTTTAAAAATCAAAAACTTCAATTTTAAAATATGAATCTTTATAATAGAAATATACGTCAGGACGACGAAGACGAGAGCCCGATGCAGATGCCAGATAACCCAATGGAAAAAATGATGAGTGGATGGATGTTTGATAAAAAATTCATTGAACAACGTAAAGTGTTTTTATGGGGCGCTGTGGATGATAAAAGTGCCAAAGACGTAACCGACAGGTTATTATACCTGGAAGCACTTCAACCAGCAAAAGAAATTACTATTTTAATAAAAAGTCCTGGTGGTGGTGTTACCAGTGGCATGGTTATTTATGATACCATGCAAATGATCTCTTCACCGGTGAGCACCGTTTGTATGGGAATGGCTGCCAGTATGGGCAGTATCCTGCTTAGTGGTGGTAAAAAAGGCCGTCGATTTATTTTCCCTCACGGGGAAGTGATGATTCACCAGCCTAGCGGTGGGGGAAGAGGAACCAGTGCCGATCTTGAAATCATGGCCATCCAGATGCAGAAGGCAAAACTCCTGGGAGCAAAGCTTCTGGCCGACAATTGTGGTCAAACGATTGAAAAAATACTTAAGGATTTTGACAGGGATCATTGGATGGATGCAAAAGAATCAATTAATTATGGTATCGTAGATGCTGTTTTTGAAAAGATCTAAACATATTTTAGGTTAAAATACTTTGAAACAAAAGAAAAAGCAACATTATTGTTGCTTTTTCTGTCTCCGACTATGTATACTGATATGCTTTTCGTAACTTTGCAGCACTAGGAAACTCAAACACACGCTTGCTTTTATGGCTAAACAACAAATATTACATTGTTCATTCTGCGGAAGAAGCCGTGATGAAGTAAAAATACTGATTGCGGGGCAGGATGGCCATATTTGTGAAAATTGTGTAGAACATGCCCAGGAAATAATTGTGCAGGAACTCGCCAACAGTTCTGATGTAAAGCAAGCTGCTACTACCGCCCACAAGCTTACCGTTAAAAAGCCGATTGAAATAAAAAAATTCCTTGATGAATATGTGATAGGGCAGGACGATGCGAAGAAAATATTGGCAGTGGCAGTATATAATCATTACAAAAGGCTTAACCAGAAAGTTGAAAATGATGTAGAGATTGAAAAGAGCAATATTATCATGGTTGGCGAAACAGGAACCGGTAAAACGTTATTGGCCAAATCGATAGCAAGAATGTTAAACGTTCCGTTTGCCATTGTGGATGCTACGGTTTTTACAGAAGCAGGTTACGTTGGCGAAGATGTGGAAAGTATGCTTACCCGTTTATTACAATCCTGTAATTATGATGTGGCAGCAGCAGAAAGAGGAATTGTTTATATTGATGAGATTGATAAAATTGCCCGTAAAAGCGATAACCCTTCAATTACCAGAGATGTGAGTGGTGAAGGTGTTCAGCAGGGTTTATTGAAGCTACTGGAAGGAAGCGAAGTATTGGTTCCGCCACAAGGAGGCCGCAAGCATCCGGAACAAAAATTAATAAAAGTTAATACTCAAAATATTCTCTTCATATGTGGCGGTGCTTTTGATGGCATCGATAGAATAATAGCCAGAAGAGTAAATACCAACGCAATTGGGTTTAATGTAAACAAAGAACTGCAGGATTACCAGCATAAAAATTTACTTCAGTTTATTAATTCGGTAGATCTAAAGCATTTCGGCCTTATTCCAGAACTCTTGGGAAGGTTGCCAGTTGTTACTTACCTTAATCCACTTGATGCCGAAACATTGCGCAATATTCTTACTGAGCCTAAAAACTCCCTCATCAAGCAGTTTACCCGTCTATTTGAAATAGAAGGAATCGTTTTAAAGTTTGAACCCGCTGTATATGATTTCATGGTAGAAAAGGCACTTGAATATAAACTTGGAGCCCGCGGCCTGCGTAGCATCTGCGAAGGAATACTAACCGATGCCATGTATGAATTGCCATCCCAAAAAGTTAAAAACTTTGATGTAACACTAGAATATGCACAGCGTAAATTTAGTACTACCAAATTGAGCATGCTTAAAGTAGCCTGATCAATTTAAATTTCTTATAATAGCTACCGCATAAAAAGCGGTATTTTTTTTGTCTAAACTTTTTTGTCTAAACAAAACCTAAATCTTTTCCTTATCATTTTAGGTGGTGGAGTTATTTCAATATATTTTCGCAATACGCTTTGAACATCCTGCTTACTGCTTCTATCGGCTGGATTCTGCACACACAATAAACTTATAAAAAAATGGTTGACGTTATTCTCGGATTGCAATGGGGAGATGAAGGAAAAGGAAAAATTGTTGATTTTTTTGCGAAGAACTATGATGTGATCGCACGATTTCAAGGTGGCCCAAATGCAGGCCATACCCTTTATGTAAACGACAAAAAAATTGTACTGCACCAGATACCGAGCGGAATATTTCATGAAGAGAAAACCAACCTGATTGGCAACGGAGTTGTACTAGATCCGGTTATACTAAGAAAAGAATGTGATGCTGTCGCTTCCTTTGGAGTTGACTATAAAAAAAATCTTTTCATTAGCGAAAGAGCTCATATTATTTTACCAACGCACCGTGCATTGGATAAGGCAAGTGAACTTTCTAAAGGTGTAGAGAAGATTGGCAGTACGTTGAAAGGTATTGGCCCCGCCTATATGGATAAAACCGGCCGCAATGGTTTACGCGTAGGTGATCTGCTGGACAAAAATTTTACAACCCAATACATCAAGCTTAGAATGAAGCACCAGCGATTGCTGGATAACTTTAATTTCCAGGAAGATATCAGCAATTGGGAAGAAGAGTTTTTTGATGCACTCGAGTTCCTAAAAGAATTTAAGATTGTAAATGGTGAATATTTTATCAACGAAAAAATAAGTAGTGGTAAAAAAGTATTGGCGGAAGGCGCACAGGGAAGTATGCTGGATGTAGATTTTGGAACATTCCCTTTTGTTACCAGCAGCAGTACGATTTCTGCTGGGGTTTGCTCCGGGCTTGGGGTTGCTCCACAGAAAATTAAAGAAGTAATTGGCATCACCAAAGCCTATTGTACAAGGGTTGGAAGCGGACCGTTCCCAACTGAATTGTTGGATGAAACAGGCGATTTATTACGCAATGCCGGCAATGAATTCGGCAGCACCACAGGAAGGCCAAGGCGTTGCGGATGGATAGACCTGGTAGCGCTGCAGTTTGCCTGTATGATAAATGGTGTTACCAAAATTGTAATGACAAAGGCAGATATTCTTGACGGGCTAAATGAATTAAAAGTTTGTACTGGCTATGAAGTGAACGGAGAAGAAAAAAATTATGTTCCATTTCAAATGAACAGATTAAATATTAAACCCGTATATAAAAATTTTGAAGGATGGAATACCCTCATTACTGAAGTAAGCAGTTATGAAAATATGCCGGAGAAAATGAAAACATACATTAATTATATGAATGAATATTTAAAAGTGCCCGTTAATTACATCAGCAACGGACCAGGCAGAGAGCAGATTGTAGCTGTTTAAAAAATAAAAATAAAATAACTGCCAAAATATTTGGCTAATTCAAAAAGTCGTGGAAATTTTACAGTATTAATCCCTCTTTAGTTATGATATCAAAATCAGAGAAAAAAGAAAAATTAGTTGTGCAGAAATTCGCTGCGCCTAAAAAGACAGCTGCAAAAAAAGCAGCACCTAAAAAAACAGATGATGATGAAGAAGATGATGATCTGGAAGATATTGATGAAGTAAAGCCTAAAGCTGCTAAAGGAAAAGCTACTTCAAAAAAGAAATCGGACGATGATGACGATGATGACGACGAAGTAGAAGTAAAAGACGATTGGGAAAAACCTGAAGAAGATGATAACTGGGATCCTGATTTCGATGAATTTGATGTTCCAAAATCAAAAGGAAAAAAAGCAGCTCCGGGTGCTAAAAAACCTGCAAAGGAAGAAGAAGATTTTAAAGAAGAAGACGACTTTAAAGATCTTGGTCTTTTTGATGATGCCGGTGATGGTTTTGATGACGATGATGATTTTTAAATTTATCAGTGAAAAATAAAACCGACAGCTTTGCTTTAACTGATAGTGAAGCTTTTAAAATAAAAATGTTGAGCTGGTCCCGCCGGTTCAACATTTTTTGTTTTCTGGATAATAACAATTACGCTTTTGAAATACCGGCATTCGAATGTTTGATGGCTGCTGGTTGCAATGAATCTATCTCATTAAATGAGGAAGACAACTTCGATTTAATAAAAACTTTTTCTAAAAATCATCCCGGTTGGTTATTCGGGCATCTGGGCTATCCTGCACCTGTGCCTAAACGTTATACGGCTGTTTCAGAAGGAATCGGTTTTGAAAAGGCGTTCTTTTTTATTCCTGAGGTGATACTCAAAATTAAAAATGGTCAGTTGTTTATTGAGTCCGATGGTAAATTGCCTGTTCAGATATTTGACGAGATCAATGCCGAAAATGATATCATTTTAAATTCCTGTAGTACACATATTGATATTAAAGACCGTTATTCAAAGGAAGCATACATACAGATCATAGAAGCGCTGCTACAACACATCCATCGTGGCGATTGTTACGAGATAAATTTTTGCCAGGATTTTTTTTCACACAATGCCAGTATTGATCCGTATTTTCTTTTTAAAGAACTAAATGCTGTTTCACCCAATCCTTTCGCAGCATTTTATAAGCTAAACGAAAAATATTGCCTGTGTGCAAGTCCGGAAAGATTTATAAAAAGAAGCGGTAACACAATCATTTCACAACCCATAAAAGGTACCAGTAAAAGGAATCTTCTACAACCTGCGGCCGACCTGGAAAACAAAGAATACCTGATAAATAGTGTAAAAGAGAGAAGCGAGAATGTAATGGTGGTAGACCTGGTGAGAAATGATCTTAGCAGAATAAGCATGGAAGGCTCCGTAAAAGTAAAAGAGCTGTGTGGTATTTACAGTTTTCCACAAGTGCACCAAATGATCAGTACCATTGAAGCAACCGTAGAAGAATCAATGCACTGGACAGATATCCTGGAAGCCTGCTTTCCGATGGGCTCCATGACTGGCGCTCCAAAAAAGCGAGTAATGCAACTGGTAGATGAATTTGAAATTGTACCGAGGGGATTATTTTCAGGCACCATCGGTTATATTGATCCCGATGGTAATTTTGATTTTAATGTGGTGATCAGAAGTTTGTTTTATAATAAGGAAGCTGGCTTGTTATCTTTTAAAGCGGGGAGTGGTATTACATCCCGAAGCAATGCCCTGGAAGAATATGAAGAATGTATGATGAAAGCTGCTGCTATCAGAAAGATATTAGGTAAGAAATAACTCGATTGAATTCTGCGGATCAGGATTTTATTTTCTTTCTTTGAGAAGCTGGTTTTTTAGAGGCCGGATAAACAGTTTTGTTATTAGGGATATTGCTGTCATCTAATAATAATTGTACACTTTCATTCAATATCTCGTATTTTATAGCAAGAAATAATTGCATTTTTTCAGCGGGAAGAATAAGATCATATTGTCCGTTTATGGAAAGTCTGCTATCAAAATCAGGATTGTACCTGTTGAAATTTGTTATGTCAAATGAAAGCCGTTTGGCCATCACTGCGCCGTTGTATTTTCCGGAAATCGTTTGTGTTTCTGTTGCAGCCAGCTCTTCTGCGGTTAGCGCTGTTTTCAGAGCATATGGATTGGCAGCATCTGAAGCTGTGAATAATCCACCGCTATTTAATCCTGTTCCGTTTATATTCGTCTCCATTATATAGTGAGTAGCAATGAATTTTTTTACATGATTCCTGCTTTCCTGTGGAAGATAGTATTGCAATGCCCAAAAATCTTTACTGCCGCTCTTTCGGATAGCATCATACACCCTGCCTGGGCCACCATTGTATGCTGCAATTACCAAAAGCCAATCGTGCATCTGTTTGTAAAGTTGTAGCAAATACCTTGCAGCTGCATGTGTACTTTTAAAGTAATCTCTACGTTCATCAAAGTTGCTGTTTACAACCAACCCCAATTCCCTCGCTGTATATGGCATAAACTGCCAGGGACCGCCTGCACCAACCAAACTGGTAGCGCCCGTACTTAAATTACTTTCAATTACTGCCAGGTACTTTAATTCTTTGGGTAGACCGTATTGAGAAAATATATTGTCTATCAGATTGAAATATGGAATGCCCCAGCTCTTCATTTTCATCAGGCTGTTGGTATGCCCTCTTAAATAATCCTGCATATAACCTTCGGCATGTGGGTTTACCTGCGAGGAATAAGGTAGTGAAGAATTATAACCAAACTTATTAAAGAGGTTTTTAAATCCATAGCGCGTAAGCTGACTGAGGTACTGCACTTTTTCTTTTTCAGGTGGTTTCGGAGATTCAACAATCTCCTCCATCAGCTTTTCTTCTTTTGCAGTGATTTCAATACTGGTGTCACTTAAACTTGTATTGCTGTTATTAACCTGTTGCATAGTAGTACCTGCATTCAGCGTACTGAATAATAAGAAACTAACAACTATACAAAATAAACTTTTCATTAATGATAACTTTCCTGTTTAAACTTACTGCCGTTATTAAGACGTCTCCATCAATTCTTTTTGCTGCATCAGCATTTCGGAAATTTCTAACAAACCTCTTTCATTTTCTTTATTAACCATAACCTGCAACCCAAATGGCAATCCGTTGCTATGCCGGTATAACGGAATTGAAATGGCAGGAAGGCCTGTTAAATTAGCAAATACAGTGAAGATATCTGCCAGGTACATGGCAATTGGGTCTTTGTCTTTTTTACCGATATAAAATGCTGTTTCAGGGCTCGTTGGTAATATAACAGCATCATAAGTACGGAATATGGCATTGGTTTGGTTTACAAGCAGCTGCCTCACTTGTTGTGCTTTATTAAAATAAGCATCATAAAAACCCGTGCTTAACACAAACGTGCCCAACATGATCCTTTTCTTTACCTCCCAACCAAAACCTTCGCTCCGGTTTTGCAGATAAAACTCAGTTAGATTATTAGCAGGGCTGGGAGATTGGTAGCCGTACCTTACGCCGTCGTATCTGGAGAGGTTACTGCTTGCTTCTGCCGTTGTTAAAACATAATAGGTAGGAACGATATAATCAAGCAGATCAAATGCTACTTCTGTAACTGAATGCCCGTTGGATTGTAATGTTTCAATTTGTAACAACAGCGCCTGCTTTATTTCCGGGTCAAGTGATGGATGATCCATTACCTGTTTTAAAAAAGCGAATTTGTATTTTTTGCCGCTGTTAATATCAAGAGTAGAGTAGGGTTGAGCGGGTAGTTTCGTTTCCATCGTACTATCCATATTATCAGGTATGCACATTATATCTAACATAAGTGCCACATCTTCCACTGATTTACCAAAGATACCTATCTGGTCGAAGGAAGAAGCATAAGCGATTAACCCATACCGTGAGATCCTGCCATAACCAGGTTTTAAGCCGATAATGCCACAAAAATCAGCTGGCTGCCTTACGGATCCACCGGTATCGCTACCAAGGCTCAGCATGCATAGATCAGCCTGTACAGCAACTGCACTGCCCCCGGATGAACCTCCGGGAACTTTAGTATGATCAAGGGCATTTAAAACATTTCCATAAACGGAATGTTCGTTTGAACTCCCCATGGCAAATTCGTCGCAATTGCAGGTGCCGATAATGATGGCATCTTCCTCTAGGAGGTATTGCAACGCGGAAGCAGTATATAAGGATACAAAATCTTTTAAGATGCCGGAGCTGGCTGTAACCCGATGGTTTTTATAACAGATCACATCTTTAATGGCAATAACCACACCATGCAGTTTCTTTAACGGCGCTCCCGTCTTCCTTTTTTCATCAAGCGCAGCAGCCTTTTTCAACGCTTCGTTTTCAAACACTTCTACATAGGCATTTAGTACTTTTTTTGTACTGATATTATCGAGGTAAAATTTTACTGCGGTTATACAATCAGTCTGGCCGTTAACCAGTTGTTCGTGATAATTGCTGATTGTGCTAAAACTGAACATATTTATTTCGACTGTTTTATTATAAAATCAGCCGAAGTATGCCTGCAGTCCGCTTTCTACGGAATGATGCACACTTCGGCTGAAATAACTGTTACGGTGATTTATTGAGAAATTTTTTCTTTCTCGCTGTCCTTTTCTTTCATACCGGTTTCTATTTCATTTTTCACATTGTCTTTTGCATCATTAAATTCTCGAACACCCCGGCCAATACCTCTCATGAGATCAGGAATTTTTTTACCGCCAAAAAATAATAATACAACCAATACGATGAGAATCCACTCACTTCCACCAGGCATTGATAATAAAAAAATAGTGTTAAGTAACATATAGTTGATTTGAGCAACAAAGATATATTTTTTTGAGCAGCAGATTTACGTAAAAATCTCTTAGCACAATTTTAACCTTAGCTTAACCCGCTATCTATTCCGTAAGTTTTAAGAATTAACGGAGATATTTTCCGCATCGTTGCTTGCCACTGGCAGCTTCACTGGTAGAGATGCCTCTGGCGCAGGATAAACAATACAGGCACATGGCCGCAAATACTACAAATAATAACATCAGATTCTTTCTCATGGGTGAAAAGTTTGAAAGGTTAAGAATAAATAAGTAAGCAGGAAAGAGGAGAATGAAATCTTCCGAAGGATGTTGTTATTGAGAAGTCAAAACTAATAAGCAGTTCTTACAAATGCAAGCAAATGGCAATAAAAAAGCGGAAAAATATTTTTTCCGCTTAAAATCAGTAAGTTATGTATAATGGAACTATTACCCTTTTTTGGTTTTAGTACCAACTGCCATTCTTTTTTCTTTGATACGAGCACTTTTTCCGCTTCTTTCACGAAGGAAATAAAGTTTCGCACGCCTTACACGGCCCACTTTATTAAGCACAATGCTTTCAATGTTAGGAGAAAAGGAAGGAAATAAACGTTCAACACCCACACCGTCACTCATTTTACGTACTGTAAAAGTAGCGGTAGCACCTGTTCCCTGGCGTTTAATTACATCGCCTTTGAAACTCTGGATACGTTCTTTAGATCCTTCTACGATCCTATAATTAACGGTTACGTTATCACCTGCTTTAAATGTTGGAAGCGTTGGAACTTTAGTCAACTGCTCATGAACAAAATTAATTGCGTTCATATTGTTATTTTTTTACGGACGGCAAAGGTAAGGGGAAAAGTTTAAAATTTAAAGTATAAAATTTAAAAAGTTTCCAATGTCCTAATTTCTCCATTGCCAACTATGAATAATGCCCAATATTCAACTAAATACGGTTGAATATTGGGCATTCCTAATGATAAATATAATATTTAATTACCTGGCAATGTTTACAGCTCTCTTTTCCCTGATCACTGTTACCTTGATTTGCCCCGGAAATGTCATTTCTTCCTGAATTTTTTGTGCTATTTCAAAGCTTAGCTTATCGCTGTCGCTATCTGAAACTTTATCAGATTCTACTATTACCCTCAGTTCTCTACCAGCCTGAATGGCATAAGCCTTTTCTACACCCTGATAAGCCAGAGCAAGGTTTTCCAGGTCTTTGATACGCTGAATATATTGCTGCATGATCTCCCTTCTTGCTCCCGGCCTTGCACCACTGATGGCATCGCAAGCCTGAATGATCGGGGAAATTACATATTGCATTTCCATTTCATCATGGTGAGCGCCAATTGCATTTACAACAGCGGGATTCTCACCGTATTTCTCAGCCAGTTTCGCACCGAGTAAGGCGTGGCTTAATTCTGTTTCTTCATCGGGAACCTTGCCAATATCATGTAACAAACCTGCACGTTTTGCCAGTTTCGGATTCATTCCTAATTCAGATGCCATGATGCTGCACAAATTGGCTGTTTCCCTGCTATGCATCAATAGATTTTGGCCATAAGATGAGCGGAAACGCATCCTGCCTACCATTCTTACAAGTTCTTTATGTAAACCATGAATTCCAAGTTCCATGGCAGTACGCTCACCAATTTCCATCACCTGGTCATCTAGTTGGCGTTTGGTTTTTTCTACCACTTCTTCAATACGGGCGGGGTGAATCCTGCCATCGGCAACAAGCCTTTGTAAAGAAAGGCGGGCAATTTCTCTGCGCAGCGGATCAAAAGAAGATAAAACGATGGCTTCCGGTGTATCATCAACTATCAGATCAACACCGGTTGCGGCTTCAATAGCACGGATATTTCTTCCTTCACGACCTATGATAGATCCTTTGATCTCGTCACTTTCCAGGTTAAATACTGTTATGGAATTTTCAATAGCCTGCTCAGCTGCCGTACGTTGAATTGTTTGGATTACTATTTTACGCGCCTCTTTATTAGCTTTTAATTTCGCATCTTCAATAATCTCCTGTTGTATCAACAAGGCTTTTGAGTGCGCTTCCTGCTTCAGGCTTTCAATTAGTTGAGACTTTGCTTCTTCTGCAGAAAGACCAGCTACTTTTTCCAGCCTGCGGATATGCTCTTCCTGGTGTTTTTCCAGTTCGGTGCGCTTAATATTTACAACCTCAATCTGGCGATTCATATTCTCTTTAATCACCTCATTCTCTTTCAGTTGCTTATCCAGGTTAACTTCCTTCTGATTAATGCTTTGTTCTTTCTGTTTTACACGATTCTCGCTTTCGTTCAGTTTTTGGGTACGTTGCAAAACATCTTTATCGTGGTCGGCTTTAAGTTGTACAAACTTTTCTTTAGCTTCAAGCAGCTTTTCTTTTTTCAGATTTTCAGACTGTAATTGTCCGTCTGCAATGATTTTCTGAGCTTGTATTTGTGCGTCTTCTACCTCTTTTTTCGTGTTTTTTGCAAAAAGGAGTTTACCAAGGATTATGCCTACAATCAATGCGGCCACACCTATGATGATGGAAAGTATATTCGGTTCCATTAAATGTTATGGGTTTAAACTGATTCAAAATATTGTTCAATCTTCCTCCTGTTAGTTGAGTTAGATGGTAACAGCGAAGATATGAATTTTGAGTTAAGTTTTTGCAGTAAATAACTATTTGCAATACAGAAAGTTAAACGTCGCTAGTAAGGGCTTTATCCAACTGAGCTTCCATTTTGCCAAGGCTGGCAAGGAGTGCTTCTGGTAAAACGCCATTCTGGTCGGTAGCGGCAGCCTGGGTAGCATACCAAATCACCACCATGGCAATATAATCCTGCATATCTTTTCCGGAAAACTGGGTTTTAAACTCAATGATCTTATCATTGATCACTTTGAGGGTTTTACGTACCACTTCTTCATCCTTTGCTTCTGTACGGATGCGGTAGGTTCTGTCTGCAACAAGTATATTTATCGGAATAAGTTCGTTAGCCATGGTACTTCAGTTTGTTATTCGCTTAAAAGGCCAATACATTTATCAATTTCCCGGATGTACCGGTTGATCACTAATTCAAAATCTTCTTTATCCTTTGGATTCATATTGCCGGCCGCAGATCGAAGAATATGCTGTTGTTCCTCCAAAACCCTGATTTTTTTTTCATTCAACAATTGCTGCTCCTTTAAGGAAACGATCATTTTTCGTTGCAAATCTGTTTCTTTCAACGCTGCCTGGTATTTCTTCAGCAAATCCTGGAGCTTAGATTGAATTCTGCTTATATTTTCCGTAACTGCCTGCATGAATAGTTATTTTCTGATTTCTGCTGCAACCGATGCTTCATATGAAGCAATGATCTTTTGCATGAAGGTATCAATTTCTTTATCCGTAAGGGTTTTGGTTTCATCCCTAAAAATGAAACTTACTGCCATCGACTTTTTACCTGCGCCTAATTTGTCACTTTCAAACACATCAAATAACTGAACAGATTTTAGTTCCTGGATTTTACCTGATAAAGCTATTCCCTCAATTTGATTATAAGAAACATTTTTATCCACCACAAGGGCAAGGTCTCTTGTAACTGCAGGAAATTTGGAAATTTCCCTGTATTCCAGCTCCTTTATTTTTATTGACAGCAAATCATCCCAATTAATATCCGCGTAAAATACCGGGTTCCGGATATCAAATTGTTTCAGCGTTGCATCATTTACTTCTCCCACAAAGCCAAGTATCCTGTTGCCAGCGCTAACTGAAACGGCGTGTTTAAAATTCTCTTTTTGAACAGGTTCAAAAACAGGATTTTTAATTCCGGTAAGCTGTAAAACCTGTTCAATGGCACCTTTCATATAAAACAAATCTGTTTTAGCCGGTTTAATTTTCCAATGCTGCGAATGGGTGTTTCCAGCTATATATAAAGCGAGGTGATTCGTTTCCTGGTAATTATTTTCAGAACTAACATGATAGGTTTTTCCAAATTCAAAAAAACTCAGGTCAGTATTCTTACGGTTAATGTTATGCGCAATTACCTGTAAACCTCCCTGGATCATTTCCGGCCGTAGCATATCAAGGTCGGCACTAAGGCTGTTGATCATTTTTACAGAACTACTTAGCTGCTCTTCATTATAAAAGGCACTGTTCGTAATACTATTCGTGAATATTTCATAGAAGCCAAGACCCACAAGATAGTCTGCCAGCTTTTCCTTGCGCTGCATTTTTTTAATATCTTTTTCTACAGATGGGGTAATATTAATGCTGCCTGGTATTTCAATATTGTCCAATCCGTCAATGCGCATAATCTCTTCAACAATATCAGCCGGCAAAGCAATATCTGGTTTGCTAAATGGCACATTCACCCAGAGTTCATCCTGTCCTTCTTTAACAATATCGAAACCCAGGCTTTTCAAAATTTTTTTAATATCATCTGCATGATAATTTTTCCCACTTATTTTCTTGAGATAATGATTCTTTAATCCCACTGTTGTTTTTTGCAAAGGGTTTGCGTATTTATCAATCAGATCTCCTTCTATCTTTCCACCGGCAATTTCTTTGATAAGCTGGGCAGCCCTTTTAAGTACGTTTACCGTATTACTGATATCCGTTCCTTTTTCAAATCTTGTTGCTGCATCAGTTCTTAAACCATGTTTTAAAGATGTTTTGCGGATACTGGCGGCATTAAAACAGGCACTTTCCAGAAAAATATCAGTAGTGGCAGCCGTTACGCCGCTATTGATACCACCGTACACGCCCGCAATGCACATGGCCTCATTGGCGTTACAGATCATTAGGTCTGTAGCAGATAATTTTCGTTCTTTCTCATCCAGTGTGGTGAACAATTCGCCTTCAGTTGCATTTTTTATAACGATCTTATTACCGGTTATTTTGTTTGCATCAAAAGCGTGTAAAGGCTGTCCTGTTTCATGCAAAATAAAATTTGTGATATCTACAATATTATTGATCGGCTTAAGTCCGATTGATTTTAATCTTTGCTGCAACCACTTAGGGCTATCCGTTACCGTTATTCCTGTTATGCTTACACCACTGTAACGCCTGCACGCTTCTTTTGCTTCAATAACAACTTCTATCAGCGTGTTATTTGTATCAGGCTTAAAATTATTATCAAATGGTAAAACAACGTTGGTTTCTTTTTTATTGTGGTAACTGAGCCAGGCACATACATCCCTTGCTACTCCCAGATGGCTCATGGCGTCCATTCTGTTGGGCGTAAGGCCAATTTCGAAAATATAATCGCGATAAGGTTTAAAGAGGTCACTAAGCTTTGTTCCGGCAATACTGGCTGCGGGCAATACTAAAATGCCATCATGATTATTACTCATACCGATCTCGTCTTCTGCACAGATCATTCCTTCGCTTTCAACGCCGCGGATTTTGGCTTTTTTTAGCTTAATTGGCTCGCCTCCCAATGGGTAAATGGTAGAACCTGCAGGAGCTACAACCACTTTTTGTCCCGTTGCTACATTGGCTGCACCGCACACGATCTGCAAGAGTGAATCCTGACCGATAGATACTTTGGTAACCTTTAGTTTATCGGCATCGGGGTGTTTCTCACAGCTCATCACTTCTCCTGTAACCAGGCCATTTAATCCTCCTTTTATTTCCTCAAATTCTTGCAGGCTCTCAACTTCCAATCCTATTGAAGTGAGAATTTTTGATAGTTTTTCAGGTGCTACATTTTCGGGCAGGTATTCACTCAACCAATTATAAGAAATAGTCATGTATCAATAAATTTTCGCTGCAAAGATAGTTTTTACGGGTTTAAAATTTAATTCAGTTTATAGCTGAAGCGAGGCGCTTTCAACACAGGTATATGTTTGCTTCAATTTCCCAATGATAAAACCCCCGGTTAATAATAAATCCTACGCTTTCATCAGCATATTTACAAGTAATTTATAATCTTTAATAGTGCACAAAAAGTAAATCTTTCCTTTTTAATTTGTGTATAAAATTCA
This sequence comes from uncultured Ferruginibacter sp., assembly GCA_964496585.1. Taxonomy (GTDB): domain Bacteria; phylum Bacteroidota; class Bacteroidia; order Chitinophagales; family Chitinophagaceae; genus Ferruginibacter. The sequence goes on from CAZCAA010000019.1 coordinate 31,522, forward strand.
ATATTTAAACACTGGTATCTATCTGCTATGTTAATAATACTGTTAATAAGCGGTGAATAAACTAAATTTGCATGTTAACAGCCTGTGGAAAATCTGCCAAATAAAGTTAATAACAGGGCAATGTTAATTTTACATTACTAAATTGAATTTACCTTAGCCATTCAACAACAATAAAGTAGTTTTTTATTGCTGTTACCAATACTACAACTAGCTAATTTGTATAATGATTTTTGTTGGGTATGGTAGATTTTTTTGGATAACCTACAAGCAATTGATATAAAAATGGAGTTTACTAATTTAAATAAGGACAGGAAAGTGAGACGCAAACCAGGCGTGGATTTGGGAAATATGGTTTTTGGAAAAGTTCCTCCTCAGGCTAAAGAACTTGAAGAGGCAATACTTGGAGCGATCATGCTCGAAAAAAGTGCATTTGATACGGTAGTTGAGATTTTGAAACCAGAGTGTTTTTATGTAGAAGCCCACCAGCGTATTTACAAAGCAATGCAGGCATTGGCAGTTAAAAGCTTGCCTATAGATCTGCTTACAGTAGTAGAAGAATTAAAGCTGAGGGAAGACCTGGAGTTTATCGGAGGTCCATATTATGTTTCCAAACTTACCAATTCGGTAGTGTCTTCGGCTAATATTGATGCGCATTCGCGTATTGTATTGCAAAAGTTTATTCAACGGGAACTGATACGCATTAGTGGTGAGATCATTGGCGATGCGTATGAAGACAGCACCGACGTATTTGATATGCTGGATGAAGCGGAAGGGAAATTATTTGAGATTACAAATAATCACCTTCGTAAAAATTTTGATAGTATCGATACAGTATTGGTTAAAACCATACAGCGCATTGAGGATATGCGTAACCGTCAGGATGATATTACCGGCGTACCAACAGGGTTTCCTTCACTTGATAAAATTACATATGGCTGGCAGCCCACTGATCTTATCATATTGGCAGCCCGACCATCTGTAGGTAAAACCGCTTTTGCGCTTAACCTTGCCCGTAGTGCAGCTATGCATGCTACGAAGCCAACAGGTGTTGGTTTTTTTAGCCTGGAGATGAGTAGCAGTCAGCTTGTACAAAGAATATTAAGTGCGGAAAGTGAGATCTGGCTCGAAAAAATTTCCCGTGGTAAATTGGAAGAACATGAGATGACTCAGTTGTATAAAAGAGGTATTGATAAATTAAGTAAGGCACCCATTTTTATCGACGATTCTGCCGCTTTGAATATTTTTGAACTACGGGCTAAATGCCGCAGGCTGAAAAATAAACACAATATTGGTATCATTATCATTGACTATTTACAGTTAATGAGCGGAAGTGCCGACAGGAATAGCAACCGTGAGCAGGAAATCAGTAAAATATCCAGGGATCTTAAAGCACTGGCAAAAGAGTTGCAGGTACCCATCATTGCACTTTCACAGTTGAGTCGTGAAGTTGAGAAAAGAAAAGAAGGAAGTAAAATTCCCCAATTAAGCGATTTGAGAGAATCTGGTGCCATTGAGCAGGATGCGGATATGGTATTGTTTTTATATCGCCCGGATTATTACGAGATTACTGCAAATGAACACGGTGAGAGTACAAAAGGTGAAACGTATGTAAAGATTGCCAAACATAGGAATGGTAGTCTCGAAACTATAAAATTGAAAGCGCTGCTTCATATTCAGAAATTCATTGAAGATGAAAGTGGTGGCGACTTCAATCCTGGATTGCCTAAAGAAGGTAACTGGCGGCCTGTTTCCGGTGCAGGAGGTGGTAATGATGATGCTAAATTATACATTCAAAAGGGCAGTAAAATGAACGACGGAGAATTTGACGATGATGCACCTTTTTAATTTGCCAACAAAGTCTAACTGTTACGAATAGCCTTGGTTTTATCATTAAGTATTGATATTTGATTTTCGATCACAATATTATGTTATGTCGCTTCCTTTTTTTTATGTTGATGAGATTAATGCAGGCGCAGCCTCCATCGTTTTAAATGAGGATACATCAAAGCATGTGATACAGGTATTGCGCATGAAAACCGGCGAACAATTACAGCTTACAGATGGGAAAGGGAATTTATTTACAACAGAAATTACAGGCGATCATAAAAAAAAGGCCGAGGTAAAGATACTTTCATCCACTTACATTACTCCACCTCAAAGAAAAGTAAGTATTGCTATTTCTCTCGTAAAAAATGCTTCCCGCTTTGAATGGTTTTTAGAAAAAGCAACAGAGATCGGTGTTAATGAAATTTTCCCTTTACTATGTACCAGAACAGAAAAACAGCATTTTCGTTTTGAGAGAATGAATGGAATAGTGGTGAGCGCTATGTTACAATCTCAGCAAAGCTGGCTACCTGTTTTACATGAACCGATTCAATTTGATAAACTATTAAGTAGGCCAATTAACAACTGCACAAAATTCATTGCTCATTGTTTACCTGAAGGCAAAAAAGAATCTCTTCATAATCAAGCTGCTAATATAACTGATCAACTTATCCTTATTGGCCCTGAAGGTGATTTTACAAAAGCGGAAATTGAGTCTGCAATTGAAAACGGATTTATACCTGTTACTTTAGGAGAAACAAGGCTAAGGACTGAAACATCGGGCATCGTAGCTGCCACACTGCTAAGGATTTCTTAAAGTAATAGTATCAATGACTGGAATCAGACTGGTCTTCTTCTTCGTCTCCAAGTATAGGTTCATTTAAACGTACCAACCTATTCTTAATATTCATTCTTTTTCTCATTACCATATTCAGCATTTCTACTGTAAATGAAAAAGCCATTCCAAAATAAATGTAGTTTTTAAGGTGAAGGTGTTCTGCAGTCTCGGGATCCCATCCTTCCATGATCAAACTTAGGCCAATCATAACAAGAAACGAAAGTGCCAGCATTTTTAAAGTTGGGTGTTTGTGAATGAAGGAAGATATTTTCGGACTGAATAAAAACATTACAATCATAGCAATCACTACAGCGGCGATCATGATCTCAACATGTTTGGCTGTTCCACCTGCTGTAATAATACTATCGAAGGAAAATACAGCATCAATTAAAATGATTTGGCCGATAGCCTGTCCCAGAGAAAGTTTTTTCTGTGTTTGTGCCAATGCATCAGGGTCTTCACCTTCCAGCTTATGATGTATTTCCATTACTGATTTATAAATGAGAAATAATCCACCAGCCAGCATTACTATACTCGCCAGATCGAACCCTTTCCCCCAAATCGTAAAAACTGATTTCCCTTTTTGTGAAAGTAGCCAGCCTAATCCCATTAAGAGTAAACTTCTGGATAAGATGCCGGTTACCATCCATGTATAACGGGCACGTGCATGATCTTTTGCATCTTTCAGGCGGTTCATGATAATGCTTACGAAAATTACATTGTCTATACCCAATACTATTTCAAGGATAACCAATACAAAAAAACTGATAATACTTTCTGATGTAAATAAGTGTTCCATACTTAAAGATAGCTTTTTCTAAAAGCGTTAACTGATTTTTAAAATGTATTCGCCGGCTTTTAATTTTTAGCTGCAATGTATGACGAAATGTTTTTTATTATTGCTGGCCCTTCATATATAAAGCCCGTCCATACCTGCACCAGTGATGCTCCTGCTTTAATTTTTTCGTATGCATCTTCACCGGTAAATATACCGCCACTGCCGATGATGAATATTTTATTATTTGTCTGGTTGCTGATGTATTGTATAATTTCTGTACTCTTGTTTTTAACAGGCAGCCCACTCAATCCACCAGCACCGATATTGTTAATCTCATCATCAGTTGTAAATAAACCACTGCGGCTGATGGTAGTATTGGAAACGATCAGGCCATCCAGATTTATTTCGAGTGCAAGCGCTATCACATCATCAATCTGTTCTTTTGTGAGATCAGGAGCAATTTTCAGCAGGATTGGTTTTGGTATCGCTTTACTTAAATTTAGGGATTGAAGGTTTGTCAGGATTGTTGATAATGCTTCTTTTTCCTGTAATGCTCTCAACCCCGGTGTATTCGGACTACTCACATTTACCACAAAATAATCTACATAATCGTGCAATGCCGTGAAGCAGATTTGATAATCTTTCCAGGCGTCTTCATTTGCTGTTACTTTGTTTTTACCAATGTTACCACCTATAATTATTCGCTGCTTTTTACTTGTAACAACAGAATTGTTTTGTCGCCATTTTTTTAATCTATCAACAATAATTTGAACACCATCATTATTAAATCCCATCCGGTTTATCAACGCTTTGTCTTTTGGTAAACGAAATAAACGTGGCTTATCATTTCCATCCTGAGGTAAGGGCGTTACAGTTCCAATTTCTACAAAACCAAATCCTAAAACTTCCAGCTCATTTAAATACCGGGCATTTTTATCAAAGCCGGCTCCAATGCCAATCCTGTTTGTAAATTGATTGTTAATTGCAGAATAGCGATCATTTTTTGGTTTATAGGTGGCACTTAAAATAGTTTTCATGAAAGGAAACCTGCAAATCAGCCGCAGCGCATTCATGGAGAAGTAATGAACTTCTTCAGGATCAAACCAAAACAAAACAGCTCGTAGAATTTTGTACATATTGCTGCGAAATTAGTATAGTAAAGGAGTATTTCAAATTGTAAGTTCAGGTGAATTAAGTTCTTTTATTTTATGCTTTTTCTTTCGACCTTTGGTTCGTGCTGATAAATCAGGTTAATTTAAAACATCGGCACAGAGACGGCCATTGTTCATACATTTAATTTTTTCATCTAATTCTTTGTGGTTCTTTCAGCCTTTGCGAAATGTTGGCCCAAAACAGAAAAAATCAGTTTTTTTTATCAATACTTAATGATAACTTTGATTAAGGTTGCATAAACAACTATTTTATTTTTTATCATTTTCTCATATAAACGGGATTATAAATTTACCATTATGCAGGAAGCTTATATAGTAGCAGGATATAGAACGGCAATCACTAAAAGTAAAAAAGGGGGGTTCAGATTTACCCGTCCGGATGACCTTGCTATAGATGTGATTAAAGGATTATTAGCTTCCGTACCTCAACTGGATCCATTACGGGTAGACGATGTAATTGTTGGCAATGCTGTACCGGAAGCAGAGCAGGGACTGCAGGTTGCGAGAATGATCTCTGCCAGGGCAGTTGGTATACATGCGCCGGGAATTACAATAAACAGGTACTGTGCCAGCGGACTTGAAAGTATTGCGATGGCAACAGCTAAAATTAGAACCGGTATGGCAGAATGTATAATCGCCGGTGGAACAGAAAGCATGAGCCTGGTACCTACGGCAGGCTGGAAAACAGTTCCATCATATTCAATTGCAATTGATGAGCCCGATTTTTACCTGAGTATGGGACTAACAGCAGAAGCAGTAGCGAAAGAATACAATGTGAACCGAAAAGACCAGGATCTTTTCAGTTATAACAGCCACCTAAAAGCAGGTAATGCCATTAAAGAAGGATATTTTAAATCAGGAATATTGCCTATCAATGTAGAAGAAATCTATGTTGATCAGAATGGGAAGAAACAAAAAAGGAATTTTGTAGTGGATACCGATGAAGGCGTAAGAGCTGATACATCAATAGAAGGCCTTGCTAAATTGAAACCAGCCTTTGCGGTTAATGGCTGTGTTACTGCCGGGAATTCATCTCAAACGAGTGACGGAAGTGCTTTTGTAATAGTGATGAGTGAAAGAATGATAAATGAACTTGGGTTAAAACCAATTGCCAGGCTTGTAAATTGTGCCAGCGCAGGTGTTCATCCAAGAATCATGGGCGTAGGTCCAATTGAAGCTGTACCAAAGGTTTTAAAACAGGCTGGAATGAATCTATCTCAGATTGATCTTTTTGAATTAAATGAAGCATTTGCATCACAGGCGCTTGCTGTAATAAGAAAATTAGAATTAAACCCGGATATTGTAAATATCAATGGAGGCGCTATTGCACTTGGTCACCCGTTGGGATGCACAGGATGCAAACTTACTATCCAGCTTACCAATGATATGAAAAGGTTAAACAAGAAATACGGTATTGTAACAGCCTGTGTAGGCGGCGGACAGGGCATTGCAGGTATAATTGAAAATATAAATTAATTAATGAGGTTTTTTGCAAAAAAATAATGCAATGCGAAATTTGCCTTTATTGCAATCGCTCGTTTCCTTATTGCTGAAAATACTGTTGCCAACATTCGGAAAAACTTTGTAATTTGCAACAAGGTATCAAAAATATAACACAACATATTATAGTAAAAAGACTCTTTAGCGTTCTGCTAATGGGAATTTTCTTGCTAAGCATTACGCCAAAACAGGTACTACACAACCTGTTTGCAGATCACGAGGATCATCCAACAAATCGCACAAACAACCAACTTCAATATAATGCCGGGGGTTACAATTGTGATGTTAATGCTACTGTTGCAACAACGCCTTTTATTGAAGTAGATCCTGTTAACAGTATTGGCATCTTTCGTGTTTTTGAACAGTTTACTCCGAGCCTGTCTTCTTATATTCTTTCAATTACAGGTTATTATTACAGCCTCCGCGGTCCACCAGTTGTTGTGTAAGATTTCCATTTCTTTTTAATCTGCTCAATGCGCATTACCTCAATGTTAGTGCTCTTTAGCAGCCATGTATTCATTAACAACAACATAGTTTCAAAATTATGAGAAAGATCATTGTATTTATAAGTGTATTAGCGGGCTTTGCTTTTAATAACTACGCAATCGCCCATTCAATAATTTTAAAAGGAAGTTTCAGCGGTGTTGTAAAAGACAAAAGTACCGGCTTGCCCATCGAAGGTGCAACAGTGTACATAGCCGACATAAAAGCTGGATGTAATACCAGCTCAAAAGGTGAATTTAGTATTTCAAATATCAGCGAAGCCACTTACATTATAGAGGTTTCACATATAGGTTATGCAACATTAGCTGAAAGTATTTCAATCCATGGAGATACTAAAAGAGATTTTTTATTGGCAGAATCAATCGTTGAAAATAATGCTGTGATCGTTACCGGCGTAACGAACGCTACCCAAGTAAAGAAAGTTCCATTCCAGGTTTCGGTTATGAGAAAAGATGAATTACAGCAAACGGTTTCCACTAACATAATAGAAGCAATTACGCGTAAAGCGGGAGTATCATCGCTATCAACCGGTCCGGCTATTGCTAAACCATTAATCCGTGGCCTTGGATATAACCGTGTACTAACTATCAACGACGGTGTAAGGCAGGAAGGACAACAGTGGGGTGATGAGCATGGAATTGAGGTTGATGAAGCAAGCGTAAATAAAATAGAAATTTTAAAAGGCCCGGCTTCTCTCGTTTACGGTAGCGATGCCATGGCCGGCGTGATCAATATCATTACCAATGTACCTGTGCAAACAAACAGTATTAAAATAAACGCAGGTTCAAATTATCAAACAAACAACAGGCAGAGAAGTTTTTATGGAAGCGTGGCAGGAAATGTTGTTGGATTTAACTGGAATGTATATGGTACAGTAAAAGCTGCTGCAGACTATACTAACAAATATGATGGCCGTGTTTTCAATTCAAAATTTAATGAACACAATGTTGGTGGATATGTTGGCTACAATGGTAATTGGGGATACAGCCATCTTTTAGTAAGCAATTTCAATTTGAAGGCAGGGCTGATTGAAGGGGAAAGAGATTCAGCCGGTTTCTTCATTAAACCTGTTGCCGGTGGAGGAGAAATGAGGGCTGGAAACGATGATTTTATGAGTACAAATCCGCAGGTGCCTTATCAGCATATCCGGCATTTTAAAATGGCAACTGATAATAGTTTTAATCTGGGAAAACAGCGTTTAGCGGTTAACGTTGCCTGGCAGCATAATCAAAGAGAAGAGTTTGGCAATGCTGATAATCCATTTGAACAATCACTTTACTTTGATCTTAAAACGATTACCTATACCACCCAGCTTCATTTTAAAAAAGTGAATGGCTGGAAAACTTCTATGGGTGTTAATGGAATGAACCAACAGAATACCAATAAAGGAATGGAGCAACTTATACCTGACTATACGCTGAATGACATTGGCGTTTATGGCTTCTTTCAAAAAGATCTTAAAAAGTTAACAGTGAGTGGAGGTATCAGATTTGATACCAGACACATTAACGTTGCGAGCCTTCAGGACGGCAGCTCGATAAAGGGCGAAGCATTTACAAAAGACTTTTCTAATTTTTCAGGTAGTGTTGGAACAGCTTACGAACTAAATAAAAACGTAAACTTTAAATTAAATATTGCCAGGGCATTCAGGGCACCGGGAATTCCTGAACTGGCCTCCAACGGTTCTCATGAAGGAACTATCCGTTACGAGTATGGAGATAAAAACCTGAAAAGTGAGATCAGTACACAAGCAGAT
>CAZCAA010000019.1:39993-47178 GCA_964496585.1 uncultured Ferruginibacter sp.
AGGCGCATCATCCAGGGCTGGAGTATAACAAGTGCTATCGCATTAAATCCAAGCCAGTAAAATATTCTGTTGTCATCAGTTGACACTCCTATCAGCACAAGCCACGCAACAAAAGTACTTACAGAAATGGCTACAGCCAGTGCATAACTAACATAAGCAGTGCCATACCAGAAACCAGGTTCCAAATCGTACTTTTGGCCGCAAACACTGCAGTGGTCGGGCATTTCAAATATATGTTTGAGGTTTATTTTTGTATAGGCATTGTTGTCACTGTACATCTGGCCTTTCCTGCAACGAGGGCATTTCATGGTAAGTATACTCCAAAGATTATTTGGGGTTGGTTGGTTTTCCTTAGTCATCTTGCAAAGTTAATAAATTCGGTAATTACATTGCTTTAATAGTACGATAACCGTTCGGAAATAGTACTAAATTTCACGGCTTTTTTTTACTACACGGCGGGTTGCATCATGTCTGCTGACTTTCGTTCGCCTATCTGCTGCCGCCACATTGCATAATACAATCCTTTTTCTGCTACAAGTTTTTCATGGTTGCCAGTCTCCACTACTTCACCTTTTTCAAGCACATAAATCCTGTCGGCATGCATGATTGTGCTCAACCTGTGAGCAATCAAAATGGTAACCTGTTCTTTTAGAGAAGATATATCTTTAATTGTATTGGTAATTTCTTCCTCCGTTAAAGAATCAAGTGCTGAAGTTGCTTCATCAAAAATTAGCAGATGAGGTTTTCTTAATAAAGCCCGCGCAATGGAGATGCGTTGTTTTTCACCGCCCGATAATTTTAAACCTCCTTCTCCGATCATGGTATCTACGCCTTTTTCTGCTCTTTGCAGCAAACCGGTGCAGGAAGCTTTTACTAAAGCATTGTTTAAATCAGATTCCGATGCAGTGGGATTTACAAACATCAGGTTCTCACGGATAGTACCGCTAAATAAATTGGTGTCCTGTGTAACAAATCCAATTTGATTACGCAAGTCATCAAAATGAATTTCAGTTTCATCGAGGTTATTGTAAAGGATTTTTCCTTCCTGAGGCCTGTATAATCCAACCAATAATTTCATTAAAGTTGATTTACCACTTCCACTGGGGCCAACAAAAGCAATGGTTTCTCCAACGGCTACATCAAAGCTTATATCATCTATAGCTTTGTGAGAGGCAGTTTGATGTTTAAAGCCAACATTTCTAAATGCCAGGGTTTTAATAGCGCCCAGTTGTTTAGGGTTGGCCGGCTCCGTTTCAGGAGCTTTTTTCATAAGGTTATCAAAGTTATTTAATGATGCTTCGGCTTCGCGGTATGACAAAAGAATATTGCCAATTTCCTGTAGTGGGCCAAAAACAAAAAATGAAAATATCTGCATCGTTACAAGCTGTCCAGCGTTCATACTACCTCCAAAGATCAACCACATTAAAATGAACAGGATCACCTGCCGCAACGTATTTACCATTGTTCCCTGAATGAAACTGATACTGCGTATCCTTTTCACTTTTTTCAATTCAAGTCCAAGTATTTTATAAGTATTTTTATTTAACCTGCCCACTTCCTGTTTTGTTAAGCCAAGGCTTTTCACCAACTCGATATTCCTGAGTGATTCTGTTGTAGAACCTGCTAAAGCCGTGGTTTCGCCAACGATATTTTTTTGAATTATTTTTATTTTCTTACTTAAAAAATTAGTGATAATAGTTAAAAAGAAAATGCCGGCAACATATGCTACCGGAATACTCCAGTGAATAAAAACAGCCGCATAAACAAAAACAAAAACTACTCCGATGATCACACCAAAAAGTATATTGATAAAATTGATCATGAATTTTTCTACATCTGTACGTACTTTGGTAAGGATTGAAAGTGTTTCGCCACTTCGCTGGTCTTCAAATTGCTGGTAAGGAAGTTTCATGGCATGTTGAAGGCCATCTGTAAAAACTTTTGCCCCAAATTTTTGTATGATCACGTTCAAAAAATAATCCTGAAAGTTTTTGGCTATCCGGCTGATCATCGCTACCGAAATTGAGCAGGTTAGCAGAAACCATACACCGGGCTCCTGCCAGGTAAAAGAATTGAAAAACCTGTTCCAGCTAAATGGTTTCGGCCCGCTTTGATGGCCATTCGCCAGGTTTATCATTTTCCCAAGTAAAATAGGATCTACCAGAGAAAAACCGATATTGATGGCAGCAAGCGTTAATGTGAGTATAACAAGCCATTTGTAAGGCTTGAGGTAGGTTAAAAGAATCTTCATGCAACTATTTTTATTTTCAGTCAGTTATTATGCTAATGGTAATTGGATACCCGGAAGTTCATTGCTGAATGCAAAATTATTTCCAAAGGATTTAAAGTAACAAATATGATGCAATTTCGTTTAAAGTGACGTAAAGTCAGGAGATTGATTAGAGTGCAAGCTGCTAAAAATGAAAAGTGTTCCATTTATGCACTGAAACACAAATGCCGATAATCTTTATCCGCCCCAGCCTTCTCTGTCTAAACTCCTGTACTGAATAGCTTCAGCAAGATGTTCAGGTTTAATTTCCGCACTGTTGCACAAGTCTGCAATGGTTCGGCTTACTTTTAAAATACGGTCGTAAGCCCTTGCAGAAAGATTTAATTTTTCCATCGCTGTTTTTAAAAGTATTTGTCCGCTGGCTGAAATGCTGCAAATTTCTTTTAGCATCTTACTACTCATCTGAGCATTGGAATAAACGCCTTCGCAGTTTACATACCGGTGTGCCTGTAAGTTTCTTGCTTCAATTACGCGTTCCCGTATTGCATCACTTTTTTCATATGTTTTTGCAGAACTGAGTTCATTAAAAGCTACAGGAGTTACTTCTACATGCAGGTCTATTCTGTCTAGCAAAGGTCCGGATATTCTGCTCAGGTATTTTTGTACAATTCCGGGGCCACAGGAACATTCTCTTTCGGGGTGATTAAAATAACCACATGGGCATGGATTCATACTGGCGATGAGCATGAAGCTTGCGGGAAAATCCAGGGCTATTTTTGCACGGCTGATGGTTACTTTGCGTTCTTCCATTGGTTGACGCATGACTTCCAGCACGGTTCTTTTAAATTCTGGTAATTCATCTAAAAACAGAACACCATTATGGGCGAGTGAAATTTCGCCGGGTTGTGGATTCCCGCCACCACCAACCAGTGCAACATCTGAAATTGTATGGTGCGGACTTCGGAATGGGCGTTTACTCACCAACGTTGCATTTTCGGGAAGTTTACCGGCAACACTGTGAATTTTAGTAGTTTCCAATGCCTCCTGTAAAGTTAACGGCGGCAAAATGGTTGGCAATCTTTTCGCCAGCATTGTTTTACCGGCTCCCGGAGGACCAATCAGGATAGCGTTGTGGCCACCGGCAGCTGCAATTTCCAATGCCCTTTTAATATTTTCCTGGCCTTTTACATCACAAAAATCAATTTCAAATTCGCTTTGTGAATGAGCAAATGCTTCCTTAATATCTACGAATGTTGGTATGATGGTAGTTTCATCTTTAAAAAAGTTGATCACCTCATTAAGATGCGTTACGCCATAAACCTTCATATTGTTTACCATCGCCGCTTCCCTTGCATTTGCTTCGGGAAGTATCAAACCTTCAAATCCGTCTTTTTTTGCCTGTATGGCAATTGGTAATGCACCTTTAATTGGTTTTATTACTCCATCAAGACTCAATTCTCCCATAATTACAAAAACTGAAAGCCGTTCAGGATTTTCAATTTGTTCTGTAGCACCCAATGTTCCAATAGCAATAGGAAGATCGAATGCCGAACCCGTTTTTTTAATATCAGCAGGAGCCAGGTTTACTACCAGTTTTGTGCGTGGCATATAATAGTGATTGCTTTTGATAGCGCTTTCAACTCTTTGTAAACTTTCTTTAACGGCATTATCTGGCAATCCGACAATGTAATAATGTTGGCCCTGGTTGGTTACATTTACTTCAACAGTAATTGTGATGGCTTCCACACCATATACGGCACTGCCAAAAGTTTTTATAAGCATCCTTAAAGGTTGCCATAAAACTTTAAAACATGCTGAGGGAATGAGCCTTGTTTTCGGTTGTTTTCACGAATAGTATTTGAGGAAAAAAACGTTGTGTTGAGATTATGCTTATCCAGGAAGTGCTTTCAATTCGCTGCAATGCCAGACCTCATACCCAAGACTTCTCCAAAAGAATGAAGAAGTAAGATCCTGTGTAAGTAAGAGTTTTATCGAACACGCATAATTTTATAAGTCTTCCAGCATTTTTACTACGCCTTCTTTTTTTAAGATCAGGTAACCCAGGCGATCGTTGCTAATACCGTCCTTTAGCTGGTAATTAAAATTGAGTTGATCATCTACCACTTTTGTTTCAAAATAACTGAAATGGATGTTTTTATTCACTTTCAGTTCTTCTCCAATTTCGTACAAATGAGTAGAAAGTATAAAGAGGGAGTTTTTAATTTTCAATAATCCTTCTATTACTGTGGTGCTGCATTTCATGGCATCCTGTACATTAGTTCCTTTAAATAATTCGTCTATCAGAATTAACCATTTACGTCCATCATTTACTTTTTGAATAGTAGCTTTTACGCGCTGCACTTCATTGTAAAAATAACTTTCTCCTTTTACGATATTGTCCATTACATTGATGTTGCTCAGCATCCCATCAAACAGTCCTAATTCCATTTGTTTTGCAGGAATTCCCATACCTGTGTGGGCAAGAAAAACGGCCGTTCCTACAGCTTTTATGAACGTGCTTTTTCCAGCCATATTAGCGCCTGTTAAAAACAGGAAGTTTGTTTCTCTATTCAGATTTACATCATAAGCCACCGGATTTTGTAATAGTACATGCGAAAGCCCCTGGATCTTAATAAGTGGAAGCGGTGAGGAGGAGAATATTGGAAAAGTTAGCTGTAGTTTTTTTGTTGCCATTGCCATGCCGTACCAAGCATCTATTTTAGCATGATTGCTGAGCAGTTTAGTCATGCTGTGTTTAAAATGATCCCGTAAATACCTGGCCAATTGGAGTGCTTCCGGCGGAGTAAGATCAGTTGCCTTTTTATATTTATTTATAACATCAAATTGTTGTTTTTTTATTAATTGTGCTGTTTCAGTTAAAACTGAGTTTAGAGGAGCAGAGGTCGTTTTTGGTTGTAATAAATTAATAAGCGATTGCAGCCCTTTGATAAAATCAAAACAGTGAATAGCAGAAAACTTTACAAAAGAATAATCAGGGCCATGCAATAATTTATAACTGTAAGCAGTAACAGAAGAAACAGTTTCCGGCAATGGATCAAATGTACTTTCATAAAAACGTTCAATCACTTTAATAGTACCATTGCTGATTTGCTTAGGCCATTGATCTTCCAGTTCAATAATTTGTTTCAGTGTATTCTGAATGCCTTCAATGGCTTCAATACTTTTTAATGGAACAGAAAGATTGTGGCGCAGTTGTTCTTTGCCATTGCTGGTAAGTGTGTAGTTTAGTTTGTTAAAAACAGAAAATTCTTCATCATTGTTAAAGATCGATAGGTCGTTGAGCGTGGTTTTGTCTATCTCCATTTTTATTCTTTACCTGTTAAATAAAAGTCTTTGACCACTATTAGATTCAATAATGTGTCCGTTTTCATAAACAAATTTTCCATTAACCATAGTGCTGGTAATGGCGGCGGGAAATTTAAAGCCAAGAAATGGGCTCCATCCACATTTATAGAGGATATTTTCGGGTGTAACAATTTGTGTTTGGTTCATATCAGCTACTACCAGGTCGGCAAAATAACCTTCTCTTATATAACCTCGGTCTTGTATTTTAAAACAGTCTGCTACTGCATGGCTCATTTTCTGTACAATTTTTTCGAGGGTTATATAGCCGAAAGCATAGTAGTAAAACATCAGTGAAAGGCCATGCTGCACTAGAGGAAGGCCTGCATGGGCATTTTCATAAGGTGATTCTTTTTCCTTCAGCAGGTGAGGAGCATGATCTGTGGCAATGATGTCCAACCTGTCATCCAGCAGCGCCGCCCACAACGCTTTTTTATTGTGAGGATCTTTAATGGCAGGATTGCATTTTATCTGGTATCCAAGTTTTTCGTAATCATCAGAAGTGAAATGTAAATGATGTACACAGACTTCTGCCGTGATTCTTTTTTCCTTTAACGGCATCATGTTACCAAAGAGCTGCAATTCTTTTTCTGTACTAATATGAAGTATGTGCAGCCTGCTATTATATTTTTGTGCAAATTTGATAGCTATCAGGGAAGATTCAAAACATGCCTCCTCATCCCTGATCAATGGATGGTCTGATGGTGAGAGCACTGGTTTATTGCTTTTAATCTGCTCATAATTTCTCCGGATTATCCGTTCATCTTCACAATGAGTAGCAATAAGCATTTCGCTTTCGCTAAAAATTTTATTTAATGCAGCATGGCTATCAACCAGCATATTGCCGGTGCTGCTACCCATGAAAATTTTTAAACCGCAGATGCTTTCTTTGAATTTATTTGCCCGTAAAGCTTCATCAGCATTAGTGTTACTTACACCCATGAAGAATGAGTAATTGGCTATAGAGGACTCAGCTGCAATACTATATTTATCTTCCAGTAGTGGAAGCGTTAAGGCATTGGGAATTGTGTTTGGCATTTCCATAAAACTGGTAGTGCCTCCTGCAACTGCTGCCCGGCTTTCAGAATAGATATTTCCCTTATGTGTTAATCCGGGTTCGCGAAAGTGAACCTGGTCGTCGATTACTCCTGGCAAAAGGTGTTTGCCTTCTCCGTCAATTTCAATTACATTTCCTTTTGAATTGATTTGTGCTGAAATTTTTTCTATCCTTTCACCTTGCACTAAAACATCTGTAAATACTATTTTTCCCTCATTTACAACCTGTATGTTTTTAAAAAGATATTTTTGCATATCTTGAATATAAGATTCTTTAAATTAAAAATGCTGATGCAAATTATTAAATCCTTTTTCAATCTCATAGCTTTTGTTTTACCTGTAACTGCTATTGCCCAATCAACTTATTTAAACCAGGGAGCCAAGGAGTATCATTTTATAGATCGGCTGGAAATCAAGCAGCAAAGAAATACAGATCTCAATTTCTCTTCGATTAAACCGTTTAGCAGGAAGTATATTATTCAGGAAGCTGAATTTATCGATAGTGTGAGCAAAGGTTATTTTGATAGTTCGCAAAA
>CAZCAA010000020.1:0-1596 GCA_964496585.1 uncultured Ferruginibacter sp.
GTTTAACGAAAGGATTTCTTTAATATTGTATTGGGGTTACACTAACTGCGAATATAAATACTTTGCAGCACATGGAAATAGTTTTGCTGCTTTTTTCATAAAAATTTACACTTATTTATTCACAATAGAAATAGCGATCTTTTTCTATTTGTTATTATTGTAAGATTGTAGGTTTAAATGAATTTAAGAGTTTCATGTGTATGTAACGATTTACGCAATAATATGTTATACATCAGCGTTTTTTATTTTTAGCGGTTAAATGAACAAAAATATTTTTTATTTCCCTGAGATGTTTAATATATTTGACCGCTGAATAGATTTCTTTAACAACAATTTATAAATTAATTGCTGGTTAAAAGAAATCCGCTAATTTTACAGCTTAATAAAATAAAACTTTTAAATAAACGCTTATAGAGGTAAGTCTACCTAACCAAGACAAAACAAAAAACGCATGAAACAAGCAACTTTGAAACTAACTGCCCTAGTTATGTTAATGGGAGGCACAATAACAGTAGCCAAAGCCCAAGCCGATAAAATTAATGTTGTAACCACTGCCGTACCTTTTTTACGTATTTCTCCAGATGCAAGGAGTGGAGGTATGGGTGATATAGGAATTGCAACTTCTGCTGATGCAAATTCAGGTTTCTGGAATCTGGCTAAAACGCCATTCTCTAAAAGTAAAGCAAGTCTTGCAGTTACTTATACTCCTTGGTTAAACGATCTTAAACTTAATGATGTATACCTGGCTTCAATTGCTGGCTATTATAAGTTAGATGAAATGTCTGCAATCTCAGCATCATTGAGGTATTTTAGTCTTGGTAACATCCAGTTCACTGATTTCAGTGGTAATGCATTGAATATTTTCCGTCCTCGTGAATTTGCTATTGATTTAGGCTATTCAAGGAAACTAGGTAAGAAAAGCAGTCTTGGTGTTGGTCTCCGTTATATAAGTTCTGATTTAGCAGGTAATAATGTTAACACAGGACAAGCTTATAAAAAAGGAACTGCAGTTGCAGGTGACTTACATTTCTTCCACAATGGAACCAGCGAAGCCGGAAATGGTATTAACTGGGGTATCACTTTGAGTAATCTTGGTTCAAAAATTTCTTATACAAGCGATGCTACTCAAAAAGATTATATTCCTGCTAACTTAGGTATCGGTGCAACTTATAATAAATCACTTGATGCTGATAATAAAATCACTTTTGGAATTGACCTGAACAAATTACTTGTTCCAACACCTCCATCAGATACAAGCAGTAATTCATTGAAAGATTACCGTTCAAAAGGTGTTGTTAGCAGCTGGTTTGGATCATTTGGTGATGCAGAAAAAGGTGGAGAAATAAGAGAAGTTACTGTTTCTGCTGGTGCTGAATACTGGTACAAAGAGCAGTTTGCTTTGAGAGCTGGATATTTCTACGAGAATAAATTAAAAGGAGACCGTAGGTATTTCACCCTGGGTGCTGGTTTAAAATACAATATGTTCGGATTGAATTTCGCATATTTATTGCCAACAGGATCAGGTGTTAACCGTAATCCTTTATCAAATACTGTGCGTTTCAGCCTTATATTTGATCTTGACAAAAAATAATTTCT
>CAZCAA010000020.1:1696-46403 GCA_964496585.1 uncultured Ferruginibacter sp.
GCAATGCAGCAGGCAATTTCTTCGATTTTGTCCATTGATGTTTCTGATATATCTATAAAAGCAACTACTACCGAAAAAATGGGATTTGCGGGCAGGGAAGAAGGCCTGGTGGCATATGCAACTGTTTTATTACAAAAGATCGTTTAAGAAAATTTAGATAATGGAATTGATTCAAGTACCAATTGTAAATAACTCTTCCAATCCTGTGCCTGAGTACGCTACTACTGGCTCTGCAGGGATGGATCTGCGGGCTGCACTTGATACTCCAATTATTTTACATCCATTAGAGAGGCAACTCGTACCAACCGGTTTGTTTATACAGTTGCCAATTGGTTGTGAAGCCCAGATAAGGCCCAGAAGCGGAATTGCCTTAAAGCAGGGAATAACTTGTCTCAATACACCGGGAACAATTGATAGTGATTACCGCGGCGAAATAAAAGTTTTATTAATTAACCTGAGTAATGAGGTGCAACAGATAAATAATAGTGATCGAATCGCCCAAATGGTGATTGCTAAAGTTAACCAGGCCCGTTTAATTGTGGTAGAGCAATTGGATGATACGAAAAGGGGGAGCGGAGGATTTGGCCATACCGGCGTGAAGTAAATGTTCAATTTAAAAAATCTGATGAAGCAAATAATTTTTTTTACGTTCGTAATTTTTAACCTTGTTTTTACGAGTTGTAAAACGACAAGGCAAATAAATAAAGTGATTGCTCCAAAAGATACGGTCAATCTGATGAATAATAAATCTGCTGAAGATTCTTTAAAGATCATTAATAATACACTCGAAGTATTTAAATCGCATCGCATCGATTTTAAAACTTTTGCAGCTAAAATAAAAGTAGAAGCAAGCAGCAGAACAGAAAAGTTGCCAGACATCACTGCAGTAGTAAGAATCATTAAAGACAGTGCCATATGGATTTCTTTGTCTGCCACTTTTTTAAATGTAGAAGTTTACAGGGTGCTCATTACAAAAGACAGTTTAATACTTTTAAACAAAAAAGATAAAGAAGTGCAGTTTCGTTCACTCGATTATTTGCAGGAGGTAACCGAGATTCCTTTTGATTATAAAACAGTTGAAAATCTGTTGATTGGTAATCCTATTTTTTATAATGATACTATCAGTTCGTACAAACAAGACGATAGATTTATTTTAATATCTTCTTTGGGAAAGGATTTTAAAAATCTTATCACGTTATCTCTTGATAATAAATTATTATTGCACAGCAAAATGGATGATGTAGATATGGCGAGAAACCGCACGGCAGATATAACTTATGATGATTATGAAAATAAAGTAGGTTTCGATTTTTCTACTAACAGGCACATCAGTGCATCGGAAAAAAATAAGATCGACATCAGGCTTAACTTTAAGCAGTATGAGTTTAACAAAGAATTATCAGTGTCGTTCAACATCCCTAAAAATTATAAACGCAAATAAGCGTTATTTGTAAATATCAGTAATCATAAAAATTCATCCTGGATTTATTTTATATCCATAAAATTCAGTTCATGATTAAATACATAATTTCTTTTTTTCTTTTTAGTCTTCCGCTGTTGCTTTCTAGTGTACAGGCACAAACCCGTGAAGAGCTGGAGCGTCAAAGGCAGGCGTTAAAAAAGGAAATTGAACAAACTGAAAAGTTGCTTAATAACAATAAGGCACAAACGAAAGAAAACCTGCTTGGCTTAACGCTGATCACAAAGAAAGTAAACCTGCAGGATAGGGTGATTGATAATATTAATCGCGACCTGAGCATGCTCGATAGGAATATTGTAACGATACAGAAGGACGTGCGCCGTTATGATAAATTATTGGATACTTTAAAACAGGAGTACTCAAAAAGCATGGTGTATGCGTACAAGAACCGGAGCAACTACGATTTTTTGAATTTTATCTTTTCGTCAGCGAATTTTAATGATGCGATCAAGCGGATTGCTTATTTAAAAAGTTATCGAACATATAGGGAAATGCAAGGTGAAAACATACTTAGAACGCAGGATCTTCGAAAAGGTAGAATACAGGATCTAAGCGGTACTAAACAAAAAAAGAATGTTACCCTACAGACGCAGAGCAAAGAAATGGCTGCATTGGAAACGCAAAAGAAAGAAAAAGACAGGATCGTATCCGAATTAAAAAAGCAAGGCAAGCAACTTAATAACCAGATTGCGGCTAAACAGAAGCAGATGAAAAAAGTGGATAATGCCATTGCTTCTGCCATTAAAAGAGCCCAGGAAGCTGCACGAAAAGAAGCCATAGCAAAAGCTGCAGAAGACGAACGAAAAAGAAAAGCTGCTGAAAAGGAGTTAGCAAAAAATAATCCTGCAGAAACTCCGAAATCTGCTAACAGTAATACTAAATCTATAGCGGTAAAACCAGCAGCAAAAAAACCGGAAAGTGTTTTGTTGAATTCAGAAAATATTGCTCTAAACGCGAGTTTTGAAAGAAACCGTGGCTCCTTGCCATGGCCGTTAGACAGGGGGACTATTTTGATGCACTACGGGCACAATACATTACCTAGCGGTACAGCAATTGAAATAACTTCTGTTAATATCGCTGCCGACGTAGGTACACCTGTAAAAGCCGTATTTGATGGAACTGTTTCCACCATACAACAGATAGAAGATATGCAGGTGGTGATATTGCAACACGGCCGATATTTCTCCACTTACAGTAACCTAAGCAGCGTTACAGTGCAAAAAGGACAGGAAGTTAAAACAGGGCAGGTGCTCGGAAAAGTGGCGGCGAACTTTGATGGAGTTGGCGCTATAGATTTTTATATGAGTAATGAAACCAGCAATTTCGATCCTGAAAAATGGCTTCACAAACGTTAATCTAAAAGGCTTAAATACAAAGCTTCGTACTTAGGAACGATATTGTCAATATCAAATTTCTTTGCCTGGTTTAATGCATTCATTTTGAATTTAGCATGTGTCTTTTCATCCTGTAAAATCTTGATAGCATTTTTACTCATGTCTTCTATATCTCCTACATCACTCATATAACCACAATAGCCATCAATATTGATTTCTGGTAATCCTCCCGCGTTGGTTGATACTACCGGCACTTCCGCGGCCATCGCTTCCAGTGCTGCAAGGCCAAAACTTTCATATTCGCTGGTAAGCAGAAAGAGATCGGCAATTGGAAGGATATCTTCCATTTGTTCCTGTTTACCTAAAAACTTGATCTCTTTGCAATTTTCACAGGTACGGGTAAACGCTTCAATCTCGGGGCGCTCAGGGCCATCTCCTAAAAGCAATAATTTTGAAGGTATTGTTTTATTTATTAACAGGAAGGTTTTCACCACATCCATTACACGTTTTACTTTTCTAAAGTTGGAGGCATGAACCAGGATCTTTTCATTGTTTGGTGCAATCAGTTTTTT
The DNA here is from genome assembly GCA_964496585.1 of uncultured Ferruginibacter sp. Taxonomy (GTDB): domain Bacteria; phylum Bacteroidota; class Bacteroidia; order Chitinophagales; family Chitinophagaceae; genus Ferruginibacter. The sequence continues at coordinate 5,083 of CAZCAA010000020.1, forward strand.
GAAAGCATCTACAGGTTTTCTATTAAACCTTTTTACATCCACAAAATTGTGGATCACTTCAATCGGTTTATGAATGTTGAAATTTTTATAGGTTTCTTCCTTAAGGTTATAGGAAACCGCTGTTAAAATATCGCTTTCTTCCATAGAAAAAGTAACAACCGGACTATAGGTTTTATCGCGGCCTACCAACGTTATATCTGTACCATGCAAAGTGGTGATCACCGGCATTTTTTTATTTTGTTTGGCGAGTATTTGTTTCGCCATGTAAGCTGCGGCTGCATGGGGAATAGCATAGTGTACATGCAAAATATCAATATGGTGATTGTTAGCCACATCTACCATCGTGCTCGCTAAAGCTGTTTCGTACGGAGGAAAATCAAATAGTGGATAGGTGGGAACCTGCACTTCATGGTAAAAAATATTGGCATGAAAACCACTTAACCTAACAGGTTGCTGGTAAGTTATAAAATGTATGTTATGGCCTTTTTCAGCCAGTGCTTTCCCTAATTCTGTTGCTAACACACCGCTACCGCCAAATGTTGGGTAGCAAACGATCGCTATATTCATATCTATGGTTTGATCAAAAGAGAGTGTAATTTACCAATTTAATTACCAAGCATTTAATAATAAACGGTTAACGTTAATTGATTAAGTTTGTTCATATGAATACTTTAAAATTTTTTTTTTACCTGGCGATTTTGCTGCCAGGTATATCAACTTCTTTTGGACAGGTAAATGATTCCCTTGTTATCAGGAAGATGGCAGATAATATAATGGTAAACAGCACTGCTTACGAGAACTTGCGCTTCCTTTGTAAAAAGATTGGCCCCAGGCTAAGTGGATCATCCAATGCTGAAAAAGCCTTGCAGGAAACCGCCCGAATGCTAAAAGAAGCAGGAGCAGACACTGTTTACTGGCAACCCTGTATCGTTCCCCATTGGGTGAGAGGAGAAAAGGAAACCGGCTATATGCAATTTCAGGGAAATGAAAGAATTCCACTACAGCTTTGTGCCTTGGGAAATGCGGTAGGTACCGGAGATAATGGAGTAATGGCGGAAGTGTTGGAAGTTAATAGTATAGAAGCTTTAGCGCAATTAGGTGAGAAAAAGATAAAGGGTAAAATTATTTTTTTTAATATACCTATGAATCCGGCAAATATAAATACATTCAGGTCGTATGGAGAAAGCGGCGTTGGAAGAAGGATTGGTGCGGCACAGGCTTCAAAATACGGAGCAATAGCAGTATTGGTAAGATCATTGGCAAGTAACGTTGATGATTATCCGCATACAGGGACTACTCAATATAACGACTCATTTCCAAAAATACCGGCGGTTGCTATCAGCACCCGAAATGCTGAAACACTTAACCTTGCATTAAAAAAAGGTACAAACGTTACAGTATATTTCAAAACAAATTGTGAGATGTTGCCTGATGTTGCTTCTTTCAATGTTATTGGCGAAATCAGGGGAAGTGAATTTCCATCTGAAATAATTTCTGTTGGCGGCCATCTGGATAGCTGGGATCTTGCCGAAGGTGCGCAGGATGATGGTGCGGGCATTGTACAAAGTATAGAAATTATCAGGGCCTTTAAAGATATTGGTATCAAACCGAAGCGGACTGTTAGAGCAGTAATGTTTATGAATGAAGAAAATGGAGGCAGAGGAGCTGATGCCTACCTACAGGCAGCCATCACGAAAAAGGAAAATCATATTTTTGCTTTGGAAAGCGATGCAGGCGGTTTTTCACCGCGTGGATTTGGCTTCGATATGGACCAGGATAGGTTTAATAAACTGTCAGGTTGGAAGAATTTGTTTTACCCTTATGGTGTTTACGAATTCAGGCGGGGTGGAGGAGGATCAGATATCGGACCATTGAAGAAAATAGGTACAGCACTTGCAGGACTAAGTCCGGATAGCCAAAGATATTTTGACTTACATCACGCAGCAACTGATACCTTTGAAGCTGTTAGCAAACGGGAACTGGATCTTGGTGCGCTAAACATGGCTGCCCTTATCTGGTTGGTAAGCGAGTATGGTCTTTAAAAAAATACGTCAATATTTAAAAAATAGTTTATGCAATCAACGTTTGAAGACACAAAGCCTAAAAAAAGCGGAATTATGAAATTTTTGCGATTATTATTAGTGGCGATTATTCTCATTGGAGGAATAGTTATTTGGTGGAGATATTTTTATGTATTTGGAGAAGGAGTAAAATCAGGGGAGTTAAATTATGTGGTTAAGAAAGGAAATATATTTAAGACATATGAGGGGAAATTAATTCAGTCAGGCTTCCGTTCCAAAACGGCCGGTACTGTACAGTCGTATGAATTTGAATTTTCTGTAACTGATGACAGTATTGCAAATTATTTAATGAACAATAGCGGTAAATATTTCGATTTGCATTATAAAGAATATAAAAACCCAGTAGCCTGGAGAGGATATACATCCTATATTGTAGATAAGATAATTTCTACCAGGGAAATTGACCATTAATTCGGATCGAAAATAACGCGGGGTCAATGGGCTGCATGTAACAGAAAGATAGCGGGCAATTTATGAAGTTCAGGTTTACTGGTTTTCCATACAGCCATTGTTTTTGTATAGATGCGCTCATCCGTTGCTGTTATGTTTACGGCAATACATAATTTAGTTTGTGGATGGCAATGTTGAAGCAGGCTTTCTAACAGCTGGTTATTTCTGTACGGGGTTTCTATAAAAATTTTTGTACTGTTTTGTTTTAAAGAAGCAGCCTCCAACTCTTTAATCCGTTTTATCCTGGCACTTGAATCAATTGGAAGGTAGCCTGTAAATTCAAATTGCTGGCCGTTAAGGCCGCTGGCCATTAGTGCCAATAAAATAGAACTCGGTCCAACCAGTGGTTTAATTATACAGTTAAGTTCCTGAGCGGCTGCCACCAAAACCTGCCCTGGATCAGCAATGCCGGGGCATCCAGCCTCACTTATAATTCCTATCGTTTTTCCTTCTTTGATGCGGGCCTTAAAATTTTTAACCTGTTCTTCTTCGGTTTTGTGGATAGCAAACCATTCAAATTCATCGATAACTATCTGTTTATCGAGCGCCTTTAAGTACCGTCTTGCCGTTCTTTCATTTTCTGCAAACAGCACCTGGCATTTTTTAATTGCTTCCAGCACATATGCGGGTATTGGTTCCAGTATATCTTCAGCAAGAAAGCAGGGTATCAGGTAAATCTCACTCATTGGTTAGCGTATGATTACATGTTTTTGTTGTGCCTGATGTAAACTAAGTGTTGCAGCTACAACCGCATAACTCGGCGCCAGCAACCAGCCCAGAACAGGTAGCAAATGAAGCAGATAAAAAACCATTCCATTACCAATGGCAAGGCCTTTATGGTTGCCAATAAAATCTATACTTTGCTGTGCGCTCATTTTATTTCTCTCACTGCTATAATCCAGCATGGAAAATCCAAAATAATAACATTCTACAAAAAGAGCAACAACGGGTGCAACCCATCCTAGTAAAGGGATAAATGATAAAATGAGAATGGTAACCACATATACCGACTGCCAGAGCATATTACGTAAGGCTATCCTAATTGCCCGCACAATATCTTTCAGCAATTGGTTCAGGCTAAATGGAAAATCTTTCTCTTGAATAATACTTTCGGTTTTTTCGCTGAGGTAGGCAAACACCGGAGAGGCAATTATCAGGAATAAAAATTTGAAAAGCGAAAAATAGAAAAGTAATAGTACCAGCCGTAGAATGATCTGCCCAACAATAAAGAAAAAATTCAGCCAACTGTCGTGCATCCTGTCTAACCAACCTTTAACTCCTGTTTTCAGCAATATAAGCTCAATAGCATCATTACTTGAAATCCAGAACAGATAAATTCCCGCTACAAATAAAATGCTGTAGATCACTCCAGGAATGAGTATCCATTTCCAAAGCTTATGTTTCGATATAAAACGATGCGCTTCAAAATAAGCCTGGATAGATATGATGATCTCTTTAAGCATTTATCATTCATTCAGTATAATAGTGAAATGATACGAGACGAATTGAATCCCGCTCCACTTATACTGTTGGTTTCATTGTTTAGCTTTAAAGATATAAAACATTCGCAACTTGCTACAAGAATGATAAACGATGGGCAATTAACTTTGCAAAGCGTTTGAATTTGTATAGTAATTTTATTGATAAGTTTATAATATATGAAGAAACTTCCGGTGTCATTTTATAATAGAAAGAATGTTTTGCAGATAGCGAAGGAACTTTTAGGTAAGATACTCGTTACAGATTTTGATGGCATAAAAACGATCGGTAGAATAGTTGAAACAGAGGCCTACATTGCGCATATTGATAAAGCCTCGCACGCTTATGCTGGTAAAAGAACACAGCGAAATGAACACATGTATGCCGAACCAGGAACGGCCTACGTTTATATCTGTTATGGAATGCACCAGATGTTTAATGTGGTTACTAATGAAAAGAATGTTCCAGATGCTGTGTTGATAAGAGCTTTAGAGCCCCTGGACGGGTTCGAAGACATGTTGAAACGAACTGGTAAGCTAACGGTAGATTTTAGTATCACAAAAGGCCCTGGTAATGTGGGAAAAGCTATGGGTATTTCAAAAATACATTCAGGATCAAAGCTTACTGGTAAAAATATCTACATAGCAGAAGATGATTGTAGCAGCGTATCAGAAATCAACATCGGTAAAAGTAGCAGAATTGGCGTTACAAGTGCAGGTAGAGATGCGCTGTTACCATATCGCTTTTATCTGAAAGGAAATAAGTACGTTAGTGGTTCTCCTGTTAAATAATTAAAAACGAGGACAAGGGATACCTTTGGTTTCTTTTTTACGGTTGATATAGATAATAGATATTTCTGAACCACCACGGTTACCGGTAGCTGCTTTAAGACTGCTGATGTTAACATCATAACTTGCTCCGATTCTTAGTCCGGAAAACTCGAGCCCTACGTAAGGTATAACCGCATCATTCAACCTGATCCAGGATCCGATATAAACATTGGTTGGATTGGTATTATCGCCATTGGCATTAAGCGCCAATGCACCACCTAGTACTGTTTCACTGGCTTTGTTCTGCGCCTGGTAAATTGCAGACACATTAAGAGCAACTACATCAGAAACAGGGAAAGAACCACCTCCATGAACTGTTAACCTTCCACTTAAGTACCAGTTCTTATCTTTAAAACTAACTTTAGGCCTGTTGATATGGTACATAGAAACACCCAAATAGTAATTATTTTCACCATTGGTTGATCCGGAGTAAAGCACACCGGCATTCATATCAAGGTAACTTTGATTTTTTCCATTACTAAAAACTTCGGCCGTTGTTCCCCGTATAAAACCGTTCTGACCCAGTTCATCCGCAAAAGTAAGTTTGCTGATATCCAGAACCATGCTGCTATAGGTACCTTGAAAACCCGCGCCGATAGTATTGTAACCATTTTCATCAAGGGCTTTGTGGTAAGAAAGTGAAACGGAACCGTAATTTAACTTCAGTGCACTATTTGCACTGGCATCACTAACACCGGAAATTCCAACTCCAAAAACATCATTTTCGGGTATGTTGTTCTTTAAAATAGGGAAATCAACAGATGCGCTGGTTGTTACATATGCTTTGGGAATTGAAGGCCATTGGTCGCGATGATTAGCAGCCAGCCTCCATTTGCCATCAAATTTCCCCGTAAATGCCGGATTTAAGGTTAGCGGTGATGCGAAAAACTGCGAAAAATGCGGATCCTGTGCCTTTACAACAGTAGTAAACAGAAGTACAAAAATAAAAACAAAGTATTTTCTCATTATAAGATGTTCTTCAGATAAAGATAAGCAATTACGATAAAATGCTGCATTTAATAGCAGTAAACTTTGCAGTTATACAACAGCTATTCTTAAAAAGTTGGTAATGTGAATGATATTTCAGTTAAATTTTAATCATATCCTCCGAAGTGGTTTAAACAAAACTACCTTTTACGACATATGTTCTTTTAGCTTTGCATTTTTGCGCCATAGGCAAGGTCACCCGCGTCTCCCAGACCAGGTACTATATAACCTTTTGCTGTTAACTCTTCATCAATATCACCACACCATATGATAGCTTTTGGCTCTGCCCTTAGTACATATTCTATTCCAACAGAGCAGGCAATAGCGCAAACTATATGCAATTCCTTAATATTTCCTTCGTCTTTCAGGTGTTGAATTGATTTTACCAAAGAAGATCCTGTTGCCAGCATTGGATCGCTGATAATAATTGTTCTGTTTTCTAGTTCGGGGCAGCTCATGTATTCAAGGCTTATTTCAAAACTACCATCGGGCTGGTGCTTTCTGTAAGCACTTAAAAATGCATTGTCTGCTTTATCGAAATAATTAAGCAAACCATTATGCATGGCAAGTCCGGCACGAAGAATTGTTGCTAACACTGGTTGGTGCTTCAATACTTTACAGGTAGAGATACCCATAGGAGTAGTGATTTCCTTATCTTCTGTTTCTAGTTGTTTGCTGATTTCGTACCCGATTACTTCCGCAATCCTTTCCAGGTTTCTCCTAAAACGCATGCGGTCCTGCTGCACATCTACATTCCTTAACTCACCTACCCAATTGCTGATCAAAGAATGTTTTGTACTTAGATTGTGTACCATAATGATTATTTTTTTGAACCTGCTAAAAAACTTTTACCTTTCTGGATGTTGTTTGCACTGCCGAAATAAAGGAAGCGATGAATTATTAATTATATATTAACAAACAAATCTAAAATAAATTCATTGAGCAAAGCGTAATTTTAATGAACTGTTTTTAAAAACTGTATTTTTAGTCATCTCAAATTATTTATATGAAGCACTTGTTAATTGGTTTGATATGCTGTAGCTGTTTAATGGTCGCCTGCAATAATAGCCATAACTATGATATAAAGAACAATGATCAGTATGAAAAAGGTAAATCATCTGTAGAAGAAATAGAGAAAAAAAATCCTGTACGTTTTTTACAAGCAAAAGGAACTGATAAAAGAAATCTACTGGGTCAAACAGTAATCAAAGGAACTATTTTTAATAGTGCAAAACTGGTCCATTTTAAAGATATTGAGATCAAACTTTCATTTTTTAGTAAAACAGGTGCTTTGCTGGAAGAAGACCAGGAAACAGTGTATGAAACGATCAATCCCGGTGGAAGTGTGAATTTTAAATCTAAGTATTTTACCCCCAAAGGAACAGACAGTATTGCGTTGAAAGTTATTTCCGCAAAATTTGAATAACCATGATTTAGATATTTTTCACGGCGCACCTACATTAAATTCGGGCTTTGTAGTAAACATTTCTGTATTAATATATCAGTACCCGAACAAATAGTTAAATAAAAGAGAATGAGTCTCCGTCAAACAACCCTTTATCGCTTAGTTTTAAATGCGGTATAACCAATAAAGCCATAAAAGATAAAGTCATAAACGGGGCAGTTAATTTGCTGCCCATAATTTCTTTTGTGAATCTATCTATTTCGGTATATGCATTTGCGATCGCATATCCATCCAGGTTACTCATTAATCCCGCAACCGGGAGCGGTAATATTTTTTCTTCATTGCCGGCAACTGCGCTTACGCCTCCCTGTTGCCTGATCACCAGATTTACAGCCTTGCACAAACTTTCATCATCTACGCCTACTGCTACAATATTATGGCTGTCGTGCGCAACGGAAGATGCCAGCGCGCCTTTTTTAATTCCAATATTTTTAATGAACGATTTTGCTATAACAGCCTGTTTGTAACGGTTTACTACCACTATTTTTAAAATATCATTTTTCACATCTGCTACATATTTTCCCTCTATCGATGTAGGTGGAAAAAATATTTTATTTGTGATCAATTGACCATCTAATGCTTCAATACAAGGTAAAGATGATGCTCCTGTATCTATAATTTCAAGCTGGTCTTCAGTAAGTTCTGCGCAATTAAACTGATTGATTACTGCAGAACGGGGAGATTGAATAAGTGACTTGCCGTTTTCTGCTACCAATAATCCATCAATGTAAGTTTTCAATACAATAAACTCCTGTAAATCTTTTATAACAATAAGATCGGCGGCATCGCCTTGTGCAAGAAGCCCTACTTCCATTTTGTAATGCAACACCGGATTTATGCAGGCTGCTTTAAGTACTTTAAAAATATCAATTCCTTTTTTAATAGCCCTTGCACACAATTGATTTATATGGCCTTCAGCCAAACTATCGGGATGTTTGTCATCACTGCAAAACATCATGTTATCTGAATGGTCATGCATAAGGTCGATCAGCGCTTCAAAATTTTTAGCTGCGCTTCCTTCCCTGATCAGAATCTTCATTCCGTAGTTTAATTTCTCCAGCGCTTCGGCTGCAGTAAAACATTCATGATCGGTGCTGATTCCTGCATCAATATATTTTTTTGCCATCTCACCTCTCAATCCCGGCGCATGACCATCAACAGGTTTGTTATATTTTTTTGCGGAAGCAATTTTTTTCATAACCTCCTCATCATTATTTAATACACCCGGAAAATTCATCATTTCACTCAGGTATTTTATCTCAGGTTTAGACAGCAGCAGATCAACCTCCTCTGCATTAAGTGCTGCACCGGCAGTTTCAAATACAGTAGCAGGAACACAACTCGGAGCTCCAAAATTAAATTTGAAAGGAACAGTTTTTCCATTTTCAATCATAAATTCAACACCTTTCATCCCGCAGACATTTGCAATTTCATGAGGGTCGCTGATGGTGCCAATTGTTCCATGCACAACAGCCAGCCGGGCAAATTCTGAAGGCACTAACATAGAACTTTCCACGTGCACATGGCTATCAATAAATCCGGGTAAAATATATGGATTGCCGGCTTTTTGTTCGCCGACAGCTGTGATTTTATGTATTTTTTTTCCGGCAATTTCAACACTGCCAAAATATATTTTTTTATTGCTGATATCAACAATATTTCCTTCAATTATTACTGTGTTCATCTGTATTTCTTTTTATAAATATAGGAATTCATATTAGTGGAACCTTAAATCTATTTTTACATGGGTGATACTTTATCCGTTGCTGCGCCTGTTATTTTTAAGGCATCGTAAGCGAGTGTTAATGCAGCACTGTCTTCTGCCAGCATATATAATGTATCGGCTTCCAGCAACCTCGTAAATCCATCAGCAATAATAAATCCATTGTTTCTTTTAATTGCAATAATCTGAACATTTTTTGGAAAGTTAAGCTGCACAATTTTCTTATTCAGGATGGGTGAATTAGGTTGAATTGTAATTTCCTGTATGCCGGATTTTACAACATCAGGAACTTCATCAGGTTCTTTAACCGGCTCAATTAAATTTAAACGACGGGCAATATAAGATAAGGTAGTTCCCTGAAACAGAACAGATGAAACAGAAATGAAAAATACAAGGTTAAAGATCATTGGAGCTTTTTCCAAACCGGCTATCAATGGAAAAGTGGCAAAAACAATTGGAACAGCTCCGCGAAGCCCAACCCAGGAAATAAATAATTTGCTTCTGAACTTTATTTTAAAAAAAGCAAGGCTGATAAATACGCTCAGTGGCCTGGCAATAAAAATTAAAAAGGCAGCAATTAACAAGCCTGTGCCTGCAATCGGAATTATTTTTGATGGGAATACCAACAAGCCTAATGTAAGAAATAAAATGATCTGCATCAGCCATGCCTGCCCATCATAAAAATGCGTAAGACTTGCTTTATGAATAAAATTTTTATTGCCTAAAACCATGGCACATAAGTAAACAGCCAGAAATCCATTACCCCCAACAAAGTCTGTAGCGGCATAAGTAAAAATTGCCAGCGCCATTAACAGCACTGGGTAAGCGCCTTGCGTGCTTAATTTAATATTGTTGATGAGCCATGTGCTGAATTTACCCATCAACAAGCCCAGCATTAATCCGATGGTTATCTCTTTAAAAAAATGAGGTATCAAATGTGTAAAAGAACTGTCTTTAGCGGAAACCATCGCTGTAAATGAAATTGTAAGAAAATACGACATAGGATCGTTGCTTCCACTTTCTAGCTCCAATAGAGGGGCAATATTGTTTTTGAGTTTTATATCCTTGCTTCTAAGAATGGAAAATACGGCTGCAGCATCGGTAGCTGAAACGATCGCTCCCAGTAATAGACCTTCCAACAAGCTAAAATTGAAAAAATAATGTACAAATACGCCAACTGATACAGCCGTGATAACTACGCCAAGAGTAGAAAGTACGAAACCATGCCAGAAAACCGGTTTAATACTTTTCCAGTTTGTTTCCAATCCTCCCGAAAAAAGTATGAATATCAATGCGATGATACCAATGAACTGAGCGATCTTAGGATTGTTAAAATAAATACCTCCAATACCCTCAGAACCAGCGAGTATGCCAACAATAAGAAAAAATATAAGGGTAGGTACTCCAAGCCTGGCAGAAGTTTTTCCTGCAAAAACACTTAGTAGTAATAAGATGGATGCGATTAAAAGAATATTCCCGGGTGTAACGGTCATCTAAATATTTCTGTCGTTTATTAATTCTCCTGACTTTTGCAATAATAAGTAAAACACTTAAAAATATACGAATTGGATATGTTATTTATAAATTAGAGGGTAATGATTAAATTATTAAATATTGATAGGTGACAATTTTTTTTCTACTATCTTGCAAGTCATAAATTACAATTTCAATCCATCACAAAAAATACAACAATGAAACATTTGAAATTTCTTTGCCTCGCAATGCTGGCGTTTACAACTATGAGCGTTACTGCACAAACTGCAGATGAGGTGATAAATAAACATATTGAAGCCCAGGGCGGTAAAGACAAATTGGCTAGTTTAAAAACAGTAAAAATGAATGGTAACATGAGTGTTCAGGGAACAGATGTGGCTATCACGATGACTAAATCTCACCTTACAGGCATGAGAGTAGATATGGAGATTATGGGAACATCTAACTACCAGCTTGGAAATACCAAGAAAGGTTGGGTATTTATGCCGGTTATGGGAATGGCTGAACCAACTGAAATGGATGAAGATCAGTTAAAGTCTTTTAACTCTCAAATGGATATTCAGGGTACACTACTAAACTATAAAGATAAAGGTGCTACTGTTGAGTTAGATGGCAGCGAAAAAGTAGATGGTAATGACGCGTTTAAGTTGAAGGTTACAAATAAAAATGGCAAAGTTTCTACTTATTTTATCGACAAAGTAACAAGCCGCCTGTTAAAAACTTCTGGAAAAGCAAATGTGCAAGGTCAGGAAACGGATGTAGAAACCAGCTTTGCTGATTACAAGCAAAATGCAGATGGATACTGGTTTGCCTACTCAATCACTAACATGCAGGGAACAATAACATTTGATAAGATTGAATCAAATATTCCTGTTGACGAAAAGATTTATACAAACTAATATATAATAAAGCATATAAAAAAAGCTCCTGTTACCTAACAGGAGCTTTTTTTATATGCAAATCGCAAATCAATCATTTTCTAAAAGATCAGGCCTTCTTTCCTGTGTTCTTTGTACCGATTGTTCATGGCGCCATTCATCTATAAGTTTATGATTGCCACTTAACAGAATGTCGGGAACCTGCCATCCACGAAAAGTGTTTGGCCTCGTATAAACTGGTGGAGCCAACAGATTATCCTGAAATGAATCTGATAATGCAGAACTTTCATCGTTAAGAACACCAGGCAGTAAGCGGCCAATCGAATCCGTTAGTACAGCCGCAGCCAACTCTCCACCGCTTAACACATAATCGCCAATAGAAATTTCCTTTGTTACAAAATGATCACGGAAGCGTTGGTCAATTCCTTTATAATGCCCGCAAATAAGTAACAGGTTATTCTTTAGTGAAAAATTATTTGCCATCTTTTGGTTAAACCTCTCACCATCCGGCGTTAAAAAAATCACTTCATCGTATGAAGTTATTTTTTGAAGACTTTCTATGGCATTCACTAACGGTTCTATCATCATCACCATGCCTGCACCTCCACCAAACTGATAATCGTCTACCTGAGCCCTTGCATAAGTAGTATGATCTCTCAGGTTGATCACATTTATCTCCAGCAAACCTTTATCTTTTGCCCTTTGCATTATGGAATGTGAAAAAGGAGAAACCAACAGGTCTGGAACAACGGAAATAATATCAATTCGCATGTGTGTTAGTTTATTTACAACTTTTAAAATGCCGGAAGCGAAAAATTACTCAAATATTCGTAGTACAAATGTGTTGAATTGCCCGTAGCTAAATGTTTCCGGTAAAATCGTCTATATCTCTTTTATTTTTCTTTGTTGGCCTACCAACTTTGCTCATTCTTTTGCCTGTATGAAATACTGCTGCCTGAAATTTAATTCTTTCAATCTCTTCAGCAGGTGTTATGTCAAGATAATAGTTGATCGCTTCAGCAAACTGAACCCTGTTGTGTAACAATCCTGTAACTTTTATACGCCATTTCCTCGCTTCACTTTTAACATCATATTCATCATTTATAGCAACTGTTTTAGAGGCTTTGGCACTCGTTCCGTTATACTTAATTTTCCCTTTATCACAAGCGTCTGCCGCCTGGCTCCGGGTTTTAAACAATCGTATAGACCATAAGTATTTATCAAGCCTTAATTTTTCTTTTTCCATATCAGGTAAAACTATTAATGAATTGCTGATAATTCTCCACTGGCAATTTCAATGGCAAAATTATACTTCTTTTTTAGGAATGGCATGAAGTGCTGTTAGTATTTGCTTATTTTTAATTCTCCAAAATAAAAAATCATGAAACGAGAGTTTAATTTATTACTGATAGTTCTGATAGTGATCAGTTTTCAACAGGTTGCTGCCCAGCGAAGGGGTGTAAACTGGACGAATGACGGACTGGCTTACACAAGAGTAAAAGATGGAAATATAATAAGGATAGATCCGAAAACGGAAGCAGAAACAATTATTGTAAAAAAGGAACAGCTAACTGCTGTAGGAACTTCTGCACCGATGTTACCACAATCCTACGTTTACAGTAATGACAATAGCAAGTTGCTCATTTTCACTAACACAGAAAAAGTATGGCGCTATAAAACACGCGGCGATTACTGGATACTCGATCTTAAAAACAACCAGCTTAGTAAAGTGGGCAAAAGCCAGCCTTCTCAATCTCTCATGTTTGCAAAATTTTCTCCCGATGCTAAGCAGGTAGCCTATGTAAGTGAGCACAATTTGTTTGCTGAAGATGTAAACTCTGGTATCTCCCGCAGGCTAACAAATGACGGAAGCAGAAAAATGATCAACGGAACATTTGATTGGGTGTATGAAGAAGAGTTTGGATGCAGAGATGGTTTCCGTTGGTCGCCGGATGGAAAGCAGATCGCTTTCTGGCAAGTAGATGCAACAAAGATCAGGGATTATTATATGCTTAATACAACCGACTCCGTTTATTCAAAAGTAATTCCCGTGGAGTATCCTAAAACGGGCGTTGCTCCTTCGCCTGTAAAGATAGGCGTAGTAAACCTTTCCAATGGAGCCATCCGCTGGATGAAAATTGATGGTGATCCTCAACAAAATTATTTACCTCGCATGGAATGGAGTGCTGGCAATGAACTGATTGTTCAGCAATTGGATAGGAGACAGCAGGAAAGTAAACTTATCTATTGCAATAGCAACGACGGTAATTGTCGCACGTTTTGGGCCGAAAATGATGAGGCCTGGGTAGATCTCAATGCCGCGGAAGCAGGTGGAGACCCTTCGGGCTGGTTATGGGTAAACAAACAGCAGGATTTTTTATGGGTTAGTGAAAAAGATGGTTGGCGGCATATTTACAAAATCAGTAAAGACGGAAAAAATGTAACCTTGCTCACTAAAGGGAATTATGATATCGGTGGTATCAAAGCAATTGATGAAGCTAACAACTATGTTTATTTTTCGGCATCACCAAACAATGCCACTCAGCTATACCTGTACCGTGTACGTCTCAATAATCCTGGAAAGCAGTTAAGAGAAGATGCTGAACTTGTTGGTTCTGTAAAGCAAAAGGGCACGCATAATTTTGACATTTCGCCCAATGCAAAAATTGCCAGGCATATGTTTACCAATTACAATACAGCACCGGTTGTAGAATGGGTTACACTACCAGATAACAAACCCTTAAATGCTTCTCGAAGTATTGCCAATACCATGAAGCCTAACCCGGCAATTAATGTAGAATATTTGCAGATTAAAACCGAGGATAATATATTACTGGATGCCTGGGTAAATAAGCCAAAGAATTTTGATCCTTCAAAAAAATATCCGATTGTTTTTTATGTATATGGTGAGCCGGCAGCTACAACTATTGATGATGTGTTTGGTAATCACGACAATTTTTTATACGACGGAGATATGGCAGCCGATGGATACATTCAGGTAGCACTTGATAATCGCGGCACACCTTCACTAAAAGGCACGGGATGGCGGAAAGCGATCTATAAGAAAAATGGATACATTAATATCCGTGATATGGCTATGGGTGCTAAAAAGATCCTGGAGAATTCGTTTGTAGATAAAGATAGGGTAGCGGTTTGGGGTTGGAGTGGCGGAGGTTCGTCTACCCTCAATCTGATGTTTCAGTATCCTGAACTATTTAAAACCGGAATTGCCATCGCTGCAGTTACAAACATGTTATACTACGATAATATTTATACGGAAAGATATATGGGATTGCCCCAGGAGAATATGGCAGATTACATCAGAGGATCTGCTATCAGTCATGTGCAAGGTTTAAAGGGAAACCTTTTGTTAGTGCATGGTTCCGGCGATGATAATGTGCATTTTAGCAATGCAGAAGCATTGGTAAACGAACTTGTAAAGTATAATAAGCAATTTCAGTTCATGGAATATCCAAACAGAACTCATAATATAAATGAAGGAGAAGGAACAACAGAACACCTCATTAAATTATATTCAAATTTCTTAAGGAAAAATTGTCCTCCGGGAGCGAAGTAAAATGTTTTCAAATTTTTCTTTCTGCAGAATTTAAATAAAAAAATGCCGGTTAACCACCGGCATTTTTTTATTTACAAAGTTTACTTTTATTCAATAATAATATTCCCGTTAATCGTTAATTTCTTGCCTGGTTCAACTTTTAGTTTTCCTCCGGGTTTTATTTTGATGTTGCCATTGTATTCACAAACACCCTGACCAGCTGGATTGATGTAAACTTCAATGCTTTCCGGAATTGTAACGGGAGCAACTACTGCAGGTGTCCAGTTTGCCGCATCGTTCCAGTCTCCATTACCTGTAAAAGTATATACAAATTGTTTTGAACTTACAATAAAAGCAGGCGTTCTTAAACCAGTAATGGCACTCCTTTCAATCTGAAATATTGTAGTTCCTGAAGCTGCTGTTGCAGGATAAGTATCAAAAGAACTCGGGCAGATTCCCGTTAATGCACAGGAAACATATTGAGCGATATAACAATTGTTGCGGTTAAAATCCGGCTGTTCGTCTGCACTGTTCCATTGCATTTTAACCAAAATATTTAGGCCAGTTTGTGTACTATCTCCAATAAACCACGTACGGTCAACATTACCACTTATGATAGGAATGGTGGATTGAACTCCCGATGTAACCCTTACTTTTATGTGATCAGCAGTACCTGAGTTGGTAATAGTAACAGGCGTGTAGGAGATGTTGCTTATACCGATAGGGTAGGTTACGTCATTTGCAGCTGCATAACGGGAAAGCCTACCTGTATCATTTGTGATAATATAATTTAAATCGTCAAATACAATATTGGCGGTATCTATGTTCAGGTTATATACGCCCAATGTAAGTTTACTGGAGTTTGTAAGGGATAGAGAACGAATGTTGGAATGATCGCCGAGAACAAGGTCTTTTTGTATTAATTCAATTGGTGCAGACACAAGCCCTGTGGAAGATATGGCAGATGTGTTACTTCCAATAAACTTTACCAGCCCTGTGCCTGAAATAATTCCTTCATTTAAAAGATCAGCATTGTCTAATGTAAATTCTGATCCTGTAACTAAATTCAAAGATGCCCCGGGTTGAACAGTAGTTGTTTGCAAAGCTGTTACCGGTCCGGAAATATTCACATGCGAAGTGTCTGGTATTGTAATGCCCGATGTAAGCAATAAACCTGCACTTGCAAGATTAATGCTAACACTACCTGCAATAATTCCCTTTTTACATGCATTGTTGGAATTGGAAGCCGGGATATCTTGAAACTCGGCGTTTACTTGCATTTGACCACTTCCCGCAGCCTGCGTAATCACCGAATTGCCCTTGATTCCATCCCTGAATATCTTTACACCTGTACCCGACCAGCTAACAGGAGTGTTCGCCTCAAATAAGCCATTTATGGTGGTATTGTTATTACCTCCAAGAAATCCGGGAGCAATAGAGCTAATACGCATCACCGGACTGGAAAATTCCTGTGGGAAAAATGTAACGCCATCAGTTGGGAAACTTGTAGGAGAATCCCAATTAAAAATGGCGCCATCGAACCAGAAGATATTTGCCGACATATCGGTAGCAAAATTATCAAAGCCTGGAGCCTGTGGATGAACGCCGTCTCCAATGGTGATTTTTCCTATTACGCGAACCCTGCCAGCATTATAGGTTATTACATCAGTATAAACTTCATTTTCGGAAATTACCAGCAATGTACCTGAAGTGTCTATCTTCAAAGAAATTGGTTGTGGAAATTTTGGATTCAAAATAGCCAGCACGCCTTTCTTCTCGGAATTGTTTACGATTTTTAGTACCCCTTTTACTGTCGTGTTAGTAACGGCAACATTCGACGTTACTGAAACAGTGTCGTTGTGAGAAATTTCTACCTGGCTTGCGGCATCGTCGGGTAATAATGTAGCCTGGATCCAAGTATTTCCATCCGAAGATTCCCAGGTGCCAAGATCGTCCCAGTTTCCAGATGTTTTGCTTCTGAAATTATCTTCAGGAAGTGTATTACAATAACCTGAAACAATGCTGAATCCATGTGAAAAACTGCCGGCAACATAAGGTTCTGTGCTGTTAACCCTGATAGCATACTGATCATAGGCACTGGTGCCTTCCGGAATAGTAAAATTAATAGTGCCAGATGTTGCATTGCTTGTAATACTACCAATAGTAACAGGATATTTTATACGGTAGGCATTTCCACTGGGCTGGTATATCCTTACCAGTTGTGCTTCATATTTATTTGTTGGAGAAAAATTACCTGCTGTTGTGAAAGAGATCGATCCCGTTGCGGTAGAACTGCAGTTGGATAATGTAAAAGCTGCACCGGTAGGCACAACAGGTGCTGTAATTATACTGTTGCCTGAAACGAGTTTGCCGGTAATATACAAACCATTGCTGCCTGGTTTCACGGATGTAAATCCCCAGTCGCCATTGGCCACTTCGCCACTGGCATAGTAACGGAATGTAACGGTTGTACTGCTGTTGATATTTTGAAGGTCTGCAATACCTGATAAATTTACATTGAAAGTTTCAACATTATTTTCTGTATTAAAACTGTTGCCGATCAGTGTAAAATTAACGCCGTCTAAACTATACGCAAATTGAGAAGATACCGGAATACTACCTGCAAGACTGCTGTTGCCATGAAGATACCCACCAATGGAAGCCAGCGAAATGGTGTCATGTTGTTTGGGAGCAATATTGAACTGAAAATAATCTGTATTTGATGTGGAAATGCCATCATTTAGAAATGATGCAGTACGGAATGAATGATAGCCTGCTGTTGCTGATGCTGCAGGTCCTCTGGTTAATAAGCCAGAAGAGGAAAGCGACGTATCATAAGTGGTGGCAGCAAAATTAACAGGCGAATTTGAGCCAGAAAAATCCCATCCTGCGAGTACATAGTTTTTTTGATTGGAGGCACTGGCATATAATAAGTCATTTCCGATACCAACAATGGCCTCTATCATAAATCTGCCAATATAAGAAACTTCAGTAAGTCCGGAGCCGTCTGGAAGGCTGGCATAGAATGCGCCGGGCCTGGTAGGAATATTTTCAACCTGACAAGCAACCGGGTAAAACGGCGCACCTACTGCAGGTAATTGTAAAAGCCCTACATAAAATTCATCATCTACAGCAGGAGGATTAATGATATCAAAACTGATATAAGTTCCCAGATCCGACGCTGTTATAACATGTCCTGCTGATTGTCCTACAATCATTCCAAACTGATTAACAACGCCATAAACGGTATTTCCAATATTGTCTGCCTGATTACTTATGAAAACCCTAACCTGATTTACCTGTCCGCTTCCAGTTACGGTGTATCTGGTTAATAACATTCCTTCGCCTGTACCATAACCAACAGCAAGCGATGGAGGCGATGCGTCAGCATAAGCAAAGCTGTTATTATTTACTTCCTGAGAGCAGATTGCTATGTTGTTGCTGTTGTTTTCATCATCCGGTATAGTAACTGTAACAATGTTAGTTCCAAGGATCCAGGAAGAGTAAGGATTAAAGTTTACCAGTACACTTTCGCTAACCGGAATTGAAACTAATTTAGTATCAGTATAATTGTTGGCGCCGGTTACTGTTACAGTAACAGGAAGATCTATGATTTCATTAATCCCTGTGTTTATAATACGAGCCTGAATTACATGATTGTAAACCCCCAGTGGGGCCGGTATTTTGGCAAGCGCATACACGGCGTCTGTAGCGGCATCAATTTGAGCAGATACCGGCCGGGTAAACAATATAAACAACAACAGGGTAATCCAATTTCTCATAAATAATTTTGCAACTTTGTAATTTGTTGGTTTCAGTTTTTTAGCAATGAATTCATTGGATAAAATAAATACAACTACAAATATCGTGTTGCATTTGATAATCCAACTGGTTCATATTTTGGAGGAAAGGATTTTGAAATGGTTTCAGGATAGCTGGAGACAATCAAAAAAGCATTATTTTCTGTGCTATTTCAAGCTGCAAAGGTAAACTTTCCTATTAAGATTTTTTAATTTTATTAACGGGTAAGTTCAAATGTGGAAAATTATATATGTAGCAATATTAATAAAAAAAGGTACCTTATTTGAGGTACCTTACTAGTGCTAATTAGTTTGTTCTTCCGGGGTATGATTCCAGGGCTTTTTCGAGGCAATCCATGGATTTATTTATGGAAGCTGCATTTAGAACATAAGCAAGCCTCACTTCATTTTTACCCAGGCCTGGCGTACTATAAAAGCCGGTTGCCGGAGCCAGCATCACCGTTTCATTGTTGTAAGAAAATTTTTCGAGCAACCATTGGCAAAAATGATCGCTATCGCTGATGGGTAAACGAGCCATTGCATAAAAGGCTCCGCCCGGGTTTGGACAAAATACGCCCGGTATCGCATTTAGCCTTTTTACAATTGTATCGCGGCGTAATCTATATTCTGCTTTGGTAGTATCAAAATAATTATCCGGGAGATCAACAGCCGCTTCTCCCAACACCTGAGCATAATATGGCGGACTAAGCCTTGCCTGCGCAAATTTCATGGCGGAATTCAATACTTCTTTATTCTTGGTAATGAATGCACCGATCCTGCCACCACAGGCACTGTACCTTTTACTGATCGTGTCCATTAAAATTACATGTTGCTCGGCGCCCTTTAAGTGCATGGCGCTTGTATGTGTTCCATCATAACAAAATTCCCGGTAGGCTTCATCAGCAAAAAGGAAAAGGTCGTGTTTTACAACGATCTGTTTCAAAATCTCCATTTCTTCGGCACTATACAGGTAGCCAGTAGGATTATTGGGGTTACAAACTACAATGGCTTTTGTTTTAGGCGTAATGGCTTTTTCAAAATCTTCAATCGGAGGTAAAGCAAAGCCAGATTCGATACTGCTGCTTATTGGTTTTACTACAACATCAGCCTGTATGGCAAATCCGTTATAATTCGCATAAAAAGGCTCAGGTATAATAACTTCATCGCCTGCATCCAGGCAAGCCATAAAGCCAAAAAGAATCGCTTCGCTTCCTCCTGTTGTAACGATGATTTCATCGTGATTAATATAAATATTGTTTCGTGAGTAATACTCAACAAGTTTCCTGCGGTAGCTTTCCATGCCGGCGCTGTGGCTATATTCCAGCACTTTAATGCTGTTGTTTTTTACAGCATCCAGGCATTGCTTCGGCGTTTCAATATCTGGTTGCCCAATATTGAGGTGATAAACCTTTATTCCTTTCTTTTTAGCAGCTTCTGCAAATGGCACCAGTTTGCGTATCGGGGAAGCGGGCATATCATGGCCGCGTTTGCTTATTTCTAACATAGAACAAAGATAAAGGACTAATTACAATTGGAAATTTACAAATAATAACCGTTAATCTTCCTCGTAAAAGGGAACGGAATGCTCTTTTAAAAATGATTTGATTGCATTTACATGAATGCACTGTCCAAGGTGAATAAATGAATAGTCCGATATTTTTTTTAAGCCGTTATTTACCATAATTTCTTTGTCAACCAGGTCAAATCCCAGGTGAAGATGTTTAGTAGAAAACTGCATGCCATATATAGTTCCTTTATTGTCGAATAACGGTCCGCCACTTTGTCCGCGTAAACCAGGAGTACTCATTTCAATTCCAAACAAACCTGCCTGCTGGTCGGCTAAAAAGCGGGTAACCATTCCTTCAATGGGAAAGCGGGGAGAAACATTTATACCGGTGTTGGTCCACTCTATGTCATCTGTTACAGAATTAAACGTGTAATTATTGAACTCGGGAAAGGGAAACCCAAGCCGGCAAAGGAATTTTCCTTGTTTGATATTGGCTCCATCTTTCAGGAATTTAGCACAATCCGAGTAATGGATCTTTCCATAATCATTAAATTTTAAGATGGCAAGATCAAGAGTAGGGTGGAGATGCCAGGTTAAACCACTCATGCGGTCCACACTATCTACAAAGTTATTTTTAAGCTGAATAGTTGTATCCGCATTTAGTTTATATTTTAATTCAAGGCCTTTAAGCAGTGTTTTAAATTTACCATCCTGTGGTAATGCGCTTCTTTCTTTTTTAAAATTATTATAATGCTGGTTAATATTATCTGCAGCACCAATAAGTTCTATTACGTGTTTGCAGGTTATTGCATAACCCTGTTCATTTACAAAAAAGATAGTGGCTGCACCTGGCAACAATTGTTTTCCGCCATAGGTACGCATCAATGTGTGTATTGGCCTTGTAAACTGTCCTACTCTTTCTATTGCTGAAATAAACATATTTTACTTTTTAATTTTTAATTGAGAAGCTGCTGCTTTGTCAAGGTACCAAATTGTTTTTCCCTGGATTAATTGTGCCGGATATTTTTCGGGATTTTTAGTTGCTGAAAAAACTTTTTTAACTATTTCTGATTTTTCTTTTCCTGTTACAAGAAAAAGAATATTGGCTGCATTGTTTATCAATGGCACAGTAAAAGTTATTCTGAACATTTTTACTTCGTCTACATAAACTTCTTTAACCAGTCTTTTATCCTCTTGCAGAATAGTTGAGAAAGGAAACAGTGAAGCGGTGTGCCCGTTATCTCCAATACCAAGTAAAATAAGATCGAATGCCGGAATATTTTCTTTAAAAAATGTGCGTAAAGTGGCCTCGTAACTTGAAGCTGCCATAGCAGGTTTAAAATTTACAGGTATTGTAAAAATGTTTTCTGCCGGTACGGGAACATTATTTAATAATGATAACTTAGCCATGTGACTGTTGTTATTACTATCCGAAAATGGAACATAGCGTTCATCCCCCCAGAAAATGAAAATATTTTTCCAATCAAGTTTTTTTGTATACTCAGCTTTCGCCAGCATTGTATATAGTTTCTGGGGCGTTTTACCTCCTGAAAGTGCGATGGTAAACCTTCCTTTTTTAGCAATGCACTTATTTGAAAGATTAACGATGTAAGCAGCTGCCGCATTACAAAGTTGTTCTGCATTTTCAAAAATTTCTTTTTTATTCATTTTCCTTTTTTTCAAATGGCATAACTATCCAATTATTGCCATCTTTTGCAATAAGCCCTTCCGCGGTTTCGGGTCCGTGAGAACCTGCTGCATAGTTAGGGAAATTAACGGATGGATTGGATTGCCAGGTACTTAGGATCGGCATTAAAATTTCCCATGCAGCTTCCACCTGGTCGGCACGCATGAAAAGTGTTGCATCTCCTTCAATAACATCCAGGAGTAAAGTTTCATAACCTTCAGGCGTACCACTGGTATAAGTATCGCTGTAATTGAACAGCATATCTACCGGGTTTAACTGCATTTGCAGGCCTGGTCTTTTAGCCTGGAAACGAATGCGGATACCCATGTCTGGTTGAAGGTTAAGCACCATCCTGTTGGGCTGCCAGTTCTCTGTAGCTTCATCTGGAAAAGATTGGTGCGGAACCGGTTTAAATTGTATTGTGATAACGGAAATAGATTCGTTCATGCGCTTGCCGGAACGCAGATAGAAAGGTACATTGCTCCATCGCCAGTTGTCTATAAAAAATTTAATGGCTGCAAATGTTTCGGTGTGTGAGTCGGGAGCAACATCAGGTTCCTGCCTATAACCCTTTACTTTTTTTCCTTCAACCCAGCCTGCATCATACTGTCCGCGAACTGCAAAATTATGAACTTCTTCTTTTTTTATTTTTCTAATCGCTTTCAACACATCTACTTTCCTGTTTCTTACTTCATCAGCATTAAAAGAAACTGGAGGTTCCATTGCAATCAGGCATAACAGTTGTAACAGGTGGTTTTGAATCATGTCCCGCAAGGCACCATTTATCTCATAGTAATTACCCCTGCTCTCCACCCCAATTTTTTCTGCAACAGTGATTTGTACATGATCAATATAATTTCTGTTCCAGATTGGTTCAAACATTGCGTTGGCAAATCGAAATGCCAGTATATTTTGTACTGTTTCTTTTCCCAGGTAATGATCAATTCGGTATAACTGTGTTTCGTCGAAAATCTTTTGCAAAGAGATATTTAGTTTTTGTGCGCTACTCAGATCAGTGCCAAATGGCTTTTCAATCACCAGCCTGGAATATACCCGGTCTTTAGCTAATCCGGCATCACCAATCTTTACAGCTATCAGCTCAAAAAACTGCGGCGGTACTGCCATGTAGTAAATTTTATTTACCGGGCATTTGGCATCTTTTTCAAAAGCATCAATTTGCTTTTTTAAAGAACTGTAAACCGAATTACTGTCGAAATCTCCTTTTTTATATTCAATCATTTTAGCAAATGCATCCCATGATGCTTTTTTTGATTTTCCTCTTCTGGAGAATTTGTCTACGCCATCTTTTAGCCTTTTTGTAAATGCCTGGTTAGTCATTTCCTGTCTGCCAATGCAGATGATCAGGAAGGAAGGGTTTAGCCAATCATCAAGATAAAGATTATATAAAGCTGGTATTAGTTTACGCCAGGTAAGATCGCCTGTGCCGCCAAATATAGCAATGACGGAAGGGTTTGTTTTTGTTCCTGATTCCATATTATTGAATTAGTTGATTCCATTTTGTATGAAAGGTTCCTTCCCGGTCGTTTCTTTCGTAAGTATGTGCGCCAAAAAAATCCCGTTGTGCCTGAATAAGATTTGCGGGTAGCCAAACGCTGTGATAACTTTCGTAATAACTGTTGCAGGCATACAAGGCCGGAACTGGAATACCTTTATTAATCGCTGATTTCAACATGCCTCTGAGAGAATATATTTCTTTATTAAGCTGTTCGGCAAAAATATCATTTTGCATAAGGTTTTTTAATGCCGGCTGTTTTGCAAATGCATTGCTGATGTCTTCCAGCATTGCTGCCCTGATGATACAACCGCCACGCCAGATAGCTGCAACCGTAGCAATATTTGTGTTGAACTTATAAACAACAGATGCAACTTGTAACATGGCCATGCCTTGAGCATACGTAATGATAAAGGCTGCATGCAACGCGTCTTCCAGTTGGTTAATAAAATCTGCCTTATTGCTGTTTATGTTTTCTATGTTTTCAGTTGTTACATCATTACCCGCCAATAACCTTTCCGATTTCATGGAAGAAAGAATTCTTTGGGAAACTGCAGCATCTATAGCAGGGATGGGAGCAGAAATATTCATTGCATCCTGGCTCATCCAGGCACCTGTACCTTTTTGATGTGCCGTATCTTTAATTTTATCAATCAGCATTTCCTTGCTATGTTCATCTTCCTGTATAAATATTGCCGCTGTTATCTCAATTAAGAATGACTGCAGCTTTCTTTCATTCCAACCAGTAAATACTTTATGCAACTCCTCATTTGATAAGCCGCAATTTTTTTTTAAGAGATGGTAGCTTTCGGCTATCAGTTGCATTAGCGCATATTCTATACCGTTATGAACCATTTTTACATAGTGGCCAGCCGATCCATTTCCCATATAAGCAACACAAGGAAGCCCCATTGCTTTAGCTGAAATAGCCTCCAGCATTGGAGATAATAACTGGTAAACCTCTTTGTCTCCACCAGGCATAATACTTGGCCCAAACCTTGCACCCGATTCACCTCCCGATACGCCGGTTCCAACAAAGTGAATATTTTTTTCTTTAAGTTTTTTAATACGGGATGCGGTATCGGTAAAATGAGAATTGCCGCAATCCATTATAATGTCTCCGGCATGTAAGTAGCCCGTCAGTTCATTTATTACTGCGTCTACAATTGGTCCTGCTGGTACCAATAACATGGTTACTCGGGGAGAAGACAAGGATTGAATAAAATTTTCCAGTTGATCGAACGCTTTCAGTTTTCTTCCTTTAGCTTCATTGTTTAATAAGGAAACCTGTTTTAAGTCTCTGTCGTAGCCTGCCACTGTAAATCCTTTATCAGCAATATTTAAAACCAGGTTACGTCCCATAGTTCCCAGTCCGATCATTCCATATTTATATTGTTGAGACATAATTAAATTAAAAGAAGTGAGTAAATATTTCTATAAATTATAGGTTTACAAAATCCATTCCTAAACGGATGCTTGTTAAGCGATTAAAATCTACAGGGTTTAAATTTAGTTATTATAGCCGAATGGAGAGCTGTATAGTTGAAATATAAAAAACCTTTATAACAAAAAAACCTCCCATTTTTAATGGGAGGCTTTCAGCTATAATTATTTGAATTAATTATCCTTTTTGTGTTGTAATGGTAGTGGTTTTGGTAGAAGTTGTTTTTTTAACTGCGGGCCTTTTGCCTTGAGTTTTTATCGGAGTAGCTGTTGGTTTAACTTCTGTAGCAGCTGGAACAACTTTTACGCCTGCAGCTGAACCACCATTAATTTTTGCATATTCCTCTGCGTTCAAAACTTCACCTTTGATCCCGATGCTTTTTACTTCATCAATTCCAGCAAATTTTACTGTAAGGTTTTTGTTAATAGCACCTAGGTTTTTTGCATTATAGGTAGCTTTAATAGTTCCGGTTTTTCCAGGAGCGATAGGCTCTTTGGTGTAATCGCTGATTGTGCAACCACAAGTTGGATTTGCCTGCTCAATGATCAAAGGCTCATTACCTATGTTAGTAACTGTAAACGTAGCTGTTGATGGTACATCTTGCTTTACTTTTCCAAGATCTACTGATTCTGAATCAAACTTAGCTACGTCAGCAGCTTTTTTTCCCTGAGCAAACATTGTTGCTGATAATAATAATGCTGTAAGTGAGAATAATAATTTCTTCATGTTTTGTTATTTTAATGGTGTTTTGTTTACTGTTATATACAAAATTAATTTTTAAGATCATTGAGGCCTTCGTTCACCGGAGCACTGGATGCAGGTGTTTTCCAAACTTCCCCCTTAATGGTAATCTGCTTGCTCTGGTTCTCGCCGTAAGTTACCGTAACCAATTTATTAAATGGACCTTCCGCTGCAGCGTTATAACCAACAGTTATTTTAGTGCTACCTCCAGCCGGAATTGCCGTGTCTTTATCCCACTCAGGAGTAGTACAACCACAACTTGCCTGAACATTTGCAATGGTAATCGGTGTTTTACCAATATTTACCACATCAAATATATGCGTAACAGGCTTACCCTGAGGGATTTTTCCAAAATCAAACTGCTCTTCTTTTAATTTAAGCGATTCTTCAACGTGGGCAACTGCGGTAACTGGTGCAGCGGTAGTCAACTTTCCTGCATCTTGTGCAGTTGAAATTAAAACACTACAGCTAAAAAAAACAACAAAAAATATTTTTTTCATTTCTGATAGTTGATTGTGACATAAAGATACTAAAACGTTTTATTAAGATGCAAATTGTTCCTTCGTTAGCAGATTTTTAACAAAACGGCGGTAAAGTCATATTTTTGATACATATTTACGCTATATGGATACAACAAATATGAATGATGCTGCTCTGCAGGAAAAATTAAGTTTTGATCATTTCAGGAATGAAGTATTAAAAGATTACCGAATCTGCTGCGAATCTCGGGAAACCAGCCTTTTGGGCAGAAAGGAAGTTCTTTCTGGCAAAGCTAAATTTGGCATCTTTGGCGATGGTAAAGAGGTTGCCCAGGTTGCAATGGCAAAGTTTTTTAAACCAGGTGATTTTAGATCTGGATACTACCGTGATCAAACCTTTATGTTTGCGAGTGGATTGGCAACTATTGAACAGTTTTTCTCTCAGTTATATGCAGATGCCGACGTTAAACACGACCCTTTTAGTGCAGGAAGGCAGATGAATGCTCATTTTGCCACCAAAATGGTAGATGAAAATGGCGATTGGCTTAACCTGGCAGCTTTAAAAAATGTGTCCAGCGATATTGCACCCACAGCGGGACAAATGCCGCGTGCGCTTGGACTTGCCCTTGCCTCAAAAGTTTTTAGAAATGTGCCTGAATTGAATGCACACGCAAATTTGAGCGAGCAAGGCAATGAAATTTGCTTTTGTACCATCGGCGATGCGTCTACAAGCGAAGGCCATTTTTGGGAAACAATGAATGCAGCTGGCGTTATGCAGGTACCGTTGGCGGTTTTTGTTTGGGATGACGGCTATGGTATTTCTGTTCCTAAAAAATACCAAACCACCAAGTCATCTATTTCTGACGCATTGAGTGGTTTGCAAAAGCAGGAATCTACCAACGGAATTGAGATATATAAGTTAAAAGGATGGGATTATGCAGGTATGTGTGAAGTGATTGAGCATGCTTTGGAAAAAGTTAGAGATACACATACGCCGGCACTCTTTCACATTGAGGAAATAACCCAGCCTCAAGGCCATTCTACCTCCGGCAGTCATGAACGGTATAAAGGCCAGGAAAGACTGTCTTGGGAAAAAGAATGGGATTGTATCAAACAATTGAAAGAATGGATAATTGAAAATTCCCTGGCAGATGAGGAAGAATTAAAAGCAATTGAAGAGCAAGCAATAATTTTTGTAAAGGAAAGTAAACAGAGAGCCTGGGAAAAATACGCAAGGCCGCTAAAGCAAATGGTGCATGATGCGGTAGAACTTCTTAATAATGCAGCAGACTTACATCCACTAATTTCCAAAACTGTTTTGGAACTGAGCGCTATCCGTGAGCCGATGCGAAGAGATGTGCTGAAGGCATTGGCTGTTTTTTTAGATATACCAGATAATAATAATGCAGCGCTTACTGCTATTCACCAGTACTATCACGGACTGCAAAAAAGCAGTGAAAAATTGTATGATTCTTATTTATACAATGAAGGGCCACGCTCAGCAATGGCTGTGCCGGCAGTTGCGGCACAATACGATGATGATGGATCTGCACTGAATGGATTTGAAGTATTAAATCATTTTTTTGATAAACTTTTTGCAAGCAACGAAAAAGTAGTAGCATTCGGTGAAGATCTTGGTTTTATCGGAGATGTTAACCAGGGTTTCAGCGGGCTGCAGGAAAAGTATGGGGTAGAGCGTATATTCGATACCGGTATTAGAGAACTTACAATAATGGGGCAGGGGATCGGGCTGGCTCTTCGGGGATTGAGGCCGATTGCAGAAATACAGTACATAGACTACCTGTTATATGGTCTTCAACCATTAAGCGATGATGCAGCCACAACTCATTTTAGAACAGCAGGGCAACAGAGTGTTCCATTAATTGTTAGAACCCGCGGCCACCGCCTGGAAGGAATCTGGCACAGCGGTTCACCGATGGGAATGATCATTAATTCTCTGCGTGGAATGTATGTGTGTGTACCCAGAAATATGACGCAGGCTGTGGGAATGTATAATACGCTGTTAAAGAGCAATGACCCGGGACTAATTGTTGAATGTTTGAACGGGTACCGACTGAAAGAAAAATTACCTTCTAATATTTTAGAATTTACCGTACCGTTAGGTATACCCGAAATTGTACAACAGGGCGATGATATTACTATTGTTACATACGGTTCTACTTTAAGAATAGTACAGGAAGCTGCAGGTACACTGCAAGCTGCAGGTATAAATTGTGAAATTGTTGATGTACAAACATTGCTGCCATTTGATGTAAATCACATGATTGTTGATTCTCTTAAAAAAACCAGCCGTATTCTTTTTGTAGATGAAGACGTTCCGGGCGGTGCAGCCGCTTACATGTTTAACCATGTGATGGAAATACAAAAAGGATTTCGTTTTCTGGATGTATCACCAAGAACCCTAACGGCCAAAGCACACAGGCCTGGATATGGAAGTGATGGTGATTATTTTGCCAAACCAAATACGGAAGATGTTGTGAGAGTGGTGAAAGAAATGATGGCGGAATAAGGAAAGCTGCTGTTTTAATTTCGTGCAATAATTTTATAGTAAGCCCGAAGAAAAAAGTTTGACATGGAACTGGGATTTCTGCAGGTTATTGAAATACTTGGTACTTTTTCATTTGCTGTTTCCGGGGCATCCTTTGCCATGGAAAAAAAACTGGATCCGTTTGGTGTACTGATCCTGAGTTTTGTAACGGCAATTGGCGGCGGTACTTTACGCGATATAATGATCGGCAATTTACCTGTGGGATGGCTCACCGATGCAATATTAATTAATGTAATTGTTTGTGCCTTTATCGGTACGCTACTATTTGAAAAGTATCTCAAAAAATTAACTACTACCTTATTTCTGTTTGACGCATTAGGCCTTGGCTTATTCACACTTGTTGGTATAGAAAAAGCAATTCAGTTAAATTTAAGTATGGGTATCTGTATTGCGCTCGGCACTATAACTGCCAGTTTTGGCGGGGTAATCAGAGATGTTTTACTAAACAATGTTCCGCTGGTATTTAGAAAAGAAATTTATGCGTTGGCAAGTATCATCGGCGGGCTGGTATATTTTGCTTTAAAGCATATGGAGATGGACAAAGATATTGCCACAGTCATTTGTATACTATTGATCTTTAGTATCCGCATTGTAGCGGTCCGGTTTAAAATTTCGTTACCAGCCTTCTATACAAAATTGAAGTAAAAAATACTGAAAGCTTTTGAAATTCGTCAGTTAATAAAACACTATCAATTTATGGTATGAATTTTTTTTACTATTTTAAATTGTGATACACTTTTTGTACATCCTCATCCTGTTCAAGCTTATCAACTAATTTTAAAACATCCTGAGCGTCTTCCTCACTCAATTCTGTGGTATTCATCGGAATCCTGGTAAGTTCGGCAGTAACAACTTCAATACCTTTTTCTTCCAACGCCTTTGCCATATGCCCAAACTCAGTGAAGGCGGTTCTTATAATTATATTTCCATCACTGTCTTCGCCAATCTCTTCCAGTCCATAATCGATCAACTCCAATTCAAGGTCTTCAATATTCACGCCCTGGTTCTTAACTTTAAACTCACCCATACGGGTAAACGTAAATGCAACACTTCCGCTTGTACCCAGGGCACCACCGCTTTTCGTGAAGTGCATCCGCACATTTGCCACTGTTCTTGTGCTGTTATCAGTAGCTGTTTCTACCAGTAAGGCAACTCCATGTGGGGCATAGCCTTCGTACACTATTTCTTCATAATTACTTGTGTCCTTACCCATCGCTCTTTTAATAGCAGCTTCTACGCGATCTTTAGGCATATTGCATGCCTTGGCATTCAGGTAGCATCTTCTTAAGGCTGGGTTGTTGTCCGGCTCGGGTCCTGCAGCTTTTACAGCGATAGCTATTTCTTTTCCAATCCTGGTAAAGTTTTTTGCCATCTTATCCCAGCGGGCAAACATGGAACTTTTTCTTACTTCAAATATTCTTCCCATAACTAAATATGTTTAACTGATTTCGGGATGCAAATGTAAGCATTTGCATTATCTGTAGCAACTGATACTACTCAGGTGTAAGTTCAGTAGTTGGTGTAATCTCTCTTCATAGTTTCAAAAAGATAGATGATCCTTTTCTATCTTCGTTCCATGGAAAGAGTTTTTACTTACCCGCAATTGATCAATTTTTCGGAAAAAATATTCTCGGCCATTGGCTGTAATGCTGCAGATGCAAAGCTGGCAGCAACCTCTTTAATCAGTGCCGATCTGCGAGGCGTGGATAGCCATGGTGTTGCAAGGCTTTCCGGGTATGTGCGTTTATGGGAAGTGAAACGCGTAAATGCACAGCCTGTAATAAAAATCATTCATCAAACACCCAGTACAGCTGTAGTAGATGGCGATAGTGGATTGGGGCTGGTTGTAGCCCCTTTTGCCATGCAGGTAGCTATTGATAAAGCAAAGGCTGTAGGCAGCGGCTGGGTTAGTGTACAAAACAGCAATCACTTTGGTATTGCCGGGCAACATGCTATGATGGCCTTGCCGCACGATATGATTGGTATAGCTATGACAAATGCCTCAGCGCTGGTAGCACCTACATTTTCAAAAGACAAGCTTCTGGGAACCAATCCAATTGCAGTGGCCATTCCTGCCGGCGAGGAGCAACCATTTATTGCCGATTTTGCTACTACTACTGCTGCAAATGGTAAATTAGAAATTCATCAGCGAAAAGGGGAACCGGTTCCAACGGGTTGGGTACAAAACAAAGACGGATTGCCCAGTAAGAATGCTCATGAACTTAAAGAGGGTGGCGCGTTGCTGCCGTTGGGCGGCGATAGGGAACACGGCAGCCATAAAGGCTATATGCTTGGCAGTATAGTTGATATTTTTTCCGGCATTTTGAGCGGAGCAAACTTTGGGCCCTGGGTTCCGCCATTTCCTGCTTATGTTCCTGTACCGGAAAATATGCCGGGCAAAGGAATCGGTCATTTCTTTGGTGCCATGAGAATTGATGGTTTTAGAAAAGCAGCTGATTTTAAAAAAGATATGGATCAATGGATAAGGCGTTTTCGGGAAGCAGCGCCCGTAGAAGGATTTGAAAAAGTATTGATACCAGGTGATCCGGAAAGGGAATTTGAAACGGAAAGAATGTTGAATGGTTTTCGATTAAATGAAACCGTTATTAAAGACCTGGAATCATTGGGAGAAAAATTTTCTGTTCCTCTTTAATAATATTTTTTTTGCATATAGGCAGCTAATGCTACTGATAACTGGTCTGAATATTAAATTCGCTTGTTATGAGAATATTGCTGATACCGGCTACAATCGTGTTATTACTTTCCTCCTGCTGGACAAAACCAAGAGTAAACTCCTTTAATCCGGTTTATCAAAGAGTGTGGGGAAGTAAACCTATCTATTCCGCCATCAACGAAGCAAAAACGATCCAGTATATAGACAGCGCTTTGCCTGTTTTATATCCTGGTAATATCTATGCCAAAGGCCTTTTCATTTACCAGCTTGAAATTGGAAAAGGTATTCATGTAATTGATAATGCGGTTCCGGCACAGGCGCATCGTATTGGTTTTATCACAGTTAACGGCAGTTCGCAGATCTCTATAAAAGATAATAACCTATACACAAACAGTTACGACGATCTTGTAGTGATTGATATTTCCTCCCTAAATACCTTAAATATTGTGAGCAGATTGGACGGAGCCTTCCCCGAAGGAGCACAAAATTATTTTTACGCAGAGCCAGTGGAATCAGGATACTATGAATGTCCGCGGTACGATAGTGTGGTGATCGGTTGGCAAAAAGATTCTATCTGGACATCTTGTTTTAAAAACTAACAATTCTAAAATTGCAAGTATGAAATTAAGTTTTAGTAAATGGTTGATAATAACCAGCTTTTCTTTTATAGGTTTTTCCTGTACAAAGGAAAGTGGACAAACTGATGCTGCTTTAAATAATTCTACTGGTCAGGGTGGATCACTTTCTAAATTTACAGTTGTTGGAAATTTTCTGTATGCGGTTGACAATCACTATCTGTACACTTATGATATCAGTAATCCGGCAAATCCAACAAGAACCAGTACTTCCGATATAAATTTTGATGTAGAAACCTTGTACCCTTTTAATAATAAATTGTTTATCGGTACCAGAACCGGGCTTTATATTTATTCAATTGATGTTCCTGCTTCACCTGTAAAATTAGGAGAAGCAAGTCACGCACGCAGTTGTGATCCTGTAGTGGCAAATGATTCTATTGCATTTGTTACTTTGAAAGGAAATTCCTTTTGTGGCCCCGCTGTTAGTGGATTGTATGTACATGATATCAGGAATGTATTTCAGCCGGTTTTATTGAAAACAGTGGAATTGCCCAACCCTGAAGGTCTGGGATTAAAGGGGAATATATTGTATATCTGTTGTAATAATGATGGTCTAACGGTAATGGATGTAAGCGCTCCTAACAATCCTGTACTTATCAGAACCATCACGGGCCAATATTTTAAGGATGTAATCCCATTCGACGATATTCTTATTTGTTATGTAACAACTGGAATAATGTTGTATGATATCAGTAATCCAACGAATCCTGTAGCAGTTAAGTTAATTCAGAATACTTAATTCCATTATAATTTTATTCCTGTTCTTTTGTAGATAAAGCTCATCAGCCATGCCGGGCCAATCAACAGAAATTGAATGTCCTTTAAAAATGAGGGTTTTTTACCTTCAACCTTATGCCCATAAAACTGGCCGATCCAGGCCATAATAAATATAGCCAGTGAGATCTTACATAATGAAATGGATGAATTCATTTCTATCAGATAACATACAGCAATACATATAGCTGAAAAAAACATCATGCCCGGCCATATCGTTGCTGAAAGTTTAGCATAATAGATTATTACAAGAATCATTATCGGTATGGCAACATTAAGTTGAAAATTTAATAGTTGCCAGGGAAACTTTATGCTATACAATAGGCCTGTAATTGAGAAAAAAATAGCCGGAACACAGATCCAATGAATGGCTTTATTAGTATGGTTTTGATGGCTTTCGCCATATTCTGCAAGCAAATGCTGAAGATTTTTCATATAAATGCTATTTGAAGGGTATTAATAAAACTCTTTTTGAAAGATACTTGTTAGTAACGTAGCTTAAAAATAGCCCTCTTTCAAAATTTATTTTGATTTTTTTTGCATCCTACAAACTAAAAAGCAATTTGATGCGTTTATAGTATTGCTTTTCATAGGATAAAGGATTAATACGGGCAGAGATTTCCATCTCAGCCCCTTTTTTTGCCTATAACTGTCGAAAATTACCCAATACACTGAGTAATCCTGCATGAAAGCAAGCCGTTAATATATTAAAAGCGACTTTTCTGGTTTTAATAAATAAAAAAGCCTTCCCAAACAGGAAGGCTTAAAATATTATAACGCTGTAGGTTAGATGATTAGCATGGAATCTCCATAACTAAAGAACCTGTATTTATCTTTTATGGCTTTTTTATAAGCTTCCATCATTAGATCGTAACCTGCAAATGCACAGGCCATAATTAACAAACTTGTTTTAGGCAGATGGAAATTGGTTACCAATGCATCAGCAATATTAAAGTTGTAAGGTGGATGAATAAAATGATTGGTCCAGCCTTCAGAAGGTTTTAATAATTTTTGCGCCGTATAAGAGGATTCCATTGCACGCATGGTAGTAGTTCCGATTGAACAGATCCTGTGATTGCTTTCTTTAGCTTTGTTTACAATGCTACAGGCAACCTCATCAATCTTATAATATTCAGCATCCATCTTATGTTTGCTAAGGTCTTCAACCTCAATTGGGCGAAAAGTACCTAATCCTGTATGAAGCGTTACCTCTGCAAAACGAACACCTTGTATTTCCAATCGCTTGATGAGTTCTTTGCTAAAATGTAAGCCTGCGGTTGGAGCAGCTACAGCACCTTCATGTTTTGCATAAACAGTTTGGTAACGTTCTTTATCTTCTTCCTCTGGTTTACGTTTTATGTATTTAGGCAAAGGAGTTTCGCCCATGATCTCCAGCATCTGACGGAATTCTTCATCAGTTCCATCCCATAAAAAACGAATGGTACGTCCGCGGCTGGTGGTGTTGTCAATTACTTCGGCAACCAGTTCATCACTTTCTCCAAAATATAATTTATTACCAACACGTATCTTTCTTGCAGGATCTACAATAACATCCCAGAGTTTATTTGTTTTGTTTAATTCCCTCAACAGGAACACTTCTATTTTTGCACCTGTTTTTTCTTTTCTGCCATACATCCTTGCCGGAAAAACTTTGGTATTATTTACTACGAACACGTCTTTGTCATCAAAATATTCCATGATGTCGCGGAAGTGTTTGTTTTCGATATCACCGGTTTTACGGTTGATAACCATCATTCGGCTTTCTTCTCTTTTTTTGGTTGGGTGTTGGGCAATGAGGTTTAAAGGGAGGTCAAAACGGAATTGAGATAATTTCATGTAATAAATTAATTTTTTTAGTTATTTATCACATGCCTTGTACTGTAAGTGTTACAGAGATAGGGAGCCTTTCTACTTAGTCGGGCTTATATCATGTTACGGCATGATTTTAAAGTGGGCGAAGTTACGTTAAAATAACAAGAAATCAATATAACAAAAAAATCTCTATTCAAGCTCCGGGAGATATTAATACGCATTGTCATCATCGTTGTTTGAAAAGCCAGAATAATTACGAATAGCAAGATTATTTCAAACTATTCGATTATCAGATGCTTTGATAAAGTTTTCAAAAAAAGACACAAATCACTTATTAATCGGCAGGTTCTCTGCATCTTTATAAACAAACCAGCATTTACCCATTTAAGCATGATGAATAAAAAGTTTTATACAATTATATTTTCACTTTTATTTTTAAACAACTTTGTTTTCGCTCAAAAGTTGCCGTCCAATAAATACCCAAGCCTTTTATGGGAGATCACAGGCAACGGATTAACCAAACCTTCCTACCTTTTTGGTACCATGCATGTTAGCAATAAGATGGTGTTTCATCTGAGCGATTCATTTTACATTGCTATTAAACGTACCGATGCCGTAGCGTTGGAGTTGAACCCGGATCTTTGGCAGGATCAAATGGTGAGGATGAATCGCTTGAATGAAAATTACCGGTCTTTTGTAAAAAACGAGGGTAATGATTATATAAATGAAAATAGTTTCCGTATCAGAGATTATATTGATGAATTAAAACTTGCCCTTCAATCTGAGCCTGCAATAGTAAATAGTTTGTTATACAGGTCGTATAAAGTGAAGGAAGATTTTGAAGAAGATACTTTCCTTGATTTGTATATTTTTCAAACCGGCAGAAAGCTTGGTAAAAAGGCAGCCGGCGTAGAAAATTATTTTGAATCTGAAAAACTGATGCTGGAAGCTTATGCTGATATGGCAAGGGAGAAGAAGAAGCGCTCGCTTGATCTTGATGCAGAATCTATGAACAATATGCTGGAGAAAATTCAGAATGCTTACAGGAGAGGCGACCTGGATCTTATGGATTCTCTCGATCTTTTGATGGAACGTTCAGATGCATTCAGGGAGAAATTTCTTTATAAAAGGAATGAAATACAGGCCAATTCAATTGATAGTATTATTCGCAACACATCACTGTTTGCCGGAGTTGGAGCAGCCCATTTACCTGGTGACCGCGGCGTAATTGAGTTGTTAAGAAATAAAGGTTACAAATTAAGGCCGGTTAAAATGGCCGATAGGGATGCACTACAAAAAAGCCTGGTAGATACGTTGAAAGTTGCGGTAGAATTTCAAAGAAAATATTCAGATGATTGTTTTTATAGTGTAGCTGTTCCGGGAGATCTGTACAAAATTTCGCAGGATAATCTGGATAGAAGACAGTATGCCGATATGAGCAACGGATCCTATTATATGGTTACCAGGGTAAAAACCCACGCAGCATTTTTAAATCAGACAGAAAGCGATGTTTTAAAGAAAGTTGATAGTTTACTGTATGAAAATATTCCGGGGAAAATAGTAACAAAAACCCGAATCAGTAAAAATAAATACGAAGGATTTAACATCGTTAGCAGAACCCGCCGTGGTGATTTGCAACGCTACCAGATTTTTGTTACGCCATTTGAGATAATTATTTTTAAAATGAGTGGCAAGGAAAATTATGTTAATGGACAGGAAGCAGAAAATTTCTTTTCCTCCGTTGAACTGAACGAACGCATATATAATCCTTTTGAATTTAAACCGGTGCAGGGTGGTTTTAGCATGCAGTTGCCTCAGCTGCCCTTAGGGTCACTAACCGAAACAACTGCTGAGCCGCGTTGGGAATATGAAGCATTGGATTCTACTACCGGTAACGCATACATTATTTTAAAAAACAGTATTT
The DNA here is from genome assembly GCA_964496585.1 of uncultured Ferruginibacter sp. Taxonomy (GTDB): domain Bacteria; phylum Bacteroidota; class Bacteroidia; order Chitinophagales; family Chitinophagaceae; genus Ferruginibacter. The sequence goes on from CAZCAA010000020.1 coordinate 41,588, forward strand.
ATAATTATAATTTTATTGATGAAGATAGTTTTGATCTGAGCCTGATAGAAACTTCCTTTCATAATTCCGAATTATTTGATAAGCAGTTAAGTAGAAAGTTTGTTACTAAGAACGGACTGTTAAACCTGGAAGTAAAAGAGCGGTTGAAAGATAGTTCGGTTATCTGTGCCCGTTATTTGATAAATGGGCCACACTATTATGCCATCGCTGCCCGGATTGCAAAGGCTGGCAATGAGGATGATCCATACCTCAATTCATTTGCAATTAAGAATTTCAACTATCCGCAACCTGCTCAATATGTAGATACATTTTTAAGGCTAACTGTGCAAACGCCTGTAGCGCCGGAAATAGATCCTGATATGCGTAAACTCATTGAACAAGCGGCAGAAGATGTTGCCAATGGCAACAATGCAACCGGCTACATCAGCTATTGGCCAAAGGCAAAATGGGGTGTATTCAGGAGTGATTCAACCGGGGAAATGATCAGTGTGCGGGTACAGGAATATCCTGTATATTATTATATTCGTGATTCGGCGAAATTCTGGCAAAAGGAATTAAACGATCTTTTGAATAAACACGATATGTTTATTTCCGGTAAGCCATCACCTGTATCCGGTAAAGATTTTACAGGAATAAAGGTTAATGTAAAAGATACCGGTTCTACTCGTTTTATCAGTCACCTGTTGATTTTGAAAAATAATTTTCTTTACAATATCACCAGTTTAAAAGATACGCTGAATGTAAGCGAATTATTTATCAAAGCATTCTTTAACAGCTTTTCCCCGTATCAATTTACAAAGGAAAGAGATTTGTATCAAAGCCGGTTGGCGCTTTATTTTGGCGACCTCTTTAGTAAAGACAGCCTGGTTCAAAACAGAGCACAACAATCTATTGGAAACGTATTTTATGGTTTTGAGGGAATTCCTTTTCTTGTAGATGCCATCAACAATGTTAAGGCGACTGACAAGAAGTATTTCGATACAAAAACGAAACTTATTTCGGAATTGGGGTTTATTTCTGATTCAACTTCTGATGTACTCGTAAGTCATTTAAAAAATATTTATACCGCTACGGCAGATACTTCTTTGTTTCAGAATGAAGTGATAAAGGCATTGGCGAGAATAAAAACAGCTGCTTCTTACAGGTTACTGAAAGACATAATGCTGCAGGATCCTCCCATTTTCGAGAATAATTATGAATACAATGGTTTATTTGAAAACCTGGAAGACTCATTATCATTAACCGCGGGTTTATTTCCCGAATTATTACGGCTGTCTTCGCTGGATGATTATAAAGAGAAAATAATTGACTTGTTTGCTATACTTGTTGATAGTGGTTTAGTTAAGCCTAAAATATACAAAAGTTATTTTCCAAATTTTTACATTGATGGAAAAGTTGCCTTGAAAAAGCAACAGAGTAAAGAAGAGAAGATGATGCGCACCGAAAGTAAAAAGAATGATGACGATGATCCTGTAAGGGTTTATAGCAATAGAAATGATAAGAGTGCGGCTTTGCAAAATTATTCAATCCTGTTGATGCCATTTTACGACAAGGATAAAAATGTGCAGGATTTCTTTAAGAAATTATTGTATTCCAAAGATGATGAAGTGCAATTAAATACAGCCGTATTTATGATCAGGAATGATAAGTTTGTTCCTGATAGTATTATCTTTTCTCTGGCAGCGAGTGATAAATACCGGGCAAGCCTCCTTTATCAAATGGAAAAAATAAACAAGGCGGATAGATTTCCTAAGCAATTTAAAACGCAATTTTTTATCACACGAAGCTTTTTAACTGAAGAAAACAATTACGATAAACTTGATTCTCTCGTATACTTATCCCGCCAACAATGCACAATAAAAGCCGAAACAGGATTGATGTATTTTTACAAATACCGGATTAATAAAACCGACCAATGGAAAATCGCGATCACCGGATTGCAGCCACTCAATGAAAATGATGTGAAGGCTGATGATGATCTTTCCCAAATGACTGATGTGCGCTTGAAAGATACGGAATCAGTTTCAGATCAATTGAATGATCAACTAAAGAAATTATTATTCAGCTTTCATAAAAGTGCTAAAAATTTTTATCGCGATAGTAATCGTGGTAGATTGGGAAACAGGTATTAGTTTTCCATTGGAGTATTTAATTAAACTGAAGTTTTTTTCCGGGAATTGCGGCAATTAGTTGTTGTGTATATTCATTTGTCGGATGCCGGTAAACCTGATTTGCAGTTCCGGCTTCAACGATCTTTCCCTTTTGCATGACCAGTATTCTATCGCTGATATAATTAACTACGGCAAGGTCGTGTGAAATAAAAAGCGCAGTGAACTGATAAGTTGATTTAAGTTGATTGATCAGGTTTAGAACCTGCGCCTGAGCGCTTACATCAAGTGCAGAAACACTTTCGTCAAATAACATAAAATCGGGTTGCAATGCCAAGGCACGGGCAATACATATGCGTTGCCGTTGGCCGCCGCTAAACTGGTGCGGATATCGGTTAAAATGTTCCGGCATTAATTGTACCTGTTGAAGCAAAGAGATAGCTTTATCTTTTCTGCCGTTTTTATTTTCATAAAGCTGCTGTACTTTCATTGATTCAACTATGGCTTCCCCGATAGTAAGTCGTGGATTGAGAGAGCCGTAGGGATCCTGAAAAACTACCTGTAGATTTTTTCTTTCAGATCTCAATGCAGAGGGACTTAATCTGCTGATATCTTTTCCATTTAACAGGATATTTCCAGCAGCAGGTTTTATTAATTGAAGGATTGTTTTTGCCAATGTACTTTTCCCGCATCCGCTCTCACCCACCAGACCGATTGTTTCATTTTTATAGATATCAAAACTCACATCATCTACTGCTTTGAAATTATTTTTAACCTTCCCGAAAACATTTTTTTCAGCAGGATAAGTTACCGTGAGACGGTTTACAGAAAGTACAGGACTGCTGTTAGTTAATTTCTGCGAAGGAACATTATCGTAAACTTCATTAAAATCTTCAAACTGTTGTTGTTGGTTATTTTCAGGTAAAAAATCGGACAATACAGAGAGTCTTTTTCCTTTGTTTTGTACTGCTGGTCGGCAGGATAGAAGGGCTCGTGTATATTGATGTTGAGGATTTGTCAATACTTCAAAAGCAGGTCCATGTTCTACAATGCTGCCTTTATACATTACGGAAATTTCATCCGCAATATCGGCAACAATACCAAGGTCGTGTGTTATTAATAAAACAGCGAGGCCTGTTTGAGTTTGTATCTTTTTAAGTAAGGTAAGTATGCTTTGTTGTACCCTAACATCGAGGGCGGTAGTTGGTTCATCTGCAATTAATAACTTTGGATTGCAGCTTAATGCCATGGCAATCATCACCCGTTGTTTTTGTCCGCCACTTAATTGATGTGGGTAACGGTCAACCATAGTAGCAGGTTCAGGTAGTTCTACCAAAGTAAATAGTTCAATGGTTTTTTCCCTCGCCGATTTCTTTGAAACTTTAAGATGCTGAATTAGTACTTCCATAACCTGGCTGCCGCAGGTTAGCACAGGATTAAGCGAGGTCATTGGTTCCTGGAAGATCATGCTGATCTGTTTTCCTCTTAGCTTGTTAATTTCCAGATTGGAAAGTGTTGCAAGGTTTACCTGATTTATTGAATCAGGCGAAAAAAGAATCTCTCCGGCAACTGTAGTAGATTTTGGTAACAACTGCAGAATAGATAAGGCAGTAACAGATTTACCGCTGCCGCTTTCGCCAACCAAGGCTACTGTTTTTCCTTGCTGGATAGTAAAATTGCTGATATTGACCGCTACTATTTTATTCGCATCGTGATTGAATTGAATAGAAAGGTTATTGATTGACAGAAGTGGCAACATATGCTACATTGTAAAATTATCGTTAAACCATTCTACGCCAAAATTGCTTTAAAGATTAGAATTTCAAGTGCCTTACAGTTAATCCGTCATTGATCAATTGCTTTAGAGAATCAATTCCAATTTTAAGATGTCTTTCTACAAATTGAGCTGTAACCGAAGTATCACTGGCTTCTGTTTTTACACCCTCAGGTACCATAGGCGAATCACTCACCAGCAGCAGGGCTCCGGTAGGTATCTTATTATAAAAACCTACCGTAAAAATGGTGGCAGTTTCCATATCAATGGCATAGGCCCTTACTTTTTGCAGGTATTCTTTAAATGTATCATCGTGTTCCCAAACCCGCCTGTTGGTGGTATAACATACACCTGTCCAATAATCAAATTCATAATCTCTGATAGTAGTAGAGATTGCTTTCTGCAAGGCAAATGCCGGTAAAGCCGGTACTTCAGGAGGAAAGTAATCGTTGCTGGTTCCTTCGCCTCGGATAGCAGCAATTGGTAAGATAAGGTCACCTATTTTATTTCGTCTTTTCAAACCACCACATTTTCCAAGAAACAATACTGCCTTAGGTTTGATGGCTGTTAAAAGATCCATTATGGTGGCTGCACCCGGGCTTCCCATTCCAAAATTTATGATAGTGATATTATCCGAAGTGGCGCATTGCATGGATCTGTCTTGTCCAACAATAGGAACATTGTTCCATTCTGCAAACATTTTTACATAGTTGGAAAAATTGGTGAGTAAAATATATTCACCAAAATTGGATAATTTTTCCCCTGTATATCGTGGTAGCCAGTTGTCTACAATTTCTTCTTTTGTTTTCATGTTTCACTAATTCGGTTAAAAGTACAAAATTATGCTGTGATTGCAAATGCAGAAAAGTTTCAGAGACTTAATAAAGTTTAGTGTAGTTGTTGATTTTTTATAAATAATAGCCATTACTTTGAC
>CAZCAA010000021.1:0-1641 GCA_964496585.1 uncultured Ferruginibacter sp.
TGAAATAATTAAATAATAGTATGTCGTTGAACAAGGTTTACATTAATAACACATCATCTTTTTTACCAGGAGAAGCAATTTCAAATGACGAAATGGAAACATACCTGGGCATGATCAATAAAAACCCATCCAAATCGAGAGGAATTGTTTTAAGAAACAATGGTATTAAGCAAAGGTTTTATGCTTTAACAAAAGAAGGAAAGCCTACTCATACCAATGCTCAAATGACTGCATTGGCTGTAAGGGAATTGTTTAAGGAGCAACCGGAAAAATTAAAGGACATTCCTTTATTAAGTTGCGGCACTTCATCGCCCGACCAGATGATGCCTTCTCATGGCGTGATGACGCATGGCTGGTTACCTGAAATTGCAGCTGCAGAAGTTGTTTCGCCGGCAGGAGTTTGCTGTGCCGGTATGCATGCATTCAAATATGCTTATCTGGCAATTAAAGCTGGTGACGTTTCTGAAGCAGTTGCCACAGGTTCCGAAAGATTTTCGGCTTCACTGGTAGCCAACGTTTTTGAAGAAGAAGCGCAGAAATTGGGGGAATTAAAAGATGATCCCTATATAGGCTTTGAAAAGGAATTTTTACGCTGGATGCTTTCTGATGGAGCGTCAGCTTTTTTACTTTCCAATGCACCTAATAAAACTGGTATCAGCCTTTCAGTAGATTGGGTGGAAGGTATTTCTTATGCTAACGAGTTGGAAGCCTGTATGTACATGGGTTGTGAAAAACAAGCTGACGGTTCATTAAAAAGTTACCTCGATTTTACGCAGGAAGAACTTATTAGTAAATCAGTTTTAAGTATAAAACAAGATGTAAAATTATTAGGTAAGTATATCATTTTACAGGGAGGAAAAAAACTAAAGGAGATTTTTGTGAAAAAGAACCTCGATGTAAATACGGTAGATTATTTCTTACCACATATGTCCAGCGATTTTTTCAGAAGTAAAATATTTGACGAGTTGATTGTAAATGAAATGGGCATACCTTATGAAAAATGGTTCTTTAATTTGCCAACTGTTGGAAATGTTGGGGCAAGCTCTGTTTATCTGATGGTAGATGAATTGTTTCATAGCGGTAAACTTAAAGTAGGACAAAAGATACTCTTGCTGGTTCCTGAGAGTTCCAGGTTCTCCTATATGTATGCGATGCTTACTGTTTGCTGATAAACCTTTTTATCAGATAAACGTTAATCGTCTGTATTAGTTAAGCAAGTTGAATTTAAGCCAAGCTATTAAAGTTGTTCAACAAATTTCTTCATAAATATCAGCTTAAAAAATTTTATGAAAAAAGAAGATGTACCACAAGATCTTAGTTCTCTGGGAAAGATTACCAAAGAAGTTTGTTATGCAACCGATAGCAATGGAAAATATGTTACTGAACTTAGCCAGGGTTGGGATGTAAAGATAAATGCACTTGATGTTGCGTGGCAGGATATTGAAGGCCGTGTGGCAGCAGCAAAGCAAAAGGTATTAAATAGAGAAGCGAGCCAGATACTATATTTTATGGAACGCAGGATAATGGATCTTGGAATTGTTTCGGCCTATACAGGTTTCTGGAAATGGCAGATCAAAAGGCACATGAAGCCTTCTGTATTTAATAAATTATCAGCAAATAAATTACAGCGGTATGCCGATG
>CAZCAA010000021.1:1741-45073 GCA_964496585.1 uncultured Ferruginibacter sp.
AAGCCTTCTGTATTTAATAAATTATCAGCAAATAAATTACAGCGGTATGCCGATGCATTTAATGTAAACGTGCAGGACCTTATTAATATGAATGTGCATGAAGATTAATTTTGAACATAAGCAGGCTGCACATTGTGAAAATGGTGTTACCACAAACGTATTAAATTTTAATGGAGTAAATAAAATAACAGAACCGCTTGCTTTTGGTATAGGTTCAGGTTTGTTTTTTGTACACCTTCCATTTATTAAGATCAACAATGGCCCTGCCATTGCTTTTCGTACCATGCCAGGTTTGATCTTTAAAAGAACCTGTAATGCGTTGGATATTCCGATAGAGAGAAAAAAATTCAGTTCAAAAGAGAAAGCTGCAGCTGCACTGGATGAATTTATAAAAGCGGGCAAACCTGTTGGTTGTCAGGTGGGGGTTTATTATTTAACCTATTTTCCTAAAGAATATCGTTTTCATTTTAATGCTCATAACCTGATCGTTTATGGAAAAGAGGGTGATAATTACCTTATCAGCGATCCGATAATGGAAACTGCCACTACGCTTACCAGTTATGAATTGGAAAGAGTAAGATTTGCAAAAGGTGCGTTAGCTCCACGCGGACAAATATATTATCCAAAAGAAGGAAAGATAGTTACTGATGCAGAGATTGCAACTGCAATTAAAAAAGGTATCAAGCGAAATGTATTTCATATGCTTGGCATTCCTGGAACAGTAGTGGGTGTAAAAAGTATTGCCAATACCGGTAAACTCATAAAGAAGTGGAGAGATAAACTAGGTCCGCAAACTGCGGGGCTTTACCTTGCTCAGCTGGTGCGTATGCAGGAAGAGATCGGAACAGGTGGTGGAGGATTCAGGTACATTTATGCGGCCTTTTTACAGGAAGCGTATTCATTTGTACCCAAAGATGAGCTACTGAAAATTTCAACTTCATTTACAAAATCAGGAGATATATGGCGTACGGCCGCAGTACAAGCAGCAGGTATTTACAAAGGTCGCCTGGGCAGCCAACAGGATTTTGATATGATGGGTGATTATCTGCTGGAAATTGCTGAGTTAGAAAAAGCGGCATTTAAAGAGTTATCTAAAATAAATTGGCACAATGGTTAATGCAGCCATCAGCATCAGCGATCTTGGATTTGCTTATGCAGGCCAATCGAAAAGTTGTTTCACTAACCTTCAACTGGAAATTCCCGAGGGTGCAAGATTTGGATTATTTGGTCCTAACGGTGCCGGCAAAACGACCCTGATGCATTGCATGACGGGGCTACTTTCTTACACACAAGGCAGTATAAAATTATTAGGCAATGAAATCGCTCATCATAAAAAAGCGGTAAATAATCTGTTTGGTTTTGTTCCACAGGATTTTTCTTTCTACCAGGAATTAAGTCCTGTACAAAACCTTGAGTTTTTTGGTGCATGGAGTGGTTTACGTCCATCAATTATAAAAAAGAGAATCGCAGAATTAATGGAGGTGCTGGATCTCGTTGATGTTCAACATAAACAGGTACAAAAATTTTCGGGAGGAATGAAACGAAGAGTTAACCTTGCGATCGGTGTAATTAATAATCCAAGGGTTTTATTTTTAGATGAACCTACTGTTGGAGTAGACATTCAAACAAGAAATGCCATTATCGATTACCTTAAATTACTTAATAAGAATGGCACCACACTTATTTATACATCTCACCAGTTAAGTGAAGCAGAAGAACTTTGTGACAGGATTGCTTTAATTGAAGATGGAAAAATAATTATTAATAACTCGCTAGATGCATTACTGAGTGAGCATAAAGAAGATGGCCTGGAAGGGTTATACCTTTCACTTACAGGAAAGAAGTATAAAGATATTGATGCGGGATAACGAGATATTATGACAGGAAAATTATTTTAAAAGCGAGCAGCAAATATTAAAAGGGTAACAATAATAAATGTATAAACTCAGGGCCACCATCATTAAAGATGTCCGCATTTTATTTCGAGATAAAATGGGTGTGCTTTTTATGTTTATCATGCCCATTATTCTTGCGATTGTAATTACCGCAATTCAAAACAGCACGTTTGAGTTGGTGAACGATAACAAAGTCTCTTTACTATTAAGTAATCATGATAAAGGTGCAGCTAGTAAAGAGCTGATCAAATCCATCGAAAAAATCGGCATGTTTCATCTGATGATGGAAGATGGCCAACAAACAGATGCGCAGGTTATTGAAAGAATGCAAAGCAAGGATGCGTTGCTGGCAATTGTAATACCTGTAGATTTTTCTGAAAAAATGAAATTGAAGGCAGAGAATATTGCCGGCAAAGCACTTAATAATTTCGGCGCACCGGTAGATACTATTCCTGCAAAAGCAGCAACTACAGCAAAAGATTCAATAGAACCCATCACATTATATTATCATCCGGTGTTGCAGGAAAGTTTCAGGGCGTCTATAAATGGTGCTTTACGTAGCTCTCTGCAACTTGTAGAAAGTAAACAGATATTACAAACATTATACTTTTCATTAAATGAATCGGCATTACCCGATAGCCTTGAAAGTGAGATCATCAATACCAATGTGATCATCAACCAGATACCGGTTTCAAGAGATGGAAGCAGGGTAACACCCAACGCCACGCAGCACAATATTCCAGCATGGACAATCTTTGCGATGTTTTTTATAGTTATTTCCCTCGGTAGCAGTATCGTAAGAGAAAAATTGAACGGCAGCTTTATGCGTTTAAAAACCTTGCCTACCAATTATCTGGTTGCATTATTGTCTAAACAACTCACCTACCTGGCAGTTACCTTATTGCAGGCCGCCGTTATTTTTGGTATTGGCGTTTTATTATTTCCAGTATTGGGGTTACCCAAATTAAATCTGCCGGCAGATATGCTGGGTTTGTTTATAGTTACGCTTATTTGTGGCTGGTGTGCAGTAAGTTTCGCGATATGTATTGGTGTTTTTGCTCAAACGCAGGAGCAAGCCAATGGTATTGGTGCGGTTTCTATTGTTTTAATGGCTGCAATTGGTGGTATAATGGTACCGAGTTTTGCAATGCCCGCGTCTTTTAAAACTGCCATGAACCTCTCGCCCCTGCATTGGTGCCTGGAAGCGTTTTATGGTTTGTTTTTAGAAGCGGGGAAATTAAAAGACGTTATGATCAATATTTTGCCTTTATTTGTCATTACCGTTGTGATACAACTGATATCACTATGGGGTTTAAAAAGGAAAAACCTGATTTGATCTGGTAAAAGAGAGAGATTGCTGAAGCATTTTCAACGACCAGAAAAAGAATTGATAAATTTGGATCTTACTATTAATAAGTTGTATTTAACAAAGTTTGAATTAGCATAAAATGGAAATAACACAAACACAATTAAAAGCTCAACTGAAGGAACAGATAGTGAAATTTTTGAACCTGCTATCCGTAAAGCCAGAAGACATAAAAGATGATGAACCTTTATTTGGAGAAGGTTTAGGACTTGATTCAATTGACTCAATAGAATTGATCGTTTTGCTTCAAAGAGAGTATGGTATTGATATCAAAGATCCAAAAGAAGGAAGAAAAGTATTAGTTGATATTAATACTATGGCTGCCTATATTGAACAACACCGCACAAAATAAATCTCTTTCCATTGAGCAAGATTGTTGTTACTGGTATTGGAGTAATAAGTTCCATTGGTAAAACTGTGGAAGAAAACCGCGTATCCCTAAAAAAGGGTGAATGTGGAATTTCAACCATAAGTGATACCTTTCCCTCCAGATTCGCAGGCATATTACCATTTGGAGAAATAAAAGAATCCACTGAAAGCCTTAAGGAAAAACTTAACGCAAAGGAGCATGGCGTAACAAGAAATAGTTTACTGGCGCTGCATGCGATGGAAGAAGCTATTAAAGATAGCTCGTTAACTCAAGAACAAATTCAGTCATTTCACACAGCTTTAGTTGGAGCAAGTACCATAGGTGGCATTTGTTTAACAGACGAGTTATACCATGATGCAAACCAGGCAACTGGCGGATCGGAGTATCTCTCTTCTTATGACTGCGCCTCTGTAAATATGTATTTGCAGGAACGGTTTAACATGCACGGAATTGTAAATACTATTAATACAGCTTGTTCGTCGTCGGCCAATGCAATTATGTATGGAGCCAGATTAATAAAAAGCGGACTGGCAGAAAGAGCTATTGTTGGTGGTGTAGATTGTATTGCCAAGTTTACTATTAACGGTTTTAATTCACTGTTCATTTTATCGCCAGATATTTGTACTCCTTTTGATGAAGCAAGAAAGGGATTAAACCTTGGTGAAGGCGCTGCATTTCTTATTCTTGAAAAGGAAGAAGATTGTGCAGGTAAAAAAATATATGCCCGGCTTTCGGGTTATGGAAATGCAAATGATGCGTATCATCCATCTTCATTATCAGAAAATGGCGATGGGCCCTATCTCGCTATGAGCGAGGCGTTGAAAACTGCAGGCTTAGCTCCTGAGCAGATAAGCTTTGTAAATGCTCATGGCACTGCAACAGAAAATAATGATGCCGTGGAAAGCAATGCAATGATTCGTTTGTTTAAAAAGCAACCTCCTTTTGCTTCTACAAAATCTAACACGGGCCATACATTGGGTGCATCAGGCGCTATTGAAGCAGTTTACAGCGTTCTGAACTTAATGTTTCAGGAAATTTATCCGGCACTACATTTTACCAATCCGATTGTATCATCAGGACTTGTACCGGTACAGCAATACAGCCAATTGGCTATAAATCATGTGATGTCAAATTCATTCGGCTTCGCCGGAAATTGCAGTTCATTAATCTTTAGCAAAGCATAACAAACATGTTGTTTATTCATCAAATATCTTGCATCTCTCCACAATATACCTTTTTTCAGGATGAGGTGTTTACAGACACTATTGATGAGTTAAACCAGCCGAAAAAAAATATATTATATGCTATTGAACCTGCTTACGACGGAATACCTCCTGGTATTTTACGCAGGATGGGAAGAGCCGTACGGTTAGGCATAGGGGCAGCAATTCCGTTAATTTATAATAAGACCGATATACCCAACGGTATCATTATGGGAACATCCATGGGTGGTATGGAAGACTGCATTAAATTTTTAATTCAGATTATTGATTACAACGAGGGAACGCTTACACCCACTAATTTTGTTCAGAGCACACCCAATGCCATAGCTGGACAGTTAGGATTGATGACAAAAAACAGGGGTTACAATATTACGCATGTTCATCGTGGTTTTTCTTTTGAAAATGCCTGGCTTGATGCTGCTATGCTGATTAAGGAAAATCCGGAGCATGTTTATTTAACCGGTGCCGTTGATGAGATTTCCAGTTTTAACTACAACATTGAAAGGCTTGATGGTTGGTATAAAGAATTAGCATGTACCAATGCCGAACTTTATAATACAGGAACTAACGGAAGTATTGCAGGTGAAGGTTCTGCCATGTTTATGGTAAGCGGGCAGCGACAAAATGCAACAGCTTCTTTAACCGGTTTACATTTTTTTCATACAAGGGATGAGTCGCTGGTAAATGAACAGCTAAAATCATTTTTAGAAAAACATTGTACCGGAGATAAACAACCGGATTTATTGCTAAGTGGTGAAAATGGCGATTCTCGATTTTTACATTTTTATAAATCCTGTGAAAATATAACCGGTGCTGATGTACCAGTAGCCAGGTTTAAACATCTCTGTGGTGAACATCCAACAGCCGTTGCCTTTGCGTGTTGGTTGGCTTGTAACCTTTTGCAAGGACGAGACTTACCTGTTCATATGCGAAAGAATGGAGAGCCAGTTAACATAAAGCGCATTCTTATTTATAATAATTTTAAAGGACTTCAACACAGTTTTATATTATTGGATAAGGCATAATCTAGTTAAACTGTCTACCCTTTTTTTTGTTAAATAGAATAAAACATCAACAACATCAATTTTATAACAGCAAAATGTGCACTAAACCTTATCTTTAAAATTGACATTGAAACAACTACTGAAAATAATATATAATTATTAACTCTTAAGATTTTAGAGATGCAAAATGAATACGACGTTATAATATTAGGGGGTGGATTGGCAGGCCTAACGCTGTCTATTCAATTAAAAAGAATGAACCCTTCTATATCAATCCTGATATTGGAGAGGCGTGAAAGTGGTGCTGCAACTGCTGCCCATAAAGTAGGAGAATCAACTGTAGAACTTGGAAGCCATTACCTGAGAGAGGTACTTGGACTGAAAGAATACCTGGAAGAATTTGAATTGCCAAAACATGGGTTAAGATTTTTTTTCAAAACTAATGATAAAGACGATATCGCTTCGCGTGTAGAGCTTGGACCAAGAGAACGTTTACCAACACCAAGCCACCAACTAGATCGCGGAACTTTAGAAAACTTCCTGGCAAAAAGGGCGCAGGAGTTGGGTGCGGAACTAATCATGGGTGCAACCGTTAAAGATGTAGGTATTACTGCGGATAACCATACCGTTAGTTTTTTAAAACAAGGACAGGAAGTGAAAGCTACCTGCAAATGGGTGGCTGATGCAACCGGCCGTGGAAGCTTTATGAAGCGGAAGCTTGACTTCCACAAACCGATGGAACATCATGTAAATGCGGTTTGGTGGCGTTTAAAAGGAGTGATTGATGTGGATGACTGGAGCGATAATGCTGAATGGAAGTCTTACCTGAAACCAGGCCTTCGTTACTTGAGTACAGTTCACTTTATGGATAAAGGCTACTGGCTATGGGTAATTCCATTAGGATCTAAAAACACCAGTATTGGAATTGTAGCCGACCCTGCTGTGCATCCTTTTGATACCTTTAATAAGTACGACAAAGCAATGGAATGGTTAAAAGTTAATGAGCCCAGAGGTTATAAAATGCTTGAGCCACAAACAGCAAACCTGATGGATTTTAAAATTCTCAAACACTATGCACATCATACCGGAAAATTTTATTGTGCAGAAGAACGTTGGGGCGTTACAGGAGAAGCGGGTGCATTTTTAGATCCTTTGTATTCTCCCGGAACAGATTTTATTGCGTTAAATAATACCTGGTTATCAGATCTTATTGTGCGTAACATTGGTGGTGAAGATGTAACCGCGAGGGCTAACGTGTACGAACAATCGCATACAAGCCTCGTAAATAACTGGATACCGGTTTACCAGAATAAATACCTGTTGATGGGCAATACCCAGATAATGGTGATGAAGATATTTTGGGATTGGGCTACGTATTGGGCAGTACCAACTTTATTATTTACCAATAATGCTTTCACCAACCTTTCGCTTGTAAAGGAATTATTTTCAAATTCCCGCGGACTTGGAAGGCGCTTTGGTGAATTAAACGGAGTAATGCAGCAAATGTTCCTTGATTGGGCGCCTCATGATACTGAATTATTTTCTGATCGTTACATTGATCCTTACGATCTTAAATATATGCGTGAATTTCAGCACGGACTGGATGTAATGCACGAACCAGATGTATTGATTGAAAAGATCAGTGCTAATATGAAAATACTGGAGCAGGTGGCTGCTGATATGTTCCGGTTAGTAAGTGCAAGGGTAAATGGTACAGCCCTAAATATGAAAGTTGATCCATACAAGATAAAGCTCAATACGCCTGATTCTCCCATGGAAACAGAAATGATTGAAAATCTTGATGCTTCAATCACAAAAGATGTTGAGCTCATGTGGTTTTATCCCAAAAGTGAATTTGCCTAGATTAAGTAAGAACGAATAGAATGATATCCAGAAGCAATACAACACCAATATAAAGTGTTTATTGCTTCTTTTTTTTGATAAAAATTTAAAAGCGTTTATTCGTATAAGGTAGTGTTTATGTTTTTACCACTTGTTCCACGAAGCCTTTTCCAGAAACCTTCTCTTTTTTTAATAGAAATAAAATTTTCGTTGTAAGCTTTTTTATAGTCTATCTCGGGCGTAACCATTGTGGAGTCCAATTGTTTTATGATGGGCATATACCATGGAATTAATCCGATGGCCGTATCAATTTTTTTATGAGCAAATCTCCGGAGTGATTTTGTTTGAAAATGATCGGACGCAAGTGCAATAGTGTTAAAACCTGATTTTTTTGCCTTCTTGTAAGAATAATAGATATTTTCGGTACTATGCTCAGCGTGCGTTTCGGTGAATATGTTTTTTTCAGGAATACCCAGCGCCGCTGCATATAAAGCCATTATCTGCGCTTCGTTGTATGCTGTGTAAACTGATGAACCGGAGTACATGATATTTTTTGCTATTCCGAGATCAAATAGATATTTAGACCAGTACACCCGTCCTTTCATAACCCTGTCCCAGTTGGGTGTATTAAATGGAACTCCGGGAACAACGATCACGTCGTAGCTTCTTGTTTTTGCTTCCTCCAATAGTTTACCAGCTGCTTTTTTAGAATAAGAACATGATTGAAATAAAAAACATAATATTAGTAACACTAAAGGCATTTTTTTTTGAGAAACAGCAATCATAATATATGAGTTTGTAGCTAGTCTGTTATAAAGAAGATTCACTTAAAATGGAGGTTGACGTGTTAATTTCAGTTGCTTTTTTTCGGAAGATAAAGTTTATGAGATTCAACAAAGGCCCCGTCATAAATGTTGTTACCAATGTCATGATCACCATCATGGTAAAAACAACTGGAGTTATTACACCAAGATCGTATCCAATATTAAGTACAATAAGTTCCATCAATCCCCGCGTATTCATTAAGGCCCCAATAGTCAGACTGTCTTTCCAATTTTGTCCAACGAATCGTGCAGCCAGGGCGCTACCGAGGAATTTTCCTGTTACAGCTACAAGTATGAATGCTCCTGTAACCATCCATAAATGAGCGTCGTTTAATAGGCCAATCTGTGTACGCAATCCTGTAAATACAAAAAAAAGCGGAAGTAATAGTACTAACGTAATATCCTCCAGTTTTTCTATGATGATGTTTTTAAAGTTCATATTATTTGGCATTACAACACCAGCCATAAAAGCACCAAACAGTGCATGAATACCTATCACTTCCGTTAAATAAGCAGACATTATCAGGATAACAAAAAAGATAGCCATTACACTTTTATTCAAACTTTGCCGGGAAGCATGTGCATCGCCCAGTTTTTTTAAAAATGGTTTGATGATCTTTAACATGAATAATACATAAATGCCCGCTAGTAAAATAATAAAGAGTGAACTTGTAAAAGAACCAACTTTAACGATGGCAATTACTGCAGCCAATAAACACCAACCAGTTATATCGTTGGCAGCTGCACAGGTTATCACCATTGCGCCAAGCCGGGTTTTATGCATTCCCCTTTCGTGTAAGATCCTGGCTAAAACCGGAAAGGCTGTAATGCTCATTGCAATACCAAGGAATAAAGCAAAAGAAGAAAATGGAATGCCGGCCGGAGCATAGGTTTCATAAATAAAGTACGCCAGCGTCATGCCCAATGCGAATGGAATGATAATACTGGAATGGCTGATTATAATTACATCTTTAGCCTTATTTTTTAGCATTTTCAAATCAAGTTCCATTCCTATAATGTACATGAACAGAATTAAACCCACCTGACTTAGAAACTGTAAATTTCCCAATGACGCAGCCGGAAATAATGTAGCCGAAAATTCAGGGAAGTACATACCAAATAAGGAAGGTCCTAATACAATACCGGCAACAATTTCTCCCATTACAGTAGGTTGGCCTACTTTTTTAAAGATCCAGCCGAATAATTTTGCTGCTAAAATTATAGTAATGATTTGGGCGAGCAATATAGCAAGTGGATGACGTAAATTATCTGAAACGGAATCTATAAATTCTGATAAAAGCCTTTTAGCAGATGTTCTCACTATTAAAGGTCCCTTAGTTTGTAATTTCCCTCCCAGAACGTAAATGATGTAAATTAAAGTGGAAAATCCTCCTATGACGGTGCTGTAAAAAAATAAATTCTTAAAAGGCTTCATGTATAAAAAATACCGGACTTTTCTGTTTGATCAATCGATAAGAGCCAGTTATACAAATATATTATTTTATGTTAATTCACATTTGAAAATTACAGTGAATAGCTTTTTTATACATTAAAAATTAATCTACTCATTTACATCAATTGTGCAGTAGCGATTATAAAAAGCAAAAAAATTAAAATACCTTTGCAGGCTTCCTTATAAAGGTTACAACAAAAAACTAACCAGCGGGATATTCAGGTTTCAAATGACTAAAAACGAATGATCAATCAAGAAAGCATCCGGGCAAAATTTGAAGCCTTGCAGGCCTGCGTACTTATTCCCACTTATAATAATGCCACCACATTGGCTGCTGTAATTGCAGATGTGTCGGCATTTACAGATCATATAATAGTTGTAAACGACGGTTCGAGTGATAATACTGAAGAGCTTGTTAGCACTATTCCACTTATACAATTTATAAGTTATAAAAAAAATGTAGGCAAAGGTTGGGCTTTGCGAAAAGGATTTGAATATGCTATTGCAAAAAATTACCAATATGCTATTACCATAGATTCAGACGGACAACATTTTGCGAAAGACCTACCTACGTTTATAGAAAAGCTGGAAACAACTAAAGATGCGATCATTATAGGTGCCAGAAATATGGGACAGGCATCAGTTCCCGGGAAAAGTAGTTTTGGAAATAAATTCTCAAACTTTTGGTTCAAAGTTGAAACCGGCATCAACTCTCCGGATACGCAATCAGGTTACAGGCTATATCCGTTACAGTTATTAAAGGGCATCCGTTTTATAACCCGTAAATATGAATTTGAAATAGAAGTATTGGTAAGGGCTGCATGGCGGGGAGTAAAGATAGAGTCTGTACCAGTCTCGGTTTATTACGCTCCAAAAGAAATACGCATCTCGCATTTCAGGCCATTCAAAGATTTTACCAGAATAAGCATACTCAATACTTTCCTGGTTATCATTACATTTTTATATATCAAGCCTCGGAACTTTATCAGGATGTTGTTTGATAAAAAAAAAATGAATGAATTTCTTAAAGATCATTTGTTTCAACCGCACCAATCTGATATTTTGAAATCTACTTCCGTTGCCTTCGGAATCTTCATGGGTATAGTTCCCATCTGGGGAATACAGCTCGGAACTGCAATATTTTTTGCCATTCTTTTCAGGTTAAACAAAGCATTGGTAATTATTGCTGCCAACATAAGTTTACCACCGATGATTCCGCTAATCATTTTTGGAAGTTATAAGATCGGTGCTTTCTGGATGGGCGATCGTGTTGGGCACCTGGAGTTTAGCAGTGATATTACACGGGAATCAATTCGTACCAACCTGGAACAGTATATTTATGGAAGTATTACTTTGGCAGTACTTGCAGGGTTGTTATTTGGTGTAGCAACTTTTGGGTTACTCAAATTGTTTAAAAGAAAATCGGTACTGGTTGGTTAAGTAGAAAAACATGGCAAAAGTTTTCATCCACATTCATCATTACTTTAAAAAGCATCAACTGCTTTTTTATATATTGTTTGTCAGCAGCTTCCTGTTCACCGGTTTTTTTGCTTCCCGCGTAAAATTTGAAGAAGACATCTCCAAAATATTACCCAAGGATAAGAAAATTGAAAAGCTAAACCAGGTTTTTCAAAATTCGAAATTTTTAGATAAACTGGTAATGATGGTATCAATGAAAGATACCAGCATAGCGGAACCAGATAGCCTGGTAACTTTTGCAGATAGTTTGGTAGCTACAATAGAAACAAGTGCAGCTCCGTATATAAGCAAGATCAATGCAAGAGTGGATGACGGTATGGTGCTGGATTTATTTAATACCATTACAGACAGATTACCCGTTTACATCAGCGAAAAAGACTATACTACCATCGACTCCCTTATTGCACCGAAGAAAATAACTGAAACGCTGGAACAGAATATCAGAACATTAACTTCTCCTGCCGGCGTTGCTATGAAAAATATTATCAGCAACGATCCTGTTGGCATTTCATTTATCGGATTAAAGAAACTTCAGCAACTTCAGTATGATGAGAATTTTGAATTGTATGACAGTTATGTAATGACGAAGGATCACAAGAACCTGTTATTATTTATCACTCCAAAGTATTCACCGGGCAACACCGGTAAAAACCTGTTGTTTTTAAATGTTATAGATAGTGTAATCAGCAGCAATGTTGCTGCAAACAAAAATATTGATGCCAGTTATTTTGGCGCTACTGCTGTTTCTGTTGGTAATGCAATGCAGTTAAAAAAAGATACGATGTTAACGCAAGGAAGCATTGTCTTATTCCTCCTGATATTTCTTGGTTTTTATTTCCGCCAAAAAAGAGCTCCTATAGTTATCCTTATACCGGTTTTATTTGGCGCCTTGTTTTCGTTAGCAGCTATCTATTTTATTAAAGGAAGTATTTCTGTTATTGCGCTTGGTACAGGTTCTGTAATACTAGGCATTGCGGTAAATTATTCCTTACATGTTTACAATCATTACAGACATACCGGCAATATTGATACAGTAATTAGAGACCTGGCAATCCCACTCACCGTGGGAAGTTTTACTACTATCGGCGGCTTTCTTTGCCTGCAGTTTGTAGAATCTGAAATGCTGAAAGATCTGGGCCTGTTCGCCGCTTTTAGTTTAATTGGTGCTTCAATGGGTTCGTTGATTTTTTTGCCGCATTTTATCCAGTCGAAGAAAGACAAGGTTGCTTATTCAGAAAAAGAAATTTCCAGGATCGACAAGTTTGCTTCGTACAGGCCTGAGTATAATAAATATATCATAGGGATTATTTTCATACTAACGATAGTATTTGCTTTTCAGGCAAGGAACGTGAGTTTTGAATCAGATATGCTGAATATGAACTTTATGTCGGCAGACTTAAAAAAGGCAGAGGCAAAACTGAATAAGATAAATGAATTCGCCTTAAAATCTGTGTACCTAGTAGCCGAAGGAAAAAACCTGAATGAGGCATTGGTAAATAATGAAAAGCTGGTTACAGATATTGACTTACTGAAAGAAAAAAATATAGTAAAAAAATATTCAGGCGTTTCCTCCCTTATCATTTCAGATTCATTGCAAAAAGCCAGGATTGCCCTTTGGAACAAATACTGGACAATTGATAAAAAGCAGCAATTATTAGTAACGCTCCAAAAGGAAGGTTCGGCCTTAGGTTTTAAGGCAACAGCCTTCGATCGTTTTAAAACATTGCTGGATAAAAATTATGAACCCGCCGATCAGCAGGCAATGGCTACCGTTAGGAAAAGCTTCCTGGATGATTTTATTACAGAAACACCCGGTAAAGTTACCGTAGTGACCATGTTAAAAGTGGATCCTTCCAATTCCGGCGAAGTGTATAAAACGTTTGATGAGAATCCAAATATAACTGTAGTAGATAAGCAATACATCACAAGCCGTTTTGTAGAGATCATTAATGCCGATTTTGGATCTATAGCCTTGATGACTTCGATACTCGTTTTTGTAGTATTGCTGATCATGTATGGCCGCATTGAACTAACGCTGGTTTCATTTGTGCCGATGTTCATCAGTTGGATATGGATACTGGGTTTGATGAGCCTTTTAGGAATCCAGTTCAATATTGTAAATATTATTATTTCTGCACTCATCTTTGGTTTGGGGGATGACTATAGCCTTTTTATCATGGATGGTTTATTGCAGGAGTACAAAACCGGCAAGAAGAACCTTTCGTCTTTTAAAAGCAGTATTTTTCTTTCTGCCATCACCACCATCGCCGGGCTAGGTGTACTAATTTTTGCGAAGCATCCTGCGCTACGTTCCATAGCAGGAATTTCAATCATTGGTATTATATGTGTTGTGCTTATGTCGCAGATACTGATTCCGTATTTCTTTTCTTTACTGATAAAGAAAAGAATACAAAACAATAAATTTCCTTGGACAATCTCGGGGTTCTTAAAATCAGCATTCGCGTTTTCTTATTTTATTTTAGGCTGTTTATTGTTAACTATTATCGGATTGCTGTTTAAACTAAATCCATTTGATAAGGAAAAAGGAAAGTACTTATATCATGTGATCCTGTCAAAATTTACCTGGTCGCTGATGTATATCATGGG
Source organism: uncultured Ferruginibacter sp. (assembly GCA_964496585.1). Classification (GTDB taxonomy): domain Bacteria; phylum Bacteroidota; class Bacteroidia; order Chitinophagales; family Chitinophagaceae; genus Ferruginibacter. The sequence goes on from CAZCAA010000021.1 coordinate 15,805, forward strand.
TAATGTTAAAAAGACGATCATCAATTCACGTAACGAAGATTTTTCAAAGCCTGCAATTATCATTTGTAACCACCAGTCTTTCCTCGATATTTTATCTGTAGTAATGCTTACACCAAAACTGATCCTGTTTACCAACAAATGGGTATGGAACTCACCGGTATTTGGTGCTGTGGTGAAAATGGCAGATTATTATCCCGTAGCGCAGGGAGCACAGCCCAGCCTGGAATTGCTGCAATCAAGAATTAACGAAGGATATTCTATCATGGTTTTTCCGGAAGGGACCAGATCGGTAGATGGTAATATAAAGCGTTTTCACAAGGGAGCATTTTTCCTGGCAGAAAATTTAAAAGTAGATATCCTGCCCATCGTTTTACATGGCACAGGTTATACCATGAGTAAAAATGATTTTCTATTAAAAGATGGACAAATCACCATTAGTTATTTGCCAAGGATCAGCACGGATAACAGTAGCTTTGGCGTAGGCTACGCAGAAAAAGCAAAGAATATTGGCAGGTATTTTAAGAGAGAATATGAACAATTGGCAAAACAAATTGAACAGCCGGTTTATTTCAGGGAACAGTTAAAGTATAATTATATATATAAAGGTCCTATGCTGGAATGGTATATGAAGATCAAAACACGGCTGGAAAATAACTACCAGCAATTTGATCAACTGCTACCACGAACAGGAAAGATACTAGATATCGGTTGTGGTAACGGATTTCTTTGTTATATGATGAATTTTACGGCACCTGAAAGGATTATCACGGGCATAGATTACGATGAAGAAAAAATAGAAACGGCACAAAATTGCTTTAGTAAGAACAGTAATATTAATTTTGAAACAGCAGATGCGTCATCTTATTTATTTGAACAATATGACGCGATCGTGTTGGCCGATATATTACATTATCTGCAACCGGAACAACAGAGATTAGTGATAGAAAAATGTATCCGTAATTTAAATAAAGAAGGGATCATCATCATTAGAGATGGGAATAGTGATCTGCAGGAAAGACATAAAGGAACTAAACTAACAGAGTTTTTTTCTACCAGGTTTATCGGTTTTAATAAAACTACCGCAAGTGGACTTTCTTTCATGTCGGGCAAAATGATCAACCAGATTGCGAAGGAAAATAACATGGATTGCAAAGAGATAGATGAAACAAAATATACATCAAATATTATTTTTATAATTAAACAGCAGGAGGATCAGCAGCATGCAGCAGTATGACGTTATAATTATTGGAAGTGGAATGGGCGGACTTGTATCCGGAAACCTGCTGAGCATGGAAGGCTATAAAGTTTGTGTGCTGGAAAAAAACAAACAAATTGGCGGCTGCCTTCAGATCTATGTAAGAGATAAAGTGATCTTTGATTCGGGCGTGCATTACCTGGGAGGATTGAGTAAAGGACAAAATCTTTACCAGATATTTAAATACCTCGATATTTTAGATAAACTTAAACTCCAGCAACTTGATGAGAATGTTTTTGATAAGATCCTGATTGAGAATGATGATACCGAATACGAATATGCGCAGGGTTACGAGAATTTCATCAGTAAAATGCTCACTTATTTTCCCGATGAAGAGAAAGGCCTTCGGGAATATTGTGATAAGATAAAAGATATCTGCTCGCGGTTTCCATTGTATAATTTACAATCGGGAGATGAAATGAATGCAAAAGCAAGTGTATTGGAAATTGATACAAAATCGTTTATAGAATCCTGCACCAATAATCCAAAATTGCGAGAGATACTTGCGGGGAACAATGCGTTGTATGCCGGACAACCAGGGAAAACACCGCTATATGTTCATGCGCTTATTCTTAACAGCTATATTGAAAGTTCCTGGAAATGTATAGATGGAGGTTCGCAAATTGCAAAATACCTCGCCCGTAATATTTTTGATTTGGGCGGAACGGTGATAAAACATGCGGAAGTACAAAAGATCGTGGAAGAAGCTGGTGTGGTTACTCATGTTGAATTGGCCGATGGTTCTAAAATGTATGCAAAACACTTTATATCAAATATACATCCTGTAAAAACACTGGAGTTAACCCAAACAGACCTGATAAAAAAGGCATACAGGAACAGGTTGAAGAGTCTGGAAAACTCAATATCTTCTTTTACTATTAATATAGTTTTTAAGAAAAACAGTTATAAATATTTCAGGCACAATTATTATGTTTTTAATGATGGTTGTGTTTGGACAACTGCCGATTATACCGAAGAAAACTGGCCAATGGGATACGCAGTGTTTGTAGCAGCCTCTTCCAAATCCCCTGAATATGCTGATGGAATGACGATACTGGCCTATATGAAATATGAAGAAGTGAAAGAATGGGAGCATACTTATAATATCGTCTCTAAGGAAGAAGACAGAGGCGCTTCATATGAAGCATTTAAGAAAAGAAAAGCAGAGAAATTATTAGAAAGTGTAGAAAGAAAATTTCCCGGCCTGAGGGATAAGATAGAAACTTATTACACTGCTACGCCATTATCCTACAGAGACTACATAGGAAACGATGACGGCTCCTTATATGGAATCACAAAAGATTATAAAGACGCGTTAAAAACATTTATTTCGCCACGCACCAAGCTGCCTAATCTGTACTTTACAGGTCAGAATCTTAATTTACATGGTATTCTTGGAGCATCTATGAGTGCTATTGTTACTACCAATGCATTATTAGGACACGACCATATCATAGAAAAAATACGAAATGCTTAAAAGAAGAAAGTTTTGGAGAAGAGTTTTATATGCGGTGGGCATATTCGTTTTGTTACTCGTTGCGGGAATTATTTATTTATATATTGTTGCCATTGCGCATCCTCCAAAACCTGCAGACAAAACAAGCCTGTCATTTCAAAGAACTGAAGTTAGCCCTGGATTTTATACTCTTAAGAACAACTGGTTTAGAAAAAGTAATAGCGGCCTTTATGAAATGTATGTTTCTGGAAAGCCATTTGAGCGTGGTGTTATAAATGGAAAATTAAGCAAGGAACTTGTGATATTGCAGGAAGACTATTTTAATGAGCAGATAACTAAGTTAGTTCCCTCACAATCTTACCGGAATTTTTTAAAATATTTTATTGCCTGGTTTAACAGAAACCTGGAAAAAAATGTAACAGAAGAATACAAAGAAGAAATATACGGCGTATCTGAATCCGCTGCTGATAAATACCAATACATCGGAAGTAATTATCAACGCATCTTAAATTACCATGCAGCTCACGATATCGGGCACACGCTCCAAAACATGGCATTGGTAGGTTGTACATCTTTTGGAACCTGGGATTCAAAATCCAAAGACAGTACGATGATCATTGGAAGGAATTTTGATTTTTATGTAAGTGATAAATTTGCGCATGATAAGATCGTTGCTTTTTTTGCACCATCACAAGGATATAAGTTTATGTCGGTAACATGGGGAGGTTTTATTGGTGTAGTTTCAGGAATGAATGAAAAGGGGCTAACGGTAACAATAAACGCAGCTAAATCAGATGTACCATCAGGATCGGCAACTCCTGTTTCACTTGTTACAAGAGAGATTTTACAATATGCAAAAAATATAGATGAAGCAGTTGCCATTGCCAGAAAAAGAAAAATGTTTGTATCAGAATCATTTTTGGTGGCCTCTGCCGCCGACAACAAAGCCGTTATAATTGAGAAAACACCGGATGCATTAGATGTGTACGATCCCAAACAGGATTACATTGTGTGTACAAATCATTTTCAAAGCGATGGTTTAAATAAGTCGAAAGACAATGAAGAACAATTGAAGGAAAGTGCATCGCCTTACAGGTACAAGCGGATGATGGAGTTGTTAAATGAGAACAGTCCTAATACAGTGCAAAAAACGATCAATATTTTGAGAGATAGAAAAGGTTTGCATGGTACCGATATAGGAATGGGAAATGAAAAAGCTGTAAATCAACTGATTGCCCACCATTCAATCGTATTTGAACCAAAAAAGATGCTTGTGTGGGTGTCTACTTCCGACTGGCAATTGGGAAAATATGTTTGCTACGATCTTGCAAAAATCTTTTCATTAAATGGTTTGCAGCAGGATAAAGAAATTTATGATAGCAGCCTGAGTATAGCGCCCGACTCTTTTTTACTATCAGCCGATTTTAAGAACTTTAAGCAATTCAGAAGTTTTAAGCAACGCATGGATGATGGTGACGAGGTAAATACCGATAGCGTAATTGCCAGCAATCCACAATTTTATAATACCTATGTTTTGGCGGCAGATTATTTATATAAAAAAAAGCAATTTAAAAAAGCACTTCAATATTACCAGGCGGCACTTACAAAAGAGATTGCTACAAAAAAAGAAGAAAAGCATATAACAGATAGGATAGTAAAATGCAAAGATAAATCAGGGTAAATGGGTTGTTTCAGGCAATCGTTATCTTTAAGTAATTAAAAGAAAATTTTTGTTCATTACGGTTACTCGCTGTACATCGTTAATTTATTTCTATGATCGCAGGAATTGGAACAGATATGATTGAGATAGACAGGATCTCAGAAAAAATCGGTAAAGAATCCGGCTTCAGAGAGTTGGTGTTTTCTAAGAATGAAATTGAATATTGCGAAAAAAGAACCAATAAATTTGAACATTATGCGGCTCGTTTTGCTGCAAAAGAGGCGTTTTATAAAGCCATAGGAACGGGTTGGATGAATGGTACAGCCTTCAATGAAATAGAGATAAGCAACAACGAAAAAGGAAAACCTTCATTAGTATTATTGGGCAATACAGCTTTACTAATGGCAGGTTTAAAAATATCACAAATACATGTTTCATTAACACACCTTAAATCGATAGCATCTGCTGTTGTTATAATAGAGCAATAATATGTATCAACTGGAAATAATATTCAGGCCACGGGAAGAGAATAAAATTATGCAGGAACAAAAACTGCGGGAATTACTTGCTTATCTTAATGAGTACTCGCCTTTTTACAAAGAACTTTTTGCTTTAAACCATACTGATATTACCACCATTAAAACATTGGAAGACCTTCCGCGGTTACCAACTACCGGTAAGGAAGACCTGCAGAAAAGAAATCAGGATTTTTTATGTGTTCCTGTAGATAAAATAATTGAATATAGTTCTACATCTGGCACTTTGGGTAGCCCTGTTACTGTTACGCTTACCGAGAATGATCTTACTCGTCTTGCTTACAACGAATTCGATTCTTTTGTTTGTGCCGGAGGAAATGCGACAGACATTTACCAGTTAATGCTTACCCTTGATCGCCAGTTTATGGCAGGAATGGCTTATTATTCCGGCATTCGCAAACTGGGCGCTGGTATCATTCGTTTAGGACCGGGCGTACCTTCCCTGCAATGGGAAACGATAGTCCGGTTGAAACCAACAGCCATTGTTGCGGTACCGTCTTTCATATTGAAACTGATTGAATATGCGCAAGATCACCATATTGATATCAATGCAACAACAGTAAAAAAGGCGATTTGCATCGGAGAAAATATTCGAAATACTGATTACTCTTTAAATATTCTTGGAAAGAAGATCAGCAAAAATTGGAATATTAAACTTTACTCAACCTACGCTTCTACAGAAATGCAAACAGCATTCACAGAATGTGAGGAAGGACGTGGAGGCCATTTACAACCAGAATTGTTGATTGTAGAATTACTAAATGAACATAACCTACCTGTTCCAGATGGCGAACCGGGTGAAGTTACTATTACAACATTGGGTGTGGAAGGAATGCCTCTGCTTCGTTATAAAACAGGAGATATTTGTGTTTACAATAACGAACCGTGTTCCTGCGGGCGCACGAGTGTTCGGTTGTCTCCTATAGTTGGGCGTAAAAAGCAAATGATAAAGTTCAAAGGAACAACACTTTACCCGCCTGCCCTTTTCGATTTATTGAATGAAATGGAGGAGATAAAGGATTTTGTAGCGGAAGTTTATTCAAATGAAATTGGAATGGATGAGGTGCTTCTTCATTTACTACCTATAAATACCACAGAAGAATGTGATCGGAAAATAAGATCCTATCTGCAGGCACGCCTTCGCGTTAGTCCGCATGTAAAGTATATCACTGCAGAAGAGCTACAAAAAATTCAGTTCCAGGAAACTTCGAGAAAACCAATTAAGTTTATTGACAGGAGAAGTTGAGTCTGTTGTATATATTAGCGCAGGTCTCCCGACCTGTGCTTGTCCGTTACTTATCTTTAAAATCGTATGAAAGTTTGTAATTTTCTTTGGGTTCATTAATGTTTCTGTAAGCAAGCTGTTTTTTAAAAAATAGAAAAAGACTGTAGTTTGATAAATAGAAACAGAAATAAACATTAGTAGATTATTTTACTACTAGAAACAGGTTTTGCCAGTGGGTGTACGATTTGATTGATGAAAGGGTAAGTGACGTAACGACACTGGTCTGGAGACCAGCGTCAATCGTCTATCGAATCCTAATTAGCGCAGGTCTCCCGACCTGTGCTTATCCGTTACTTATCTTTAAAATTTTATAACAGCCGCTTATTTAATTTTTATAATCTTCATTCAAAAATAAATAACGTTTTTTATCTCCGTTTTTTAAAGTATTAATACTCAGAAAATCTGTAGATTTTCTTGGCTCATCTCTGAATAAAACGATGACTTTTACTCAATGAGTACAAAATATAAATTTACAGATACCGATGGAGTATACTTTGTTACATCTACAGTTGTAGACTGGTTAGATGTTTTTACAAGAGATATCTATCGTAATATTTTATTAGACAGTTTTCGTTTTTGCCAGCAGAATCAAGGATTACAATTACATGCCTGGATGTTGATGACCAACCACTTTCATATTATATGCTCATCTATCGACAATGCAGATCTTGGAAAGATTATTAAAAATATAAAAAGTTTTACCGCAATAAAACTGATTGATGCAATAATAAATAATCCGAAGGAAAGTAGAAAAAAGTGGATGTTGGATCTCTTTGAAGAGAACGGAAAAAAGAAAAAAAATAATTTCCGTTTTCAATTCTGGCAACATGAAAATCACCCTGTTTTGTTAGACAACGAACAGATGTATCGTCAACGGTTTAATTATTTGCATGAGAACCCGGTTAAGGCAGGATTTGTAAATGAGCCGCAGAACTGGTTATATGGAAGTGGAATAGATTATTATACTTCCAAGAATCAAGGATTATTAAAATTGGTTAAATTCGATTGATGACTAAGTAAGTGACGTAACAGCACTGGTCTGGAAACCAGCGCCAATAGTCTACCGAATCCTAATTAGCGCAGATCTCCCGACCTGTGCTTTGCCGTTCCTTGTCTTTTAAATTACGCAAACAACTGAAAATCTTAATATGCTTCTTTAATTGTAAATAGGGTAGTATAAGTCCCGAAAAATCTTCTATAAAGTAAATCCTATACAGGATTTTACCTTATTTTTGTCCACTTTGAATTGAAGTAATTAAACTATTACCATGATTAACGTTGGAGAAAGCCAGCTTTCTTTAAATGATTTTGCAGAAATCATATTTAAAGAAAAAGGTGTCGCTTTGGATGCATCGGCAATTGAGAAAGTTGAAGAAAATCACCGTTTTCTACAGAATTTTTCATCAAATAAATTGATTTACGGCATAAATACCGGGTTTGGCCCAATGGCTCAATATAAAGTGAGCGAAGAAAACCTGCTACAACTTCAGTATAATCTTATCAGAAGCCACGCATCGGGCGGTGGTAAAACCCTGTCTCCAATACTTGTAAAAGCTGTGATGATAGCACGCCTTAACAGCTTGATGCAAGGTTATTCTGGAATTCATACAGAAGCAGTTGAAATACTGGCGGCCCTTATCAATAAAAATATCACTCCCTGCATTTACGAACATGGAGGTGTTGGAGCCAGTGGCGATCTGGTTCAACTGGCACACCTGGCCCTTGTTTTAATTGGTGAAGGGGAAGTTGTTTATGAAGATAAAGTTCATCCCACAAAAGAAATATTTGAAAAACTTGGGGTTAAACCTCTTTCAATACATATCCGTGAAGGTTTGGCAATATTAAACGGCACCTCGGCCATGACGGGAATCGGCATGGTGAATATCATACAGGCAAAAAAACTATTGGAATGGTCGGTGATGATGACTGCTATGGTAAACGAAATTGTTGAAGCATTTGATGATCATTATTCCTACGAGTTAAATATTGTAAAAGCTCATAAAGGACAAAATAAGATCGCCTCCATGTTGAGGGAAATTTTATCAGATAGCCACATGATCCGCGACCGTTCGGAACATTTGTACAATCCCGATAACCTAAACCAGGAAGTTTTCTTAGATAAGGTGCAGGAATATTATTCTATCCGTTGTGTAACTCAGGTGCTTGGTCCTGTATTCGACAGCATAGCCAATGCAGAAAAAGTGGTGGTGGATGAATTGAATTCTGTGAACGATAATCCGGTGATTGATCACAAGAATAAGAACATCTTCCATGGCGGAAATTTTCATGGCGATTATGTTTCCCTGGAGATGGATAAATTAAAAATTGCTATCACAAAACTATCAATGTTGTCCGAGCGCCAGCTTAATTACCTGCTCAATAACAAGTTAAACCAAAAGTTCCCTCCATTTGTTAACCTTGGTGTGCTGGGCTTTAATTTTGGGATGCAGGGAATGCAGTTTACTGCAACCTCTACAGTGGCGGAGAATCAAACACTTTCTTTTCCGATGTATGTACACAGTATTCCAAATAATAACGATAACCAGGATATTGTAAGTATGGGTTGCAATGCGGCTTTAATGACGAAAAAGGTAATCGATAATAGCTTTGAAGTACTGGCAATTCAAATGATGACAATCGTTCAGGCTGTAGATTATCTGGAATGCCAGTCGCGTTTAGCTCCGCCTACAAAAGCTGTTTATGATGCTATCAGAAGCATTTTTCCAAAGTTTGTGGAGGACGTACCGAAATATAAAGACCTGGAACGAATTAGAATATTTTTTGAAACTTCCGATCCAATCGTTTCATCAAACAACATCTCTAAACCTTCTAATGGAATTGTGGCGTAGATAATCCGTAATAAATAAACACGGATATTTAATAGAACCGAAAATGTTGGTTGAACCAACATCAAAATAAAAACTTAAGGAAAACAAATGAAATGTGCATTAGTAACAGGCGGATCAAGGGGAATTGGCAGAGCCATCTGTGTTAAATTAGCTGAGATGGGCTATCATATCATCATTAATTATAAAGGAAATGAAGAGGCGGCCAATGAAACACTTTCGTTGGTAAAGGAAAAAGGAAGTAATGGCGAGCTATTGAAATTTGATGTGTCTGGCAAAGAAGAAATTCAACAAGTATTAGGAAGCTGGATAGAAGCTAACACGGATAAGTATATTGAAGTGCTTGTAAATAATGCCGGAATAAAAGAAGACGGCTTAATGATGTGGATGAAAGACGAACAGTGGGAATCTGTTGTAAGAACAAGCCTGGATGGCTTTTTCTATGTTACAAGATTAGTACTCAATAGTATGTTGCTAAAAAAGTATGGAAGAATTGTAAATGTGGTATCACTCTCGGGTTTAAAGGGCTTGCCCGGCCAGGTAAATTATTCTGCGGCTAAAGCCGGTGTAATTGGCGCAACAAAAGCGCTAGCCCAGGAAGTAGGAAGAAGAGGCATTACTGTGAATGCGGTTGCTCCGGGTTTTATAAAAACAGATATGACTGAAGGGCTTGATGAAAAGGAGTTAAAATCCATGATACCTGTAAAGCGTTTTGGTACCGCCGAAGAAGTTGCACATGCCGTTGGCTTTTTGGCTTCGCCCGAAGCTGGTTATATTACAGCCGAAGTGCTGTCAATCAATGGTGGCCTGTATTCTTAATTAATTTTAATATAAGCAGCAAAGTTTTAATTGCTATAATTGTAATAGTAATTTACCAGTAAAAAAGGTAGCTTCAAAACTGATTAGTATTGAAAATAAAAGCTAATTTTAAGGTTTATTTGTATTCGGTAAATACCATTTCTTAACTGTCTATAAACCATTACTTGTAATTTAAATCAATAAATTATTCGTATAAGTAATAGTTACGCCAAAAAAGGGTGAATTTGCCATATATTTTTAGGTATCATATTGTTATTTTTTTATCAGATTACTTGTGAATATGAATAGAGTTGTGATTACGGGTATGGGAATTTATTCTTGCATAGGGAAGGATCTTGATGAGGTTCGCGATTCCCTGTACAAAGGTAAATCCGGTATTGTATTGGATGCCGTCCGTAAATCATTTGGTTATAGATCTGGACTTACCGGTTTTATCGAAAGGCCAAATTTAAAAGGTTTGTTGGATAGAAGAGCCCGTATCATGCTTCCTGAACAAGGAGAATATGCGTATGTAGCAACAATGGAAGCATTAAAAAATGCAGGGATCACCCAGGACTATATTGATCAAAGTGAAATTGGCGTATTGTACGGTAATGATAGTTCAGCTAAACCTATAATTGAAGCAACAGATATTATCAGGGAAAAGAAAGATACCATGCTGGTTGGTTCGGGTTATGTATTTCAAACAATGAACTCTACGGTAACGATGAATCTCGCCACTATTTTTAAGTTGAGGGGAATTAACTTTACCATCAGTGCAGCTTGTGCCAGCGGCTCACATGCCATCGGCGTAGGCTATCAATTTATTAAAAGCGGATTACAAGATTGCATTATATGCGGTGGTGCCCAGGAAGTTAATCAGTATTGTATGGGAAGTTTTGATGCCTTATCGGCATTTTCCGTGCAGGAAGCAGATCCAACAAAAGCTTCACGCCCATTTGATAAAGACCGTGATGGGCTGGTTCCAAGCGGTGGTGCAGCTACAGTTATACTTGAAAGCCTCCAATCTGCGTTAAAGAGAGGTGCGCCAATCCTGGCAGAGGTAGTTGGCTATGGTTTCTCGTCTAACGGAGGACATATTTCAAACCCAACTGTAGACGGCCCAGTTCGTTCTTTAGAAATGGCGTTGAAAGATGCAGGTTTGGAAGCAGCAGGGATTGACTACATTAATGCACATGCAACATCAACACCTGCGGGAGATAGCAGTGAGGCAAGAGCAATAGACCAGGTTTTTGGTGCAACTCGACCATATGTAAGTTCTACAAAATCTATGACAGGCCACGAATGTTGGATGGCAGGTGCAAGCGAAATTGTTTATTCTATGCTGATGATGCAGAATAGCTTCATAGCGCCCAATATAAATTTTGAAAATCCTGATGAAGATTCAGCGAAATTGAATATTGCTAAAACAACAATTGAAAAAGAAATAAATATATTTTTGTCGAACTCCTTTGGTTTTGGAGGTACTAATTCATCGCTGATCATTAAAAAAATGACCTAAAAACTACCTGATTTATGAGAAATGAAGAAATAATCGCCAAAATCAACGAATTCCTGGTGGAGGAATTTGAAACAGACGCGAGCAAAATAACACCGGAGGCTAATTTAAAAGATACCCTGGAATTAGATAGTCTTGATTATATCGACCTTGTCGTTGTAATTGAAAGTAACTTTTCCTTTAAAGTTAAGCCTGAAGATTTTGTGGGTATAGCTACCTTTCAGGATTTTTACGATTATGTTATCAATCGGGTTAATTCTAAAGAACTTGTATAATGCCATCATGGCAAGGTAAATCTAAAGGGTCTCCGCTGGGTTATCGCATTTTTGTATGGGTGTTGAAGAATTTTGGTGTTACGCCGGCATATATCCTGCTAAGATCAGTAGTGTTACACTATCTTTTATTTTCCTACAAATCTTCTAAGCCTATCTATTACTATTTTCACAGAAAACTGGGTTATAGTGTAATCAAGTCTCTATTTAAACTATACCGTAACTATTATTATTTCGGCCAGAGTATCATCGACAAAGTGGTGTTGATGGCAGGTATTCGCAATAAATTCAGTTTTCATTTTGATGGGGAAGAAAACCTGCACGAAATGGTTACGCTAAAAAAAGGAGGATTGCTGCTGAGTTGCCATATTGGTAACTGGGAAATAGCCGGACATTTGTTGCAAAGGCTTAAGACAAAAGTGCATGTAGTTATGTACGACGGAGAACATGAGAATATAAAAAGGTATATGAAAGGCGTAACTGGTGAAAGAATGGTAAACGTTATTATCATAAAGAACGACCTTTCCCATATATATGAAATAAGTGATGCTTTTAAAAGGAATGAGCTGGTTTGTATGCATGCCGACAGATTCCTCGAAGGTAATAAAACACTAACAGCCAATTTTTTGGGTGAAGAAGCGATGTTTCCAATGGGGCCATTCGTGTTGGCAACCACCTTTAAAGTACCGGTGTCATATGTATTTGCGATGAAGGAAGGCAGGCTTCATTACCATTTGTTTGCCAGCAAAATTAAAGAGTATACGCAGGTTGGAAGAAGCAAGGTAATGCAGGAAATGCTGCAGGAATATGTAAAGGAAATGGAATTTAAAGTAAAACAATACCCGGAGCAATGGTATAATTATTATAATTTTTGGCAAAAAAAGCAACATGCTGGTTAACAAAGAAAATATTCTTTCACTCATTCCACAAAGGCCACCCTTTGTGATGATTGATCAGTTGATTTCAAATGATCTTGAAAGTACTAAAACCAGTTTTGCTGTAAGGGCTGATAATATTTTTCTAGAAGAGGGAAAATTAGCTGCAGCGGCGCTGGTAGAGAATATTGCACAAACTGCTGCAGCCAGAGCAGGCCACTATTCTCAAACAGAAAAAAAGCCGGTTTTAGTAGGTTATATAGGGGCAATAAAAGACCTGGAGATCTTTTTTTTGCCAAAAATAAGCGATACCTTGGACACCGAAATCATTATAAAAAATCAGATTTTTGACGTTACATTAATATCGGGAACGGTTAGCTGTAACGGGAAGTTGCTGGCACAATGCGAAATGAAAATTTTTATTATTCAACCAAAATAAAATATAACATGACTCGTACAACTAAATTCAGCTGGTTATTTGTGGTACTTTTTTTTCTACAGGTAAAAACTGTAACCGCACAAACAAAAGATGATCTATACACAGGTACTGCTGAGATTACCTGGCTTGGTATGGATTTTACCCAGGTGAAGTTCATCGGCTCTGCCACTCAGTTTAAAGATGCCGGAGAAGTAACCAATGCTGATTTCCGCGATAAATACATCGTTGGCTGGAACCAGCTTTTTATCAACGAGCAAAAAAAATACAATGTTGCAAAAGTTGTTCATAGAACAGATGTTAGATACGGAATGGGTGTAACAGAAAAAGCAAATAGTGCAATAAAAAAAGATTTCTTTTCAAATGATCCCGATGAATACATGACGCTGGATGCTGAAAAAGTTGCCGGTCTTGTAAAAAAATATAATTTCCTGGATAAAAAAGGTATCGGTTTGATTTTTTTCATAGAAGGTATGAGTAAAGGAAAAGACCAGGCTTCTGCCTGGGTTGCCTATGTAAATATGGATAAGAAAACCGTATTGCTTTCTAAACACATTACCGGAAAAGCCGGCGGATTTGGATTTAAAAATTACTGGGCAAAAGCTTTTTATAGCATTTTGAAAGATGCTGATTATAAAGACTGGAAGTAACATAACTATAACGGCAACACGCTATCAAAAGGAAATATTTATTCACAGAATCGTACAGTATTCTGTAGATAATTCTGCCGGCAAAATGCCGGTAAAAAATGCAACTTGAAAACACTAAAACATACAACAGAGTTAGAAGTTAAATTCAGTGAAGCAGATCCGTTGGGCATCGTATGGCACGGCCATTATATTCGATATTTCGAAGATGGCAGGGAATCTTTTGGCAAACAGTATGGAATTGGATACCTGGCCTTTTTTAAAAATGGATATGTAATTCCTGTTGTAAATGTGCAATGTGATTACAAAAGATCGTTACGCTACGGTGATACAGTTAGAATAGAAACAGAATATATTCCTACAGAAGCAGCAAAGATGTTATTTAAATACAGGCTATTTAAGGTTGCTACTAACGAACTGGTAGCAAGCGGTTCAACGATTCAGGTTTTTTTAGATAAAGATGGATCCGTTTTGCAATTAGCAACTCCAACATTTTTTGAGGAATGGAAAATTAAAAATGATCTGGTATGACAAGGCCTGTGTTCATATCGTCAGATAATATTTTTTCTCCTATTGGTTTTACAACAGGTGAAAATATCGATAATCTGAAAAATAATATTTCCGGTATCAAACAACATAGCGGTTTATCTATGAGTGAACAAACATTCTTTGCTTCGCTTTTCGCCGATAATAATTTCCCACCAGCTAACGGTAATACCAACACTAAATTTGAACAGCTTTTAATTGCTTCAGTAAGTAACGCTTTAAAGAATTCACCGATCGATCCATCAGATAGTAAAACAATACTGATCATCTCTTCTACAAAAGGCAATATCAGCTTGCTGGAAACCGAACCTCATCATCCCGAAACCTACAAACGGATTGCAATGCACCAATCTGCAAGGCTTGTTGCAGAACATTTCGGTTTTGTTCACAACCCAGTAGTTATTTCTAATGCCTGCATTTCCGGCATATTAGCATTATTAACAGGAATGAGATTAATTCAATCCGGACAATATGATCACGCTGTTGTAGCTGGTGCAGATTGCATCTCAAGGTTTGTGCTATCAGGGTTTCAATCTTTTCAGGCAGTAAGCCAGCAAGTTTGTAAACCATTTGATGCAAACCGAAATGGAATAAATCTTGGTGAAGGTGCAGCCTGTATAGTTTTAAGTTCACAGAAAGAATATTCTACAGGCACTTTGCTGGCAGGCGGTGCCGTTAGTAATGATGCCAATCATATTTCAGGCCCATCTCGTACCGGTGAAGAATTGTACTTCGCAATAAATAAAGCAATGAAAGATGCTGACGTATCTTCCGGAGACATTGATTTTATTTCTGCCCATGGAACTGCTACTATTTACAATGATGAAATGGAAGCTAAAGCTATCAACCTTGTAGGATTGCAAAAAGTTCCCGTAAATAGTTTGAAAGGCTTTTACGGCCATACGCTGGGAGCTGCAGGAATAATTGAAACGGTAGTTTCCAATCATTCACTAATGAACAACATAATATTTCCTACACCTGGTTTTACAGAAATGGGCGTTCCAACACCGGTAAACGTTTGCAGCCAGTTAACGAATACTAATTTATCCAATATTTTAAAAACAGCGTCAGGATTTGGTGGTTGTAATGCTGCCCTGATCTTGAAGAAACAATAATTATTTAAATAGATCAATCAAGTTAATGGTACACTTTAATAAAGACAAAAAATCAGCTTTTCAGGCAAAAGAAGCAGCGCAATGGATCGCATTTGGTCCGGTTATTTTCCAGGTTTCCCGCGTATTAAGAAATTCAGGCATTCTTCAGATAATTGAAGACAGCGGAAAAGAAGGTATGCCAATAGCCGATATTGCAGAAAAAGTAAAACTACCTTTGTATGGCGTTAGGGTTTTGCTGGAATCAGCTCTTGGAATAGGTTTGGTAATAGTAGTGGAAGATCAGTATATACTTACCCGTACAGGATATTTTATTTTAAATGATCCGCTAACAAAAGTGAATATGGATTTTGTTCATGATGTTTGTTATAAAGGCTTGTTCTCATTAGACAAAAGCATTGAAACCGGTAAACCAGAGGGGCTAAAGGAATTTGGAGAGTGGCAAACAATTTATGAGGGCTTATCACAATTACCGGAACAAGTACAGAAAAGCTGGTTTAACTTTGATCATTTCTTTTCTGATGATGCGTTTGAAACCGTTCTTCCAATGGTATATAAACCTAACATCAGAAAGCTGCTTGATATCGGCGGCAACACAGGGAAATGGGCCATCGCTTCTACCGCTTATAACGAAGATATAGAGGTAACAATCATGGATCTTCCGGGTCAATTGAATGTAGCTAAAGACAAGATTGCAAAACTTGGATTACAAAACAGGGTATCATTCCAGTCTGTTAATTTGCTGGATGAAAAAGTTGCTTTTCCTACCGGCTATGATGCTATTTGGTTAAGCCAGTGCCTTGATTGCTTTTCTGAAAAAGAGATCATTTCTATTTTGAAGAGAGCGGCAGCTGCTATAACCCATGATGGTTTTATATTTATTATGGAACCATATTGGGATCTTCAGAAATTTGAAATAGCTGCATTCTGTTTACAACAAACGTCTGTTTATTTTACAGCGTTGGCAAACGGTAACAGCCAGATGTATAGTGCACAAACATTCTTTCGCTGTATTCATGAAGCAGGACTTGAAATCGTAGAGCAGGTTGATCAGATTGGGTTAAGTCAAACGCTGTTGAAATGTAAAAAGAGAAATTATAACTAATAAAAAATATTAAATATAACTGAAATGAACACTGAGCAAATTGATGTACTGGTAATTGGCGCAGGGCCCGCTGGAACTGTTGCTGCATCTATTGTAAACAAAGCGGGGTTTAAAGTTAAGATCGTAGAAAAAGTACAATTCCCGCGTTTTGTAATTGGCGAAAGTTTGCTGCCACGTTGTATGGAAGCACTTTCAGAAGCCGGTTTTCTAGATGCTGTAAAAGAGCGTGGGTTTCAACAAAAAACCGGAGCCAAGTTTGTAAAAAACGGTAAAATATGCGACTATTCTTTTGCTGATCAGTTTACACCTGGCTGGAACTGGACTTATCAAGTACCCAGGGCAGAATTTGACAAAGTACTGGCAGATGAAGTTGTAAAAATGGGCGTACCAATTAGTTATCAAACAACCGTTACCGATATCGTATTCAACGGATCTAATTCTGTTACAACAGTAGAGGATCGCAACGGTGAAAAATCAACCATCGAAGCCAAATTTATCATTGATGGAAGCGGTTATGGAAGAGTGATACCTAAGTTGTTTAATCTGGACAAACCTTCAAATCTTCCAACACGAAAAGCATTGTTCTCTCATTTTATAGATACCAAACGCTCCATGGATGATGAGCCTAACCGCATTACCATCATCGTTCATAAACCAGGTATCTGGATTTGGGTGATACCGTTTTCAAATGGTATTACTTCTGTAGGCTTTGTTGGCGACCCGTCTTTTTTTGAACAATACAAAGGAACCGATGAAGAAGTATTGCGTGAGATCATATCCACACAACCATATATTAGCGAAAGGCTTTTTAAAGCTGAAATGGCATTTGAGCCAAGAATTCTTCAGTCTTGGTCGGCTACAACAGAAAAATTTTATGGTGATGGATTCGTATTAACGGGGAATGTAACAGAATTCCTGGATCCGGTTTTTTCTTCGGGAGTTACGCTGGCAACTGTTTCCAGCCAATTGGCTGCCAACCTGGTGATCCGTGAATTAAAGGGTGAAAAAATAGATTGGGAAAAAGAATATACCGAACAAATGATGCAGGGAGTAAATACATTCCGCTCCTACGTAATGGCTTGGTATGAAGGAACGCTTGATACTATTTTCTTTGCCGATAACCAGGACCTGAAAATAAAAAATATGATCTGTTCGGTATTGGCCGGCTATGTTTGGGACAAGAATAACCCTTATGTAAAAGACCACGAGTTTGGATTACAAAAACTGGCTCGTCTTATTGAAGTAAGAGACAGGATGATTACATCAACAGAACAATCTTAAGACTTGCCAGATAACAAATATATTACGGGAAGTTGTGTGATTTCTAAAGGAGTTGTTACAAGGAACGGCATTTCTTTATTTACCAATACAGAAATAGCTTTGCCTGAATTTCTACTGGCTGCTTATCGCCATTTTGACTTTAAGTACCCGAAGTTTTATAAAATGGACAACTTGAGTAAGCTTGGTTGGCTGGCTAGCGAACTAATCATGCAGGAAGGTCCAAAACCCGGACAATATTTACCGGAAGAGATTGGCCTGGTATTTTCAAACGCCAGTGCAAGCCTGGATACAGATATTAAATATTATGACACAGTAAAAGAGATTGCGAGTCCGGCTCTTTTTGTTTACACACTCCCCAATATAGTAATGGGGGAAATTTGTATAAGGCATAAGTTTAAAGGTGAAAATGCATTTTTTATCTCAGAAAAATTTGATGCCGCGTTTATCCGGCAATATGTTAACAATCTCTTCAATAATAATACCTTGCAGGCTTGTATTTGCGGGTGGGCAGAAGTGCTGGAAGATCAATACAAAACGGTGTTGTTCCTGGTAGAAAATAAACAAGCTTCGGAAACAACAACGGGCAACGAAACAACATTTACAACGGAGAATTTATTAAAAATATATCAAACAGAACATGGATAAATTAATGTCAGATCTGAAAAGCCAGATCATCGCCCAATTGAATTTGCAAGACGTGAAACCAGAAGATATCGGTGACGATCAGCCGCTTTTTGTAGATGGATTAGGTTTGGATTCTATTGATGCACTGGAACTGATCGTGTTATTGCAGCAACATTATAAGATCAAACTTTCAAATGCGGAAGATGGTCCGAAAGTTTTTCAATCTGTAAGAACAATTGCAGAATATATCACTGCTCATCAAAAAGAGGCTGTATAAATGAATGCACCTGTTTTAATTGCCGGCGTAGGAGCCATTGCTGCAATTGGTAAAAATACAGCAGCGTGTATGGAGTCGTTCCGTAACGGGAAAGCCGGTATGGGCGATATGTTATACCTGGATTCTTTACACAGGCAAACAATTCCGGTAGCAGAAGTAAAATACAGTAACATAGAATTGGCTGCAATGGCCGGCATGTCTCCCAACATTAGCCGTACTGCACTGCTAAGCATGATTGCCGCAAAAGAGGCTTTGCAAGATGCGGGTATTGAAAATCTTTCTTCAATAAGAACCGGTTTCATATCTGCTAATACTGTTGGCGGAATGGATAAAACTGAAAATTTTTTTTCGGAGTTTCTTGCAGATCACTCGAAAGGAAAATTAAGGAATGTTGTGCACCATGAATGTGGAGCTGTTACTGAATTGGTAGCTGATGCACTCGGCATAAAAAATTATATCAGCACCATTAGCACGGCCTGCTCTTCATCAGCTAACGCTATCTTTTTTGGTGCAAGAATGATAAAAAATAATCTACTGGATGTTGTGGTAGCTGGCGGTGCTGATGCTATTACAAAATTTACGCTGAATGGTTTTAATACCCTGATGATTTTGGATGGTGAATACTGTAAACCTTTTGATGAAAATCGTAAGGGGTTAAACCTCGGAGAAGGTGCAGCCTATGTTGTACTGGTATCTGAACGTATTGCGCGGCAATTAGCAAAGCCGATGTATTGCACACTCAGCGGATATTGTAATGCAAATGACGCCTATCATCAAACAGCTTCGTCACCCGATGGCATTGGATCTTACCTGGCCATGGAAGGCGCCCTGAAATTAAGTGGTTTGCAACCCGCAGATATAGATTACATCAATCTGCATGGCACGGGAACTCAAAATAATGATATTGCAGAAGGTACGGCTATTAAAAGATTATTTGATCCTTTGTACCCAAAGATGAGTTCAACTAAATCTTTCACCGGGCATACGCTAGGTGCTTGTGGTAGTCTTGAAGCTGTATTTTCGGCAATGGCAATTCGCAACGGTATAATTTATCCAAACCTGCGACTTCAAACACCTATGAAAGACCTTCCGTTTGTTCCAGAAAGGGAATTTTTACAGAATATAACGGTAAAGCATGTACTATCAAATTCTTTTGGATTTGGAGGTAATTGTTCATCATTGATCTTTTCAACTTTGTAAGATGAAAATGTATATTAGGGCAACCGGAAATATTTCACCACAACATACATTTGGCGATGTTCCGTTTTTGGAGAATATTACAGAGCATACAGGTACCGCATTAAATTGCACCGAACCTGATTACAAAAACTATATTGATCCAAAAATGATACGCCGGATGAGCCGTATCATACGTATGGGTGTAGCTGCTGCAAGCGCTTGTTTAAAGGAAGCCGGCATTCAGGTTCCGGATGCTATCATTACCGGAACCGCCTATGGTTGTTTGCAGGATACAGATACTTTTCTTTCAAAAATGGTTGAGCAAAAAGAAGAATTGCTTACTCCAACAGCTTTTATTCAATCTACTCACAATACCATCGGGGCGCAGATCGGACTGATGATAAAATCGAATAATTATAACAACGCTTTTGTGCATCGTGGATTTTCATTTGAAAGTGCTTTATTGGATGGTATCATGCTGCTGATGGAAAATCCAGTTTCTAACGTTTTGGTAGGTGCAATTGATGAGATCACTGTTAATAGTCATGAAATATTAAAGCGATTTGGATTATATAAACAAGCACCTGTTTCTAATCTTGAATTGCTGAAACAATCAACAAAAGGAACAATGGCGGGAGAAGGTGCCGCTTTCTTCCTGTTGGCTAATACTGCTTCGGACAATGATTATGCGCAACTTAACGCGATGCATACATTTTATAAGCCATCCGGAATAAAAGAGATCGAAGATGAAATTAATGGATTTTTATCTGCTAATCAACTTTCAATAAGTGATGTTGATCTGGTGATAACCGGGCGAAATGGAGATATACAAAATGACTTAGTTTACGATAAGCTGCAACAGACGATATTTAACAATTCGATGTCGGTAAATTTTAAGAACTTGTGCGGCGAGTATCCTACTGCTACTGCATTTGCGCTTTGGATGGCAGCAAAAGTTTTACATACAGGAAGTTTGCCGGCTTTGCCAGATTTACAGCAGCAAGAAGCGAAAATGATCAATCGTATTTTAATATACAATCATTATCAACAAAAACACCATAGCTTATTATTGGTTTCAGCATGTTAACTTTTAAAAATGTAAATATTTTCTTTGTTAGTGTGCTAATCATATTGGTTGCAGCAGATATTATGTACGATCTTCCATTTATATCATTTATCTTATTGCTGTTCTTTTATTCTCTTATTGTTTTTTATGGTTGTTATTATATCAGGTCTGATTTTTTTATGAAGGTATATTGCGAAGCTGTAACCACCAATAAAGAAATAGCCATCAGTTTTGATGATGGGCCGGCGGAAAATTACACAGCACAAATACTGGAATCATTAAAAGTGAATAATGTTGAAGCGGCTTTCTTTTGCATTGGCAGCCGTATTGAAGGAAACGAAGCGTTACTAAAAATGATAAATGAAAATGGCCACATCATAGGCAACCATAGCTATAGCCATCACTTTTTCTTCGATTTGTTTTCTTCAAAAAGAATGTTGAATGAATTACGTTTGATGGATAAGGAAACAGAGAAGTTAACCGGAGTTAAACCTAAACTATTTAGACCACCTTATGGCGTAATGAATCCAAACCTTAGCAATGCCATACAGGAAGGAAATTATATCCCTGTTGGATGGAGTGTACGATCCATGGATACCGTTACGAAGGATGAAAAAAAATTATTGAAAAAAATTTGTAAGGGAATAACTCCCGGAGCTGTTTTTCTTTTTCATGATACAAGCAAAGCAACTGTGAATATATTACCCGCCTTTATAAAACACGTAAAGGAATTAGGATATAATTTTGTGAGGCTTGATAAATTATTAGCGTTAAAACCTTATGCGTAAAATATTAATTATATTAGTTGTTAGCCTTTTGGCTATTTCGGTTAATGCACAATATGTTGGGTACACTATATTGAATGATCTGACAAAGTTTAAGGCAGGTTTTTCCGAAGCAGCACAAAGAACAACCAGTATTAAAAGTGATTTTGTTCAGGAAAAGAACCTTAGTATGCTTTCTGAGAAGATAATTTCTAAAGGAAAATTCTGGTTTAAAAAAGATAGCCAGGTGCGCATGGAATATAGTGCACCATTTCAATACCTTATGATCATTAACAAAGACAAGGTTTTTATAAAAGATGGACAAAAGCAAAATACAATCTCAACTAAATCGAATAAACTTTTTCAACAAATAAATAAAATAACTGTTGATTGTGTGCAAGGGAATGTATTAAATAACACCGACTTTAAAGTAAAGTTGTTTGAAAACAAAGGCACTTATCTCGTAGAACTTTCCCCTATTCCAAAAAATTTGAAAGAATTTTTCAAGAGTATAAATGTGATAGTTGATAAGAAAGATTATGCTGTAACCAGTATAGATATGAATGAGCAGTCGGGTGATAATACCCTTATCCGATTTACAAATAAAGAAATGAATGCAACGATCCCCGATACTTTTTTTACTATTAACTAGTTGCCTGGCAACAATGTTTGCCTGTACTACTGTGTTTAAAGGACTAACGGATACCCCCGGTGATATTGCTGCTATAGAAAAATTTAAACCGACTTTTACTGTTGCACTATATAAAACAGAAGTGAATGTAATAGGGAATTATTTGAGCGGACTATTATTGATTAAGAAAATGCCTGATAGCAGCACGAGGATGCTTTTTTCTAATGAGATGGGATTTAAGTTTTTTGATTTTGAATTTTCAAAGAATGGTGATTTCAAAGTGCATTATATTTTAAAAAAGATGGATCGAAAAGCTGTTGTGAAAACACTGAGGAAAGATTTTGAATTGATTTTAATGGAACACCTGTCTGAAAAAGCATTTCTAAAAAGCGATAATATGGGACAGCGCTATTTTATTTATCCGCAGAGCAAGGGCTTTAATTATTATGTAACAGATAGCACAGGAAATACTTTAATCAACATGAATAGGGCATCAAAAAGTAAAGTAATTGTTACGGCTATTGCAAAGGATTATGAAAATGGCTTGCCAGATACAATAGGAATTGAACATCATAATTTTAATTTTATAATTGCACTAAAAAAACTGGAGCGATAATGTTACTAGGTAATTTTTTTAATATCAGCGAAAGAAGCATTACAGACAATAGTATTAATGCTATCCTCGATATCAATGCCAGCCACCACATATTTGATGGGCATTTTCCGGGGCAACCTGTTGTGCCAGGTGTTTGCATGATGCAAATGATAAAAGAATTACTGGAAACAGCAATTGAAAAGAAAACACAATTGCGAAAAGCTGATTTTATGAAATTCCTTGCAGTGATAAACCCATTGGAAAATCCTACAATCAATGCAGAATTCTCCTATAGCACTGTTGAAAACGGCGACGTGGAAATTAACGGAAGATTATATTATGAAGCCACCACTTTTCTGAAGTTTAAGGGAAGCTTTATATTGTAATAGCAGTAATTATTTACTCTTTTGTAAAAGACTTTTATTCCTCATAAGTTTCCAGATTTCAACCCAGCAGGTTGCAACAAAAGCAACTACAATACACAGAATAACTTCTTTAAACTGAAGTGCCTGAAGCGTGAACAGCCTTTGCATAAACGGCACGTAGAGCAGCGATGCAATAAAAATCAATGTAGCTGCCAGGATAACTGGTACAAGATTGTTTTTGTATTTCAAGGTTGTAAAAATAGAATACCTGAAGGAACGATTAACCAGTGTTAGAAAGACATTCGAAAACAAAAGAGTGGTAAAAATAATTGTTCTAACAAGATCGTCAGGGGCTTGTTGCATTAAATAATAATAACCAACGCCCAGGCATCCGGCTGTAATAGCCAATCCCTGCAAGATGCTTAACATTAATTGTTTAAAAGAAAGAAAGTTGGTTCCCATTTTTCTTGGTGGCATATTCATCGTACCGGGCTCCATCGGTTCATTTTCATAAATGATAGAGCAGGTTGGCCCCATGATCAGTTCCAGGAATATAACATGAACCGGCGAAAAAATAGTTGTAAAATGCCAGTCGAGTAACAAAGGCAATGTTACAATCAGAATGATGGGTATGTGGATTGAAACGATATACTGTATCGCTTTTTTTAAATTATCATATATCTTTCTTCCCAGTGCAACAGCATCAACCATATGTGCTAAGTCGTCATCAACAAGAATAAGCGAGGCGGCAGCTTTAGCAACCTCACTTCCGCGTTTGCCCATGGCAATTCCTATATGTGCAGCCTTTAATGCCGGCCCATCATTAACGCCATCGCCCGTCATGGCAACAATTTCTCCGTTTTCTTTTAAAGCATTGATCACCTTGAGTTTTGCCTCCGGAAACATGCGTGCATATATATTTGTATTCCTGCATTTTTCGCGAAGCTCATTTTCACTCAATCCTACAATGTCTTTTCCCAGCAAGACCGTTCCATTGTTGCGTAATCCTATTTGCCCTGCAATAGCCATTGCTGTTTCAGCATAATCTCCCGTAATTATTTTTAATTGAATTCCTGCATCATAGAACTGACTAATAGTTTTAGAAATATTCTCTTTTGGCGGATCCTGGAACACAATCAGACCCAGAAATTGAAAACTAAATTCCTGCTGCGATACTGGCCAATCACGTTCATGCCATGTTGCTTTTCCTACTCCCAATAATCTAAAGCCCTGCGATGCATAAGCAAGTATTTGCTCTTCAATTTTTATTAACGCTGATGCCGCGAGGTTTGAACGCTGCAGAATCGCTTCTGGCGCACCTTTAGCTGCTATGATAATTTCTCCGTTGTTATCTTTAAAGATATGTGTCATCATTGGCGGTTTTCCTCCAACCGGATATTCATGTACCTGTTTAAAAAGCAAACGTTTATCTTTCGCCGCTGTTTTCTCATATAGTTGGTAAATTGCTTTTTCCATCGGATCAAAAGGATCGGTTTCACTGCTCCACATTGCATATTCAATAAGTTCAGATGGTATTTCAGCATTATCTGTTACCTCAATAGATCTTTTTTTAGTTTCGTCGTAGAGAAAAGCAATGCTCATTTTATTTTGAGTTATAGTACCGGTTTTATCCGAACAAATAACAGTAGCTGAGCCTAATGTTTCTACATACTGAGGTTGTTTCACAATCACCTGGTTCTTTAATAACCGGAAAGCCCCCAGTGCCTGAAAAGTACTGAACGCAACAGGTATCTCTTCCGGTAAAACGCTCATAGCGAGTGTAAGTCCCTGCAAGAAAGATTGTAGCAGGTCGCCCGAATGATAATAGTTAAAACCAATAACAATTAGAAATGCAATACCACCAATCCACACCATATTCTTTACAAATGAGCGGATCTGTATCTGAAGCGGAGTTTTAATTATACTGATCTCACTCAGAGATAGGCCAATCTTGCCCAACATAGTTTTATTTCCTACGGCGGTGATTTGTAAAGCGGCACTTCCACTCGTTACTAACGTTCCCCGATAGGCGCTATCCTGCCCAACCGTTTTATTTACCGGAAAAGATTCGCCTGTAAGAATTGATTCATTTAAGGAAAGATCATTTGCGGTAATGATTAACCCATCAGCTGTAACAATTTCACCTTCTTCTATCATCAATATATCATCTACAACAAGGTCATCTGTAGAGATGTTTATCTTTTTTCCATTTCTTATTACGGAAGCCTTAGCAGCTGATAATTTTTTTAGAGCCCCCACAGCGTTTTTACTTCGGTATTCCTGAAACAAAGAAATGCCCGCAACAATACAAAGAGACACTGCCATGATAATCCCTTCTTTAATCTGGCCTACAACAAAATAAACAGTACAGGCTGCAAGTAACAATATAAACATAGGTTCCAGTACGATCTCTTTTACTACCTGCCAAAAAACCCTTTCCTCTTTTGTTTCTATGGCATTGTTTCCATGCAATTTCCTGGAAGCAGTAACTTGCTCATCATTTAGTCCTTGCTCTAAAGTTATTTTTACCATACTTCGTTCTACTGTTTTATTTGTTTATCGTTATTTATCAATTGTATTATTTCATTAATCGATTCATAATCGCACAATGCTGTTCCATCCTTCATAGTGGCAGCCGTGCCGCAGGCTACAGCAAAATTTAATGATTCCTTCAATGATTTTTTTTCTAATAAAGCCTTTACAAATCCTGCCATCATACTATCACCTGCACCTACTGTACTATTTATTTTTACTCCCGGAGCTTTTAAATGAAAGAATTCATCTGCCGAAACCAATAAGGCGCCATCAGCTCCCATAGAAACTAACACCAGTTCACATTGTTGCTTCTGTATCAACATCTTTGACGCAATAATAGCAGTTTCTTTAGTAAGTTCTTTTATACCTGAAAGAGAAGCTAGTTCACCCATATTTGGTTTTATCATATACACGCCTTCGGCCAGAGCGGCTTTTAATGCTTCGCCAGAGCTGTCCAGGAAAAGTGGTATATTTTTTTGTTTTGCTATTGCCGCAATCTTTGCGAAAAAATTTACCGGTACTCCCGCTGTAAGACTTCCGCTGGCAACGATGCATTCAATATCTTCCAGGGTTACTATTAGCTCCAGGAAAAGTTTCCATTCTTCTTCATAGATTAAAGGTCCAGGCATACCAAACCTGTATTGTCGGCCGGTAGTTTTTTCTGCTACAACAAAATTTTCCCTCGTATCATTTTTCGTATCGATAACTATGGTATTCACATTTTCATCCTGCATCATACTAGAAAATCGGGAACCTGTATAACCTCCCGCCAGGTAAATGGCTGTGGTTGGGCATCCAAGCCTGCTTAAAACCCTGCTAACATTTATTCCACCACCACCAGGCTCTTTTTTTACCGCACCACAATGAAGTTTTCTCTCAGGAGTTAGTTCCGGAACTGAGGTGCTGATATCTATACAGGGACTTACAGTAACGGTTATTATTGGTAACATATATTAAATTAATAAAAAGGAATGAAGAAATTTTTAATTTGTTTTAAATACAGGTTGTTTTGGAAATATTTGATTTCATAACTCAATTATTATTAAGCAGCAACAGCAAAAAGAAGATACTTTTTAGCAATAGAAAGCTACCTGCTTTTTTAAAAGCATTAACTGAGTACAACTGTTTCTCATTATGATTATAATCATATTATAAAATAGCCATGGTCATTAGTTAACACTGCTTTTGCAGGTACTTTTGAAATATTGATAACGATTAAATATATTTTATGCTTGGTATGCTAAATGAGACACAAATCAATAACCTTTTGTTGAGTCAGGTAATTGGCCGAATTGGTTGCAGCAACAGCAAGCTTTCGTACATCGTACCGATTACTTATGTTTTTGATGGTAAAGATATTATTGGTCAAACACATGAAGGAATGAAACTTGATATGTTGAGATTGAATCCCAGTGTATGTTTCCAGGTAGACACTATCATGAATATGGCAAATTGGCAAAGTGTAGTAATACAGGGTGTTTTTAAAGAATTAAAGGGCAAGGAAGCCACAGTAGCAAGGGATTATTTATATGATCATGTATTACCATTAATGACCAGTTCAACCGTTCACGGTCATGAACATGCTGTTACAGGAAAAGTGGATGATAGTAACAGAAGGAAGCCTATTATGTACCGAATCAAAATAAAGGAAAAAACCGGCAGGTTTGAAAAGCAATAACCTTTTGAGTTTCACAGATGCTACAGATAAATTATGAATAAGATCGCTATTTATAGCATACATGCTTTCGAAAAGCCTTACCTGATTGCGGCCAATCAAAAACGGTATGAGTTGGTATTTATAGAAGAAGCATTGAATGCTGATTCTGCAGTTTTGGCTAAAGGTTGCAATGGGGTAGCAGTATTTACATCCGATGATGTGTCGGCTGATGTTTTAAAAAAACTTAAAGATGAGGGTGTTTCTTTTGTAGTAACCCGTTCGGCAGGCTATGACCATATAGATCTTCCTGTTGCTAATAAATCAGGAATCAGAGTTGCTAACGTTCCCGAGTACTCGCCACATGCTATAGCTGAGCATACTGTGGCAATGATGCTTGCACTGAACAGACATCTGATTAAATCTGATAACAAAGTAAAGCATAACGACTACACTATAAACGATCTTGTCGGTTTTAACCTGCATAATAAAACTGTTGGTATCATTGGAACCGGGAGAATTGGCGCTGTTGTATGCAAAATTTTATTTGGCTTTGGATGCCGTTTGCTGGCTTATGATATTGAACAAAACGAAATGCTTATATCTAAATATGGGCTTCAATATGTTCCTTTAGATCAATTGTGCAGAGAGAGTGAAATAATCTCCCTGCACACACCTTTAAATACACAAACTACTTATATAATTAACAAAGAGAAAATTAACCTCATGAAGGATGGGGTTATGATGATAAATACTTCCAGAGGAAAACTGATAAATACAGTTGAAGTTTTAGCAGCAGTTAAATCAGGAAAGATTGGTTACTTGGGTATGGACGTTTATGAAAAAGAAAAGGCAGTATTTTTTCATGATCATTCTCAAACCGGTTTTAACGATCCGATATTAGCCGAATTAATGGGAATGGATAATGTGTTGATAACAGCGCATCATGCGTTTCTTACGAAAGAAGCATTAAAAAACATTGCTGATACCACGTTGGATAATATAAACTGCTTTAACCTGCAGCAGGCGAATCCGCGGGAATTAAATGATTAACATCATTTTTACTGCTTATTAGTATCATGCTAACCCCGGTTTTACAGGGATATTTTTGTAATGAAAAAATATCGAAATGAAGAAAAATATGAGTGATATAGAAAGGGGCATTAGACTCCCAATATCAATTATACTTTTAATTTTAAATTATAGCGGCATCGTGCCATATCCTGTAAGTACAGTTATTTGGATACTTATTGCTATTTTGTCTATAACGTCATTAAGTGGTTTTTGTCCGCTTTATTCTTTATTAAACATCAATACCCGTTTTCATCAAAATGCAAATAAGTGAAAATTTAAAACTTTACATGCAATAAATATGGCCTCAGTAATAACGGCACCTTCAGTTCAAGTAACCTGCTACCATTGTGGAGATGAATGCAATGGGTCTATTGCTATTGAAGAAAAGAATTTTTGTTGTATGGGTTGCCAACAGGTTTACCTGTTATTAAACGAGAATAATCTTTGCAGTTATTACGACCTTGATTCAACCCCAGGCATAAAGGCAAAAGGAAAATTCGCCAGCGGAAAATTTGCTCATCTCGACGACCAGTCGCTGGTATCAAAGCTGGTTCAGTTTAGCAGTCAAACTCAAACAAATGCTACTTTCCAGTTACCACAAATGCACTGTTCTTCCTGTGTATTCCTATTAGAAAATCTTCATCGAATTAACGAAGGAATTATCAGTTCACGGGTTAATTTTCAACGCAAGGAAGTATTTATATCGTTCAATCCGGCGCTGATAAGCTTTAGAAAAGTGGTAGAACTACTCGCTTTTATCGGATATGAACCTACCATCACCTTAAAAGATCTCGAAGCTGAAAGCCTGTTAAACAATACAAAAAAACACAGTAGCCGCGTCAACAGAAAGCAGATCTATCAGATAGGAATTGCAGG
>CAZCAA010000022.1:0-43098 GCA_964496585.1 uncultured Ferruginibacter sp.
AACCACTCCTGTTGAAATACGGATACTTAATACAAATGGCAAATTGGTAGCTGTTCAGAAAACAGGCGCCAACAGCACATTAAAGATCAGTGCTGATAAATGGACAAGTGGAATGTATTTCGTAGAAGTAATACAGGGCAAGCAAAGGAAAGTAGTAAGATTGATAAGAATGTAACTGTTACGGACAAGTTGTTACATAAAAGTGAACTATAAAATGCCGGATACTGGATAGATGTGATTAGATAGAATGAAAAGCTATCTGCCTGCAACTATCCGGTATCTTTTTTTAATTACAAATCCCTATATTTACTTTGATTAAACAATCATTTAAATGTGCAATAAAACTATTCGTTTTATTTTAATGAGTCTTGCATTTGTATTATATTTTAATACAAGTGCTTTTGCAAATGAGATTGATAGTTTAAAAAAAATACTGGCGGGAAATATTCAGGATACCACCCGGGTAGATGTGTTGAATGCTTTGAGTATCAGTTATTTTAACGACAATCCTGATACATCCATCATTATTGCTGCATCAGCAAGGGTGCTTGCTGAGAAAATTAATTATAAATCCGGACTTGCACTGGCTCTCAAAAACATGGGTCGTGGTTATTATATGACAGGGGAGTATGTAGATGCAATAAAAAAATGGCAGGCAGCTCTAGATGTTTTCAAACAGATCAATGATAAAAAGGGAGAAGCAAATATACTGGGTAATATGGGGGCCGTATATTTTAATAAAGGCGATGATGCTAAATCACTCGAGCTTCATTTGCAATCGCTCAAAATAGCTGAAGAGATCAATGACACATTACGCGAAGTAACCCAGCTCAACAATATTGCTGGAGTGTATTCAAATAAACGAGCTACTTACAATAAAGCCCTTGAGTATTTTTTACGTTCATACAACCTTAGCCGTATCATTAAAGATGATTATTTAATAGGCATGTCTTCAGGGAACCTTGGAGAAATTTATTATAAAATGGACCAGGATTCTACAGCACTGATTCACCTTTTCGAATCGGCAAAGGCATTTGAAGGCACAGAGGATATGCCTTATGCGGATAATTATATTGGCCGTGTGTACACCCACCAAAAAGAATATGACAAAGCTATTCAAAAACACATGCAGGCTTATGAATTATCAAAGAAACTTGATACGCGCCTCGATATTACACAATCTCTTATTGGCCTGGGGCAAGCTTACTCTGCTAAAGGAGAAAATGCACTGGCTATAGATGCATATCAGCGCTCTATTGATTATTCCATACCGCTTAATGCTAAGGCGGAACAGAAAGATGCTTACGAGGGACTTTCCTATGTTTTCAAAAAACAAAATGATTTTTCGAATGCTTTCAAATACCAGGAACTTTTACTTGCAGTAAAAGACACTATGTATAATATTGATACCGATAAAAAACTGGGTTCTCTGGAATTTGCATTTAACCTGGAGAAAAAAGAATCTCAAATAAAGCTCCTTAACAAAGACAAAGAAATTCAACTAAGGGAACTGCAACGTCAGAAATTAGTGCGAAATAGTTTTATTGGGGGCTTTGGAGTTGTACTATTATTTGCAACGGTCTTCTTTACACAACGAAACAAAATCAGCAAAGAGAAAAAAAGAAGTGATGAATTGCTGCTGAACATTTTGCCGGAAGAAACTGCAGAAGAACTGAAAGCAACAGGAACGGCTAAGGCAAAAAGTTTTGATCTGGTTAGCGTGTTGTTTACCGATTTTAAAAACTTTACGCAGGCAAGTGAGATACTTACACCGGAAGAATTGGTTGCAGAGATAAATCACTGTTATAGTGGTTTCGACCGTATCATTACTAAGTATGGAATTGAAAAAATTAAAACAATAGGGGATTCTTATATGTGTGCTAGCGGTTTGCCAGTAGTTAATTTTACCCATCCTTTTGATGTGGTAACTGCAGGTTTAGAAATGGTTGCATTCATAGAGAAAAATAAGGAAGACAGAATTGCAAAAGGACAACCGTATTTTGAATTGCGTTTAGGTATTCATACCGGCCCGGTTGTAGCAGGAATTGTTGGCATTAAAAAATTCGCTTATGATATATGGGGCGATACGGTGAACACAGCTTCACGTATGGAAAGTAGCGGGCATATTGGGAAAGTAAATATTAGTGGCTCTACTTATGAGCTTGTAAAGGATAAGTTTAACTGCATTCACAGAGGAAAAATAGAGGCAAAAAATAAAGGAGTAATTGATATGTATTTTGTTGAAGGGCCCGTTGCTTCGTCCTGATAGCAATTTGTTAAATTTATACATGAGGTTGTAGATTCTAATAGTTAGAAAAAAGCAACTACTTTCTCTTTCAATATATAAGCATCTTTACTTCCCTTTTTTGTAGAACAATCTCCACAGCAATTATCGTAATTATTATGTTCAGTTCAAATAAGATCTGATATTTAGCTCATTGTTTTTTGTGGCATAATTTTATCATACTACTTAATCTTTAACCACAAAAAACACATCTATGAAAAGATTAACGGCGATGCTTGCAATAGCGGCAGTTGTTTTAACAAGTTGCAGTAAAGACAAAGACAAAATTAACATTGATAACAACGACACTAACTTTGCAATAAAAGCCTGGATTGCCAATAAGGCTGAAATTGAGTTAGGGCAACTGGCAATTATTAAAGCTACAGATACTTCGATTACTGACTTCGCACAATCAGTTGTTGCAGAGCAAAATGATGCAAAATCTCAATTGCAAGCTGTTGCGCAACAACTTAATATTGCATTACCAGATTCTTTAGATGCAGATAATGTAGCCATTCGTGCACAAATGATCGACTTAAACGGAAGGCCTTTCGATTCAGTTTATATAACCAATAGGGCGATCCAGCTACAACGTACTGTAACATTATACCAAACAGAGTTAAATGAAGGGTTGAATGAATCTCTGCGTTTGTTTGCACTTACAGAGCTTCCAAAATTGCAGGCCCATTTGCAAGTTGCTGATAGTATTGCAGCTAACTATTAATGATAATACTGTGTTTGTTCAAAATAAGATTGCGAAGTTTACACACAGGCAAGACTGTTAACTAGTTTGTAAAATTAAAAAGACCCGCATTTTATTGCTGGTCTTTTTAATTAATTAAGGGGAGAATTAAAACATCCGCGATTTCTTGTGAAACAATGGTAATTATTATTAATAACTAATAGTGTGTTAAAAGAAGCCTGCAATATTGTTTAGATACTACAAGCTTCATCAGCATTTATGTCAAAACTCAAAAACTCTTATGGTTTTATTTCAATGTCCTGCTTAACATCAATCTGGTAAGCCGTTGTTTTGTTTTGAATCCTGTCATCATGCTGTTTGCCTTCAGGGGTTTGCTTTCGAATTAATTTTTCTGTATTTCGAGGTTCAAAAACCGGAGATTTTTTTAAACGGAAAAACCAATCTTCGGTGTTAGTATTTTAATAATTTTGTTTTAAGTGTATTTTTTCCTTGCTTAACTTCTACCATATATGACCCGGCAATCAGTTCTGCACCGATACTAATGTTCTTCTGATATGGGCTAAGGATCACTTCTTTGATAACTTGCCCATGCATTTCCAGAATCTTTATTGTCGTCTTCTCAATTGCACTTGTAATGATTTTAAATTTAAAATCACTGGCAGTAGGATTAGGCGATATTTTAACATCAAACGGCATCGATAATGATTTACAGTTAACTTGGTAGTTTTATCGTGCTTTCTATATATAGCAGGTAATCAAGGGTTTGGAACTTAACGAATCGAGAATTGTAGTATAAATCCACAAATCCTTGTAGTTGTAATACTACAAATATATATAAGTTTTGTATTCAAAAATCAAATGCTTAAAAGTTTTTTAAAATAAATCGAAATTTTTGGAACCGGATTTCTCGTTGCATTGTGGCGACAGGTTTATAATAGTAAGCAGATACTATTTAAACAGCATAACGCAACCGAAATAAAAAATTCACCTTACTAACTACCCCTGCCAGCAGGAATGAATCCCTAAGTAATTTGTTTGCTGATGTTATCTTTGATCAGAAGTGTTGGCCACCAATTTTTAATGTAAGATTAATGAAAAGAACTTTTGTAATTGGAGATATTCATGGCGGTTTAAAGGCTTTACTGCAGGTATTTGAAAGAGCCAATATTACAACAGATGATAAACTTATTTTTTTAGGAGATTATGTAGATGGCTGGAGTGAGTCGGCGCAGGTGCTTGAATATTTATTGAATCTTCAGCACATAAATGAATGTGTTTTTATTAAAGGTAACCACGATCTGTGGTGTGAAGAATGGTTGCGTAGCGGGGATGCTGATGATATCTGGCTGAGACATGGAGGATTGGCAACCATGGAAAGCTATGCATCATTAAATTTACAACAAAGGGCAACCCATATCAGTTTGCTAGGAAGTATGAATTATTTTGTTGTGGATGAATTAAACCGTCTTTTCATTCATGCAGGATTCACTTATTCTCAAGGCCCGGAAAAAGAATTTCAATCGGGTAATTTTAACTGGGATAGATCATTGTGGGAGACTGCTATAGCTGTGAACGGCCTTATCACAAAAAAATCGCTTCTTTATCCTAAACGTATGAAATTATTTCATGAGATTTATATCGGCCACACGCCAACGTTATATTATGGCGTAAATGTGCCAATGCAAGCTGGTAATGTTTGGAATATTGATACCGGGGCTGCATTTACAGGTAAACTTTCTATAATCGATATTAACTCAAAAGAATTCTGGCAAAGTGATTTGGTTACTGCTCTCTATCCAGGTGAAAACGGTAGAAATGAACCTGCTTAAAATTTCAGGAAATTGCAGTGCTGAATTTGCGAATACCAATAATGTTTCAATGGCTTCATAAGCTTTGGTATACATATATCTGTTACTGCATACAATTCTTTATTATTTAAATACTCAATCATGAAAATATTATGGCACTATCTTAAACCTTATAAAGGGTTAGTGTTATTAGCCATGTTTCTTGCTGGCGTTACACAGTTGTTATCCTTAATAGATCCGATTATTTTTGGGAAGATAATTGACGAGTACGCATTAAATCCCCATAACAAACCAGAGAATGAACTCGTAAATGCTGTGCTGTGGTGGCTGGGTATAGCAATTGCTATTGCGATGGCAGCACGACTCACAAAAACATTTCAGGATTATGTTTTAAAACTTGCAGTGCAGAAATTTGGCATGCAGATTTTTAATGATGGCCTAAAGCAAACACTTCGGCTAAGCTATCAGGAATTTGAAGAGCAACGCAGCGGCGAAACCTTGTCAATTCTCCAAAAAACAAGACGTGATACCGAGAATTTTATAACTGCTTTTATCAATATACTTTTTTCATCGCTGGTAGGAATAGGTTTTTTGGTTTGGTATGCAATAACAAAGCATTGGGCGTTAATCCCCGTTTTTGTCATCGGCGTTTTACTGCTCGGGGGATTAACCGGTTTGCTGAGTAAAAAGATCAAAACTGTACAACGAGCCATCTTTAGAGAGAATGCAAAGATGTCGGGAAGTATCACAGAATCCTTAAGGAATATTGAATTGGTTAAAAGCCTTGGACTAACGTATTCGGAAGTACGCAGATTGAAGGGACTGACACAAAAAATATTTGATCTTGAAATGGATAAAATAAGAAAAGTACGAACGCTTTCTTTTTTGCAAGGAACCACTTTGAATATTCTGAAACAATCTATACTCTTTATATTACTTTGGCTAATTTTCAGAAAGGTTTTATCGCCGGGAGAATTAATTTCAATGCAATTCATCAGTAATACCATCTTCGGACCACTACAAGATCTGGGTAATATAATATTGTCCTATCGCGAAGCAGAGGCCTCTCTTCAAAATTTTGACATACTCATGAAGAAGCCTGTTGAATACAGGCCGGAAGAACCAATCGATATTGGACAAATGGAAAGCCTCGAATTTAAAGAAGTAGTTTTTAAACATAAAACTGCCCAGGAAAATTCTATAGACCATATTTCTTTTTCGCTGAAAGTTGGTGAGTCTGTGGCATTCGTTGGTCCGTCAGGTTCCGGGAAATCTACTCTGGTGAAACTATTGGTGGGATTGTATTCGCCTGTAGAAGGGGATATTCTTTTTGATGGTATATCGGTTAAGGATATACGCTATAACCGAATTCGAAAGCAAATCGGATTTGTAACCCAGGAAACACAATTGTTTGCCGGCACAATCCGGGACAATCTTAAGTTTACCAAAGCAGATGCTACTGATGAAGAAATGATCGTAGCCCTAAAAAAAGCATCCTCAGGGAATTTATTATACAGAACTGATAAAGGCCTTGATACTATTTTAGGCGAAGGCGGTACCAAATTATCAGGTGGGGAAAAACAGCGCCTATCCATTGCCCGGGCTTTATTGAGAAACCCAAGGCTGCTCATTTTTGATGAAGCAACTTCTTCGTTGGATAGTTTAACTGAAGAAGAAATTACAGATACCATAAGAAATATTGCGGCGGAACAGAAACAGATAATTATTTCTATTGCACACAGGCTAAGTACCATCATGCATGCCAATCGTATTTATGTGCTCGAAAAAGGGAAGGTTGTGGAAACTGGTACGCATGACGAATTGGTATTGTTAAAAGGTTTGTATTATGCCATGTGGCGTCAACAAATCGGGGAACGTAAATCGCCTGTTCCTGTTGCAGAATCTATTTACGAATCCACAGAAATATAGAAAATTGCCAGTTGTATAAGTGTATGTTATTTTAGTAGCTCATTGTCAATATCCTTTTTGGCAACTGAAATATTAAAGCGATCAGGAGAATGTCGTTAAAATTTGTAGAAGATTTTCCATCCACAAAAAATCTGGCTGCCTCATTAACCATTTCCACACCACAGCATCAAATTTATTTTGAAAATGTGTGGATTGTTAATAAGACAGCCAGTGGTATATAAAGTTGGTTTTCCTTTGCTAGTTTTTAGGCAACAATACTTTTCCAATTACATGTATAACACCATTGTTAGCGAGAATATCTGCTGGGTTCAATGAGGCAAAACTGTTGTTGTTATCTCCTCTAACCCAACCGCTGTTAAAACCAAGAATGGTTGTGATTTTATTCTTTGGTCCATCTGCCAAAGTTGCCGTCCTATCTAAAATTCCAAGGTCCCAGCCAAACTTCCTGCTTCCCAGAACATGATACCTTAAAATATTTGATAAAGCAGCAATTTGACCTGCATCACTGATATTACTAATATTAGCGGCATTGTTAAAAGGTGCACCCAATTGAGCAAAAGCCGCATTGGTTGGCGCAAAAACGGTGAAATCTCCAGCACCTGTAAATACTCCTGCAAGATTGGTTTTTACAAGAGCCGCAACTAATGTAGATAAATCAGGAGTAGCAATAGCCAGTTCTGCAATGTTATTGGTTGGGGATAGTAACACTTTATTTATCACATGAATTACGCCGTTGCTTGCATTCAGGTTTGGATAGATAACGGTGCTTTGCCCGTTTACTCTAATCAATCCAAATGTCTTGGATAAATAAACGGTATTGTCATTGTTGATTCCTGCAGGCTTAATAGTAGCGGCACTGCTTGCGCCGTTGCTAATTTGGTTACTGAATACTTCTGCACCCAATACATGGTACAACAAAACGTTACGCAGAAAATCGATTTGAGTAGCGTCGGAAATGCCGTTGATGTTAGCAGCATTATTAAAAGGTACTGGCAGTTGCGCAAAGGCATTATTTGTTGGCGCGAAAACGGTTAGGTTGGCAACGGCATCACTTAGAGCACCAGCCAATCCTGTTTTAACTACTGCGGCTACCAATGAAGTGAAATTGGAGTTACTAATGGCGATATCTACAATTGTTCCCTGTGCTGAGTTGCTGTTGTTCCGTAAACTATTGAATCCAAGATTGTCTGCTTCCTTCTGTGCCTCCGCGGGTGCAGAATTTTCCAATTGACGTGCACTGCTTACAGCAGCCTGTTCATTGTCGGCAGTTTCGGGGCCTTGATCAGCGAATTGATTGTTTTTTTTACAGGATGCTATTACAAGCCCCATGAATAAGATGATGGCAAGTACTTTTCCGTGGTTGTACCACTTGTTTTTGTTTAGATTTTGCATAATGTTTGTTTTAAGATGAATGATCTTCTTTTAACAAACATTAAATACGGTAGTAATTACATCTTACCTGAACTGTAATTTGGAGGGAGTGAATTGTAAAAAAATGTAATTTATACCCCATTCCTGTTAACTAAAGTTTACATTACAGGAATGCTAATTACTGCGTTAATTAGCTAAATGAATTTTATGTTAACCAAGGTAAAAAAAGTCAGGCTGTTCTCATTTTTAATTATACATTCCGTTCAGTCAGTTCGAGCCAGCGCGTTTCCTTATCATCTAGTTGTTGGATAATTTCACTGATGCGGTCTGCTGCTTTTTGTAATTCATCATAAGGAAGATTACCGCTCATTTTTGTTTCC
Organism: uncultured Ferruginibacter sp.; assembly: GCA_964496585.1. Lineage (GTDB taxonomy): Bacteria > Bacteroidota > Bacteroidia > Chitinophagales > Chitinophagaceae > Ferruginibacter. Next base: position 8,476 of record CAZCAA010000022.1, read on the forward strand.
AGCGCAGTTTTTTCCTGCTGTAATACAGGCATATCTTTTTCTAATGTTTCCAGTTCAAATTTTTCTTTGAAGCTGAGTTTCTTCTGCACATTCACTGTTGATTTCTCTGCTACAACAGGTTGTTCCTCAACAGCAGGCATTTCTTCTCTGCTTACCATGATCTGTTGTGTTTTTTCTGTAAGCAGACCTTTGGAAACAGCTTCTCTATATTGGCTGTAATTTCCCGGAAAATCTCTGATTACACCTTCGCCTTCAAATGCAAAAAGGTGATCTACCATGCGGTCCATAAAATAACGATCATGGCTTACAATCAAAATACAGCCGGGATACTCTAGTAAAAATTCTTCCAGCGTGCGAAGGGTTTGAAGATCAAGATCATTCGTAGGTTCATCCAGCACCAAAAAATTCGGATTTAAAAACAGGATGCTCATTAAATGCAACCTTCTTTTTTCACCACCACTTAGTTTACTGAGTAAAGTAAATTGTTGCTCTGCGGTAAATCCAAACTTTTCCATGAACTGGCTTGCCGAGATTTTGCTGCCATCATTCAATGGAAAATATTCTGCCATTGCTTTTACATATTCAATGGCGCGTTTGTCTTCTTTATATTGCAAACCATCCTGGCTAAAATTTCCGAATACCACCGTATCTCCATGATTTATCTTTCCGCTATCTGGTAATTCAAGTTGCAACGCGATCTTTAAAAATGTTGATTTACCTACACCGTTTTTCCCCACAACTCCAATTCTTTCTCCTCTTTTAAAAGTATAATCAAAACCTTTCATGATGGTTAACGGGCCGTAACTTTTGCTCACTTTTTTTAATTCCAGGATCTTTCCGCCCAATCGAGTCATTTTTACCTGCAGGCTTACTTCGGCTACATCTTTCTGCAGCTTCACCCTTTCTTCTACTTCAGAAAAAGCATCCTGCCTGCTTTTACTTTTGGTAGTACGTGCCTTTGGTTGCTTGCGCATCCATTCCAGTTCTTTCCTGAAAATATTTTTATCTTTCTGAAGTTCGCTTTGTTGTACTTCCAGCCTCAAACTTTTTTGCTCCAAAAAATAATCATAATCGCCCTTGTACACAAACACTTTTTCATCATCTATTTCTACGATCTCATTACAAACGGCATCAAGAAAATAGCGATCATGCGTTACCAATAGCAAGGTGATTTTTTGTGCACCAAGGTATTCTTCCAGCCATTCTATCATGGAAACATCCAGGTGGTTCGTTGGTTCATCCAATATTAACAGGCAACGTCCTTCGTGCAATTGCGATTCAATAAGAGCCTGTGCCAATGCCACCCTTTTCTTTTGACCGCCGCTTAGGTTACCAACTTTTTCATTCAGGTGATACAGATTTAATTTACCAAGGATCTGTTTTAAGTCACTTTCAAATGTCCAGGCATTCAAATCGTCCAGGCTGGCCATCAGATCGCCCAGTTTATCGTGGTCTTCACTGCCTTCTTCCAGGAATTGCTCATATTCTTTTACCACTTTTACAACGGGATTATCAAGGCGCAACACATTGTCCCAGATGGTTTTATTAGGATCAAAATCATTATCCTGCTGTAACATCACAGTTTTTATGTCCTTGTGCACCCAAACAGTTCCGGTATCCGGAGTATCCAATCCGGCAATGATCTTCATCAACGTACTTTTACCACTACCATTTCTGGCAACTAAAGCCACTTTATCGCCTTCTTCTATATTAAGGGTGATATTTTTAAACAGGGTTCTGATTCCGAACGACTTACTAATATTCTCTACTGAAGCATAATGCATAACTGCAAAGATACTGGTTGCAGGAAACAAGCATAAAAAAAGTGAAGTGGTATCTGAAATCCGTTTACAGGCTTGATTATCTTTGGTTTTCAACCACCTGTATCTTGTACTTTTCTGCATATTTTGGTATATTTGAAGTTGCTTTAACAGCCAATGAGGATTTATCTGCTAATTATCAATTACACATTTGAATACATTTTTACTTTTAAAGATAAAATGCCGCTTTGCAGGTTTAGTATTGCTGGTTAGTTTCCTGCTTGCTTTTTCAATTACAGCTAATGCCCAAAAAGTTCGTGCTATAAAAGTTACAGCAGCCAATGCGGCCAGTTACCGCGATACTTTAAAACAGGTAATATTTGGCAGCATTAATTTCCCTTATTCAATTCTTCCCGATGCAGTGATTACCAACGTAAGTAGCCTGCAGCATTATCCGGTGTTTCCCTACGGTAACATAATCGATCCAGCTGGTAACCTTGATTCTATCGACCAGATAACGGTACGTGCCGGAGATAACCAGATCGATTTTCCCGAACCACTTCAATTGTACCTTTTTCATCCGCATAACAATAATGGAAAGTTATTTATTTACCATTCGGGTCATTGTGCAGCTATTGCTACTACCGAAGATGTAGTTCAAAATAACGACGGAATGGCGCCGGGAAGCATCATTCCGGGTTTGGTAGCACAAGGTTATACCGTTTTAGCGGTGCCAATGCTCAACTATCAACAGCTTGCACCAAACGGTTACACCTGTGGATTTAATAATCATGATGCCCTTTTTACTGATGGCCATTATGCGAACCCGTTATTTCCGTTTTTTAAACCATTGATCGCAGCATTAAATTTCCTCGGTAGAAGTAATTACAATGATATTTATATGTGCGGTTTATCGGGCGGAGGATGGGCAACTTCCATTTATCCTGCCATCGATAGTTCTATTAGTATGTCGTTTCCGGTTGCAGGCTCCTGGCCTTTAGCTGTAAGAAACGTCTTTTATACAGGAGGAGATCTGGAGCAATATTATCCAGCTTTATTTCGCGACAAGCTAGATTATCATGAGATTTACACGCTTGCTTGCCTGGCACCTGCCAGAAAAATGCTGCAGATCAACAACCGTTATGATAACTGTTGTTTTGCGGGAGCAACGCCACATATTTATTATGTAGATTCAGTAAAAAAAGCGCTGGAAGGATCTAACGGAACATTTAAATTTTACCTGGATGAAACAGAAGCCAATCATACTGTTTCCGAAAGGGCTTTGGCTGTAATGCTAAGGTTTATCAATAATGAAAATGCATTTCTGCAAAATAATTTGCCTGATTCCCTTGCTGGTGGTTCTAACTATTTTTATGACATCCGCAATAATTTTTCGCTGAATGTAACGCCAGACAATAGTACACTTCAGTATTCATTATTGAAAGCACCGGGCTGGCTCAGCATTAATACAGCTACAGGAGTATTAAATGGTGTAGTGCCGCCGACTGGCATTATCGCTAAACCGGATACTATCAGTTTTAAAGTTGAAGATGCCTCGGGAAGATTTGTAGTTCACAATTATATTTTAAATAAAAAGAGAGATGCTCCATATTTTTTTACAATGTTCAATGACAGCACTACTATTTATTTTTTGCCACAATTCTCTCAATCAATTCAATCGGTTAATCCATCAATTATAAGTTCATTCTACTTTAATAATCCATCGTTATCAGTACTATCCATCAGTGTTCAAAATAATTCTGTTATAAAATTAAAATTGAATAATGTTCCGGGTGCAACAGATTCAATTGCCTACAACGGATTTTCACAAGTTGGTGCTATCACCTACAACAATGGCTTAAAACAGGAGAATTTTGGCCTGACAACAATACAGTTAAATGCGGTGAAGCAGCAATATGCTGTGGCAGGAATGATACGGTTTAATACCGACACAAATAAATTTGAATATTTCAATGGGGCTGCATGGATAAACCTCAATTAAATTATAGTAAAACCGGATTGTATGAAAAAAGTTTTGATGCTGGTAATATCTTTTCATTTTATTGTAATCAGCGCCTGGGCACAGGTGAAGATTGGAGACAATCCAGCTACAATTTCGGCCGGCTCTATCCTGGAATTAGAAAGCACTTCCAAAGCACTAACATTACCACGGATGACAACCTTGCAAATGCAGGCTATTCCATCTCCGTTAAATGGCATGATCATTTTTAACACGGATAGCAACTGCATCTACCTGTACAAAACAAACAATGTTTGGGCAAGCATTAACACGGATGCTCCTGCAATAACCAACTGGCCTTATCGTTCCAACGATAATATTGTAGGTACAGCTGGTAATAAAGCCGGTATTGTTTCTTTAACCGGTAGTGGATTAGTTGCCAGTGGCGAATACAGCCATGCCGAAGGATTAAATTCTGTTGCTTCCGGCAACTATTCGTGGAGTTCGGGAATTTCGGACACAGCTTCGGGCGCTGCATCGATGGCAATCGGTTCACAAAACAAAGCACTCGGACTCTATAGTTTTGCTGCGGGATTTAAAAATATTGCCGGCTACCAATCATCCTTTACGATGGGCCAGGAAAATGCCGACTCGGGTTGGGCATCGCTGGCGGTAGGTATAAGGAATAAGATCTTTAACCAGATTTCATACAGCAATACGTTGGGATATGAGAACGAGATCAGGGGCGGCTCTTCAAACACTGTTATGGGTGAAAGTAATATTGTAAAATCGGGCCGTGCCATGGTAAATATGGGTTACGCCAATATAATAACAGCAGGAAATTTCAGCAGTGCTTTTGGAACCAGCAATGATATATTGGCTGGCAATTCGCATTTTACGGGTGGTGAAAATAATGTCATCAAGTCGGGCAATTCAAATAGCCTCTTCGGACAAAATAACACGGCAGATGGAAATTATCTTGCAGCAATGGGAAGAGACAATATCGTATTTTATCAATCGGCTATGGCATTTGGTCAGGGGAATAAAGACAGTGGTTGGGCATCTATCGCAGGAGGTTTAAACAACACTATTTTTGAAGGCGTTCAATACACAAGCACATTTGGTAACAGCAATAAAGCAACGGCGGGCGTTTCAAGTATATTGTTGGGAGAATCAAATACACTCAATGGAGGAAAAGGAAATGCGTTGATTGGATACCTGAATGTGGGAGAAGGAGATTATAATATTGCCGCCGGTACAGTAAATAATATCATTTCAGGAAGTGCCAATAGTGTTTTCGGACAAAATAATATTGCTGATGGATCTTACCTGGGAGCTATTGGAAAAGATAATATCGTATTTTTTCAATCTGCCATCGCCCTTGGGCAAAGCAATAAAGATAGTGGCAGAGCTTCTATCGCAGGAGGATTAAACAATACCATCCGGAGTGGCGTACAATACAGCAATGCATTTGGAAACAGTAACCAGATAAACGGCGGAACTGCTAATACTGCATTGGGAGAAAGTAACATTGTTTCTGCCGGCAGGGCAAACGGAACTTTAGGTTTTGCCAATATCATTGAAGGAGGCAATTACAGTAATGCATTTGGAACGGCCAATGATGTTCTTGCAGGAAATTCACATACAACAGGCGGCGAAAATAACACGATAAAGTCGGGTAATGCCAACAGTATTTTCGGACAAAATAATTTTGCAGAAGGAAGTTACCTGGCCGCATTGGGAAAGGATAATATTGTTTTTTATCAATCTTCGGTTGCACTCGGACAAGGAAATAAAGACAGCGGCTTTGCTTCCATTGCCGGAGGATTAAATAATAGCGTTAGAACCGGCGTGTTGTATAGTAATACGATGGGCAATGCTAACCAGGTTAATGCCGGTTCTTCGCATACGCTTTTAGGTGAGAGTAACGTAATAAACGCAGGTAGGGCAAATGCAACGGTGGGTTATGCCAATATAATTGATGCGGGAAATTACAGTAATGCTTTTGGAACCGGTAATGATGTGTTGGGAGGAAATTCTCACGTAACTGGCGGAGAAAATAATACAGTGAAATCTGGTAACGCAAATAGTATTTTCGGACAGAATAATGTTGCAGATGGAAGTTATCTTGGTGCTATTGGAAAAGATAACATTGTATTCTACCAGTCGTCTGTAGCGCTTGGCCAGAGCAACAGGGATAGCGGCTGGGCATCTGTTGCCGGAGGATTAGGAAATGTGATTGCCGAAGGCGTGCAGTTTAGTGCAACATTTGGATCCAATAATATTGCTACCGCCAATCCTGAACTTTCCGCTGCCAATAAAGGAATTGGAACTTTCACAGCAGGTATCAATAATAACAATTCGGGGTATGCTTCCATGGCTTTGGGTGCAAGCAACAGACCCAGCAATATGTACAGTTTGGCTGCTAACTACAGCACTTTATCTAACAGTTTTGGAATGAGCGCCTTCGGTCATTTTAATGATACAACCATTGCGGTGCAGGGTACCAGTTACCAACCCGGTGAAATGCTGTTTTCTATTGGAAATGGCACCAGCACTACTGCCAGAAGAAATAGTTTTACAATGTTACGAAATGGATTTACCAGCATCAACACTACGGCAGAGCAAGGTGCCAATGTACCGCGTGCCGAACTAGACGTAAAAGGAACAGGCGCTATCATTGTGCCGGTAGGAACAAGTGCACAGAGGCCCGAAACCCCCGTTACAGGGATGATCAGGTTTTGTACAGATTGCGGCAGCACACCAGTTTTACAAGGTTTTGATGGGACTAATTGGGTAAACTTATAAAATTTACCCGCCATTAATTAGCTGTAGCCTGAAAACTTTTGATATTGTAACCAATGCGTGCTTTAGGCATCTTTCATTATAAAACTTATTTTTGGGGTATTCTTTAAACTTCCTTTTACTAAAACAACCTGAAAGCTCTCTGCAACTGCTACATGCTTACATAATACGATGCAATGTTAAAATCTGAATCTTACAAAAGGGGTGCGGTTGTTTCCACGGGTTTAAACATTCTGGTAAAGTCGGCGCTTTTTTTAAATACTATCATCATTGCTTATTATTTCGGAACCGGAATCGACACCGACCTGTACTTCTATATTTTTACCACCGTTACTTTAATCGCCGGGCTTGCCAATGGCATGGATCTGGCGGTTATTATTCCCGAAGGGATGCATGTTAAAGTAGATCATGGTTTAGAAGAAGCAATTGGATTTTATAATTTTTTTGGATTAGGCTATATTATTATCGGTGTTGTTTTAACAGCGATATTTTTATTTTTAGGTATCCCGTTATACACAGCAGTTTCGTCCTTTAGCAACACTGAATTAAACAATCATCGTTCTCTTTTAATGCTTAGCAGCCTGTTGCCGGTATTGATGATTACCAACAGTTACCTGACGTCTGTTTTAACCACCCTTAAATATTTTACTGCACCACTTATTGCAAGTGGTATCGTTCAGATTTGTGCGTTGGTGTCGTTGTTGTTATTTCACGATCAATTTGGAGTAAGTGCATTGTTTGGGGGAATGATCGTTGGGTATATCTTAAACCTGGTGATTTTATTATGCTTCATGTATTTCAAGCTCGGCTGGCATTTCAGGTTTTCAACAAAGCATGTAACCCGTCGGGTTAAAAAGAATTTAGGCTCAGTACAAATGGGCAATTTGGCAACATTTGCTTTTAATTACGGAATTATTACTGTGCTTAGCAGTTTGCCTACGGGCATATATTCTGCTTATAATTACAGCATGCAGGTGCTCAATATCCCAAACAATTTTTTCGTTTCGCAGGTAGCAGCAGTGGCAGGGATAAAGTTGAATGAACTAAGCGCAAAGGGTTTGTGGGCAGATATGAATAAGGTGTTTTCTGAAACTGTTAATATACTCTTGTTTGTGATCGTACCTTTTTGTTTCATCACATTTCTTTACTCTCATGTAATAGTAAATTTCCTTTTTTTAAGAGGAGATTTTACCAGCGACTCCGCAGAAAAAGTAAGTTTTTTCCTTCGATACCTCATTTTTTTATCGCCCTGCCTGGCCATCAATACTTTTATAAGCCGTTTAATGACCGCCGGAAAAAAAGTGAGCCATGCGTTTTATTTTCAACTGGGATTTAATCTTTCTATGTTGATATTAATTTTATTTTTTACAAAATTTTACAAAGAAAACGGATTTGTAATAACGATGCTAAGCAGCTATTATTTTTACATATGTGTGGTTTGTATCTTCCTTTTTAAATGGTTGATGCCATTTATTGCTTACAAAAACGTGATTAAATCGATGGTATTGATATTTTTATATAATTTGCCTTTTCTTTGGATTTTTTATAAAATATTCGGCGAAAGCCAACCCGTTCCGATGTTGGTAATGATTGCGATGCTTTATTATGCAGCAGTATTAGGGATCAACTATTTTATGAAGATAAGCAGGCCAACAGATTTATACATTGTACGAACCATTAATTTGGTAAGGTTAAAAATAAGATCATGAACAACGAATACAATCCTCATTTCCTGGAGTGGACAGATGAAAAAGTTGCCAGGTTTTGGAATTTCAGAAATAACTACAGACCATATGATGATACCTGGTTTACTAAAAGTTCAGGCGGGGCCATCATAAAATATGTAAATAAGCACACACCCATAAAAGGGAAGGTTCTGGATTATGGAACGGGGAAAGGCTTTTTACTGGATCACCTGCTAAACACAAAAGCGCCAATTGAACTTTATGCCTGTGATTTTACAGATACTGTTGCCGAACAAACACAGCAACATTATAAAAACAAAGTAGGATTTAAAGGATGTACACTCATCACCGGATTACCTTCTGCTTATCCTGAAAATTATTTTGATATGGTTTTTCTTATTGAAACCATTGAGCATTTAACCGACAATTACCTGCACGGAACATTCATTGAAATTAACCGCATATTAAAACCCGGCGGTGTAATCATTGTAACAACACCTAACGAAGAAGCATTGGAGCCCGTGCATGTTCATTGTGCTGACTGTGGCGCTACGTTTCATCACATGCAGCATATCAGAGCATGGAGCGTTCCGGTGCTGACAAACCTTGCGCAGAAATTTAAATTTTCTACTGTGCTCTGCAAAGGCATCAACCTGCAATGGTACAATAAGAGAGGTTTCCTGTATTTTGCAGCCGACAAAATGAAACAATTCTTTGGTAAAAAGAATAATCCTAATTTAATTTATATCGGAAGGAAGAAGTAACGATACAGGTTATTCGCTTGTGGAGTTTATTCCGGAAAATTATGAAAATTCTTTTTTTAATACCATCCCTGGCAGGTGGAGGGCAGGAAAAATCAGGAATGATCTTAACCAACTACCTGTCTGATTTTCATGAGGTTCAGGTAGTTTCCCTGGAGCAGGCATCAGTGTACGACTATCCGTACAAAAGTAAAATTTCCCGTATTGATATTAAAAGAGCTAATAGTACCGCGGGCAAAATAATAGTTGTTTTAAAAAGGATTATTGCATTACGAAAAATAAAGAAACAGTTTAAACCTGATGTTTCAATTGCAATAGGTCCCACAGCCATCTTAATAAACAACCTTTCTTTTGGAAAAGAACAAAGAATTTCTTCCATCCGGCAATCTCTGCTGCAGTTAAAAGACAATCGTTTTCTTAATAAAATACTTTTCAGGAATTCAGGTAAATTGGTGCCGGTTCACAACGGTATTAATAAAGAATTATACGATTTGTATAAGATCAAAAATAATCTGTTTGCTTATAATGGATACGACCTGGAGAAAATAGCCGCTGATTGCATTATGCCTGTGGAAGAAGAGTTACTTCCTTTTTTTGAAGGAGATGTTCTTTGTCACATGGGCCGTTTTGATTCCCAAAAATGTAATTGGCAACTGATAAAAGTATTTCACCTGGCAAGAAAAACAAATCCTGCATTAAAATTATTGCTAATTGGCGATGTAGATTATTCCCATCCGCTTAACAGCGATATATATCATTTTTGTGTAGACTACCTTCAAAAAAACGGATATAAAGTGAAGCCGATCGGCACAGATCTAAATGCCCCTATTAGTGAATACGATGTACTTTTTTTAGGCCAGCAGATGAATCCACATAACTATATGGCAAGATCATCGGTGTTTGTTTTTCCATCTGCCTGGGAAGGTTTTCCCAACGCATTGGTTGAAGCATTGGCCTGCGGTTTGCCTGTAGTAAGTGCAGATTGTCCAACAGGGCCAAAGGAGATTTTGATTGATAGTAACACAAACGAAGAATTTGGGATATTACTTCCTTTGTTTAACCATGTGTTTAACAAAGAGGATCATACAACGAACGAATTGCACCAGCAATGGGCGAACACAATAACATCATTGCTGAATGATAATAACAAAATGAATTATTTAAGAACACAGGCGTTAAAACGGGCGAAAGAATTTAGCGTAGAAAAAAGTTGTAAAAAATGGCTAGATATCATTGAGGAGAAAGTTATATAATTAGCTTGATAACGGATGCTTTATTCAATTTTAAAAAAATGTTCATAATTTCCAACTTTTAAATTGAGTGTAAATAAAATACAGGAAGGCTTTATAAGCCTAAAACTTATTGTTTTCCTTACCCGAATTAACCATAAAAACATTATTTGTAGCGTAACCACAAGATGAGAAAAAAGATTGCCATAATAACCTATTCGCTTTGTGGTGGCGGGGCAGAAAGAACAGTAGCAAATCTGCTAAAATACCTCGATAAGGATAAATACGAGACTCATCTGGTACTTATGAATTCGGATATCGATTATGAGATACCCGAAAACCAAATCATCCATTATATAGAGAAATCAGATAGATTTGAAAGCGAGTGGCGTAAACTTGTTAAACTTCCCATGCTTGCTTATCGCTTTGCAAAATATTGTAAAGCCAATCAGATAGAAATGGTATTTTCTGTTATGAACAGGCCCAACATGGTAACAACGATGGCCAGATCATTTGGCTTGAAAGCACAGCTACTTATCAGCGAGCGATTTTATACGCCTTATTTCTACAATAATGATTCTATGGCAGGCCGATTCAAAACCTGGTTATTGAAAAAATGTTATAGAAAAGCTGATTGCATACTCCCCAACTCAGAAGGAACAAGGGATGCCTTGCAAAATATGTTTGATATTAACACAGAATATAAAGTAATAAAGAATCCTACTAACGTAGAATCAATCCTAACGAGGCGTTTTGAAGAAGTAACAGATTCTATTGATTTCAATAAATTCACTTTTGTAGATGTTGCCGCCTTTCGCGATGAAAAAAATCATGCACTGTTGATTGATGCAGTGGCGGATATCCGTAACCGCGACTTTCAACTTTTACTGATAGGAAAAGGAATACTGCTGAACGCGATGAAAGAAAAAGTTGCGAGACTTGGTTTGCAAGACAAAATACTGTTTCTTCCATTCGCAGATAATCCATTTAAATACCTGCACCGGAGCAATTGTTTTATTAGCAGCTCACTAACCGAAGGGTTTCCTAATATTTTAATTGAATCGATGATCTGCGGATTACCCGTAATTGCAGCAGATTGTAAAACGGGCCCCAGGGAATTGCTGGCGCCAGATACTGCTATCAATAAAGTAATTGCTGCAGGCGAAATAGAAATTGCAAAGTATGGCCTGTTGTGTGCAATCAACTCAAAAGCGTCACTGGTGGCTGCTATGAACTGGGCATTGGACAATCCTGAACAGTTGAAATTGTATAAAGAGAAAGGATTAGAAAAAGCTGGAGATTATGATTATAAAAAAGTAATAGCAGAAGTTTCAGCAACATTCGATCACTATCTTGCAAAAAAATAAAGCAAGAAATTATTTCCTTCCTACGGCATGATAGAAAGGCGTTTTTGGTCCAACCACAATATCTTTTAAGCCACATTTTTCCATCATAGCAATTACTTCTTTTTTCGAAAATCTTTGTTCCAGCGTAGTTCCAAATCGATCTAAAGAATCATTTCTAATAACAAAAAAAGATTTATTGGCATAGGCAGCCAGCGGAATTTTCATTGCAAATTTCTCCATCCCAAGAAAAAGAAAAAACCTCGCCATATACACCCACGGCATATAAAATATTACTGCCAACAGGTCACAGGCTGATCTTTTTAAAACTTTTGGAAGTTTGCTCACCAGCAACCTTACTACATTGCTTGCATGAAATAATAATTTATAAAAAGGATTCCGGTTATCAAGGTTGTAGTAGAGATAACAATAAAAATAACCACCCTTCTTTACTTTCTTCACGCAATCCATCATTGCTTTTTGTGTATCGGGAATATGATGTAATACTCCAATACTCATAGCAAAATCAAATGTTTCATCATCAAAAGGAAGGCTTTCTGTGCTTGCCTGGCTTAAACGCACATTGTTTGCATCGGCAAGTAATACATCTGCTGCAAAAATTGCCTGGCTTGGATCCACACATTCTACAAAACCTGCGTGTTTGCAGAGGTGTTTTGTAAATCTGCCTGTGCCGCATCCGATATCTATCGCGTAAGTATTTTTATTGATGATTTTCTCATCTAAAATATCAAAATATTCTGTGGCTATCGTATTGATCGTTTTTTCATCAAATTCGTTAAATTTCAACCATTCTTCTCCAAAAGCTTCCACCACTTTAGCGTCAATATTTTCCACATCTGTAGAAAATATGCTTACCTCCTTGTGCTTTGCTTTAACTACCCGTATTGGTTCCTTGTTATATGCTTTCATCATAAATTGGCTGCAAAAATAATGATTAAGGCTATATGGACTTTTCTAATTTTTCACCACGGAAATATCAAAAAAGTAATAGACTGTTAAACTGAATGATCAGCAGCGGCGTTAACCGGTTGCTTTTTGCTGACAATGTAGTTAGAGTATAAGTGTACGAGTAAAAAGTAATAGAAGGGAAGGAAGATGATCTTGTACCTTATCATAGTTCCAAAGTTGAAGGTGGTGAAACCTATCACCAATGCGAAAATAATAGAGATAGAAAAACAAAATAGCAGATAAGGTTTACGGAAAATAACGAGAAAGAAGTGGATAAATCCCATTCTAATCATCACAAAAAGGGTACTAAGCAGCAGCAAGGTTGACTCTAATGAAGTAAATAAAATGATCAGTTTTTTACTTTCCCATAAGAACGGCCTAAATAGACAAGTGAATATCACGAGCGGGCTTTTTAAAATCAGGTTGTTGATAGAACCATCCAGCTCTCCCAAACCAAATCCCGCTTTACTGTTTTCATCTGCCTCCTGTAACGTTACGTAGCTCTGCTGAAACTCTTTTATTTGTGTAATTGATCCTTCAGCCATAGAGCCTACCACATCAGTAAAATCGCTGTTGTATAAAATAATTCCTGTAAAAAGCAAAGCAAATAAAATGGCAGCCAGGCGAAACACTTTATTTTTTATAGATTTAAAAAATTGCATGATCACCATCAGTGCAATACCAACACAAACAATAATGATGATGTAAGATTTAATAATGGCAACCATATACACCAGGAAGCAAAGAAAGAGCAGGTCTTTAAAAGTGAATTTTTTCTTCTCAAACAGGTTGTAAAGAATATGAATGATAAAACCCAGCGAACCCAGGCAGATAGAATCTTTTAGCAATCCGCTTCCCCAAAACCAGATAGATGGTGAGAACAATACTGCAAAAGCCAATAGTTTCCTGCTGCGCTGCTTATTTAAGTCATCAAAAACCTGGAACAACTTCCATTGTCCAACAAAAGAATAAAATCCGAAAAATAAAGCGATGATTAGAAATTTATTAAAAGATAAGTAAGATAAAATTGCACTGATCCTCATCACCATATTATTGGATGGGGTATAAAAATATCCGGTAGATTTTGTTATGATAGAATCGTACCATTCAGATGTTTCCTTAAAAGAAGAAAATAGGTAAGTAAAGTCTGATGGTTTTTTACTGATCTGATCTGTGAAGAAATTACTGCCATCAAAAAAAGTAAAAGAATCTCCGTAGCCGTAATAATATTGAATCATCATCGAATACACTACAGAGCCAAACATGCGCAAGCCAAAGGCGATCATCAGGTATTTTTTCAAATCAGCTGTTTCAAGCTTATTACTCATTTTTTTTGCCCGCCAGAAAAAAAAGGCGAGGTAAAAAGGTAACAAAACATAATCTAAAGCAGTGATGTGTTGCATCCGGGTAAACGATCTTTTGCTGAACCCTTTTCTACAGGGTTATTTGCTGGTAAAAAAACAAATTTATGAATTGTTGCTGGCTTATAACAGTATTTAAGGGATCACAATAGCCTGATTCAATATTTTTGAAAAGATTGTTGCTCCTTCAGTATTTAAATGAGCTGCATCCTTCCACATTGTTGCAGGTTGAAGCGCAGGTATGCTGTTGACATCTGAATAGTCATAAATATGCTCTACAGCTTGTTGACGAAGCTGATTGATGATTATTTTATTTCCTTCTTTCAACAGCAGACTGTTTTCGTATGAAGGGGAGATAACTACCTGCAACGGTATGCCATTATTTTTACAGGTTGTAACGATACCGGTTAATGCCTGCAGTTTGTTTTCAGAATAAGTGTGTTTTTGTGAAAGATCTGATGGTATCTGAAATCCGCTGGTATCGAATTGATTATTTAATCCTTCAAAGCCATTGTTGTTAGGAATGCTATTTCTCCTGGGATAATTATACAGGATGTTAAGAAACTTTCCGTTGTACCGGTAAGTATGAAAAAGTAACTTAAATTTTTCTGCATAATTAGCATGGTTGCTCACATAAGAACGAACTACTTCGTTTTCTCCTAAAAAAGGGTATAATGACGATATTTCATTTGGTGCAATGTCATCTTTTATAGTAAAGTATGGGTAAACATCTAACTGTAAAATGATAAGCTTTGGTTTTGCTCCTTTACTAACAAGTAACTGTAGCAGCAGATTATTATAAATCAATCCGCCAGTTCCGCTGATGCCTGCATTGTAACCATTTCCGTTATAAATATTGGTTAGTAAAGCCGGGTTAATATGAAACTTAGCCCTGGATGAACCCAGGATTAGAAAGTCTGCAGTCTTTTTATTCTCTAATAAATAATTTACAGTTCCCCCGCTTTCACCGCTAACTGTTTTTGAAAAGATGGCTTTGAAAAAAATCCAGCTAAACAGCCTGTCTGCAACAATCGTTACAGCTATTATGATAAGTAGTTTAATAATTATTTTTTTCATTATTAAAATTGGAAGTAAATAAACTGGCTGCCATTTGAGTTTCCAAAGAATATGATCAGGAAAATAAATAGAACTGTGAAAGAGGTAAGCCAAGTATCACCGTTTTTCTTTTCAAACAACTGATCAAATGAATATTTTCTGAAAACGAGGTATTCGAAACTTAACAAAATTGTAATCCCAAGTACAATGGTTGCAAAAATATTGATATCTAAAAACTGGAATGCCGAAGCATTAAAGTCCGTGAATATCTTTTTAATGATGGTACTTGCCTGGTGAAAACTTACAGCCCGGAAAAATATCCAGGAAAAACAAATCAAACTAAATACATACAATACACGGATCACTTTAACGATAAAATATTTTGGCCGCCAACGGGGAAGGTTAATTGCTTTTTCAAATGAAAGATATAATCCGTTGATGCCACCCCAAATGATAAAGTTCCAGGATGCACCATGCCAGAATCCGCCAATTAACATGGTTAACATCAAATTACGATAGGTGAGCAATTTGCCAAACCTGCTACCGCCAAAGGAGATATACAGGTAATCTCTTAACCAACTTGATAAAGACATATGCCATCGTCGCCAAAATTCTGTAATATCCTTTGAAAAATAGGGGATCTTAAAGTTTTCATTAAATCTAAAACCAAGCATTCGGGCAATGCCGATGGCCATATCAGAATAACCTGAAAAGTCGCAATAGATTTGAATGGCAAAAAGCGCCGTACCCACCAGCAACATAGAGCCCGGCTGAATTTCATAATTATTGTAGGTGGCATCAACAAATATACTCACCACATCTGCCACCATTACTTTTTTAAACAATCCCCAAAAGAAACGATGAAATCCAACGGAAAAATCTTTATAGGTGATCTTGTGATCGCAAGTGCGTAGTTGTGGTAACAGGTTGTTAGCCCTTTCAATCGGGCCTGCTACCAATTGAGGAAACATCATAACAAAATTGGAGTAAGTAAGGATGTTTCTTTCTGCTTTTATGTTCCCACGGTACACTTCTATTACATAGCTGAGGCTTTGGAAAGTATGAAAAGAAAGGCCGATTGGCAGGATGATCTCCCAGTTTTTTAACTGATGAAATCCCATCGCATTGAAATTATCAATAAAGAAATTATGGTATTTGAAAACAAATAACACCAAACAGGTATTAACTATGCCAAATAGCAAGTGAAATTTCTTAGCTTTTTGTGAATTGTCGTCCTCTATTTTTATCGCAGCATAATAATCTATCAGGATAGTGAGAAACAATATCAATACATACACCGGTATAAACCACATGTAAAAAATGCAGCTAGCAATAAATAACAGGATCTTCCTGCTCTTTCCATCAAAAAAATAGAAAAGCAAAAAGAAAATCACAAAAAATACAAGGAATTCGATCGAGTTGAAAAGCATGTATGATCAATTCAGTTGATGCAAAAAATGAGATTATTCTGGTAATGAATTGCAATATCTTAAAAAATCAGTTGTTTTCAGAATTCTATTTCGGCTGATCCAGGCATTGGAAATCTTCATGTTCAATATAAAATGTTTGGAAACATCAGAATAGTTGCTAAAATTGGTAAGTTCTTTAACTTATTACATCTCTAAAATTCCTCCCTGTATTTTTGTACTTTTGACCCATAAATTTACTATGCATACACTATTAATTACCGGAGGAGCTGGGTTCATTGGTTCTCATCTTACCAGGTTATTCGTAAAAAAATACCCTGATTACAAGATCGTAAATCTGGATGCACTTACATACGCAGGCAATTTAGAAAATCTAAGGGACATAGAAAATGAATCCAACTATGAATTTGTAAAAGGAGATATAACTGAGTTGGATCTTGTTCAATCACTATTTGAGCGTTACAATTTTACGGGTGTGTTGCATTGTGCTGCAGAAAGTCATGTAGATCGTTCCATTTTAGATCCACTTGCATTTGTAAAAACAAATGTTCTAGGTACTGTTTCTTTATTGCAGGCAGCCAAAGTTTGTTGGAAGGATAATATGGATGGGAAAGTGTTTTATCATATTTCAACAGATGAAGTTTATGGGTCGTTAGGAAAAGAAGGTTTTTTTACTGAAGAAACCAGTTATGATCCAAGAAGTCCGTATTCTGCCTCAAAAGCTTCTTCTGATCATTTTGTACGGGCTTTTTATCACACTTATAAACTTCCGGTAAAAATATCAAACTGCTCAAATAATTACGGTCCCTATCATTTCCCTGAAAAACTAATACCGCTTTGTATCCATAATATCATTCACAATAAGCCATTGCCAATTTATGGCAAAGGCGAAAATGTTCGCGATTGGCTATTTGTTGAAGACCATGTGCGTGCCATTGATATTATTTTTCACCAGGGTAAAGTGGGCGAAACCTACAATATCGGCGGGCATAATGAATGGACAAATATCGCCCTTGTAAAAGAATTGTGCAGGCAGATGGATGAAAAACTGGGAAGAGAAAAAGGTTCTAATGAGAAGCTCATCACTTATGTGCTGGATCGTGCTGGTCACGACTTACGTTATGCAATAGACGCTTCTAAATTGAAGGATGAACTAGGTTGGCTACCATCTTTACAATTTGAAGAGGGCTTATCTAAAACTATTGACTGGTACCTCTCTAATACTGCCTGGTTAAATGATGTTACCAGTGGTAACTATGTGCATTATTATGAAAAACTATATGGCAAGTAGCAGGTTTTAGTTATCTGGAAGTTTCAATTGAAAAATAAGGTTATAAAAATATTTAAATGAAAGGAATAATTCTCGCAGGCGGCTCCGGTACAAGGTTGTATCCTATTACCATGGGAATCAGCAAACAGTTAATGCCGATTTACGATAAGCCCATGATATACTATCCGCTGAGTACTTTAATGCTGGCAGGTATTAAGGATATCCTCATAATTACCACGCCCGAAGACCAGGTGCAGTTTCAGCGTTTACTCGGAAACGGTAGCCAGTGGGGTTGTACCATTCAATACGCAAAACAGGAAGTGCCCAATGGGCTTGCACAGGCATTTGTAATAGGAGAAAAATTTATAGGAAATGATTCAGTAGCTCTGGTTTTGGGAGATAATATTTTTTATGGAAGTGGCTTTAGCAAGCTGTTACAGGATGCCGCCAATCCTCAAGGTGCTGTTATTTTCGCTTATCCTGTTAGCGATCCTGAAAGATATGGTGTGGTTGAGTTTGATAATGGATTTAATGCGCTCAGTATTGAGGAGAAGCCTGCTGCTCCTAAAAGTCATTACGCAGTACCAGGCTTATATTTTTATGATAATGAGGTGGTGGACATTGCAAAAAATATACAACCCAGCCCGAGGGGAGAATACGAAATAACCGATGTGAACAAAGTGTATATGCAAAATAAAACGCTAAAGGTTCAGGTGCTGGATCGTGGATTTGCCTGGTTGGATACCGGTACATTTGATTCCCTCAATGATGCAAGTGAATATGTGAGGGTGATAGAAAAGAGGCAGGGATTAAAGATCGGTTGCCCCGAAGAAATTGCGTGGCGGATGGGTTTTATTTCTAAAGAACAACTGGTTAAGCTTTCCGAAACCCTTAGTAAAAGCGGTTATGGTGAATACCTTAAAATGATTGCAAAGTAATATTTATGAGTTATTACGTACATCCATCTTCTTTTGTTGACGAAGGCGCTTTTATAGGAGAAGGCACCAAAATCTGGCACTTTTCTCATATAATGCCGGGTGCTGTAATTGGTGCCAATTGCAACATCGGTCAAAATGTGCTGGTGTCGGATGGAGTGCAGCTGGGGAATAACGTAAAAGTGCAAAATAACGTTAGCATCTACGAAGGAGTAATTTGCGAGGATGATGTTTTCTTAGGTCCAGGAATGGTACTTACTAATGTAACCAATCCACGTAGTGCCATCAGCAGAAAAAGCGAGTACAAAAAAACACTTATCCGAAAAGGAGCAACCATCGGAGCCAATGCAACCATTGTTTGTGGTAACGAAATAGGAGATTACGCTTTTGTTGGTGCCGGCGCGGTAGTAACAAAGCCTGTTGCAGCTTATGCATTAGTTATAGGTAACCCGGCAAAACAGGCAGGTTGGATGAGCGAATTTGGCCAAAAGCTGCAGTTTGATAATGCTGGTAAGGCAATATGTTCTGAAAGCGGACAGCAATACCAGTTGAAGGATAACATAGTAAAAAGAATTGCATAGTTTTTTGGCGCCTCTTTATAAGCATACATTTTTTATCTATTGTGAAACATCTGCTGCACTTTACCGTTATATAAGCTAAATTGAAAGCGAAAAGGAAATAAAAACCAACATTATCTAACTACATGTCGCTTGTTTCACAAATTAAGGCGCTCTATAAAAATCCTTCAGTAAAATCGGTAGGTATCTATACTTTTACCAATTTCTTTTCCAAAGCTGCTTCATTTTTTCTCTTATTTATATTTACAAATCCTGTTTACATTACGCCGGCAGAAAACGGACTTCTGAGTTTATTTAGTACCAGCCTGCTTTTCCTGATGCCTTTTCTTAGCATGGGAATCATTCAATCTACCAGTACAGATTATTATAAATTGAAAGTAAACGAATTCAGGGATTTTTTTACAACCGGTTTTTTATTGCCGTTTATCGTAATGATAATTTCAATGGGCGGATTATATATAGCCAGGAATTATCTACAGCAAGCTTATGGTTTTCCATTGATGTTTGTATGGCTGATACCCCTAGTTTGCTTTTTGATTTTCTGCAATGAACAATTGTTAAGCATGGCACGCAATAATAATGAACCGGAAGTTTACCTGAAAGCAAATATTTCCAAAACAGTCCTGGAGTTGGGTTTGTCATTTATTCTTGTTGTTTATTTTGCTTTCAGATGGGAAGGTAGAATACAGGGAATTCTTGTTGCTTATTTGCTGGTTGGTGTTTATGCACTTTATTATTTTATTAAAAAAGGATACCTGTTTGGGCAAATTAAAAAGAAGTTTATTAGGAGTGAATTGCTGTATGCCTTACCCATAATCGTTTTGCAGGTAAGTACATTTTCGATGAATGCATCCGATAAATTCTTTCTTGCTTCATTTTCAACTAACGGTAATGAAACGGTAGGTGTTTACAGCGTGGCCTGCGTTTTTGCATCTATCGTAAATATTTTGTCGATGGCGTTGGTACAATATATTTTCCCAAGGATATATACAATGCTTTCTTCAGCAGAAACAGATTACAATAAAATAAGAAAAGTCTTTTTTGTTTATACAGGTATTATGGTAGCCGGTTTGGCAATTGTAATAATAAGTACGCCGATTTTATACCATTTCTTTATCAATACAAAGTATCACCCTGCGCTGCAATATTATTATCTTTTGTGCATTGGTAGTTTTCTTTGGGCCATCAGTTATTTTTTCTATTCGTTCCTTTTATATTATAAAAAGAAAAAGGAGATCCTGTTTTTATCTTTGTGTTGCATCGTGGTTAGTTTAAGCTGCAATTATTTTTTTATTAATAAATGGAATGACTTCGGCGGAGCAATTTCATCTTCAGTATCTTATTTCATAGTGTTTTTAATAACTTTAATTTTCACAGCAGGTTACTGGAAGAAATTCCTCGTTAAACCAAAAAGCACACTTCGTTAACTTGAATAAGAAAAAAACCATCCTGCACATTATCCAGAATTTTGGAAAAGGTGGCGCTGAAACCACCGTGGTAGGCGTTTTAAAAGAACTTTCCGAGTATAATAATATTGTTGTAGCATTAGATGATTTTAATCAATTTGGAGATGATCTCAAGTTTCACAAGTACTATTGTCTTAATGTAGGTTCTTATTATTTTTCACTCTTGCACATTCGCAAACTGAGAAAGATTATTGTTGAGAATAACGTTGATCTGATACATAGCCAGTTGTACTGGAGTACGGTATTGGCGAGGTTTGCATGTCCAAAAAATATTCCACTTGTTACGTCTATACAAGCATCTTTAACAGATAGTGTAGAATATAAAAAAAAGTGGATCGGCTGGCTTGATAAATTTAGCTATAAATGGCGACCAAGCACTATCATCGGCGTATCTCAACATACCATGGATGATTATTTCAATTTCCTGAAATTAAAGAAAGAGCGATGTTATGTGTTACATAATTTTGTAGATCCTGAAGCATATACTCCAATTACTTCGGCTGAAAAGAATACAGCAGTTACTTTTAAAATGATTTCCGTTGGCAGCCTTAAACCTCAGAAGAATCAACGTTTTCTTCTGGAAGCGTTTATGAAATTAAAAGCCCATAACATATCACTTGACATATATGGTGAAGGCATGTTAAGGCCGGAAATTACGCAATTCATCTTTGAAAATCAGCTGCAGGTGAGGCTCATGGGCCAGGTTCCCAATGTTAGGGATGTAATGGGTGCCTACCAGCTTTTTGTTATGTCATCATTGTACGAAGGTTTTTCTTTGGCCGTGTTGGAAGGTATGATGATGGAAATACCAATGCTGTTGGCTGATATTGAAACTTTCAGGGAGCAATGTGCAGATACTGCTGTTTACTTTTCATTGAATGATACCGATGAATTTATAGATAAGTTGTTGGCGTTAAAAGATGACCGGAATTTATTGAATGAAATTGCTGCTAAAGGAAAAGAAAGAGTGCTGGAAAATTTCACCATCGACCATCATTTAACGAAGCTTAAAAGTATTTATAAAGCTGTTTTAAATAACGAATGAACTATCGTATTTAATATTCCATTAATTTTAAACCTAACAATATTCCCTGTTATCTCCTGATGAAAAAAAAGATTTTTCATATTTTAAATAGTGCCGGTTTGAGTGCCTTATTGAGGTTACAGAAAAAAGATATGCTTACAGTGCTAAGCCTGCACCGGATCTCCAACGAGAGTGATTTTTTCTGGAATCCTATTAAACCTGCAGATTTTGAAAAACTGCTGCAGTATCTTGTAAAATATTATTCTATTATCTCCTTTAGTGATATTCAAAGGATACAGCCATCTACCCAAACTTCTAAACCATTTCTTATCTTAAGTTTCGACGACGGGTATTATGATTTTTATAAAGAAGCACTACCGCTGCTTGTAAAATATAAACTTCCCTGTAACCACAATATTGTAAATGAATGTGCATCTTCAAACATGACGATATGGACGCAAAGGTTAAATAATTTATTTAATCATTGCCGCAATAACAATGATACAGGCATGGCTTTTAGCAATGACGGTATATTATTAAATTACCAAAATTGCGATAAAAACTGGATGAAATTTTATCTTAAAACTTATCATTTTTTAATTAGCCTTCCTTTAATGCAACGCATAGCTATCATTACAGAAAAAGAAAGGCAACTGTCAGTAAATACTGATGTTAGAATGATGAATTGGCAAGAAATAAAAGAATGTACACAGTATAAAGTTGAAATAGGATGTCATACTTATTCACACGATGTACTTTCTACAATTAACGATCGCGATGTACTTTTTCATGAAATTGTAGAAGCCAGCAGGGAAACTGGAAAACAACTGGGGAAAGCAATAGACATATTGGCTCTGCCTAATGGGCAAGGTAATGAATTAGTAAATGAGATGGCATTATTAGCTGGATTGAAACATGTGTTGTATGTTGCTGATAAAATAAATCCTTTGCAAAAGTATACTAATGGTGCAGGCATAAACGACACTTATCGTGTTAACATGGTACAGGAATCTATGCCTGAAATGATACTGCGTGCAGAAATGTTTCATGCTAAAATAAGAAGATATGCCTGATTACGAGATAAAACAGATTGGGGCAGAACATTTTTCAATGCTAGTGCCTTTAATGAAAGATTGTTTCGGCATGGAAGTAAATATCAATTATTTTCATTGGAAGTATATTGATAATCCTGCCGGTCATTTTATAGGTTTTGTAGCAATTGAGCCTGTTAGTAAAGAAATTGGCGCTTACTACGGAGTAATTCCGCAACGGCTTATTATTGATGGAATGGAACAAACTGTTTACCAGTCCTGCGATACCATGACCCATTCAAAACATCGAAGGCTGGGATTGTTTAAGATGCTGGCGCTAGAATGCTTTCGGTTTCTTAAAGAAGAGAACAAATTATTTATCATCGGTTTTGGAGGAGCCCAATCTACACCAGGTTTTATAAAATTTGGCTGGAAACATATTTTTGATTTCAGATATTATTTTAAACCAAATCTTTTTTGCAAACTTTCTTTATTACGATCTTTTAAAGACCATCATTTTGCAGAAGTAAAAAATACAAGTGTTTTGGAAACCTTTTTAAAATCGCTTCCAAACTCAACCGCCATACATGCCCCGGCAAATGCAGAGCACATCCGCTGGCGCACGCGTAATCCAAACTATGATTATCATATTATATCCTATAGCAGCCAAGCTGGAATTGAAGGCTACGCCATATATTATATTCAGAAAAATAAAATGATCCTTTTTGATTTTAAGTTTGGAACAAAAAAAGCTGAAAAAGCATTGTTGTGGTATCTCTCTAAATCTGCCGTAAAGAATAATTTCAAGGGTATCATTTCCTTCTGCCAGGAAGCAGGAACTCAGTCTCTTATCTTTAAAAGGAATTATTTTATTATTAATCCTTTTAAAAAAGGGCCTTTGTCAGAGAAAACACCATTTATCTTTTTTGCGCCGGAAACGGTAATGAATAAATTTTCCTCCCCTGACAAATGGCAAATAACAGCTTACGATCACGATGCATTATAGGTAGCAACCAAGTTCTTATCGATTGTTTTAGATATCCGTTCCGAATTAACTGGATGATATTTCATTATTTTTGCATCGCTTAAAACAATTGATACATGTGCGGCCTAACGGGATTTATTGATTTTAATAACAAATCTTCCAGAGAGATATTACAGCGTTGTACCGATGTGATGACACACCGCGGGCCGGATGGTGCAGGTTATGAATTCTTTCAGCATGATAATTTTCAGACAGGTTTAGGGCATCGTCGGCTGTCGATAATCGATTTGAGCAATGCAGCCAGCCAGCCAATGTGGTACAAACATTTTTGTATTGTGTTCAATGGAGAAATGTACAACTATGCCGAAGTAAAAGTAGAACTGGAGCAGCTTGGCCACCAGTTTATCACTCATTCTGATACCGAAGTACTGCTGCATGCCTGGGAGCAATGGGGTGCCGCAATGATTGGTAGGTTCATTGGCATGTTTGCATTTGTGATTTATGATACAGAAAAAAAAGAATGCTATTGTTTCCGCGACAGGGCGGGCGTAAAGCCATTTTATTATTATTGGCACAATGGCTTGTTTTTATTTGGCTCCGAATTAAAAAGTTTTCATAAGCACCCCAGCTTTAAAAAAGAGATCAACCACCAGGCAGTACAGCAGTTTTTCCAATATGGTTATATAATGGCTCCGTTGTCCATATTTAAACACACGCATAAATTATTACCCGGCCATTACCTGAAATTTACAACCGATAGCAGATTATATGAACAAATTAAGTATTGGGATGTGTACGATGCTTATAATAAACCAAAGTTAGATATCTCTGTAGAAGAAGCTAAAAAGCAAACAGAAGAATTATTGATATCTGCCTGTAAATACAGAATGGTGTCAGATGTTCCTGTGGGTGTTTTTTTAAGTGGCGGCTACGATAGCACAGCCGTAACTGCGCTGCTGCAGGCGCATCAATCTGAGAAAATAAAAACATATACTATCGGTTTTTTTGAAGAAGATCATAACGAGGCCGTGTATGCTAAGAAAGTTGCAGATTTTCTCAAAACAGATCACACGGAACATTATTGCACTACCAAAGAAGCTCAGGAGATTATACCACATATTCCATTTTATTGTGATGAGCCCTTTGGCGATTCCTCCATTATTCCAACAACACTTGTAAGCCAGTTGGCAAGAAAAGATGTAACGGTGGCGTTGAGCGCAGATGCAGGAGATGAGATCTTTGCAGGATATAATAAGTATCCAATCGCAATGGACATCATCGGAAAGTTGAATAAAATCCCGGCTTTTATTAAAAAGCCTGCAGGGAAATTTTTAAAATATGTTCCTGATGCATTATTAGTAAAGCTAACTAACAATACAGCCGCTTCTATTAAAAAACAAAGGCTCGGTAAGATCCTGCAACAGGATGCCAGTTCTGCCAGTGTTATGGATTTACTGCTATCGCAGATTTATACCAATGAACAATTGGGCGGATTATTTACTCGACTTGATGAAAAGCCATGGTCTTTTTTTGATTCTGAGAATGAACTTAATAATTCACTAGGTCACCTTGATAAGCTTTTGGCTATCGACTATAAAACTTACCTGCCGGATGATATCCTGGTGAAAGTTGATCGTGCAGGCATGAGCGTTTCATTGGAAGGCAGAGAACCTTTGCTGGATCATCGTATAATAGAGTTTGCTGCGCAATTGCCGGAACATTTTAAAATGAATGGCGTTAATAAAAAATTCCTGCTGAAAGAGATCGTACATGATTATGTACCAAAGGAAATGATGGAAAGACCGAAAATGGGTTTTGGTGTACCTGTTTTTGATTGGTTAAGGAACGACCTTCGATACTATGCTGATACTTATCTTAGCGATGAAGCATTTGCAAAACATGGTTTATTTAAAAAAGAGGGCGTGCAACATATCATGCGCAATTTTTACAAAGGCGATAGAAATTACAACAGCCTCTTCTGGTATCTTCTGATGTTTCAGATGTGGTATAAAGAATGGATGGAGTAACTTTGTTGAACTATTTCGGAAAGTAATATCCAAATTTATAAAACGTTTGATACAGGCATTTGGCCTTTTATTAAACAGCAATATCTTCAATGAAGAAAATCCTTTTCATTTCTTATGATGGCATGACGGATCCGCTGGGTCAAAGCCAGGTGATACCTTATCTCTCCGGACTGGTACAATTTGGTTATAAGTTTACAATACTAAGCTGCGATAAGCCTGACAAGTATAAAGCGAATAAAGAATATGTAGAAAAATTACTTCAAGGATTACCAATTGAATGGGTAAGTATTCCTTATCATAAAAATCCGCCGGTGCTATCTTCTATGTTCGATTACCAGCAACTGAAAAATGCCGCAAAGCAATTACATAAAAAAAGAGATTACCACATGGTGCATTCGAGGCCGGGTTTGCCTTCTTTGGTTGCATTATGGATGAAAAAGAAATACGGCATTCGTTTTTTTAATGACGTTAGAGGATTTTGGGCAGATGAAAGAGTAGATGGAGGCATGTGGAAGCTTTCCAATCCATTATTTAAACGCATCTATAATTTTTTTAAAAAACATGAGTACGAATGTCTGGAGAAAGCCGATGGTATAACCTGTGTAACAGAAGCGGCAAAGAAAGAAATGCTTACATGGAAGCAGATTACCGGTCAGCCATTACCCATTGCAGTTGTTCCATGCAGTGCAGACCTTGAACTTTTTAATCCCGACAATATCGATCATTCCTTGAAAAATGATTTTCGTGAATCACTGTCAATAAAAGAATCTGATATCATTATCAGCTATCTTGGTTCCATTGGAGGCTGGTACCTCACGCAGGAAATGATGCTTTTTTGTAAGAAATTGTCTGATAAAATTCCCGCTGCAAAATTTCTCTTTATTTCTCCGCACCGGCACGTGCAGATAATTGAGGCGGCTTCGACGGTTGGATTATCGGCAGAAAAACTGATCACTACACATGCTCAACGACATGAAGTACCGGTATTACTGTCTTTCAGCACGTATTCACTTTTCTTTATTAAACCATGCTATTCTAAATTATCCTCTTCTCCCACAAAGCACGGTGAGATTATGGCGATGGGCATTCCTGTAATTACCAATGCAGGTGTAGGTGATGTAAAAGAGATTGTTACTAAATATGAAGCGGGTATTGTACTGGAGGATTTTTCTGAGCAAGCAATAGAAGCCGCTGTTAATGAAATAGCCTCTGGCAAAAAATTTGATGCCGCAAACATAAGAAGAGGTGCCGAAGAATTTTATTCTTTGGATAAAGCTGTACAAATTTATAAAGATGTGTATAGTAGCGCACTCGTCTAAACTTTTTATTTATAGATAAATAAGTGCATATCTTTATTTTTACGTTTTATATACTCATCATATAATTTTTCTAATGGCATTTCACTTTTTAATTATTGGGGCAGGTTTTTCAGGAAGTGTTTTAGCAAATAAATTGGTTGAAACACTTGACTGTACTGTAGAGATATGGGATGAAAGAAACCATACAGGTGGGAATTGCCATACCGAAAGAGACCCGCAAACTAACATCATGGTTCATCAATATGGGCCACATATATTTAATACTGATAAAAAAGAAATTTGGGATTATGTAAATTCCTTTGGGGAGTTTAAAAATTATGTACATCGGGTAAAAGCGATGAGTAACGGGCATATATACCCGATGCCCGTAAATCTTTTTACAATCAACCAGTTCTTTAATAAAACTTTTTCTCCTGCGGAAGCGAGTGCCTACTTAGAAAGTCTCGCCGATAAAACCATTGAACATCCTGCTAATTTTGAAGAACAGGCGTTGAGGTTTATTGGAAAAGATCTGTACAAAGCTTTTTTCTACGGCTATACAAAAAAGCAATGGGGCTGCGAACCAACCGCTTTACCAGCTTCAATTCTTAAAAGAATTCCGGTTAGGTTTAATTACGACGATAATTATCACAGTAATGTTTACACCGGAATACCGGTTGATGGATACTCTGCTGTAATGAATAAAATGACCGACCATAAGAATATCAAAATCATACTTAATAAAAAATTCGAAGCAGGAATAGATACATCAAAATACAGTCATGTTTTTTTCACCGGTCCGCTTGATGCCTATTTTAATTACAAGCACGGAAGATTAGGATACCGCACGGTAACATTTGAAAAACATTATGCTGATGGTGATTACCAGGGGCTTTCTCAAATGAATTATTGCGACGAAGAAGTGCCTTATACACGAGTGGTTGAACACAAACATTTTGCACCCTGGGAAAAACATGATAAAACAGTTTATTTTAAAGAGTTTAGTATAGAAACAGGTCCGTGTGATGTTCCATACTATCCTAAACGGTTACATGCCGATAAACAAATGTTACGTCTTTACAGGCAGCAGGCAGAAACACTAAAAAATATTTCTTTTCTCGGCCGACTCGCAACATACAGGTATATGGATATGCATCATGTAATAGGAGAAGCACTTAGTTTTGCAGCTCAATTTGCCGGCAACCTTAAGTCTGGCAAGCCTTTGCCGGTATTTTCCAATGTAGAAGATTTATAAGTAAAAATACCTGGGCGTTCTACTACAGATTTCTATAACCTAATTATTTGTACTTCCAAAGGCAATAAGGCTGCTCATACTTCGTTATTGGTTTAATCCTGATATTCTCTTTAAAACCAAAACGTACCCTCATATGGAGAAGGTGATCGCCCTGGTTGTTTCATACAACAGACAAGCACTTTTAGCGGAATGTATCCAATCGCTCCGTAATCAATCCCGTAAGCCGGATGCCATCCTGGTAATCAATAACGGTAGCACGGATAATACAGCGGAATGGCTGGAAGCTCAATCAGATGTTTTTCATATTACACAAAAAAATGAAGGTTCAGGTGGTGGATTTAACACCGCTATCAGCTGGGCTTATAAAAATGGCTACTCATGGATGTGGTGCATGGATGATGACGGTTATCCAAAAGAAGATGCCCTGCAACAACTACTTGCTGTAGATACGCCCCAAAGAAGTGTATTAAATTGCGCAGTTATAAACAAAGAAGATAAAACTTCTTTTGTATGGAATACTCACAACTATAAAACAATACAAGATGTAAAGGAAGATTTGATAGAGGGAATAGTTCATCCCTTTAACGGTACGTTACTACATCGTTCAATTGTTGAGAAAGTTGGATTGCCGAAAGCCAGTTTGTTTTTATGGGGCGATGAAACAGAATATTATTATCGTATTGTAAAACGTTATAGCATCCCGGTTTACACTGTTTCCAAAAGTATCCATTATCATCCCGCTTCGGCATTTTCCTATAAACATGACTGGGATTTTAAATCTACCTGGAAAATGTATTTTTATGTGAGGAACCGCTTTCATATTAACAAAGCAAAATATTCTAATAATACACTAGCCGCAATGCACTATGTTCTTTTTGTAATAGCATTTGCAGGAACAATCATGGTATTTCAAAAATCAGATAAGATTAAAAAATTGAATTTTCTATTCTGGCCTATGTTGGATGCAGCGAAGAACGATTTTGCAATGACGCCGGTTACAATATTAAATAGATTGAGCAAACTACATGCAAAGCCATATACGTTTTCAATAACTGCTCCCTTTAGATATTTGTACAACAATATATTTCTGCATCAAACCAGTCAATCATCAAAGCCGGCAACTGCCTAACTTTTTATAACAGTTAACTCTGAGACCGCCTGCCCCGCATTTTCGCGGGGTTTTTCTTTTGGTTTCGTATTAAAATAAAGAATGAAGTAAAGTCCGATAATGTAAAACGGAATAGCTGGAATTTTATACCGTACCAATGAACCGAAATTTAATGTAGTTGCGCCAACAAATAAAGCGAATACCACTGAAAACATCAGGCAATACAATACTATAGGTTTGTTGATAATAGTAAAGACGAATTTTCTTATACCCACTTTTATTAAAACAAATATTGTAAAAAGCATCAGCGCCAAACTTTCCAAGGAAGATAAAAGGGTCGAAGCCTTTTTAGATTCCCAAATATATGGCCTGAAAAGAGTAGCAATAACCGCTGCGGGCGCCATCCGCACAAGGCTATTAGCAGTTCCGTCAAATTCTACTCCCAACGAAAAATTTGAAGTGGCAGAATTTGCCTGGTTCTCATAATTTACCTGGTAATTTTTGATACTTTTAGAAACTCCTGCAGAAGCAAAATTTCCCAATGCTTTTTGCATGGCACTGGTAATGTTTAGGAACCCTAATACGCTGCCTATCAAAAAACATCCAACCACAAGCACCTTTGCAAACTTGTTTTTAATGAGCGTAACATTCTTTAACAACATATATAAAGCTAAAAAAGGAAGATAAGAAACGATGATATACACTTTTAAAATCACTACCATATAACTTGATATCAGTAGAATGGGCAGATAGATCAGCGGACTTTTCTTTTGATAGAACATACCATACAGCGAGTAGGTGATCCACCCAATTGCACCAGTACACAAAGGATCTTTTAAAATGCCCGAACTCCAGAAAACAAACGATGGCAGGTATAAAATTGCAATCGCAAACTGGCGGTGCAACTGTGGATATTGTTCATAAAAAAAACGGTATAATCGCCATACACCGGTAAAAGAAACCATCGAAAAAATCAGATTGATGGCAAGGAATTTTCCAAATGTGATAAAAGATAATATGGTTACGATACGAGTAACCATGAAATTACTTTCCTCATTAAAATAACCGGCGTTATCAATATTCATTAATAATGCCTGGTCAAAATCTTTACCGCTTCCTAAAAGCAAATTGATATTAGAGGCGTCTTTTAAGATCAGCTTATAAATATTATAACCTTCGGGATGATAAAGCCCGTTTGTATCGCCAGGAGAAAAATGCAAAACAAACATACAATAAGCAAAGCAGCTAAAAACCTTAATCCAAAAACCCTGGCGGTGATACTTCCGTAAGATAGGATCTTTGTATTTTTTTCGCCTCCACGAAAAGAGGATATAAAAAAGGATGACATAAACAACGAAAACTATAAAATCAAAAAAGTTCATCAGATAGCAATTAAGAATTACGAGTGAGTGGTTATGAGTTGGAGCCAGATAAGCTGTATTTTTATTTTGTTTCAACCATCCTTTCAAAATGAACTAGTAAATTAGAGCAGTTCATTCATCACTCATAATTCTACGCTCATAACACTTAAACAAATTTATCTTAAATATTCATTCAGCATTCAACAATATAAACTTATTTTGCTCAATCATAAAAATCATTGAAAATGTGCGGTATCGCAGGTTCAGTAAACTTCAGGCTAAATTATCAACGCATAAATGAAGTAATGCATCACCGGGGTCCGGATGAACAAAATGCATTTACTGAAAACAATGTTGATCTTTATCATCTCAGGCTGTCAATTCTTGATATTGGTGGAGGTAAACAGCCCATGCACCTTCACAACCGATACACGATTATTTTCAATGGCGAAATTTACAATCATTCGGAATTAAGAAAGCAGTTTTCGCTGGAAGGCAAAACCGGATCAGATACGGAAACACTACTATTGTTATTTCATGAAATGGGCGAAGAGATGTTGCAGCATCTTGATGGAATGTTCGCTTTTGCTATTTACGACAATATTAACCGAAAATTATTTATCGCGAGAGACAGAGCTGGTAAAAAACCACTTTATATTTATAATGATAATAAGATGATTGTCTTTGCCAGCGAACTCAATTGCCTCAAAGCAATGCTTCCGCTGGAAATTGAAACCAATAATTTTTATCACTACATGAGGCTGGGTGTTTTTTATCGCGGCCTTACACCATACAAACAAGTAAGCGAGCTACTCGCAGGCACATTTCTTTCCATTGATTGTAACAACCTTGCTGTAAAGGAAAAGCGATGGTTTGATATCAGGAACCAATACCTGCAAAACAACAAGGATACGCTGCAGCAGAGTCTTGAAAAAACAGATCATTATTTGAAACTGGCTGTTAAAAGAAGAATCGATTCCAGCGACCTGGAAGTTGGTTGTTTTTTGAGTGGCGGCATAGACAGTGGGTTGGTTACAGCTATGGCCAGCGAACATAAAAGCAAACTTAAAACATTTACTGTTTCTTTTGATGGCGAGTACGATGAAGCTCCACTGGCAAAACTCGTTGCACAAAAATATAATACCGATCACAACGAAATCAGGATATCTTTCAATAATCTTAAAAATGATGTTGAACAAATATTGAGCAATTACGGAGAGCCATTCTTTGATAGTTCTGCCATTCCTTCCTATTACGTGAGCAGGGAAGCAAAAAAGCATGTTACGGTTATTCTTAATGGTGATGGTGCCGATGAATTGTTTGGCGGTTACCGGCGGTATGTTCCGTTTTCTAAATTCGATTTTTTTAAAAAGAATTTTTTAATTCGCAAATCTGCAGGCATTATCAGAAATGTATTGCCAATGCCATCTAACAAAAAATCTTCTTACAATTATCTTTATCGTCTTGCTTCGCTCGCCTCAAAATCCAGCCTGGAAATTTATTTATCCGCAGGGCTTGATATTATAGAGGATTATGAAAGTAATATCATCCAGCCACCAATTGACTACCTGGCACAAATGCGTACAGACTTCAACGTTATTACTTCCTCACCCATGTCGGGGTTGAAGAAAATAATGAACCTTGATTTTGATACAAATCTTTTCAGCGACCTGCTGGTAAAAATGGATATAGCAACCATGGCTAATTCTTTGGAAGGAAGAAGCCCATTCATGAGTAAAGAACTATTGGAATATACGCCCGGAATGGACGATAGTTTTAAAATTCATGGAAGCACTACAAAATACCTACTTCGTACATTAGCGAAAAAGTATCTTCCGGAAACGCTTATCAACCAGCCCAAACGTGGGTTTGAAATCCCATTAAAGCATTGGGTTAACAACGAATTGAAAGAGATGATCCATGATTATATTTCATCGCCGAATGCCTTCAATAGAAATATTGTGGAGTATGGTTTTACTGAGAAATTATTAAATAACAGCATCAACGTACCTGCAGAGAAAAGAGCAAAAATACTATGGACAATCTTTTGCATGGAAGTTTGGTACAATAAAGTTTATCTGAATAAGAAATAAAGCATGGCAAAAACCATCATAAGGATTACTACCGTGCCAATGGCTTTTAAAGTACTGCTGGCAGCACAACCAAAATTTATGCAGCAGCATGGGTTTAATGTGATCATGATCAGCGCCGATGGAATTGAAAGAAACGATGTGATAGAAGCAGAGCAATGCGAACACATTATTGTGCCGATGACGAGAAAGATCACTCCTTGGCAGGATTTAAAATGCTTTTTTCAATTAAGAAAGATCATCAAAAAATATAAACCTGATATTGTTCATTCACACACTCCAAAAGCTGGCTTGTTGGGCATGATGGCTGCGGCTTCTGCAGGAGTAAAGATTCGGATTCATACTGTGGCGGGATTGCCTTTGATGATTGAAACTGGCTTTAAAAGAAAATTATTGATGTTTACTGAGTGGCTCACTTATCGCTGTGCAACAGCAGTTTGGCCCAACAGTAATTCGATGAAAGATTTTATTTCCAGTAATAAATTAGCAGCGAAAGATAAATTGAATGTGATAGGAAATGGTTCCAGCAATGGTGTAAACCTTGGGCGTTATTGTAAAGAAAACCTATTGCCGCAAAAGCTGCAAATGAAAAAGGCACAGCTTCCCGATTTTGATGGTTGCAGGATATTATGTGTTGGAAGAATGGTAAGGGATAAAGGCATCGAAGAACTTATCCGCGTTTTTTTAGATTTGCAGAAAACTAATAAACTGCAACTGGTTTTGGTTGGGCCGTTTGAGCCAACACTCGATCCTTTATCACCGGAAACAATGACTACAATTTCAACAAATAAATCAATTGTACATATCAACTGGAGCGATGAAGTAGAATATTACATGGCTTTGTCGGATATCATTGTTCATCCTTCACATCGCGAAGGTTTTCCAAATGTAATTTTACAGGCCGGCGCCATGCAATTACCAGTTGTTTGTTCTAACATTCCCGGTAATACTGATATCATCCAGCATGATAAAACAGGATTAATATTTGAAGTAAAAAATGAAACTGAGTTATTTAAAACATTAAAGTTTGCGATAGAAAATAAAGAAAGAATGCAACAGATTGCAAGCGAACTTTACAATGAAATTAAATTGCAGTACAATCGGGAACGCATACACGAACAAATACTGAACAACTATAACAGTTTATTAAAAACACATGAAATCAAATAAAAATGATGCATTGAGCATCTTATTCATATGCAAAGCTGATGATTATTTTTCGGTACAGGCAGCAGCTTTTATTACAGATCATTTTCCAAAGGCAACCATTGTTTATAGTGCCCGGCAGCAGCCTTTTCCTGACAACCTGTTAGGTTGGGAGGGCGATCTCATCATTTCCTACCTGTCTCAATGGATCATTCCAGCAAAATTGTTAAAGCAAGCCAGGTTGGCTGCGCTCAATTTTCATCCCGGGCCACCGGCATATCCAGGTATCGGTTGTACCAATTTTGCTATTTACCAACAGGCAGATGAATTTGGTGTAACCTGTCATCATATGGAACCTGCAGTTGATACAGGCGCTATTGTAGCCGTACAAACCTTCCCTGTTTTTGAAACGGATACTGTTTATTCCATCACGCAACGATGCTATAGTCATATATTGAGCGTATTTTATGATGTTTTTTATAAAATTATGAACGGCGAAAAAATCCCTGTTTCTTCTCATAAATGGCTTCGAAAGCCCTATTTAAGAAAAGAATTGAATGAATTGTGCCGTTTAACTCCCGATATGGATATTAAAGAAATTGAACGCAGAATTAAAGCTACTACTTACCAGCAACCCTGGGCTTATATGGAAATTGGAGGCAAGATATTTAAACTTACAGAGGAAGATATCAG
>CAZCAA010000023.1:0-2380 GCA_964496585.1 uncultured Ferruginibacter sp.
TGTGAAAAGACAGGCAATGAAAACGGACAAACGATTTTGAGCGCTTACATGGCTTAAAAACAAGATAAAAAGAATTAATTTTATATATTAAATCACAAGTTTACCAACGTCTTACCAGCTTGTTTTCTTCCCTATTCAATGCTGGTAATTAACTTACCTCTATGCGTGTAATGATACTCATACCCGGGCTGCCATTAAACCTTGATAATATCAGGGGCGGTGTGCATTCGGCGGTAAGTAACTTACTAAAAGGATTTGCAAATTATGATATTGATATTAGGGTAGTTTCATTTAACAGAGAAGTAACACAAGACTCAATAGTTGTTGTTACAAACAGAATTGAAGTTCATTATTCTTTTGAAGGAAGCTATAATTACCATTCACTAAATTATCTTCTCGCAGGCCCTAGTATTCTAAAAAGGCATATCAAAGATTTTAACCCCGACATATTACACTTTCAGGAAGGAAGTTCTTTTATGCTTACACGAATAAAAGGTGTAAATGGAGTTAAAACTTTACAAACAATACACGGTATGTCGTTTGCTGAAGCTAAAAGGAAGAAAACCATTAAAGATAAAATCACCTGGTATTTTAACGGAGTGTTGCAAATGTGGTTACTGCCAAAAAACATAATACACCTCTCGCAATTTTCTGTAAACTTATTTTCTAAACAGAAAATAAAAAACCAGACGATCATACCTAATGCTATCGTTCCAAATTATTTTAAAATACCGCACAAAACAACATGCAACAATAGTTTATTGTATGTAGGTGTGATTGATAATAATAAGAACCTCATTTTTCTATTAACCGCATTAAATGCACTGGTAGCAAAAAATAAAGCTTTTACATTAAATGTTCTTGGAGATTACCTTAGCGATGTTTACAAAAAATTGATCAATTCTTATGTGAAAGAAAATAAGCTGGAACCTTACGTTAATTTCCAGGGATGGGTATCACAATCTGCTGTAATGCGTTATATAGAAGAGTCGGATATTTTAGTGGTATCATCCAAGCATGAGTCATTACCGATGGTAATTGCAGAGGCGATGGCCGCAGGCAAAGTAGTGGCTGCTTCAGCAGTTGGCGGTATACCGGAAATGATAAGGCATAATATCGATGGGTTTTTATATAATCTGGAACATCCGGAGGAACTGGTGCAAATTTTGGAAGGATTGCATAACAATAATGAAAGGGTTCAGGATGTATCAAAATTAGCAATAGCAGCAGCTCAACGATATAACTGCAATAATGTAGCGGAAAAAACTATCGCGTTTTATAAAACATGTATTTAAATAACAGAATGGAAATATCAGATAAAAAAACCAATTAATAAATCAATAGCAGCGCATGATTAGTTATCAAAAGAAATTCTATTTTTTTAAAGTCAGGGAGACATGGTTTAACTATGATTATAAGTTAAAAAATCTATTTGGGTTAAATATATACAGTCATGTAAAACAGTCAGGAAATCGGAAGCCATCAGGCATCAAGAATATTTCACATACTGTGGAATTATCACTTTTGCCGTCTGAAGAGGAAATTTTGGCTAACTTCAGGAATACTGTTAAACAGGAGATGAGGAAGTCTGAAAAGGAAGGAGTAGAATGCTCTTTTGAAAGAGATGTAGACAGGTTTGTTAGTTTTTATAATGATTTTGCCAACGCAAAAAACATCTATCCTACCAATAAAAAAATGATAGATCGGATAGGTGATCATTTCGTAATTAGTTTTGCAAAGTTAAATGGCGAGATACTTGCAGCACATAGTTACCTGGTTGATGAAGAAATCGGTATAGCTAGGCTTTTTCATTCAGCATCTAGAAGGTTGGATGATACATTTGATAGAAATGTGATAGGCCGCGCAAATAAATTACTAACTTCAAAGGATATCTTTCACTTTAAGGAAAAAGGATTTAAATTGATGGATTTTGGCGGTTACGCTGAGAATACTGAAGATAAGAGCCTTAAAGGTATCAATGAATTTAAACTGTCGTTTGGGGGCACAATAGTAGAATGCCATAATTATCAGTCGCTCCCCTATTTTATATTAAATCGTATTGCAGCTAAATTAGACAGGCGTTTCTAGAAAATATACTATTCAATTTTGTAAAAGTCTGGTCACAAAGATTCAAACACGAATAGAATAACATTATGAATATTATAGAAAAAATAACAGATAAACTTTTCAGGAAGCAGTGGCATGTAGGCCTTGCTAAGATCGACATTGCTGATATTATCTTAAAGAAATCATATCCGGTTGATTATAAATGGTTGCCTATAAAGACAGCTGATAGATTTTATGCAGATCCGTTTATATTTAAATCGCCTGAAGGGCAAATTCACGTTATCTATGAAGATTTTTCTGTGGATGACCTTTA
>CAZCAA010000023.1:2480-6019 GCA_964496585.1 uncultured Ferruginibacter sp.
CGGCCAACCCTGTAAAAGATTCTTTAAATGGCACCAGACCCGCCGGAAATTTTATTAAGCTGAATGGTGATATCTATCGACCATCTCAAAACTGTGCGGAATATTATGGAAAATCAGTTACAATTAATAAAATAACTCTTTTAACTGAAAACGAGTTTGAAGAGGAAGTTGTACGAGAAATCTGCCCGCCACCAAAAAGCGGATTTAATTATGGTATTCATACTATAAATGTAGTGGGAGACGTTATTGTAATTGACGCATTAAAAAGAATGTTTATGCCGTTGGAGCAGATACAGATCTTTTTAAAGAAAATATTTAAGAAGAAAAAAAAGACGGTAAACACGTCAACAACTATTATAATGCTTTACCAGGAATTTGGCCTGCTGGCCGATTCTCTTAGAAACTTTAATTTTTATGAATGAGTTTGTTAAATACTACAGCAAGAACAATTTACTAACCAACAGGAAGGTCCGTGAGATCAATCAATTGTCTCAGTTGGATAATGCCGCTTTGTTAAGCAGGTATAACGAGGCTTTCGTTGCCATGTTTAAAAGAGCTTACAAGTATTCTGATTTTTACAAAAATTTTTACAGGCAGCATGGTATCGGCATCAACGATATTAAAGACCTTACTGACATAGTTAAACTCCCCATCATAGATAGAGCACTCATAAAAAATGAGGTTAATAATATTTATCATGGCTTTGATTTCCTAAAAGTAAAAGGGCTTACCAGCGGTACATCCGGTAGCCCGTTAACTGTTTACAGAACGCCGTTTAATATTGCCACTGAACAAGCTTATGTTCGACAATACAGGGCGAAATATGGTTATAACTCAGGTCAGCCACTATTATCTATACGCGGTTTTTTGGGAAAAAACAGTGCCTACGAATTTTATAAAAAAGCAAATATCTTATATATTTCAAGTCCTAATATTAATCCGGGAACTATTGATTTTTATCATAAGCTGATCAAAGATTTTGCACCTGCAGCTGTAGAAGCATTTCCCAGCTACCTTTATAAATTGAGCTTGGAGCTCGAAAAGAAAGATCTGAAAATAAGTATTCCAAACGCATTCACTTCTTCAGAAATATTATACGGATTTCAAAGAGATATGATAGAGCCATACCTGAATACAAAAATTCATGACTGGTACGGTAATGTAGAAAGAACGATTGGAATTGCACAAGATGAAAATTATGATTACAAGCCATTGTTGTTGTATTCTATTAACGAATTTCAACAGGATAAAGTGATCACAACCGGTTTGATAAACAGGACGTTCCCTTTGATAAGATACGTTGTAGAAGATAAAATAATTGTAGAAGGAAATGATTTTCTGCAAAATATTACTGATCCAAAAATATTGAGAATTGAAGGACGTGCAGGTGATACCGTAGAGTTGATGGATGGCAGTGTTGTAGGTTGTATGGACCACGCGTTTAAAGGAGTTGGCCACCTTGAAACCGCCCAAATACATCAATACCTGCAAGATAGAACTCGGCCTTTAGAAATCAAACTGGTAGTAACCAGTTCTTTCAAACCTGCAGATGAGCAACAGCTACAGCAGAATTTAAGAAGAATGATTGGAGAACAACCATTGGAATTTATTTATTGTACGCGAGAAGACCTTACCTATTCTGCCAATCAAAAATATAAACTGATCATAAAACACAAATGATCATAAATAAATCAAAACAATATAAACCTTAAACAATTTAAGATTACAGCCCTAACTCGTAATGAATAAAAAGCTTAAGATACTCATTACCGGCCCGGTTCCCCCACCTGCCGGAGGGATCAGCATACATATACAAAGGCTTGTTCATTTGCTTGAATCAGAATTTGATATAGACCTCATCGACGAATCTGATCAAAAGAAAGACTCCGTATTTAATATGCGTAGTTTAAATGTATTCTCCTATCTAAAGAAAGTTAGGCATTCAAACTTACTATTTGTACATAGCGGCAATAAATTATTTAAGAAAATACATATACTTACCGGTCGCCTATTTGGGAAAAAAGTAATTATCACTTTACATGGCTATGGTCCTAAAAGAAAACAACCATTCAGGGCTATTGATAATTTTTTCTTCGGCTTATCCCACAAAATAATTTTGGTAAATGCTGATATTGCCAACAGGCTTTCACTTTCGCCAAAAAAATGTATCGTTAAACATGCATTTTTACCACCAATAATGACGAGCGAACCTGCTCTTCCTGTTACAATAAATGATTGGCTGTTAAAAGCAACAGCTAATAATAAAGTGATCATTTGTGCAAATGCTTCCAGGTTGGATATACACAATAATCAGGATCTTTATGGATTGGATATGAGTATAGAAATAACTAACAGATTGATAAAAAAAGGGTTGCCGGTAAATATTATTTTCACTGTGTCTTCGATCGAAAATTGCACAGCTCTTTTTAAAAGTTATCAACAACAAATAAATGACTTAAAACTTAGTGATCATTTTCTGCTTATCAATGAGAGATTGTCGTTTGTTAAACTGATTGAGAGATCTGATATCGTAATCAGACCGAGCAATACGGACGGTGATGCATTAACCGTAAGAGAAGCTATTTACCTAGGTAAAGATGTATTGGCAAGCGATGTTGTACAAAGGCCGGCTGGAACTTCCCTTTTTAAAACAAGAGATATGAACGATATGGAAATGGAATTGGAAATCTTGGTTAAAAAGGCTAAAGCTGCAAAATTACAACCACAGGAAAAGCTGCAGGTTGGCCAGTATGATTACGGTTCGTTTTATACCGATCTTATCAAAAATGTTGCATTAAAATAACTTGTCATATTTTTATTAATAATATTACTAAAAATCATTGAGCTACCTCTAACATTATGATTGAAAAATTTCATAATTCTTTTAAAAAACTAGTTGACTATTGCGACAAGGAGCAATACAAAGGCTATGATCCATATGATGGGCTTAATAGCAAACTATTTCAAAAAATCCCATTGTTGCCAAGAAGCAGGATTGCACGCCTTGCATGGATCCAGTTCTTTAAAAGATCGCCGGTTAATCTTCGTAAAATAGTTGGAATTAAAAAAGAATACAACCCAAAAGCGCTCGGACTTTTTTTATCGGCCTATTGTAATTTATATAAACATGATCAAAAGCCGGAGTATCTGAAACAGATTAGTTTTTTTATTGAAAAAATAGAAGATTGCCGCACAAAAGGATATTCGGGAGCTTGTTGGGGTTATAATTTTGATTGGGAATCAAGGGCTTTTTTTCAGCCAAAATTTATGCCTACAATTGTGGCTTCCTCTTTTATTTCTAATGCACTATTGGATGCGTATGATATTACTAAGGACGAGAAGCTATTAACAACGGCAAGGAGTACCTGCGATTTTATTTTAAATGATCTCAACAGGACCCATAGCGACAATGGCAATTTCGCTTTCTCTTATTCTCCTCTTGATAGTAGCGTGGTATTTAATGCTTCGTTACTAGGCGCCAGGTTACTGGCCAGGGTGTACTCGATTACAAAAGAAACAATTCTTATTTCTGAGTCAAA
>CAZCAA010000023.1:6119-29421 GCA_964496585.1 uncultured Ferruginibacter sp.
AAAATACCTTACATGCGTTGGTCGCAGGCATGGATGTTTGTATCGCTAAGTATTTATTTAAATCATTTCATGCCAAAATCTGAAAGAATATTATGAGAATCTGGTTCGATCTGTCAAATTCGCCGCATATCAACATGTTTTATGATCTGATCAAAGATCTGGAACGTAACGGCCATACCATAATTATTACTTCAAGGCCGCTGGCCAACACAGTAGAATTGCTTGATCAACGTGGCTTAAAACATACTGTTGTTGGAGATCATTACGGGAAAAATTTCCTGAAAAAAGTTTTCGGGTATCCAATACGCGTATTACAACTCAGAAAATTCTTAAAGAGTCAGAAGCCTGATCTCGCAGTTTCACAAAGTTCGTTTCATTCGCCTGTAGTGGCCCGTTTGCTTGGTATTCCGTCTATTTATACCAACGATAATGAGCATGCCATGGGAAATAAGCCTGCATTTTTTTGTGCAACGAAAATTTTAATTCCTGAAAATTTGCCGGTAGAAAGAGTTGCAAAAACGGGCATTTCTGCTAAAAAAGTACAACAATATCCAGGTGTAAAGGAAGGGATTTATTTATGGAGTAAAGGAGAAGCAATTCAGGAAGAGCGAAAGAAAAACAATTCTGGCATCATTAATATTTATATACGTCCTGAACCTCAAACTGCCCAGTATTACAAAGGGAAAGAGAATTTTTTGGATGATACCATTGTTGCGCTTCAAAACAAGTACAAGATTACCGTTTTGCCTAGAGACAGCAACCAGGCAAAACATTATAAACAGGAAAAATTTAATGCTACAAATGTTCCGGATAAACCAATGAGTTTCGACATTATTGCTGCAAATTGCAGCATATTTATCGGTGCTGGTGGATCTATGACGCGTGAACTCGCGATTTTAGGAATTCCCACTATTTCCGTTTATCAGGATGACCTGCTGGAAGTAGATACTTTTTTAATTGCAAAAGGATTGATGCTGCACGAACCTCTGTTAACAGCAGAAAAGGTTGAAGCGTATATAAATAGTTTACAAAACAAACCACCGGCGCTGGAACTTATGACTAAAGGAAAAGCTGCCTATAATTTATTTAAACAGGAAATATTAAAATTCGAAAAGAAATGATAAAAATTGCATTGATTGGTGCAGGTAAAATGGGACTTTCCCACCTTGCCATTTTAGGAGCACACCCGGATGTAGAAATTGTTGGCGTGGCAGACACATCAAAAATGGTTACAGATGTATTGGAAAAATATTCCGGCTTTAATTGTTTTTCTGATTACAAAAAAATGCTGGATAATAGTAAACCAGACGCAGTGTTTGTTTCGGCTCCAACAAAATTTCATGCGGATATAGTTGGAGATCTTTTAAAAAGAGGCATCCACGTATTTGTAGAAAAACCATTTTGCCTTAATGTACAACAGGGAGCAGAATTGGTGAAACTTGCCAAAGAAAAGAATTTGGTAAACCAGGTTGGTTATCACAATAAATTTATTGGCACATTTGAAGAAGTAAAAAGATTGGTTTCCAGTGGAGCTTTGGGAGAGATTAATCACTTTGTAGGAGAAGCTTATGGGCCGGTAGTAATAAAAAAGAAACAAGGAACCTGGCGCTCAGATCCTAAAGAAGGCGGTGGTTGCCTGTTGGATTATGCATCGCATGTAATTGACCTGATCAATTATCTTGTTGCACCAATTTCAAAAATACATGGAGCTATTTTAAAGCCAATTTTCTCTGACACCGTGGAGGATTCTGTTTATTCATTAATGGAAACTGAAAACAAAATCTCCGGTGTTTTATCAGTAAACTGGAGCGAAGAAACTTACCGTAAGATGAGTACATCTATTACTATCATTGGATCAAAAGGAAAGATCATCTCGGATGCCTCTGAATTAAAAGTATATTTTAAATCGGATGACTGCCCTGCCGGATATGGCAAAGGATGGAATATAAAATACGTAACAGACCTTACAGAAGAAGTTGAGTTTTATTTAAGAGGTGAAGAATATTCTGCTCAGGTAGATTACTTCGTAAAAGCAATTCAGGGAAAAGTTCCCAACATTAAAAATACATTTGAAAGTGCATGGATTACCGACCGTGTAATTGATCAGATTAAAAATCAAAAAAATAATTAAGATGGATAGGATATTATTTGGCGACAATCAGTTTTTTGCTGTGAATCATATTTCTGATGAGAAATCAAGGGCACAGTCTATAAAGTTTAAAGAAGATAAAACGATACTTGATACTATTGACATTGCCCGGGCAGAAGGAATAGACACTTTTATGTGTACTACGCATGACCGCATCATTAATATTTGCGACATGATAAGGCAGGAACCAGAAAAGTATAAAAGCTTTTCTATCTATCCCTGTATGCCATATGCACATAAATATGCAAACGCTGTAACAGAACTTGGTATCATGGGAACTATCAAGCAATACGTACCTGGTAATTTTTTCGGTTCTTTGTTTAAAGGCGGTGTAGCTTTTGTTTCTAAAGATTATGTAGCAATCATGGAACTAATGATTGATGCAGAAATGAAAATGTTTAAAGGAATAAATACTCCGGTAATATTTTTACAAAATGTTATTACCGATTTACTTCTTGGATTAGGTATGAAAGATATTCTGAAAGCATACTACGATTATGTAAAAAAGAAATACAACGCAGAGCCTGCATTTATTACTATGAATATGCCGAAGTTATTAGATGTACTGGAAAGCGTAGGAATTCAAAACCCGGTAATATGTTCTTCTATCAACAAAGCCGGTTTCCGCATGAGTGGCGGTATGGAAATATATGAAAAAACATTGCGCACAAGAAAGTTAAGGGCAATTGCCATGCAGGTATTAGGAGGCGGGGCCATTCCGGCAAAAGATGCTATTGAATATGTTTGTAATCTGCCGAATGTAGAATCTATTTTATTCGGGGCTTCATCAAGAGGCAACATTGCTCAAACAGCTAATTATATCAGGGAATTTGATAAAAGAAATGCCGGGGTTTCGGTAAGTTAACCCGACAGGTTGATGTTAAAATTTAAATGGCAAGTACAACAAAAAAAATCGTAACGGGTATAAGGCTGTCGTTATTCAGCATTATATGCATACCTCATCTGCTGGTATTCTTCCTTCATAAGAACAGGAAGATAATTGTTGTAGATACGAATCGCTGGATTAAAGTATACGGTTTAAACTATGGTAGTACAATCGGATTTATCTACCTATTGTCTTATTACCCGGAATTCAGGAATTTATTTTATTACCGGGTTGGATTCATTCACAATTTCCTTAAGATCTTGTGTCCAAAAATGAGTAGCCTGTATATTGTAACACCGCAAGTTGGTGAAGGCTTATTTATACAGCATGGGTTTGCTACAGTGATAGCAGCTGCTTCTATTGGAAAGAATTGCTGGATAAACCAGCAAGTAACGATCGGGTTTACCAGCGAAACAGATTGCCCGGTAATTGGAGATAACGTTACCATAAGCGCCGGAGCCAAAGTGTTGGGAGGAATAACGATCGGAAACAACAGTATTGTTGGTGCAAATGCTGTTGTTGTAAAAAATGTACCTGAAAATTGTGTGGTTATCGGAGTACCAGCATACATCATAAAAAGAAATGGAGTTAA
The DNA here is from genome assembly GCA_964496585.1 of uncultured Ferruginibacter sp. Taxonomy (GTDB): domain Bacteria; phylum Bacteroidota; class Bacteroidia; order Chitinophagales; family Chitinophagaceae; genus Ferruginibacter. The sequence continues at coordinate 9,747 of CAZCAA010000023.1, forward strand.
AGTAAAAGAGGCATTATAATTCTGTATTTGATACCTAATAAATTGCGAAGGGAAAGTAACAGCAATCAGAAAAAAAATAAATCTAATTGATGAAAGTAACAATTGTAGCAGGCGCCAGACCAAATTTTATGAAGATAGCTCCCATTATCAAAGCGATACTGGAAGCTCATAAACACGGAAAAGATATTACCTACAGACTGGTGCATACTGGCCAGCATTACGATAAAAAAATGAGTGGCGATTTTTTTGAGCAACTTGGTATTCCCGATCCTCATGCCAACCTTGAGTGTGGTGGAGGTTCGCAGGCCGAGCAAACTGCTGCTATCATGATTAAATTTGAGAAAGAATTACAGGAGTTCACTCCTGATGTGGTGTTGGTAGTAGGCGATGTAACTTCCACTATGGCATGTAGCATAACGGCAAAAAAATTATGTATCGACGTAGTTCACGTTGAAGCGGGTATCCGTTCGGGTGATATGACGATGCCGGAAGAGATCAACCGCATTGTAACGGATTCTATATGCGACCATTTTTATACTACCAGCACAATTGCAAATAAAAACCTGGAAGCACAACAGGTTGCAAAAGAAAGGATTCATTTTGTTGGAAACACAATGATTGATACGCTTACACAAAACCTTAGCCGGCTGAGGAAGCCCGCATTTCTTGATGAATTTAAATTAACGGAGAATAATTTCTTCCTCCTTACCCTTCACCGGCCATCTAATGTAGATGATGCTGCAAAATTGGCGTCTATCCTTGATGCAGTAATGGATGCAACAGTAGATGTGCCCATCGTATTTCCGGTACATCCAAGAACACGATTGATACTGAATAATTTGAAAATAAATCACCAACGTCTCATCATGATAGATCCACAAGGTTACCTGGAATTTATCTACCTCGTAAAAAATGCAAAAGGAATTATCACAGACTCTGGTGGTATTACTGAAGAGGCAACTGTTTTGCATATTCCGTGCCTTACTTTAAGAAATTCAACCGAAAGGCCAGAAACGGTAACGCTAGGCACTAATGAGCTAATCGGCGAAGACTTGCCCAAATTAAAATTATACCTGGAAAAGATTATCGCAGGAAAATGGAAGAAAGGTTCAATACCTGAATTTTGGGATGGCAAAACTTCTGACAGAATTGTAGCATCTTTGCTATCGATTTACAATAAATAATTAAACACAATAGTCAAGAACAAATTACATGAACCGGCAATTTAAACGATACCTGCAGCTCACTCTAATAATGCTTGATATACTGGTATTAAATTTCTCGTATTTTCTTGCCCGATTTCTATTTGATATTCCGGGTAACTTTTTTAGTTCCTACCTGGCACTATGGTTGTTTTTAAATACTTTTTGGCTTGTGCTCTCTTTTATCCTCGGAACTTATTATGAAAAGATCATAATCAACTTTGAAACTTTTACCAAACGTACCGTTCAGGTGTACACGCTTTGGATAATTGCAATATTTTTCTATCTCTTTTTTTCACACGAGTACCAGGTATCACGTTTCTTTATACTAGCAATCATTACAAGCTTCGGAGTAGGTTTGTTTTTAAACCGTTTTCTTTATGTAGGTATAAGGCAATATTATAAATCACGCGATTATCTTTTCAACAGGGTTATTATCCTTGGTTATAATGATACTGCTTTAAAATTGGCTTCCTATTTTGAAGAAGAAGCTATTAATACTCACCTCTTGGGTTTTATTGAAGATGAGACAAAGGTTACCGAATTATCGCACTACCCTATTTTATCAGGCCTGGGCAATGTGATGCAGATTGCAAAAGATATGGACGTTCAGGAGATTTTTTCTACTATCACACCGGAACAAAACGAATATATTTATTCCTTGATGAGTGAAGCTGAGCACGAGTGTATCAGATTTAAAGTAGTACCCAATCTTTCCTATTTCTTCAGCAAACCTGTTATTGTTGATTACATAAGAGATTTACCGATCCTATCATTGAGAAGCGAGCCGCTTGAAGATGTTGGAAATCGGTTAAAGAAAAGAGTGCTGGACGTTGTAGTTAGTTTTTTAGTTTGCATATTCATTTTGTCGTGGCTTATTCCAATTCTTGGATTACTTATTCTTATTGAATCAAGAGGGCCAATCTTTTTTTCTCAGAAAAGAACAGGAAAAAATAACCAGGAATTCAATTGCCTCAAGTTTCGGAGTATGAAGCCAAACAAGGACTCAGATTCCAAGCAGGCCACCAAAGGAGATATGCGTATAACAAAGATTGGTAAGTTCATCAGGAAAACAAGCCTGGATGAATTTCCTCAGTTTATCAATGTTCTTAAAGGTGAAATGAGTTTGGTTGGGCCAAGGCCTCACATGGTAAAACACACCACTGACTATTCGAAGATAGTAGACCAGTATATGATAAGGCATTTCTTAAAACCAGGTATTACCGGTTGGGCTCAGATCAATGGATATCGTGGCGAGATCACAGATCCGAAACAGATCAAGATGCGTGTTACAAATGATCTTTGGTACCTGGAAAACTGGAATATCTGGCTTGATTTGAGGATAATGTTCTTAACTGTTTACAATGTATTTAAAGGAGAGGAAAACGCCTACTAAAAAACAAATATAATCTTCCCCATTTAAGAACGCTTACTATTAACATAAAACTGCATAATGAATCTTTTTAATTCCAAATATATTTTAAGTAACAAAAGATTTGGCTGGATTGATTACGACAGAGGTATAAGTATTATTCTTGTAACATACAGACATTGCTATGAGAGTATGGAAAAAGCGGGTTTAAACATGCATGCGCACCCATATCTCGAATATATAAACGTTTTCTTTTTTGGTTTCCGAATGCCATTATTTTTTATTGCTTCCGGTATTTTCATTTCGGGAAGTATGCGTAAACGTGGCTTGAATGAATATGGCAAAAATCGTGTTCAAAGTATCCTTTACCCCATGCTTGTTTGGGGAATTATTCAGATATCACTGCAGATAATTTTTTCTGCCCACACAAATTCAGATGTAACACCAATCAGTTATCTCTACCTGATAATATATCCCAGGGCAACAGGGCAGTTCTGGTACCTGAATGCATTGTTCTTTGTGGGGATAATTTATTCTGTATTAAAAGCAAAATTAAAATTCACACTCAACCACCAACTGATACTAGGCCTGTCATTATATGCGCTGTGTGCTTACATAAACAGTACAACCATCAACATCGGCTTTGCGAATGATATCTTTAAATATTATTTATTCTTTGCAATTGGCGATGCCATATCTACTTTCATGCTCGGAGAAAAAGCAGCAGGCATTTTTTCTACCTGGAAAGTACTCGTTCCTTTGTTGGCGGCTTTTGGAATAATTCAATATTTCTTTACAAAGATCAACATGGCCGAAGGGAATAATTACTATGTTGAAAATCATATGCCGGTATTTTTTCTGTTTGTTGCATTGATAGGTTGCGCCGTTTCAATTTCGGCATCATTTGCCCTAACAAAACACCAGTCTCTTCGTTTTCTTCGCGTGGTCGGATATAACTCAGTACATATTTATTGTATGCAGATCATTGCCATGTCGGTAGCCAGATTAGTATTAGTAAATATTCTCGGTATAACCTATGTTCCGCTGCTGGCCTTACTGATACTTACCGCAGGGTTAGTAATCCCCATGATTACTTACAACATTTGTATCAGATTAAATATGTGGTGGTTGTTTACCTTAAAAAAACCAGAAGAGGAAATCAACTACCTGGCAGAGACTAAATTAGCAAGATCTGCCGCTAAAAATTAATCGTGATTATTACCTTGATGCCGGCTTAAACGCCGGCATTTTCATTTCAATGCTTATTAGTTCTTTCTTCAAATGATCGCTATATGATCTATTTCGCACAATATTTAAAAGTCTCTAAAAACATAAAAACATAACCATAAGAAAAAAAAATACCAATACTAATACAGCCCGGTATCTTTTAAGAAATATAGTGATCACCTGTTACGTTTAAACCTGAATATATTTAGGCTCTCTTGTAGGTGTTTTCTTTTTAATTAGTTTTTACAACTTTAAATATTTTTATCTTTTCTCCTTGCTGCACTTTTACGATATATACACCGGCTGATATTGTCTTGCATAAAGCTAATTTTCCAGATGCCTTTGTTGTCATCTGCTCCACCACTTTACCTTGCATGTTACTTACTGTAATTGCAGTTGGAAGATTAAATACGTTGCTGATATTTAAGTTTAAAAAGCTGCTGGTAGGATTTGGATATGCCTGAATTTCAAAATCTTCAACTCTTGATTGGGTTGATGTTGATTGTTTGGAGTAAGATACATTTTTACCCGTACAGGCAACATTGCTGGCCAAAATTGTAACTGATATAGTTGATGTAGCTCCTGATGCATCTTTAGCATACAATGTATAAGTACCAGGGCCAAGATTGATGAATGTTGCCGTTGCACCAAATCCATAACTATTAATCTGGTATAGGTATGGCGCGGTACCTCCGCTAGCCCCAACCGTTATGCTACCATCCCAGGTAAAGCGGCAGGAATTATCTGATTTTGACACTAACAATATTTGCAAAGATTGAGCCCCATTAACTTTCACACTCTTAACGATTGTACAGTTCCTGGCATCTTTAATTGTGACACTGTATGTACCCGCTGCTACGCCGCTAAACGTTGCTGAAGACTGGTATGTACCATTATTTAACTTGTACGTGTATGGTGCGGTACCACCAGTGGCTACAGTTGTAATTGAAGATGCACCGGCAGTTACAGTTGCAGTGATAACAGTTGGTTGCGTTACGGTTACAGTTTGAGATCGTACAGTTCCAATGGCATCAGTAACATTGTACGTGTATGTACCAGCAGCTACTGTAAAACTTCCGGTTCCTGAATAAGGTGCAACACCGCCGGTTGCAGTTACTGTTACCGTTGTTGTTCCTGCGTTACACGCAATTGTTCCCGCAGTGGCAGAAACTGCCAAAGTACTTTGCACAGCTGTGGTTACAGTTATATTTTTAGATATAGTACATCCATTAGCATCTTTAACCGTAATCTTATAAGTTCCAGCTGAAATATTGCCTAATATATTGGTCGACTGGTAAGAGCCACTATTTTTCTTAAATTGATAATTGCCGCTTCCACCAGTAGCTGTTACCGTTATTGAAGTTAAACCACCGGTAATAACAATTGGAGCAGCAGTTAAAGTTAACGCCAGCGCCGAAGGCTGGTTTATTGTAACACTTACTGTTTTAGTTAAACCAGTTGCATCTTTAACAATAAAACTATGGGTGCCTGCTGTTTTTGTGAAACTACCAGTGCCGGTATAAGGCAACACGCCGCCTGAAGCAGCAACAGTAACTGTGGTACTTGAACCATTGCAAAGAATGGACCCTGGCGTTGCAGTAACAATGAATGTTGCAGAGGGTTGTGCAATGGTTATAGATGAAACCGTAGAACATCCTTTAGCATCTTTAGCGGTTACACTGTAAGTTCCTGCAGCTACACTACTAAAAACTGCAGAAGTCTGAAAATTACCGCTATTTAACTTATAAGTATAAGGAGCAGTTCCTCCGCTGGCGCCTGCCGTTATTGAAGTGGTTCCTCCTACAACATTAATTGTTCCTGCGGTTACGGTTGCTGACAGTAAAGCCGGTTGTGTAACAGAAACAGTTTTAGTTTTAAATGAATATGCTGCATCATTGACTGTGTAAGTATAAGTACCTGCACTAACATTGAAACTACCTGTTCCTGTATACGGTGCTGTTCCACCAGTAGCAGTTACATTTACTGTGGTTGTTTCACCAAAACAATTTATGCCGGCAACCGAAGCTGATATGATCATTGAACTGCTTCCTGGCTGTAATAAAGTATAATTATTGGAGTTGGTACATCCATTCACATCTTTTACCGTAACCGTGTGGTAACCTGCAGCAACATTATTAAAAATATTTGAAGACTGATAAGTACCATTATTCAGTTTGTATGTGAATACACCTGTTCCACCCAAAGCAGTTACTGATAAAGTTGTGGTTCCTGCAAACGCGGCAATGGTACCGGCGCTTACTATTGAATTGATGGCAGCGGGTTGGCTTACTGTGATTGTTTTAGTAGCAATATTACCTGTTGCATCAATGATTGTATAAGTATAGGTGCCGGCAGTTACAGTAAAAGTTCCAGTTCCGGTGTAAGGAGCCGTTCCGCCTGTAGCCGTTACCGTGATTGATGTACTTCCGCCGTTACACAATATATTGGCAGCTGATACTGTAGAAACAGATAAAGTAGAGGATGGCGAGCTGCTGGTTTCATATAAACCAGCATTAGGTATAGAAGGAACTACATTGCCTACAAAATCCTTAGCTATCCCAACGTTTTGTCCAAAATCTATAACAGGACTGGCACTAACCGGAAGCAGATTCCAAAGAGCGGGATCGGATCCCGTAGTGCTAGTGAATAAATTTGTTGAGGTTGTAGTGATCTCTGTTGTATTCTGATTAAAATTTAATACGCTGCCGGGTCCAAGTTTATATATATTATTCTCATGGGTCATTTGCGAACCTGTAAACTGAGAAGATCTAACCACATCAATACCGGTAGATAACCAGAAAATATTATTTTTCATAACCACAATGCCTGATGCAGTAGATGTAGAATTCATTGCACCCAGGTAATTATCGTAAACTCGTTGAACTACTGTTTCAATTACTACATTATTGTAAAACTGAAAATTAGTTACAGTTGTAGTTTGATTATGAATGAAAAAGATATTACCATTGTTGATTAGCTTATTATAAGCAAAGGTGTTATTGTTAGCAACTCCGGAATTATTGCTGGCAATTTCAACTAGTCCGTTATTATTAATTATCGTGTTATATCCTACAAAATTATTATTAACTGCATCTCCGTAAAATTCAACAGCTCCTCCATCGTAAGTAAAATCATAAGATGGTGCCCAGCAATCAAGAAACAAATTATTCGTAACACGATTATTTGAACTTGTTATTACCAGTGGATTAGCACCATAATCATCATAAGCTCCATTATCTGTATTTACCACCATTCTAAGATTTTGAACAGTGCAGCTATCCATAGTATTGTAAGATCCAACAACATAAGCACCGATGCCTACCAGCGAAATTTGGCACTTTTTTATTGTAATGTGATTGGTACTTCCATCGAGATAAAATACCCTTTGTATCCTGGCCAATTGAGAATGATCTGAGATACTTAAACCTGGATCAGTAATATTTAAGCCATCAAAAATAACATATGACTGATTATTTAAGTAGAACAAATACCAGATAGCACTGCCGGTACCAGTAAAAACAGGCGCATTACCGGTTCCATATGCATTAAAAGTGATAGGATTTGCGGCTGTACCGGAACGATCGATATTTATTTGCCCCGGATAGCTTCCTCCCCGCTTAAAAGAAACAACGTCTCCGGCATTTATCAATGACCGGTTATTATAAACCTGGCTAAGCGTTTTCCATGGCGAACTTAAGCTACCATTTTGGGTGCTTGAAGTTGTAGCACCATCAACATAAAAATTGGTAGCCTGTGTAATTCCTGTAAGCAGTAGTAATAAAAATAAAAAAGAAAGCCTCATTTTTCTACAAATTTGATATTAACGATTTTAATTAACTTTTTGTTTCCTGTAAAAGTTCCCCGTTCCCAAATTATTGGAAAAGGAAGCATATAACTGTGATACACAGTCGTATACAAGAAGAATTCAAAAAATCTAAATCGGAAATATATCTATTGTGGGAGGCGTAAAGTTTAAGATATATTGGATATTATAGAATATCGTCGGTGCCCGTTTTTAACTATTTTTTATTCTTTTTTTCAGTGCGATAAAATTCTGCTAAAAAACCCTAGTTTTTGTAAAGCGTGGTACAGATTTCCTGTAATATATCTACTACAAAAAAATTTTAATATTATAACCTAGTGATATACAACGTTTTTCTGTTTAGTTGGTAAACTGTTCTTATTTGAAGTTGCTAATTTTACTAAGTGGTTTACTCTAAAAGGCAAAAAAAGATCCCGGAACAAATGCTGCTACCGGGATCATGTTAAGGGGGGTTCAGAGAAATCGTTATTTGACCTTCACCAGCTTCAGTGTTTGCATGGTATTACCCTGCAATACTTTTACGATGTACACGCCAGAAATAAAATCATTTCCAAAATTTATTTTTTTGAATGCCCTGGTTTTACCCTGATAAACTCGTTGGCCATTAATATTCATTACGTTCACGATGATATCTTCATTATTATTATCGCTGTTTACTACCAAAGTAAATTCGGTTGTAGTTGGATTTGGATATGCTTGAAGATCTAGTCCATTTATTTTTACGGCAGAAGGTATTTCTTCAGCCACAGCAGACTTCTGTTCAATTCCCTGCACAGAGTTACTGGCAGGAACTTCTGGTGTTACTGTTTTACCGGTACAAGAAACATTGCTACTCAATATTTTCACAGTCATGCTGGAAATTGCACCACGGGCATCTTTTACTCTTACGGTATAAGTTGCTGGCCCCAGATTTACAAACCTATTTGTGGAACCATATCCGTAAGTATTAATACTGTATAAGTAAGGAGCTGTTCCACCAGTTGCTCCCAGGGTGATTGTACCGTCCCAATTCCATCTACAGGTATTATTTGTTTGTGAAACCAACACTATTTTTAATGTTCCTGTTACTTGGGGCGCTGCAATAGTGGTGCTTTTGGATGAAATACAACCTTTAGAATCCTTAACATTTATTGCATATGTGCCAGCAACCAGATTAGAAAATGTGTTTGTTGATTGAAAGGAACCGCCATTGTTCTGGTAAGTATATGGGGCAGTTCCACCGGTTGCATTTACGGTTATGAATGTAACGCCACCTGCTAAAGAAATCGTTCCGGCAGAGAGTGTAGCATTGATGGCTGAAGGCTGTGCTACTGTTACAGCAGTAGTACCTGTGGTGCCATTTGCGTCTTTGATAGTATAAGTGTAATTACCTGCACTTACAGTAAAAGTTCCAGTTCCTGTGTAGGGTGCTCTACCACCTGTAGCGCTCATGGTAATAGTTGTAGTACCTCCATTGCAGGCGATTGTTCCCGCTACTGCTGTTATTACAAGTGGCGAAGTACCAGTTGCTGCTATAGAAAATGATTTGGTTACTGAGCAGGCTTTACCATCCCTTACCGTAATATTATGATTACCTACAGCAATGCCCTGAAACACATTGCTGGATTGATATGAACCACCGTCAAGGCTATATGTATATGATGGAGTACCACCACTTGTGGTAACTGAAGCTGTAGCAGTTCCAGTTGCCGACGGCGCTGTACCTGCTAAAACAGAAGCATTTAATATAGTTGGCTGAATAATAACGATCGTGGTAGTTGCAGTACTTCCTGCTGCATCTGTTACTGTATAAGTGTAAGTACCAGCTGATACGGTAAAAGTTCCTGCTCCTGCATATGGAGTATTACCGCCGGATGCAGAAACGGTAACAGTACTTGTTCCTCCATTACAATTGATAGTTGTTGCGGCAGATGAAACTACCAGCGGATTTGCCGGAGGCGTAGTTCCTCCACCGCCTTCCAGAATACCTGAATTAGGTGTAGCATCAACAGCATTTCCAGCAAAATCGGTAGCAATTCCTACGCTTCTACCTGCATTTATAATTACGCTACCTGTTACGGGTAGATAATCCCAGTAGCCAGGGTTGGCGGCGGTTGTATTGGTCCAGATTGGAGCAGTTGTAGAACGCTCGGTTGCATCCAAGCTAAAACCAACATTGCCTGATCCCGACATTTTGTAAATGTTATTTTGATGCACTATACCAGTAACTGAGGTTGCAACGGATAAAGCTGTAGAAATATGAAACACATTGTTTCTCAATAGTAATGTTCCTGCAGGCATTGTTCCTCCAAATAATCTCGATTCACTTAATCTTGATTTTGTATTCTCAATTACAACATTATTATAAAATTCAACTGAACTGATACCACTATTCTGAAAATAAAACATAGATCCGTTGTTGATCATTTTATTATAATGAAACTTGTTGCCTGTACTGGTTCCCGTTAGTTCAGATATACCGATACAATCATCCATGGTATTATAAGCAATGTAGTTATTACTGGCACCGTTGCCATAAAATTCGATAGCACCGCCATCTAAGCCAAAATCGTAACTATGGGCCCAACATCTATAAAAATTATTATTGATTACCTTGTTATTTGCACTTGATATTACCAATGGATTAGCTCCGTAATCATCTACTCCTCCATCATTATCATCAACAACCATGGTAAGGTCTCCCACTTCACAACCTTCCATACTGTTGTATGGGCCTGTCCAATAAGCTCCAACACCTACTGCTGTAATCTTGCAATTGATTATCCTGTTGTAACTGGCACTGCCATCCATACAGAATGCCCTTTCTATTTTACTCTTTTGAATTCTTGTTGTGCTATTTACATCTACTGTAGGATCTAGTATTTCCAGGTCACGAAAAATTACATAACTCTTGCTATTTACAAAGAACAGGTATTGCAATACAGAACCTGTACCTGTAAACTTCGGCTTGGCTCCTGTTCCATAGGAATTAAATGTTAAAGGACTTGAAGCTGATCCTCCCCTGTTTAAAACCATTGATCCGGTATAAGAACCTCCACATTTGAACGAGATAATATCGCCGGGATTAAATGCACTTTGGCTACTATTAACTTGCGTTAAGGTTTTCCAGGGATTAGCCAGTGATCCATTCTGGGTAGAAGATGTTGTGGCAGCATCCACATAAAAGTTTGTAGCGTACAAGCCAAAGGATCCCAACATCAATACCGAGAAAAGAAGAAATCTAAATTTTTTCATTTGTGGTTGTTTAATTAATTAAAAGAAAGATTGTTCCAGCAATTTATTTGTGGCTATACCCTAACTTTTAGGCAATAGCTTAATGTGCAGCGTTATTTTACAACGATGCCGTTTAACGAATTCTCAAAAAATTAAAATGGAAATATATCTGTTGCTGGTAAGGTGGGTGGGTATTGTTTAGATATATTGGATATACATATTACATCCTCGTGTCCTTTTTTCCTCAAATCAGGATTTTATTTTATTGTTTTTTACTCATATTTGTTTTTCATATACCGCGAATTCCAATTATTATGCCATGAGCATCTTTTCACATTATTCAACTCACAAAGCTTTGTTAACTGAATAAAAATCAAAAAAATAAATAGATTGATAAGTGGATCGCAGAAGGTTTCTTGTTAGCAAAATAGGTTGTTGTGTTTAAGCGAATTTCAAACATAATTAAACGCTTATTTGTAATTGCAGTTATCTAATTACTGTAATAGATTTATTACAAATAATTATTTTTATTGATAAAATACAGGATACAAATCCGTAAAATTAACGGCGATCTGAAATGACACACTTGAGCTAAACACCAGCTATAGCTCTACTTTGGCTTTATTGAGCCGGAAGTTTTTTATTTTATTTCTTATTGGAGTTTCGAAATAATGATAGCTTATCCCAGAAAAAATTATTAAAGCCAGGGTTGAAATATAAAAAATACTATACGGGTTGGTTATATGTAAAAATTTTAAAGCGCTCCTGCACCATGTAAATACAGGGTATTGTAAAATATAGACGCCATAACTTATTTCTCCCAAAAAAATCAGGAGTTTTAAATTAAAGAGCCTGGTAATAAATCCAGTATTAGACGATAACAGAAAAATTAATGGAACAAATAAAATGGCTAGCAAACCATTGTGAAAATTTACACCGATTGGAAATATTAAAAGAATTATTAGAACAGCAACCAGCAGAATCAGTACCCAATCATAGTTGCCATAAAATTTTTTATCCATATTAATAAAATACAATCCCGCCAGGTTGCCTAACAAAAATTCATTGAGATGCATTAATGGAAAATAGTACAAAAAATTATGGCTATCGCTATTTTCACCCTGATAAAAAGACGACTTCAACAACAGATTAAATACTAACTGGCTTAACAGCCAGAATAATAATATTGGTATAAGCGCTTTTTTATTTATTTTATTAAAAATGTATTTAAGTATAAATGGAAAAAGTATGTAAAAGAAAAACTCAATTGTTAACGACCAACCCGGCGAATTAAACGAAATCGCCTTGGCAGGTACCCATGCCTGTAACACAAAAATGTTTAATAATAATCCAGAAATATCAATCGCCTGCTTGTTTAAAATATAGTGTATAAATACAAGCAGCACTGCTAATAAATACACCGGATATATTCGGGCAAAGCGATTCTTAAAATATTCAGGAACATTTACAGAAGCTCTTTTACCATAGGCGAACATCATAACAAACCCCGACAGAATGAAAAAATAACTTACGCCGGTATCTGCCCCTTTAAAGATTTTATAAAGGCTGCCTTCACTGAAAGGAAATAATTTTAGTGCGTAATGATATATAACAATTGAAATAGCAGCTAAAAATCTGGTAAATGTTACTTGCTCTATTCTCATAATTTCTTGTTTTTTAATTGCACCTGCTTACTGTTCCTTTCAATAAAAATAAAACAAATGCAGCTATAAACCAGTCCTGTAAAGCAATTTACGTTTAAACCATTAGGACAATTGCAAAACGAATAATAAGTAAGAATAGTACAAAATAAATTCATAAAAAAATCCCGGTATAAACCGGGATCTTTTTGTGATTAAAACTTCTCAATTATAATTTGATAATTTTCTGACTCATTTGCTTTTCACCTTGTAACACTTTTATAAAATAAGTTCCGGTTGGGAAATCCTGGCCGAATACATATTTCTTGGCTACGCTTCCTCTTCCTTCAAATACCTTTCTACCATAGAGATTCATTACCTGTACAATCACATCTTCCTCGCTCTCGCTCTTAATTTCCAGAGAGAATCTATCTGAAGTTGGATTTGGATATGATGTAAGATTCAATTTACCGCCGTTCAATCCGTTGGTAGCACATCGGCGTCTTCCATCAAAAACATAAGCAACAAGTGATACGAGATTACCATTTGCATCCTGAGCTGTTACCCTGTAAACGCCTGCTGTAAGGTTAGTAAATTTATTATTGGTAGTAAATCTGCCTGAATTAAGTTGATAAGTGTAAGGAGCTCTTCCACCGCGGGCAAGCACTTCTATAGCCCCTGAGTTATTTCCTCTGCAGTCTACATTCACCCTGCTGATCAATGATATTTTGAAATTCGTATTACCAGGTTCAGCGATTACAAATGTTCTGTATGTGGTGCAACCGTTACCATCTTTCACCGTAACAGTATGTGTACCCGAAGCCACCGAAGTAAATGCACCGGAAGCCTGGTAAACGTTATTATCAAGCATAAAGGAATAAGGTGCTGCTCCGCCCGAAGCACTTGCGTTTACAGTTGTTCTTCCTCCCGCCAAGCTAATTGTTCCGGCTGAAATATTAAGTACAATACTTGCAGGCTCCGTAATTACGATAGTAGTTGTTGCTGTTGCACCATTCGCATCAGTAACGGTATAGCTGTAAGTTCCTGCGTATCCTGTAAAATATCCTGTCCCTGTGTAAGGAGCAGTTCCACCCGCAGCACTAACGGTGATCGTAGAGATAGCGCCGTTACAGCTAATTGCTGTTGCAACTGCTGTTGCGATAAAAGTATTTTGTGCTGGTTCTGTTAATGTAAATGAATTTACAATGCTACAGCCGTTTGCATCTTTGATAGTAATAGTATGGCTTCCTGCAGCTACAGTTGCGAATGTATTCGAAGACTGGAATGTTCCGCTGTTTAACTTGTATGTGTATGGAGCTGTTCCGCCTGTTGCAGTTACTGTTACTCCTGTTGTACCACCAAATATTGTAATATTTCCGGTTGAAACCGAAGCCGTAATAGCTGATGGTTGTGTTACGGTGATAGACGTTGTTGCAGTAGTTCCGTTTATATCGGTAACGATATAATTAAATGTTCCTGCATTTACTGTGAAACTTCCTGTTCCAGTATAAGGAGCTGTTCCACCGGTTGCACTAACGGTTACAGTTGTTGTACTTCCGTTACAGTTAATAGTGCCGGCAGCTGAAGTTACAATCAATGGGCTTGGTGCAGCAGGTTGTGTAATATTAAAGTTTCTTACTGAAGTACATCCGTTAGCATCTTTTACAGTAATAGTGTGACTGCCGGCTGACACTAAAGAAAAAGTATTTGAAGATTGGTAAACACTACCATCTAATTTATAAGTGTGTGAACCAGTGCCACCATTTGATGTTACAGTAACATCAGTTGTTCCACCAAATACTGCGATCGTACCTGTTGCAACACTAACGGAAATAGCTGAAGGCTGTACAACTGTTATTGAAGTTGATGTAGTATTGCCACTTGCATCTGTTACAGTGTAATTGTAAGTTCCGGCACTCACGTTAAAAGTACCTGCACCAGTATACGGCGATACGCCACCGGTAGCTAATACAGTTACGACAGTTGATCCTCCGTTGCAGGCAATAAATCCTGCAGAAGATGTAGCTACCAATGTTGCAGGTGCCGCTGGTTGTGTTAATGCAAAGCTCTTTGTTGAAGTACATCCATTAGCATCTTTAACTGTTACCGTATGATTTCCGGCAGCAACACCTGTAAATACAGATGATGATTGGTAAGTACCGCTATTTAGTTTGTAAGTAAATGTTCCTGTTCCACCTGTTGCATTTACTGAAACAGATGTTGTTCCGCCGTATACTGCGATGGTTCCATTATTTGTTGTTACAGAAATTGCAGTTGGTTGGGTTACCGTTATTGAAGTAGTAACTGATCCGGCGTTAGCATCCGTTACAGTATAATTATATGTACCTGCCGTAACCGTGAAACTTCCTGTTCCAACATATGGCGTTACACCTCCGGTTGCAGTTACCGTTACAGTAGCTGTACCATTGTTGCAGGTTATAACTCCAGCAGAAGCAGAGGCAGCCAAAGGAGCCGGCGCCGCAGGTTGATTAATTGTAAATGTTTTAGAAGTTGTACAACCGTTTGCATCTTTTACAGTAACCGTGTGCGTTCCTGCAGCAACAGTTGCAAAAATATTTGAAGATACATATGATCCGCTATTTAATTTATATGTTAATATTCCGGTACCACCAGATGCAATTACTGTTACACTTGTAGTGCCTCCAAAAGTGGCAATCGTGCCTGCAAGCGTGGAAACGGAAATAACGGCTGGCTGTCCAACTGTGATAGAAGTAGTTGCAGTTGCACCGGCAGCATCTGTAATAGTATAGGTATATGTGCCTGCAATTACCGTAAATGAACCTGTTCCTGTATAAGGTGAAGTTCCTCCTGAACCACTAACGGTAACGGTTGTGGTGCCAGCATTACAGGTTATGGGTGCTCCTGAAGACGCTGCTGATAAGGCTGTGTTTACAACTGCAGATTCCAGGATACCTGAATTAGGTACCGCTGGCACTGGATTTCCTGCAAAATCTCTTGCTAGTCCTACATTTTGGCCAAAATCAATTGCCGGACTGGCAGCTGCAGGAGAATAATTCCAGGCAATTGGCAAAGAAGCAGTGGTACTTGCAAAAATAGCTGCTGCTGTACTTAATTCAGAAACATGCAGCGTAAAACCAACCACGCTATTGTTAGTAAGTTTATAAATATTATCCTCATGTACAATTGCGGTAGTATTACTTGCTACATCAACACCATTAGAAAGTTGGAAAACATTATTCTTCATAACAACTGCACCTGTTGAAATTGACCCCCCAATCATTCGGCTTTCAGGAACCCTTGGTGCAGCATTTTCAATGATAACATTATTGTAAAGATTATAACCTGAATAAGTTGATCCGCTTTGAAAATAAAATAATGATCCATTATTTATCAGCTTGTTGTAAGCATAAGTATTGTTTGAACTGTTTCCTGTTATTTCACTCAATCCAATACAATCATAAATAGTATTATAACCAATGAAATTGTTATTTGTGCCACTACCATAAAACTCAATTGCACCACCATCAAACCCGTAATCAAAACTTGTTGCCCAACAATCGTGAAAATAATTATGTGTGATTGTGTTATTAGCTGAAGAAATTACCAATGGATTGGCACCGTAGTCATCATCATTACCAGGCTGGTAGCCCTGATCCGTATCAACCACCATTCTTAAATTACCTACATCGCATGAATCCATTGTATTAAAACCACCAATGAAATAACCTGCAACACCAACTAAATGGATATCGCAGGCAACAATTTTACAATTGGTAGCGCTTTGATCAAAAGTAAAAGCACGTTGAATTTTTGCATCAATGCTGCGGTCATTATTATCAATACTTGGATCTGTTATCCAAAGATCCCGGAAGGTGATATAAGATTTGTTGTATACATAAAACAAATACCCAATTGTACTGCCAGTTCCGGTAAACTTTGGTTTGTTACCAGTTCCATAAGCTCCAAAAGTTAAAGGAGCAGAAGCTGTTCCTCCACGGGTAGGATATAAGTTTCCGGTAAAAGTTTCTCCCCTTTTGAATAATACAAAATCTCCGGGTTGAAATAAATTCATATTACTTGAAACCTGGCTAAGGGTTTTCCACGGATTGGCTAATGTACCATTTTGTGTAGAGAGCGTTGTGGAAGCATCAACATAAAAATTGGTTGCTTGTGATACCGAAGCAAAGCATACCATTGCAACAAGTAAATAGGATTTCACGAATACTGGCAGTCTCATGGTTTTTCAGTTTAGGTTGATATTGGATTTTTTGCTACTTAGTACTTTTCAGTATTAATTAACATGGTTTTTTTTCGGAAGACTTTTAATTATCCTCCTGGATTTAACTCTAACGTAAATTTGAATAAGAAATTATGATTGCCAGTGAGCCTTTGCTTTTTTGTTGATATTTAACCTGACAGTTAATTCCGGTATTCAAATTTTCTAAAGACAAAATTACTTCTGTGATTTAAAAAAAATGTAATCGATGATGCTGATTTTATGTAATAATACTACGACAGCAACTTATTGTGTATAAGTGAATAAATATTTTTGCGAAAATTAAAATACTAAATACCAATACTTTAGAAGATAGCGAAAGGGGAAAAAATCCAAGTAATTGAAAAAGGGTTCCTGTAGATATTTTTTAAAAATTTCTGAACGCTGTTGCAATATTTTTTCTGAACTGTGAATTTCAAAATTTAATTTACCATCGCCGAGGTAAAAAATATTTTTTGTGTGAACAAAAGAATTTCCTTCAAATTGCGATGACTTTACCACATCGATCTGCATCGGAAGCCAAAAAATATTATTTGCAAGCACTAATATCTCAGTATCAGAAGAAGCTTTTCGCATAGCAATCATGCTTTTGGGCTTAGTTAGCTGTACAACAGATTGGATAAAAACATTGTTAACCATTTCCAACTGCTTAATGCTGGCAGCAAAAGGCCCGTCGTTGTTAATGTACAGAAGATCACCACAATTAATAACAATATTATCTGCTACATAATTTTTAGAGAGTGTGGCACCTGGTTCCGAACTTCCCATTTCCATAAATCCGTTGCAGTGATATACCATATTTCTTAGAATCCTGTTATTGCTGCAATCAGGCCCTGCCATTTCAAACGCCCCGCCATCAAATTCAAAATCATAACTATTAGCCCAGCAGTCAGAAATTACGCAGTCAGATATTTCATTATTTGAACCTCCGATCACAACACCGTTTGCA
The DNA here is from genome assembly GCA_964496585.1 of uncultured Ferruginibacter sp. Taxonomy (GTDB): domain Bacteria; phylum Bacteroidota; class Bacteroidia; order Chitinophagales; family Chitinophagaceae; genus Ferruginibacter. Next base: position 27,431 of record CAZCAA010000023.1, read on the forward strand.
CCATAATCATCGTATCCTCCATCATTCGTATTAACAATCATCCGCATGTTTTTTATGCTACAGTTAGCAACAAGGTTACTCCCACCCACGATATTCACACCTATTCCGGTAGAAGACATATCGCAATTAACAATACTAATATGATTGCTTTCATCAATTGAAAATGCTATCTTGATCAACGCCATACTAGCATGATCATTTTTATCCAAGTGATCATCAGTTATTTCTAATCCTTCAAATTTTAAATAGCTGCTTTTATATACACGGATAGCAAACTGCCCTGATTTAATTCTTTCACTGGAAGGTGCTTTATACATGAATATCGGCTTTTTAACATGCTCGCCATAGCCTGTAAATACAATGGGTGAAGCTTCTGTACCTGAACAGGTAATATTAAGTTTATCAAAATACAATTCACCTCTTCTTAAAAAAACTGTGTCTCCCGGCCTCAATTGTTTCATGAAATCATTTATGCTGTTTATTGATTTCCATGGCGTGTTTTTTGTGCCATTTTCTTTGGTAGAATCGGATGACGGGTTTACAAAATAATTAGTAGCACCCGCTATTGCGGTATTTAATAATAATAAAAACAAAAAGCGAAATTTCATAAAAGCCATTTTATTTAGAACACGAATTAGATTTCAAAACATTATCACTAAAAAGAATAAAATACTTTTTCATTCCCTACTACAGCTATCTTTCTAGATGGATATAAAAACGTTGTAATTTAATTTTTTTTATACAAACTTAATATTAACGAGTCTGCAATTATGCAGGGAAAGAGTTGAAATGGAGTCAAATATTGATAAGATGTACCAGGATGAACTGTAGATGCTGGAAATGCCGTAACAAAATTTTTAATTTCGGCCGATCCTTGGATCAGCTTTTTTATATAAAAAATCTGCTGCCATATTAATGAAGATAAATATGCAGGCACTTAACAAAACAGCACCCATAACAACAGGATAATCCAGTTTCTCCAGCGCATTTACTGTTGTTTTACCGATACCTTTCCACCCAAATATATACTCTATAAAGAAAGCTCCGGCGAGCAATTCTGCAAACCAACCTGTAATTGCTGTGATCACCGGGTTTAAAGCATTGCGTAATGCATGTTTAAAAATTATAGCGTTTCTATTCAAACCTTTAGCGAAAGCTGTTCTAATATAATCCTGCGCCATTACATCGAGCATAGAACTTCTGGTAAGTTGTGTAATTATCGCCAGAGGCCTGATTCCCAATGTAAAAGCGGGTAATATAAGGTTTTTTAACTGCAGGAATTTCTCACCTGTTACTTCATCAATTTCGTATAAACTACCGGTTAAGGATAAACCGGTATAAGGGTGAAGGACCAATCCAAAAAGATATGCAATTATTATTGCCATAAAAAAAGAAGGTGCAGAAATACCGGCAATACTGCTAAATATTGCAGTATTATCGATCCAGGTTCCTTTTTTCATAGCTGCAACAACTCCTAAAAAAATACCGAAAATACACGCGAACAACATGGCGGTAAAAGCAAGCACTATTGTTCCCGGCAACGCATCCAGTAAGATACCGCTTACATCTTTTTTTGTTTGATAACTACGACCCAGGTAAGGCACTTTTAAGCCCACAGCGATATTTCCTCCTGCAAAAAAACCTCTAAGTTCCTTAGATTTTATTTCCTGCCTGCTATGGATACAAACCGGAGAAACATCATTGAAATAATAAAGAAACTGTTTCCATTTAGGTTTATCAAGGTAAAGGTCTTTGCGGATATTCTCCATTGTTTTCTTATCTCCTGTCTGGCCCGCAATTAATCTCGCCGGATCACCAAACGCCTGAAACATAATAAAAACAAGGCTTACAACCCCTACAAGAACAAAGAGTGCATAGAATATTTTCTTTAGCAGATACAAATTTAATACTAGGATTTGATGGAGATTTTTTTTTGACTTATCAATTATTTAATACTATCTGTTAACCATATTCGCTTTTTACATTTTCTC
>CAZCAA010000023.1:29521-35979 GCA_964496585.1 uncultured Ferruginibacter sp.
TGAATCTGCGAAGTAACCACATATATCTTCCTCGATTCTTTTGAGGCATTTGCAATTCTTTTAAAATCACTCAGCCATTTACTACTGTTATCCGGAAGTTCTTTTATAAAGAACAAGTAATATTCACCGGGTTCATTTAATATAGATTCGGTAGCATCTGCACCATCTTCGGTGGTTAATGAAAAATCATTGATCAACGGTACATTGTTCTTCCCTTTGCTGATGAGTATTTGCTTCCTTTCGAAAAATTTCCAGCTACTATCTGGCAAAGCACTCACGGGAAAATCTTTCTTCTCTCCATTTTTTTCGTAAGTAAAAACATAATCAAATTTATCCTGCACAGCGTCTGCCGGCATTTTTCTCAACTCAAGAATATTATTTCCTTGTTTAAATGGCAGACAGTCCTTAACCGGTAGATGTTTCATCACATAAAATTGTAAAAACAGGGTTAGCAACACTGCCGCCAAAACATACAGGCCATTGATGAAAGGCTTTGCCACAGGCGAAATATATTTTGTGCTGAAAAGCAAAAAAAGAGAGAAAATAAGCAGTATTATATCTTTTGTAAATGTTTGGATAGGCGTTAATGGAATACAATCTCCAAAACAACCGCAAGCCCTTATTTTACCGGTAAATAATACAAAGCTGGTTAAGAAAGTAAAGAAAAGCATTAGTAATAATAATATCCATACGGTAAGTTTTTTCCGCCAACCCAGTAATAAAGCCACTCCTACTGCCACTTCCAGCGTTATCATAATAATTGAAAACGATACTGCATAATGTTCCAACCCATCCATTAAAGGTTTTAAAGCCGCATTTTGTGCCCATACCTCAAAAAATTCCTGCATTTTATACGCAAGTCCTAACGGATCGATGGCTTTAACCAGACCGGAAAAAATGAAAAGGCACCCTGTTAATATTCTTATAATCGTTACTATTAGTTTCATTTTTATCATTTATTATGTTTCCCTTCCTCAATAAGTATCAAAGCAAAAACGGCATAATTTAAAATATCAAAAAAATTCGCATCTATTCCTTCGCTTACCTGCGTTACACCTTCATTTGAAACAATTTGTTTAATGCGGAGAATTTTTGCAAGTATAAGATCTACAAAACTTTCCTGGCTCATTTCACGCCATGCCTCTCCGTAATCATGGTTTTTATCCAGCATCAATTTTTTTGCAGCAGCCACTTTCAAGTTGTATAATTCGCTTACCAATTGCTCGGATAATTGTTCGGGTTCATCGTTGTGTATATCCAACTGTATCAAACCAATAACGGAATAGTTAAGAATACCCTCAAATTCACTTTTGATACCATCATCTATTTTTTGCTGCTTTTTTTCCTGGATGGTTCTAATTCGTTTTGCTTTGATATAGATCTGATCTGCTATAGAAATAGTTCTGTAAACCCGCCAGGAAGTTCCGTAATCTCCGGTCTTTTTTAAGAAGGTACTACTACAGCCCGAAATAACCTTATCATATTGTTCGCTGGTACTCATACTAATTTTATCATTTGCTCATTAATAATCTGCACATTTGTGTATTAATTCAAAAATACAATTACTATAGCAATGTACACGCTTAACTGCCGGGGAAAAATCATTAAAATTGACAGTCCGATGACGATGGGCATCATCAATGTTACCCCGGATTCATTTTATAAAGGTTATGCAGGCTTGCCCTCCGCCGACATTGTAGCTCTTGCAGGAGAAATGATCGACCAGGGAGCCGCTATTCTTGATATAGGAGCACAAAGTACCCGGCCAGGCAGCATAAGAATTAGTGCTGAGGAAGAAACAACAAGAATGTTGCCCATTATACAGGCTATCAAAATTGCTTTTCCGGAAATTATAATTTCTGCAGACACGTACAATGCTGCAGTAGCTGCTGCTGCTTTGGAAGCAGGAGCATCCATAATAAATGATATCAGCGCCGGCGAAATGGATCCTAATATGATACCAACTGTTGCATCATGGCGGGCTCCATATATATGTATGCACCTGAAAGGCACTCCCGAAACAATGCAGCAGCAACCCCATTATGATGATGTGGTGAAGGAAGTACTTGATTTCTTTATCCGAAAAGTTAGCATATGCAAAGCGGCAGGAATAAACGATATAATAGTTGATCCAGGATTTGGATTTGGAAAAACGATTGCACACAATTTTACATTACTTAAAAATCTTTCTTTATTCTCGATACTTGAAGTGCCTGTTTTAGCTGGACTTTCCCGCAAGAGTACTGTTTATAAAACCCTGGGATGCAGTGTGAATGAAGCTTTAAACGGTACTACAGTATTAAATACAATTGCTTTGATAAATGGTGCCAACATCATTAGAGTACACGATGTAAAAGAAGCTGTAGAAGCAGCTATATTGGTGGAAGCGTATAAAAAAACCGCTTCTTTGTAAAGAAGCGGCTTTTTTTTAAATTCCTTTTAAGAATTATTTTCTGATCGTAGTATCAATTTTTTGATTGCTCAATTTCGAAATACTATCCATATAAATTTTTTGCCTTAATTTATTTTTTTCTATTTGTTCCTTTACCGCAACCTTAGCTTGCTCTTTGGTAAGAACATCAAGCACTTCAATATCGAATATCAAAATTGAATTTGCAGGAATTTCCTGAGATTCGCGTGGGCCATAAGCAAGAGTAGATGGGACATAAAATTTTGCTTTAGCGCCTTTGTTAAGTAAGGTAAGACCGTCAGTCCAGCCTCTGATAACAGGCGAACCGAGAGCTCTATCGTTGGTCATATTTACATTAAACGGTTCAACATGCCCTTTAGAAGGATCAGTATTGCTGTCAAACATCTTTCCGTCCATCGTTTTACCGGTGTAGTTAGTTTTTACAACAACAGTTGTGTCAATATTATTTCCAGTTCCCGGTGTGATGATCTCTACATAAGTTCCTTGTGGAGCTTTTACCGCTTTGATGTTATTTTTTGCAAAATATTCTTGCAATACTTTATCCTCTTTGGCTAAAGTTTCAATACTGTTTATTGAATCTCTTTTTTGAGCTTCTCTCATTTCAACTTTTCTTGCACTGTCTGCTTCTGCTTCGTTTGCAAATACGTTAAGTACTTTGAGCGTAGTGATCAGGTAATGCCCTTTTTTTAAAAACGGAGGCATACTTTCAGGAGACTTTGCAAATGCTGAATCAGTAAATATCCTCATTACAAGGCTATCACCTTTTTTAAGCTGGCTCAGGATTTCATAATAAGATGCAGGTATAGAAGTTGAATCCATTTTTTCAATCAATGGACCGTTACTGGTACGGGTATCCGATAAAAGCGAATCTGTTTTACCTGTTGCATAATACTGGCCAACATGAATTTGCATGAATTGGCCATTCTTTATTACACTACCACTACCATTTGCAATAAGTTTATATTCTAAACCTTCTTTTCCCTTTTTAAAGGATTCATTTTTACAGGCAGAGAACAGCAATACCGCTGCTAACACTACGTAAGAAATTTTTCGCATTTTGATTTTTATTTATTTAAAATTTATAAGTACTCAATTGATCCCTGTTTTCTTTCATTGCTTTTTTAAAATCTTCCACAACAGTTTCCAGTGGTTCTTTACTTTGTCCTCCGGCAGCATTAAAATGACCGCCTCCACCAAAATATTTTCTCGCAAAAGTGTTTACATCAAAATCTCCTTTGCTTCTAAATGAACATTTTCTTTCGTCTCCTCTGTCTATTATAATAGCGGCAAGTTTGATTCCTTCGATGCTTAATGGATAATTAACCAACCCTTCGGTATCACCTGTTTTAATGTCGTATTTAACCAAATCCTGAGCTGGCACCGCAATAAGTGCTGCATTATACTCATAAAATACTTCCATCCTATTTAGCAATACATTTCCAATAAAGCGAAATCTGTTTTCAGAAAAATTATCATATAAAGCTTCGTGCACACGACTATGTTCTAATCCTTTTTCTTTTAGCACAGCGATCATCCTGTGTACACTGGCTGAAGTAGAAGGAAACCTGAACGAGCCGGTATCCGTCATTACTCCTGCGTAAATACACTGGGCGATATCCTGATTTATTTTTGAGTCGTTCCCGGAATTAATAATAAAATCAAATACCATTTCTGCTGTAGAACTTTTTCCTGTATCGCTTACACCGTAGGCGAATACGTCTGTCTGTGGTTCCTGGTGATGATCAATCAATATTCTTTCAGCCTTTACTTCTTCCAGCTTTTGTGCCATCCGCTTGGTACGGCTGAGCACATTAAAATCGAGACAAAAAATCCAGTCTGCATTGTCAAGTAAAACATTGCATTTATCTGTATCCCTTTCGTAATCCATCACCTGCTTACATCCCGGCATCCAAATTAAAAAGGAAGCCCAGTTTGTTGGCGATATTACTGTTGCCTGGTGGCCAAATTGAATCAGGAAATGATAAAGGGCCAGAGTAGATCCCATTGCATCGGCATCAGGTTTTTGATGCATAGTGATTACGATCTTTTTGGGTGCAGTATTTAGCTGTTGGTATATATTATCTATTGATTGCATAAAGGCGGCGCAAAAGTAAGTGTAAATAGCCAATTAGCCAATTAGCCATTTTGTTAAATATTAGCAGATGCTATTACTCTATACATTAATACTACACATATTTGAAACATTTGATCAAATTCACAATTCCAAATCGATTTAGAAAGCTTTTAATAATTCTGCTGGTTTTTATCAAATTTAGGGGTTAGCTTTGCGCCCAAAATAAGAAAAATGACTAACAGAACTTTTACTATGATCAAACCTGATGCAACAGAAAAAGGCAGCACAGGAGGAATTTTAGAAATGATAAATGCCGCAGGATTTCGCATCGTTGCTATGAAAATGACACATCTTAGCCGCGAAAAAGCAGGACAGTTTTACGAAGTTCATAAGGAACGTCCTTTTTATGGTGAACTTGTTGAATTTATGAGCCGTGGCCCAATTACAGCAGCTATCCTGGAGAAAGATAATGCAGTAGAAGATTTCCGTAAATTGATTGGCGCTACTAATCCTGCCAATGCTGAAGAAGGTACAATCCGTAAAAAATATGCTGCATCTATCGGCGAAAATGCTGTTCATGGTAGCGATAGTGACGAAAATGCTGCTATTGAAGGCGCATTCTTTTTTAGTAAGCTGGAACAATTCTAACATTATTTATACTTGTTTATCAGCTGTATAGAAGGAAAAAATTATTAAACCTGATTATATTTAAAAACCGTCGATTATCAGTATTCGACGGTTTTTTTATTGGCAACTGTTTAAGAATACCCAGAAACGATCTCAGTATACATAACTACTTCGTTTTTCTGCAACTGCCTTTGCGTTATATTGCAGGTTATTTAAATGCAGGTATCTCTAACCATAATACGTTATCCGAAAATTTATATTCCCTTTGCATTTTTGGCAATGGCTGTTTTACGATTACCATTGTGGTTGAAAAAAGAAGTTGTTTTTTTTAAATTGATGGGTTCTGGCAAAAATGGAACTTTTGATAAACAACCCGATCTGCAACAATGGGCAATACTGGCAACCCATCCTGTTACAAAAATTTACGCAGCCAACGGTTACCACCCAATTAATGATATAACTAGATCACTGTATGGTAAATTCATTAACAGTTGGCTTCATTTTTTTAATTGCGAAACGTTTACGATATTGTTGTGCCCATTAGAAGGCCGTGGTTTGTGGGATGGTAAAAAAGTTTTTGGAGAATTAAATGAAATGGTAAAACACGAAGGAGTTATGGCCACTTTAACAAGGGCAACTATTCGACTAAATAAGCTAAAATATTTCTGGCAAAATGTAGCTGCTGTAGCAAATAAAATGACTGAAGCCAAAGGTTTTATTACATCTCTAGGTATTGGAGAAATTCCCTGGATAAAACAAGCAACATTTAGCGTTTGGGAAACGGAAGAAGATATGAAAGTGTTTGCATATGGCATACGTGAACATAAAGATGTAATAAAGAAAACAAAACAGCAAAAGTGGTATTCGGAAGAAATGTTTGTCCGGTTTAAAATAACCGCTTGTCTGGGAACATTAAAAAACGAAAATCCCTTAAAAGGTAAAATATAAAACTTATTCCCTTGCTTCTTACTTATTGAAAAAATGAACGAAGATGAAAAATATTAAATTAATTGAAGTTCCATCTGAAATTGGCGCCGGCACGCGTGGTGCTAGCCTTGGAGTTGATGCGATAAAAATTGCAGCACTCGATTTTATGAGCAACTTCTTTGTGCATTTTCCGTCCGAGAAAATTGAGACACTGAACAATTTGCTTTTTGAACCAATTCAATCTCCATATGCAAAACGCATACAGGGTGTATTAAATATGTATGAAAGAATCAGCAAAGCTGTTTGTGATAGCATGAAAAATAATTTTTTCCCTGTAATCCTCAGCGGCGACCATAGTAATGCCGGCGGCACAATTGCAGGAATTAAAATGGCTAAACC
>CAZCAA010000024.1:0-9160 GCA_964496585.1 uncultured Ferruginibacter sp.
CTGCAACAGGTGGAACAGGAAGTGCAACAGCACCTGTTCCTTCTACAGCAACTAACGGAAATACTATTTATTATGTTAGTCAAAGTACTGGAACCTGTGAAGGCCCAAGGGCAGCTATAACGGTAACCGTTAACAGCATACCGGCAACACCAGCAGCAACCCCAACAGTAACTTATTGCCAGGGCGTAACCGCTTCGGCTCTTACAGCAACAGGAACAGGTTTGCTTTGGTATACTACAGCAACCGGAGGAACTGGTTCAGCAACTGCACCTACTCCTTCCACTTCGGCTGCAGGTACAACCACTTATTATGTATCGCAAACAATTAATAGTTGCCAGTCGCCAAGAACTGCCATTGCTGTAACTATTCTTCCCTCAACTCCTGCACCTGTTGTAACATCACCTGTGATTTATTGCCAGGGCACAACAGCTTCTGCGCTAACGGCAACGGGTACCGGTTTGTTATGGTACACAGTTGCAACAGGAGGTACAGGAACAACCACTGCACCAACTCCGTCAACTGCTACGGCAGGTAATACAACTTATTATGTTTCTCAAACAACCGCACCTTGCGGAGAAAGTGTAAGAAGAGCTTTGGTTGTTACTATAAAGCCAACACCGGCGGCACCAGTTGTTAGCAGCCCGGTTGTTTATTGCCAGGGTACAACAGCAACAGCATTATCAGCAACAGGTACAAGCCTGTTATGGTACACAACTGCAACAGGTGGAACAGGAAGTGCAACAGCACCTGTTCCTTCTACAGCAACAAACGGAAATACAATTTATTATGTAAGTCAAAGTACTGGCACCTGCGAAGGGCCAAGGGCAGCTATAACGGTAACCGTAAACAGCATACCGGTAACACCAGCAGTAACTCCAACAGTAACTTATTGCCAGGGCGTTACCGCTTCGGCTCTTACAGCAACAGGAACAGGTTTGCTTTGGTATACAACAGCATCAGGAGGAACAGGCAGTGCAACTGCTCCTACACCTTCTACTGTTTCTGCGGGTAACTCGGTTTATTATGTAAGCCAAACTGTTAACGGTTGTGAAAGTCCAAGGGGATCAATTACCGTTACAATTTTACCTTATACTGTTTTGCCAACTGCACCCAGCCCGGTTATTTTCTGTCAGGGCACAACAGCCGCTGCACTTACGGCAACGGGCAATGGATTATTATGGTACACAACTGCAACAGGAGGAACAGGAAGTGCTTCAGCTCCGGTGCCATCTACTGTATCTTCCGGATCAACTACTTATTATGTAACGCAAACAGGAACTTGTGGCGAAAGTGCCCGGCTTCCGGTTATTGTAAATATCAATGCCATACCGGCGGCCCCGGTTCCTGAAGCAGCTACTTTCTGTCAGAACAGTACTGCTGCTCCATTGGTTGCAACAGGTGCTAACTTATTATGGTATACAACAGCTACGGGTGGCACAGGTGTTAGTACTTATTCTCCTCCAACCACTGCAACAGGAAGTTTTACTTATTATGTAAGCCAAACTGTTGCAAGCTGTGAAAGTCCAAGGGCTTCAGTTACAGTTACGATTGTGTCGTTGCCTCCAGCTCCGACAGGAAGCGGTCCATTTACTTATTGTCAGGGCGTTACCGCTACACAACTAACAGCTACGGGTACAAGCCTGCTATGGTATACAGTACCAACAGGCGGTACCGGTAATTCGGTTGCACCAATTCCTTCTACAGCCACAGCAGGAGATTTTACTTATTATGTAACACAAACTTTAAGTTGCGGAGAAAGTTTAAGAACGCCAGTAGTAGTTAAAGTAAATCCAACACCTGCAGCACCTGCAGTTGTTACACCGGTAACATACTGCCAGGGAGTTACTACATCAGCAATTACTGCTACTGGTTCTAACATTCTTTGGTACAGCGATGCAACCGGAGGAACGGGAAATACCATTGCACCGGTACCAACCAGCAATACGGTAAACAATACTGTTTATTATGTAAGTTCCACTTTAGGTGTATGTGAAGGACCAAGAGCAGCTTTGACAGTAATTGTAAACTCTACTCCAGACGCACCAACAGTGGGTGCTGCATTGAACTATTGCCAGAATGCTATTGCTCCGCCACTTACCGCTACCGGCACCAATTTACTTTGGTACGCTACAGGCACTGGAGGTACTGGCAGCAGCATTGCTCCGGCAAATTATACTTCAATAGCAGGAAATACCACTTATTATGTAAGTCAAACTACCGGAGTTTGCGAAGGACCGCGATCATCCATTAACGTTAGTATCAAACCATATCCAAACCTTGGGGTTAATCTGAAGGATACCGTTTGTGCCGGAGATTCGGTTAACCTTACAACGAAATTCAATACTGCCGGCTTAACATATAATTGGTCGTTAAACGAACAGGGAGTGACAAATCCTTCCGCCGTTACTATTTCAGGAACGTATCAGTTAGAGGCTACCAACAATGTTGGTTGTTCAGATACTGCCTTTGTTTATGTAACTGTTATGCCTGTTGTAAATGCCTTTGCAGGAAACGATACGATAGCAATCTGGAAAACGCCACATCAGATGAATGCTACTGGTGGTGTGAAATATTTGTGGAGTCCATCTTATCCTTTGAGCAGAAATGATATTGCCAACCCATTGGCAACATTGGATCATGATCAGTTATTTGTAGTAAGCGTAACAAATGAAGCCGGTTGCAGCGACACAGATACTGTTTTTGTAAAAGCTTATGAAGGCCCAACTTATTATGTTCCAAATGCATTTTCTCCGAATAATGATGGATTGAATGATGTTTTCAGGGTTGTACCTGTAGGTATTTCTTACACGCAATATTTCAGGGTTTTTAACAGGTTCGGAGAGTTGGTTTTTGAAACAAATGAGTGGCTGAAAGGTTGGGATGGTACTTTTAAAGGAAAGAAACAACCACTTGGAACTTATGTGTGGATGGTTAAGGGAATGAATCGTTATGGTAAAGTTGTTGAAATGAAAGGCGTTGTTACCATTGTTCAATAAAAACAAATTATTTCATAACAAGCCTGGCTATTAAAAGCCGGGCTTTTTTGTGCTTACCATTCAATATAGTATATAAACTTCCATGGCCCTTTGATAGCATAGGTTTCACTGTGGTTAGTTTGTGGTTCAGGTTTACTGATGGAAACAGTCAAAGTATTTTTTTCAGAACTAACAAACAACTCCTGAAAAGGCTTTGCATACAATTTTACATCTCCCAGTTTTTTTGTATTCTCCCAAAAGGCATGATGAGTATTTTCACTGTATGTTAAACAGAATGAATTGCCGATGCCATCCCTGTCTAAATCACTCCATTCGTAATGCCTGTATATTGGATAGGTATTAGCCGGATAAGCAAGATTGGCATAACTCGTACTTAAATCGATAGTAACTAAAACGGGTCGCTGGTTGCGATTATGGTTTAGTTTCCAGTCTCCGTAATCCGGATGATCGGTTGCTGTAACCGTTCCCTGCTCATAATCATGTTCGAGGTTTGGTGGAATGCGTAATAATATTTCTTTAACGAAGGAATTCTTTGCAATAGCGGGATGACTGGCAGTTAACCTGAGATAAAAAACACCATCAGACCAGATAATTGAATCAAAATTTCCGCTGAGCTGTTTTCCTGTTCCGATATCAATATGATAATATCCAAAAGAATCCGTTTTAATCAAATGGCTTTCACTGTAAATCGTTTCCTTATTTTCCTGTCCATGTAAAATTTCAAGTGTAAGTTTCACTGTAGAAAGTATGAGCGGCTTATGATTGATAACAAAAGAGCCATCGTAACTAAAAGGAATGGTCTGCTGGCAAAATACTACTGCTGAACCCAGCAGCATTGAAATAACAAAGAATACTTTTTTCATGATATCTAAAAATAATAAAACTATCTACATTAGAACGATTAGTAATAGTTAAAAGATGGTAGCTCATTACATTTTTACAAGTATAATCGTCGCCTGGGATAAAGGTATTTAAATCTTATTGGTACCGTGACTGCAAACACTTACAATTTTACCTTTTAGGATTAGGTAGTTTGATAGCAAACCTAGTATGGGCTTAATGTTGTTTGGTATCGAAATTCTATATTTTCTTAAACTTACTTTTTTGCCCGTTCGGACGGGCTTGTCCAAAAAAGTAACAAAAAAAGACCCCAACAAACGATAACAGCCCGTTTGTCGGTTACAGCTATGTGCATCGGTTGTACTACTGTAGCTTCAACCTCAGTAACACTACTATGAAATTTGATCTTAATAATTAATCAGGAGCTTAATAATATTGTTAACAATCGTTTAGAGCTCATTCTAGCAAATCCTATTACCGTTAGTTGATACAAATTTTTACTTCACTAACTTCACTAAATGAAAATTAGTAATGTAGTCTTGTATTTCAACTAAATCAGCCATATTCGACACAACCCTTCTCTGCCGTGAGTTTTAAGCCCACTCTCCTTCGGAGAGAGCCAGTCCCGATTTTTCGGGAGGGTTGGGGGTGAGGTCAAGCCAAGTAATTATTTAAAGTCTTAGCCGGTCAACATTAATAATATATAATGTCATTAGTAATAATTGCATTAGAATTTACGTTTTACTCCTGAGAAGTTGTGCTTATTTTATCTCAACGTGAATTTATTGGTAAAATATGTTCTCAATTACCTCAGTAATATTTTTTATAAAAAATGACTCTACGCTCGATTGCCAATAAATACTGATGAAGAAATATTTACTATGCATTATTTTCTTCCTATTCCTTGTTAATAACGGGTACACGCAAACGTTCAATGGCGTTGGTGGAGCCATTCCCGACAGCGGAAACGGCCAACGATGTTTCCCCATCAATGTTTCAGGTATTGGAAATATTAATTCCACTTATGGGCTTGGGTCAGTTTGTTTATCTATCGCTCATAACCGGGTTTCTGATCTTGAAGTTTTTTTGCGTTCGCCTGCTGGTACAACTATTCCTATAAGCGTTCGAAACGGTGGTGCAGGAATTGGCTATTCAGGAACCTGCTTCTCTGGAAATGCTGCTACTTCAATTGAAAATGGCATAAGTCCATTTACTGGCAATTTCATCCCCGATGGATATCTAGGAGTTGTAAACAATGGCCAAACTGCCGATGGTATCTGGCAACTTTGTATAAATGATGTGGTAGCGGGTGAAACCGGTGCGCTAGAACAATGTAGTATTAATTTTACGTCAAGCCTGCCGCCATCGCCACCTATATGCAACAACAATCCGATTCCTGCCAGCAACTGTTCTAATGCCCCTTTCGTTTGTAGTTTATTCGGATTTTGCGCTGCTACTTCGTTATCATACTCGGCCGACACCTGGCCTGAACTTACCAATGCTTTCTGCGGTACCATTCAGAATAATGCATTTGTAAAGTTCGTTGCTACATCCGTAAACATGGATTTCAATGTTTGGGTGATGAGCAGTACCCAAAACGATGGTATTCAGATGTTCTTTTTTGAAGCAAACTGCGGTTCAGGACCTGTGATAGATCATGGTTGTTATTCTCCCATATTCCCAGGCTTATCGCCCAATATAGTAACGGCTACTGATCTGGTTCCCGGAAATACTTATTATCTGATGATTGATGGGTTTGCAGGCGACGAATGTAATTATATTATTGAACCGCTTCCTGCTTCTGGCGCACTTACATTAACCAGTAGCGCTACTTCCATCTGCACAGGCTCGCAGGTGCAGCTAACCGCTACCGGTGGTAATGGAAATTATTCCTGGAATGGCATTGGCTTAAACAGTTATACAGGAAATACCGTTGTAGCAACAATTGCGTCAACACAAGTTTATACTGTTACATCAATAGATCCGGGTGGATCATGCCCTGTAACAAAACAAATTAATATTGCAGCTGTACCGCTATCTCCCCTGCCAGTTGCAACAGATTCTATCATTTATTGTCAGAACTTCCTGGCGCCGGCATTAACCGCAACAGGTTCTACGTTGCTTTGGTATGATGCAGCGTTTGGCGGTGCAGGTTCTGCCATACCTCCCGTTCCTTCCACAAAAATTGATGGTTCATTTGTTTACTATGTGAGTCAAAATACCGGTAGTTGTGAAAGCAATCGTACAACCATAACCGTTATAGTTAATAAAAGTCCGCAACTAGGTCCGGATATTGAGAAGAAACTTTGTACAGGACTTTTTACTGATCTTACACTGGAATTTAACAGTCGTGGTTATACCAGTAACTGGCAATTTGAATCGAACAATATTGCGCCGCCGGTTTCCGTAAATCAACCTGGGAATTACAGACTAGAAGTAACAAATATTAAAAATTGTGCCGATACAGCATCGGTGAATTTACTAATCACGCAGCCTATACAAGCATTTGCAGGAAATGACACCGTTGCAGTACGTGGAGTACCCATTCAATTGCACTGCAGCCATGCCGAGAGTTACAATTGGAGTCCTGCTGCTCCATTAAATAGATCAAATATTCAGTCTCCTGTTGCTACACTTTTTAACGATCAGCAATTTGTTGTTCAAACAGAAGATCGGGCAGGTTGCAAATCCATAGATACCATAAATGTAAAAATGATAAATGCAACTGGTTACCAGGTACCAAGTGCTTTTACACCAAATACTGATGGCTTAAATGATGTATTTAAACCTATTGCAATTGACATTTCAAACACAGAATCTTTTCACATTTGTGATCGGTTTGGTACTACAATTTATCAAAATAATAATCTTACCAAAGGATGGGATGGAACCAGTAAACAGGTTAAACTTCCAGCCGGAACATATGTTTGGTTTATTAAGGGAACTGATAAATATGGCAAGAAGATTTCTGTAAAAGGTACCGTAGTTCTAATTCGTTAGTTAGTAATTATTTCGCCTGCCGGCAGCTTGCTTTTACAGTTTTTAATTTTACTATCCTACTTTTCAATATATTCGTAACTACTTTTAACAGGTTTATGTAACAGTATAAAGAAAGCATTATGAGAACAATTTTTACACTGATATTTTTAACTGCATCGTTGTATTCTTACGAACAAACAATTGCTCCCGCCAGTTCGCCCACTCCCACAAATTTTGATTATAACAGGGATTTTAAAATGATCCTTGAAAAAACAAAAGATAGAAACAGCGAATTGTATTATCATAAATTACTGGAAAAATTTTTAAATGAGGATTCTGTTATAAGCAGGGCAGAAACGCTTGCTCTAATGATTGGATATACCGAAGATGCTCATTTTAAACCCTGGCTCGACTTTCAAAAGGAGAAGGAGATTTTTGATATGAATGATAGTGCTGATTATGAAGGAGCGTTGATTGAGTCAAAAACCTATCTGGCTTCTCATCCGTTAAGCCTGCGTATACTTAAGGAAAGATCTTATTCTTATAATCAATTAAAAAACAGGGATAGTGCAAAATATTTTATGGACCTGGTAGATAAGGTAATGGGAGCTATGATTTACAGTGGAAAAGGAAAAACGGCTGAAACGCCAATATTTTCGCTGGGGCTTGCAGATGGTGAATATTTTATTCCAAATGTGGGTATGACAATTACCGCTAAAAATACCGGTTGGAATAAGTTCAATCATTTTGTAGAAATTATTGATGCCATGGACGATATGGGCAAACATACTAATTACTATTTCGTAATTCAACATGCTAAGGAAAAAGTGGATGATGATGAAATAAATGATACACAGATAAAGAAACCTAAAAAAAGTAAAAAGTCTAAAAGTTCTAAAAAAGACAAGAAAGAAGCTGCTGAAAAACCTGAAGCTGAAGTGGTACCAGAAGCTGTACCCGAAAAAAATTAAACAGAAGCTTAATAATGTAAGGTTGCTATCAGATAAATATTATTTCGATCAACCAACTGTAAATATCAGCATCTATTTACCATTCCCTTCATGGTTCCAGATAAATAACCATTTCCAAATCGAAGCAAAAAAAAACCACTCAAATGAGTGGTTTAAAATTTTTATCTATAATTACTTAGATGCGGAAGTGAGCAAAAGCTTTGTTAGCTTCAGCCATACGGTGTGTATCTTCTTTCTTTTTGTAAGAAGCACCTTCACCTTTACTTGCTGCAACAATTTCATTTGCTAATTTATCAGACATGCTACGACCGTTTCTATCGCGGCTGTATTTTACCATCCATTTGATGCTAAGGGAGATCTTCCTATCAGGACGAACCTCAGCAGGAATTTGGAAGGTTGCACCACCAATACGACGGCTGCGCACTTCAACTCCTGGAGTAATGTTAGTTAATGCTTTTTTCCAAACTTCATAACCTTCTTCTCCGGTTTGTTTGCTCACTTTATCTAAAGCATCGTAAAAAATGTTATAAGCTCCACTCTTTTTACCTTCCCACATTAAGTTATTTACAAAACGGGTAACCAATTTATCCTGAAATTTTGGATCTGGTGCTAGAGGGATTTTTTTCGGTTGTGTTTTACGCATTGTATGTTTTGATTAGGTATCAACAACTATTTCGAGTTATTGATCTTTTTATATTAATTATTTCTTAGCTTTTTCTTTTTTAGTACCATACTTACTACGGCTTTGCTTACGGTCTTTAACACCGGCAGTATCAAGGCTTCCACGTACAATATGATAACGAACACCTGGAAGATCTTTAACCCTTCCACCACGGATCAACACGATAGAGTGCTCCTGAAGGTTATGTCCTTCACCTGGAATGTAGGCAATCACCTCAATCTTGTTTGTTAAACGAACCTTGGCAACTTTACGCAAAGCTGAGTTTGGCTTTTTAGGCGTGGTAGTATATACCCTGGTACATACCCCCCTGCGCTGAGGACAACTGTCCAAAGCCCTGGATTTGCTTTTCGCCTTAATGATTTCTCTACCTTTTCTTACTAATTGTTGTATTGTTGGCATTTATGACCTTTTATTTTTCGGACGGCAAAGGTAAGGGGAAAAATTAAAATTAAAAATTAAAAATTAAAAAGATTTATCCCCGTTGCTACCGTGTCCATTTATGATTAAATATCCTGCTCACACCTGTTTGCTCTGTCATTTTATAACGCTTTAATAATCAATAGAAAACAAGCGAAACAGCTTATAATTTATACAACCAGCCATGCGTATCAGGTGCTATTCCGTACCGAATATCATTTACACGCTTTTTGACTTCGGGCGCTGTTTTCCATTTATCCACATCAAACTCCATT
>CAZCAA010000024.1:9170-35889 GCA_964496585.1 uncultured Ferruginibacter sp.
ACAAAATCTTTGTACCGAAGTTCTTTAATATAAGAAATTGTGGCAGCTGTTCCTGTACCAAATACCTCATACAATAAACCTGCTTTATACGCATCCATTACATCATCTATGCTTAACTGGCGTTCTTCTACCTTAAATCCCATGTCTTTGAGGATCGTGATAGTACTATCCCTGGTTACACCAGCCAATATGGTTCCACTTTCCAGTCCGGGTGTAATAGCAGTATCTCCAATAATAAAAAACACGTTCATCGTACCGCATTCCTGTACGTATTTGTGCTCAAAAGCATCCGTCCAAAGCACCTGGTCATATCCTTTCTTTTTTGCTTCCGCAGTAGCATACATGGCTGCGCCATAATTTCCTGCCGCTTTCGCAAACCCAACTCCTCCTGGTACGGCCCTAACATATTGCTCTTCAACATAGATTCGCATTGGTGTGCTGTAATAGGGTCCGGTGGGACTTAAAATGATCATGAATTTGTAATTGTCACTTGGCTTCACCCCGATTAATTCGTCGGTACTGAACATAAACGGCCTAATGTATAGCGAGTGATTTTCTTTTGCAGGAATCCATTCTTTATCCAGTTCTACCAGTAAGCGCATACCTTCCATAAAAATCTCTTCCGGAACCTGTGGCATTTGCATTCTTTCTGCGGAAATATTAAAGCGCTTAAAATTATCGATAGGGCGAAAAATAGCTGCATCTCCAGCTTCGTTACGGTAAGCTTTTACACCCTCAAAAATTGATTGCCCGTAGTGTATCGCTGCCAGAGAAGGTTCAATAAGCAATGGTTGATAAGGTTTTATCTCAACAGTTTTCCACTCACCATCTTCATAATCAACTTCTAACATATGATCTGTGAAGTATTTTCCAAACGGAATATTTTCAAGATTTATGTCACTAAGTTTACTCCTTTCTACTTTTGTAATATTAAAATCGGCGGCTGCAATCATATTCATTAATTTTATGCAAAGTAACGAAAAAAACAGGGGCTTATACCCCACTTTTATGAGTTTAGACAATTTTCAACTGCCTCCTTTTTTAACAGAACAATTATACAAGGATTCTTTGGTACTCTTAGATTCTAAGCAATTAATAAACAAATCTTTGAAAGAGGATTCATTGTCGTTTCTGGGAAATAATCAGAAAAATATTTTGGTAGTCGTAAATGAGGAAAATGCCGTCTATTTACAGGATGAAGACCTCAATTTTTTGATAGATATTCTTACTGCCTGTAAATTATCCCTGTCAGATACAGCCTTGATCAATTTTAACCGCAATAAGCGCATTAGCTATCAATCCCTTACAGATTATTTTAAACCTTCAGTAATCATTTGTTTGGGCATAGAACTTGAAAAACTGGCTTTTCCACTACAATTTCCTTATTACCAGGTGCAGCATTACAATCAGCAGCAATGCTTATGTGGTCCATCCTTAAATAAACTTTCTGCAGATAAACAGGAAAAACTGCAGCTCTGGGCCAGTTTAAAAAAGATATTTGCAATATAAAACCATGCACACATTCATCTTCGCTACTAATAACACAAACAAAGTAAATGAAATACGATCGGTACTCGCAAACCGATTTCAACTGATTTCGTTGAAAGAAGCAGGAATTGATATTGATATTCCTGAACCTCATCATACGCTGAAAGAAAATGCCTCAGAAAAATCCAGTACTATTCACAAACTAACGGGCAAAGACTGTTTTAGTGAAGATACCGGGCTGGAAGTACTTGCATTAAACGGAGCGCCTGGCGTTAAAAGTGCTCGCTACGCAGGAGAAGAAAACGACAATAAAAAAAATATTGCCCTGTTATTGAGCAACATGGAAGGGATTGAAAACAGGCAGGCGCAATTTAGAACGATCGTTTCATTGATACAATCAGGACAAGAATATTTTTTTGAAGGAGTTTGCAAAGGCGTGATCACGCTGGAAGAGAAAGGCGAAAAGGGTTTTGGCTACGATGCTGTATTTATCCCTGAGGGAAGCGATAAAGCTTTTGCAGAGATGGATATGGAGCAGAAAAATAAATTCAGTCATAGAAAAAAAGCGATTAGTAAACTTATTGATTTTTTAAACAGCGAAAATGAGCAGGATTAAATTAACCATGCCGTTAAAAATTATTGGAACTGTTCAAATACCTGTAAGGATCACAGATATTAATTATGGCAACCATCTCGGTAATGATGCCCTGGTTAGTATTCTGCATGAAGCAAGAGTATTATGGTTGAAACAGCATCAATATACTGAGTTGAATGCAGGCGGCACGGGACTTATCATGGGAGATCTTGCCGTAGAATACCTCAATGAATCATTTTATGGAGATACATTAACTATCAGTATTGCTACAGGCGATATTACGAGGGTAAGTTTTGAATTATACTATCTTGTTGAAACCGGCAGGGAAGAAAAAAGCGTTCCTGTTGCAAGGGCTAAAACGGGGTTAATTTGTTATGATTACCAGCTTAAAAAAGTAGTTGTTGTTCCCGAAGCATTAAAAAAAATCCTGTAACTTTTTTTCTACTCGTTCCAAATCCGCCAGTTTTCTTCAGCCTGTAATACCAGCATTTCAAAACCGTTTTTTATTGTAGCTCCTTTTTCTAATCCCTTCTTTAAAAAAACAGTTTTTTCCGGACGGTATATAAGGTCGTACAAAATGTTTTCTTTGCTGATAAACTGATACGGAATTAGCGGATACTCGTTAATGTTAGGATACATACCAACAGGCGTACAGTTAATGATCAACCTGTAATCAGAAATCATTTGCTCATCGATGTGGTTATAATGAATAAAGCCGGTACGATGATATACCGAGCGGGAAACCACCAAGAAATCAATCCCCATTCGCTTAAGTGCAAACTGAACTGCTTTGGATGAACCGCCTGTTCCAAGCACCAGCGCTTTTATGTTGCTTTTATCTATAAGAGGAATCAGTGATCTTTCAAAACCAAGTACATCGGTATTGTAACCGGTTAATTTTTTACCGGAGATCTTTATACAGTTTACGGCAGCAATCTGTTGGGCATCTCTTTCCAGCGAATCGATAAATGGTATTACTGATTCTTTATAAGGGATGGTTACGGCCAGGCCTCTTAAATTAGTTTCTGATTGCAGTAAAGACGGAAGAGAAGAAATGCTTTCGATGGGAAACAACCGAAAAATGTTTCCAGGCAGGCATTCTTTTTCAAATTTTTCGGTAAAATATTTTTCTGAAAAAGAATGCCCGAGTGGAAATCCTATCAACCCATAAGCGTTCATGATAAAATTATTTATCCAGATATAATTCAAATGTATCTCCCCGTAAACCAATTCGCATGGCTTCTAACGGCAATACCTCCGAAGGTGCAATGTTGCCCAGGTTTACATTACATCCAATAAGTTCAAGGAAATACAATTGCTGTGCTTTTTGAGGTGCTTCCCACAATATTTTTTCTTCCGGTATTTGTGTTAGAATTTCCTGTACAAGGCCTTCTCTTACTTCACCTGTTCCTCTGTAAATACCAACATTACCTGCTTCGCGAGCCTCGGCAATAACGTAGGTAGAGCCTGCATTTAATTCTGCCCGCATCAACTCTATCCATTTGTATGGTGGAATAATATGTGCGGCATCTTTACTTCCTACTTCGCTTAAAACCACACCATGTTTGGTAAGTTTTTCAATGTACCCGCATTTTTCTGCATGCGGAATGGTAATTGATCCATCGCTTACTTCCATATAACTTACCCCAAATTCCTTGCAAACATTTATATAATCATCAAACTGGTTTCTGATCAGAAAGGCTTCAAACAAAGTTCCTCCAAAATAAACGGGCATATCGTAAGAACGGTAAACTTCCAGCTTTTCCTTAAGATTAGGGGTAACATAAGAAGTTCCAAATCCAAGCTTTACAACATCTACATGAGGTTGTGCAATACTCATGAAATTTTTCGCTTCCTGAATACTTAGCCCTTTATCCATAACCATGGTAATACCGTTAGAACGTGGCTTGTCAGTTCTTTCGGGAATTTGAGTAAGATTAAAATTCATTGATTTCTTATTATGTTGCGCAAAGATATTTAATGCAGCGCAAATAAAAGCAGTTAAAATAGTTCCGATAAACAGGAAGGTTTCATCGCGACTTTCTCTTTTTGTATTTTGCAATAAGTTCTACTACCTGCTGGTGTTGCAATATAGAAGGATTGATTTCAATAAACTGTTTGATTAGTTTTGGATTGACAGACATGCCATTTTCTAAAACAATCAATGCTTCTTTCGACATACCTGTGGCAAAGAGAAACATACTTTTAAAAAATATAAATATGGGCTTTGAATCTGTTTGTTCATAGGCAAAAGTTGAATATTCCAGCCCTTCTTCAAATAACTTACCAACGTAAAGACATTTTAATAATTCTACCCAGCCGGTAACATTTTTAGGCCTCACTCTAACAACATTGCCGAGGTAAGTAATGGCTTCGTCAATGTTTCCCAACTGCATATAGCAGCGGCCCAATGCAAGGTTATATTCGGGTTGCATGAGGTGCATTTTTGAGGCAGTTTCCAACGATTTAATAGCGTTATGCCAGATACCTTCGTTCATATAGGTGCACGCAATTTTATAATGCATCTGGCTATCTTCCGGGCTTAAATGACTGGCTTTTTTATAATTAAACCTAGCCTGGGCGAAATTGCCCATCTTATCGTTACAGTGCCCCATAGCTTCATAAATTACTGCTTCGGGCCTGGTAAGTTCCAGTACTTTTTCTAAAACTTCTATGGCATCTTTGTATTTCCGTAGCTTGATGTAGGCATCACCCATATTTCGGTAAGCATAGTCAAATTTTTCATCAATCGCTACGGCATACTGATAGGCATCAATAGATTTTTCGTATAATTTTAACCCCTGGTAGGCTGCACCCAGGTTAAACCATGCCAGTTCATTAAACGGAACATCCTCAATGATCTGTTGGTGTAGTTTTATGCCCTCTTCGTTTCTGCCGGTAAAATCTGTCCAAAAACAAATTTTATAAAGCGCTTCTTCATTTGAAGGTTCCTGTTGTAAAATGATTTTCAGGCAGTCAAATACTTTTTCAAAATTCTCATAATCGTCGTACACATCTGCCAA
Source organism: uncultured Ferruginibacter sp. (assembly GCA_964496585.1). GTDB lineage: Bacteria > Bacteroidota > Bacteroidia > Chitinophagales > Chitinophagaceae > Ferruginibacter. The sequence continues at coordinate 14,277 of CAZCAA010000024.1, forward strand.
TTCAAATAAAAGATCAATTTTTTCCTCTCCTTCAAAAGTTTCGATAGCAGCTTCCAGCAATGCAGCAGCCTTTTCCTGCATGTCGAGTGCGAGATAGGCATCAGTCTTTAAAATATATAAGGAAGTATCAGTACTGTCAAGTAGTTCCGCTTGCTCCAAAATATAGAGTGATTCCTGGTATCGGCGTAAAGAAATAAGAAGATCAGCTTTTTTGATTAAAAGCGCTGCAGAGTAAGGATACTGCTCCATTGCAGCTTCGGTGGCATCCAGGGCCTGTGCGTATTGCTCTTTTTCGTCAAAGTAATCTATAATGCGCTCAAAGCCATCTTCTTCTATAAAAGAATAGCTTTTGCCAGCTTTCAGATTAGCATACTGCTGCAATAACTCCTTCAATTCTTCCCGGTCCTGTCTATAAGGGTTTTTACTCATTATGTATAGGTTATTGTAATTTATGGATAAATCAAGGAGAATACAAGTTTTAAGCAGTTTTTTTGGGAAAATTTATGCTTTGGACATAATATTTCAAAAAAAATTGATGAATGGTACTATAAAAGCTGGAATTAATTAATATATTTGTAACAATTAACAATTAATACTCATGAGTCAAATAACCAAATCAATACTTATTATAGGTATTCTTGCCGGGAATATGCTCATGTCGTTTGCAGACAGGGGTATAGGGAAAAAAGCAAAAAATAAAGTCAGCCTTAATATTCCTTTAAATACTTCAATCAAGAATTCTTTATCATTCAATCTAAAGGCAGGTCTTACCTATAAGGGAAGTTTGCAAACTGGTGTTCATAAAGTAAGCAATATTGCTATTTCCAGCAACTTAGTTACTTATCAAAAAGGAAGTAACGTTTATATTATTCCCTATAAGCAAAAAATGGTAGTTCCTGAGATCAAACAAGGTTACACGGGGATGAAACTAATTATAAATTCAAATTAAAAGCCGCTTTTTAAGCGGCTTTTTTAATAGTTATAAGTTATCCCTTTTTTAATTGTTGGTTTTCATCATACGTCATTACTCTGAAACCTGCTTTGGGAACTTCAAATTTAGCAGCAGCTATAGGATCAAAGTTTACCGTTTTTAAAGTGTATTTAAATGTTAGTTTACCAGATTGTATTTCATATCTGACAGGTAAACCCGGCAATTGTCCAAATCCATTGTCATACTGCTTATTCTGCAATTTAATATCTGAAGCAAAGTAAATTACAAACGGGTTGCCATCAGGAGATTTACCGGTAGCTTTTTTACATTTTATTCCACTGATCATTTCCTCTGTATTATCAATTACAAACTTCATATTTTGATAAAACTGGTTTTTTTGCATCCAATTATCTTTTGTAAGTGTGATCATCAGTTTCTGTCCGCTGTATTGTTTTAATATCGCGCCTTTCCCTGTTCTTGAATCGTATAAATTTGTTTCAGATCCTAAAGCACTTTCCATGTCTGTTCTACTTTGCATTCCTTTTAAATAAACAGTAAACGTTGCACCCTCCAAAGATTTTGCTAAAGCAGTATTTTCATTGGATGCCTCAATTGCAATTGAATAGTTTACAGTTACATCATTTTGCAATTTCTGGGCGTGCAGCTCAGCACAAAATAAAATCGTAAAAAAAAGTAGAAGAGAAAACCATTTGCTATTATTCATTATTCAATTTTTTGATATACTAAAGGTACTATAAACCTATGCCAAATATGTGTAGTTAGACTGTATAAAAAATCCCACGTTTAAATAACGCAGGATTTATAAAAACATTAACGGTAAATAAAAGCCGGATTATTTTTTGCCTGACTTATTCTTTAATTCCTGCATCTTTTTCTGGCTTTCCTGCATTGCTTCTATCCTTTCTGCCATTTTAGATTTTTTAACAGGCTGCTTTCTTTTTTCACTTATCTGTGCCAATATCTTGTCGTGATCAATGATATACTTCTGTATAATGATCTGCAGAATAAGGGTGATAGTATTAGATACGGTATAGTACCAGGTAAGCGCTGAAGGAAGTTTATTAAATACACCCAGCAACAATACCGGGAAAATATAAGGCATATACTTCATCAGCGGATTGCTGTTATCCTGCATATTACTCATACTGTAAATCGAAATCAGTAAACTGGTAATCACTGCCGTTAGTGTGAACAAACTAACATGATCTCCATAAAAAGGAATTTCAAAAGGTAATTTGGCAATTGAATCGTATGCTGCCAGATCATTTGCCCAAAGAAAATTTTTGCCTCTGAGATCTATATTAGACTGGAAGAAATAATACAGCGACATGAATATTGGTATTTGCAATAAGGCCGGTAAACAACCGCCCAACGGACTTACACCTGCAGAGCGCCACAATTTCATCTGCTCCATACTAAAAGCCTGCTGGTCATCTTTAAATTTGGCTTTAAGCGCATCTACTTCCGGCTTTAATACTTTCATCTTGGCACCACTCATGTAACTCTTATACAAAATTGGTGATGTGATTAGCCTGATTAATAAGGTTAACAGCAGAATTACGATACCCATGCTGGCGATATTCTTCTGCAGAAAATCAAATACCGGCAAAAGGAAATACCTGTTTATGTATTTAACAAAGGCAAAAACCCCACTTCCGTAAGGAACGATGTTTTCCATTTTGTTGTCATACTTTTTTAGAATATTAAAATCGCTGGGGCCATAATAAAACTGAAGTGGAATACCAGGATCATTACCTGAAATTGCATATTTGGCTGTAGTAGTTGCTCGGGCAATGTAATGACTGTTAGTATCTTTTGGAACCGTCCAATTTACATTCGCAGAAGTAAATTTATTTTTTGCGATCAGCGCCGAGATAAAAAACTGTTGTTTTAAACTTATCCAATCCACAGGTTTACTAAATTCTTTGTTATCACCACTGCCAGCATACTCAAAATCAAAGTCGTTATCGTTAACGTAGCAAATATGAGTTTGAGTTAGCTCATAGTTATGGTCTTTTTCAATCTGAGAAGCTTCTGTTTGCCATATAAAATTTACAGCATTTTGTGAAAACAAATCGTGTGCACCTTTTATATTAATTGCAAGATCTACCATATAATCATTACTCTTTAGCGTATAACTATGTGTAATGCTTCTGCCCAAAGTATCGCCTGTAGTAAAACTGATCGTTTTACTTTTGTCACTATTTTCTGTTATGGCTGATGTTGTAAAATAAAGTTCATCCGATGCATTGGTTCCTTCCCTGTGCGTTTGAATACGATAACTGAACTTATTAAAATCACCTTGTTGAATCAGTACCGGGCTACCATCCAACTTCTTATATTTTTTTAATTCTACAGATTTCGGTTGGCCGCCTTTGTTTGTAAAGGCAATTTTTAAAAGCTCATTTTCTACCACTGTTATTTTTTCTCCGGTGGTATCCTGGGTAAACCCTCCACTTAATTGCTTTTGTGAATTTGTTACAACTGCATTTAGTGTATCGGTTATTGCATTAGCAACAGTAGTGTCTCTTTTTGGTTGTAAGGCTGCAATTGAATCTGCAATTCTTTTTTGTTCCCCTTCGTAAGCAAGCCTGCTTTTGCTGTTTATTATGAACATACCTATCAGCAAAGCGCCTATCAGTATAAAACCTATCACCGTATTTCTATCCATTCCCATTTAAAGATATTTTAGGACCGCAAAGTTAACTACATTTCCTTTCTACAGCCTTATTATTAATACAAAAGCCCTTCGAAACAAAGGGCTTTTATGAGTGAATTTTATTGTATTATTTTTTTGCAGCGGCAGGAGCAGCAGCTTTAGCCGGAGCGGCAGCAGCAGCTTTAGGAGCAGCGGCTTTAGGAGCTGCAGCTTCTTCTTGTTTCAATTGACGCGTCATTGTTACTGAAGCAATTGGAATTCTTGGTGAGTTAAGCACTTCCATATTTTCTGCAACGATATTTTCAACCCTTACGTTTTCGTTTAACTGAAGCGTAGTAAGATCTACTTCGATAAATTCTTTTAAGTACTTAGGCAATGTTTTTACCTTAATAGATTTCATTTTTGTAACCAGCTTACCACCAGCTTTAACACCAGCAGGAACACCCACATATTTTAGCGGCAATGTTGCGATTACTTTTTTATTGTCTACCAGTTCCAGGAAATCAACATGAGAAAGCAGGTCGCTAACTTTATTGAATTGCAGGTCTTTAAGGATACAACGGTATGTTTTTCCTTCTACCGTAATTTCTGCCAGCATAAATTCTGCTGTGTAAACAATGTTTTTAAATGAAGCTGCTGGAGCAGAAAAATTTACTTCTTTTTCACCGCCATAAATTACAGCTGGCACCATTTCCTGAGAGCGAAGTTGGCGGGTGGCTTTTTTTCCGCTTTCGGTCCTCAGTTGTCCTTCGATTGTAATTGTTCTCATTATTATTTAATTTTTTTATGAGGCGCGAAGTTAGTGAATAATTAATTATTTAAGACAGTTAATTACTGTTTCAATTCCAAATATCTAAGTTAGATTCAAATTGCTGGATATCAATTAGTTACTTTCCTTTTCGAACGTCCTCTGATAAACAGGCTGTTAATGCTTTTATTTTCATAAGCATTCCTTATGGCAACTGCAAACAGTTCATCGGTAGAAAGTACTTTAATTTTATCGCAAATAGGTTTTACAGGGATCGTATCGCAAACCACCAATTCATCTAACACACTATTTTGAATATTTTCATAAGCTTTTCCACTCAATACCGGGTGCGTACAAAGGGCTCTCACGCTGCGGGCTCCTTTTTCAATCATAAGGCCGGCACTCTTAGTAAGTGTACCGCCGGTATCACATATGTCATCAATTAATACAATATCTCTGTCTGTTACATCCCCTATCACTACCATGCTTGCTATCTCATTGGCTCTTTTACGGTGTTTGTCGCAGATCACCATTTCACATTCAAAGAAAGTTGCGATTTCGCGAATACGGTTGGCACTGCCTACATCGGGTGCAGCAAATGTGAGGTTTGGTAAATTAAGGTTCTCTATATACGGAATAAAAATTGCCGAAGAATCCAGGTGATCTACCGGAATATCAAAGTAACCTTGTATTTGTGGAGCATGCAGGTCCATTGTTACAACCCTGTCGGCCCCTGCGGCAGTGAGCATATTGGCAACTAATTTAGATCCAATTGCCACCCTGGGCCTGTCTTTCCTGTCCTGACGGGCATAGCCATAATAGGGAATCACGGCAATCACTTTATAAGCAGATGCTCTTTTTGCTGCATCAATCATCAGCAGCAATTCCATCAGGTTGTCTGTTGGCGCAAATGTACTTTGAATTAGAAAAACAAAACGGCCTCTGATACTTTCTACAAACTCTACTCCTATTTCACCATCACTGAAACGCTGGATATTTACTTTGCCCAAAGGCTCTCCAAACTTTTTTGCAATTTTCTCGGCCAGGTATTGGGAGCCTTTTCCAGAAAAAATTTTTGCATTAGATATCATTTGCCAGGTTATTGAGTTTAACTAAATAAATTTCACGGCAAAAATACATTTAGTTAGTTGATTTAAATTTGAATTTATGGAAAATGTTCCTTTCAATAATCCTTCAATTAAAAACTGGGCTGCTGATGACAGGCCACGCGAAAAATTACAAACAAATGGTGCCGCTTCTCTTAGCAATGCCGAACTCCTAGCCATCCTTATAAACAACGGGAATAAAAAGAAATCTGCACTCGATCTTGCAAAAGAAATTTTAAAACTTGGGCAGGATAACCTTCATGAATTGGGGAAATTGTCGCTGAAAGAATTACAACAAATCAGCGGAATCGGAGAAGCAAAGGCAATTAGTATTGCAGCGGCGTTGGAATTAGGACGGCGAAGGCAACAAACAGTAGTACTGAAACGGACAACCATAAGAAACAGCAAAGAAATAGCCACTTACTTACAAGCCACACTTCAGGATTTCCAATATGAATTATTTGCCGTAATCTTTTTAAACAGGGCCAATAAAATAAAACATTTTGAGGTGATTAGCCGCGGAGGCATCACCGGAACTGTAGCTGACCCGCGGATGATCTTAAAAAAAGCGTTGGAAAACGGCGCCACTTCAATTATTCTCAGTCATAACCATCCTTCGGGAAATTTACAACCCAGCAAAGCTGATGAAGACCTTACACAAAAAATAAAAATGGCTGCCATCTATTTTGATATCAAAGTACTCGATCACATCATTGTGAGTGAAGAAGGTTATTTTAGTTTTGCGGATGAAGGAATGCTTTGAGTAACAAATGGGATGAAATATAATTGTCCTGAGTTATAAACCCAGGACAACAAATAAAATATTCAACGTACAAATAGATTAAGCCTGTGCAGCAGGTCCTCCGAAGTTGAAAGGTATTTCCACCGATTCCATATCCTGTATGGTGCCATTGGCGGTTTCAAATTTCTTTACGTTTTCAATCATTGCTTTCATAAAACGTTTCGCGTGAAACGGCGTTAATATTATGCGGTTCTTGATGCGACTTTTGGGTGTACCCGGCATTACATTCACGAAATCTACCACAAATTCTGCGTGACTATGCGTTATGATCGCCAGGTTGGCATAAGTACCTTCTGCTACTTCTTCGGAGATTTCTATATTTAATTGATTGGGAACATTTGTTTGATCTGCCATAAAATTGTTGTCTTTTTTATTGAATTACAAAGTTACTTTTAGTTGGGTATAATACCAATTGACCGCTAAACTAGTTGGTTATATTTACACATATTTTTTTAGAATTTAGGCAGATATACAGTCTGAACTTGTAAAGTTAAACAGCATCGCGTATACCAAAAAAGCCGAAGATAGCATTACACAAAATAAAAAAAGCCGTTTCAAAAATGAAACGGCTTTTTTAATATTATTGAAGAAATAATTATGGCCTAGGACCAGTATATTCCCAAACTTCATCAAATTCGCATCTTGGACCATCCGGAACAAAACCTAGTTGTAACATGGAGACAGTAATTCAATTTATAAGAATTACTCCTAGTTTTATTTTCAAATTTTAATTGTCATTGAGGACAAGTCCTGCCGGTGGTAAAAATTATTGTATAAGTCGCTCCGCAACAAGGCGAACTTAAAGAAAACATAGGTGCAAACGTTGCATTTTTAGCAACATCTTGACAATAAACTTGTTCCCCAGGACTACATCCAGGCATAGAACTAGTGATTTTTACGCGGCCTGCAGGATGTATAGAAGGCAACCAGATGTAAAAATCAATTGGTCCTGTAACATTATATGAACCTAAAATCTGATTTGAAACATTATAAAAATCGACTATGGTAGGAAACTCCAAATGAACTTGGGCAAAACTTGAATTACTCTCTACTGCAAAAGTAATATTACAGTTTTTAGCTAACTCAGTAAAATTATGTTCTCTTTCTTTAGTTTTTTTATACGAACTATTAAAACTGGAACATAACATCAGGCAAGGTATCAAAATAAAATAAGGTCTCATAAAACATATATTAAGGTAAAAAATGCAGTGTTAAAAAAAAACGGACTACAAAATGTAGTCCGTTTTTTCAGAAAAATTTATTTATGGCCTAGGACCAGTATATTCCCAAACTTCATCAAGTTCTACCCTTGGGGTTACACCACCACCAAAAGTAGTTTGAAACATATAATGTTTAATATTAATTACCGGTGTTGCTCCAGTACCATCCCATGCATTAATACCTGTCGGATTTAAATCAGCTCTACGAATTGACGGTGGGCCAGACCAATACTGAGGAGCACCTGTTCCAGCTGCTGGATTTCCTACTGCAGTTAATGCTTTTGAAGGATCGCCATAATAATTATGTAAGTCAATAATCTCGTCAGTTACAGGATCAAAAGTCATTGTTAAACCGTAGTTGCCGTAATAACTACCAGCACCTGTTGCAGTACTAAAGAGGTAAGCTGGATCCCAACTTCCGTTAACTAACAATTGAACATCAACACTAGCAGGACCAGTTGTAACCAACCTGTATTCCAGAGGATATCTGCCAGTAAAAGCTGCGTTTGAATTATCTACATAACTACCAGTGATAGTATAAACGCCATCATACTTGTTCTTCACCGTAAATTTCAAAACAATATTTCTCATGTTTGAAGCAACTGCAAAACCATTGTCAGCACTGGCAATAGTAAGGCCAATTGCATAGATTAAGTTTGGATCAAGGTTACTTGAATTTGGTAAAGTGATTTTAAAAGCACTATCATATACAGCACCTGCAGGGATTGTCCTTGTAAGGTCAATTGTGTATTCCGATGGAGGTAAGATAGTAAGTGTTGGATCTGCAGTAACCAATGCATCATTTATCTGTAACGTAACATTTACGTCAGACGACTGAGTTGGTCCTTCAATTGCAATGATCGGACCACTAATATCCTGTGTAGAAGATGAAGAAACAACACCATAGGTAATTGAACTTGCACTCCTTGATTGTGGGAAGGAAACAGCCCTTGCGTCGCCAACTACGGTACCATAGCGTCCATCTTCAAAATCTTTATCTTTCAAACATCCCGTACCTAATACTGCCAGGGCAATAACCGATAAAGATGATACTAATATTTTTTTCATAATTTATTTTTTATTAAAAAGTTTATTAATTGATATCCCAGAAAATTCTTCCTGTTGCTTCTGTTGCACTAGAGGTAACATCAATTGTTCCCTGAGAAAGTACATTGGCAGCATTGTAGTTATACTCATTCTGAGGATAGAACAAACGAAGAGGAATTTCTGCATTTGCAGCAGCAGCCGGGTTAACAGATAATGGAGGACCAGGTAAGAAACCACCGCCTTCACCATACACTACATCTGTTCTGCGCCAGTCAGTATAAACTTCAAACACAGCTATTCCGTTTAAAGCAAACCATTTTTGAGATAGAATAGTATATATTCCACCAGCTGGTAAACCAGGGCCTTGAGAAACACCATTGTAATCAACATCAGGATAAGTAGCATTGTTATTACGATAATCCTGTGCATCAGCAGCACTTAAGCCTAACCAAACGAAAGACTCATCCATAGCAGCATTCAATAAAACTTCAGCAGAAGCTCCTGAGGTAATGATACCTCTTTCCCTTGCTTCAGCCTGTAAGAATAAACTTTCTGTAGCAGTAAATATCCATGCGCGAGATGCAGCACCATTTGGAATGTAACCAGCACCATCAACGGTAGATAATTTATCTCCGGTGTTATTTGAATTTGTACCTGCAATCTCTCCGTACTGGATACCACGGTGTACACCACCTGCTGGAGCAGTATAAAACTGATCAATTCTTGGATCACCATCCCATCCATAATATCCAACACCAGGACCACCCGGATTAGGGCCTACAGCATAAGCATTTGCTCTTTCGATATTACCTTGTGCTGCTACTGTACCAGTTTCAGTTAAAACGTTGGCACGATAGAAAGGAGTTGGTTTAGTACTAGAATAACCAGGATTTAACTCTACGTTTTCACCAGAACCAAGGTATCCTGTACCTTCAGCTTCAATTGCTGCAATTTTACCAGCAATATCAAAACCAGGAACCTGGTAAGCATGAATGATTAAGCGTAGTTTCAATGTATTAGCAAATTTGATCCATGATGTAGCATCTCCTGCAAAAATAAGATCATTAACATCAATGTTCCTGTTGTTATCGATGCTACTTGCGATAGGATCTTTAAGTATTGAAATTGCTCTGTCAAGGTCAGCGAAAAGACTATCATAAACATCACGTCCTTTGTCATAAGCCGGTGTACGCACTTCCAAACCCTGGAATGCCTGGGTGTAAGGAACATTACCATAAATATCAACCAATATTTGCATATTGTGTGATTTCATAATGCGTCCGATAGCTTCGTAAAAACCAGCACCGCTGGCTTTAGCTTTTTCAACTACGAAATTATAGTTGTTAGCGTTACCATATAGACCATTCCATACGCCTGCGTTAAAATCATTGGTAAAGTTGTATGATTCTTCATCAGTTACATCCTGGAAACTGCCAGAACGTGCCCAATAACCCATCCAGTTTTGGAGGTATTTAAACGTAGTTCCTTCAATGATAGTTGCTGTTACTGTCATTGATGCTGGTAATACTGTACGGAAATCTACCGTTTCGGAGGTAATTGAATCTCCGTTGGTATTTAAGAATTCCTGTTTTTTACAACCTACTCCTACAACAGCAACGGTTGTTGCTAAGAGGACAAGTTTCTTTATATTGTTGAATTTCATATCTTTTTTTTTATTTAAATGTTAATTAGAAAGTGAATACTGCATTTGCTCCGAAAATACGAGTAGGAGGAAGATTGTAACCAGTACTTCTACCACCGGCATTACCAGTATAAGCAGCGTTACCATTTGCAGTAAATTCAGGATCTGTCCAAACATTCGACTTAGGCAACCAGGTAAGTAAATTTCTTCCGGTTACAGCCATTGTAATTCCTTTAATAAAGTTTCCTTTGAAAATACGTGTTGGGAAAGTATAGCTCAAAGATACTTCACGTAATTTCCAGAAAGAGCCATCAGCAAGATAGTTACTGATTACGTCAGTATTAACACCTGCATTCCAGAATAGACGACCATAATTTTGAGTGTATACACTTGTGTTTTCAACCCATTTTCCAGGACTTTCTTCGTACACTGAATTAGGGAAAACGAATGCACGACGATTGTTAGCAGCACTACGCTCAGAAATACCATTATCATCAAGGAAAGCACCAAGCTGATCAGCAACGATCTGGTTTCCTCCACGATATTCAGCAACAACTCCTAAAGCAAAACCTTTAAAATTGAAATTCAGGTTAAGTCCAAGAATGTTATCTGGTAATGTTTTTCCAAAAGTTTTAATAGCAGAAGCTTGAATAGGCATACCATCTGATCCAACTTTCACTCTTCCTTGCTCATCTCTTTCGTAGTCAGTTAACTGGAAAGTATAAGCAGATTTTCCGACGATTACGTAGTTATAGTTTCCTAAACCTAACTGGTCAACACCATCAACGAGGCTGGTAACTTTGTTTGTTTGATAAGCGTAATTCACTTTAAGATCAATACCTAACTGACCAATTTTAACTAATGGAGTTAATTTCAAATCCAACTCTAAACCTTTATTGGTAAATGCTCCTGCATTAAATGTTGCAGTAGTATAACCTGTTGTGTTTGACAACTGAACATCCAAAATCTGGTCTGTGTTATCTTGAGTATAATAAGTTGCTTCGAAATTAATTTTGTTTTTAGCAAAACCTAATTCGATACCAACTTCTTTGTTGTTTACATATTCTGGTTTAGGAAATTTTCCGTAAACCTGAGTACCAGCCTGATATCCAAGAACTGATCCATAAGGGAAGAATGTACCAGTACCGAAAGAAACTGTATTATTATAAGCTCCAAGTGCATTCACGTTACCTGTTCTTGTAATAGCTCCACGTAATTTGATGTAGTTGAGCACTTTGTTATTTTCAAGAGAAGGAATCATTTTGTGAATCAGGAATGAAGCATTCACACCTGGGTAGAAGAAAGAGATATCGTTATTGCTGAAATCATTTCCAACAGGAGCCAATTTGCTATCTGTATCATAACTTCCAGTTGCTTCCAGGAAGATCATTTGTTTGTAGTCGAAACCAACACGTCCAAAATACCTTCTTAGTTTAGAAGTAAAGTTAGCAACCCCAACCTGAGGTTCTCCCTGACGGGCAGCAATACTTAAGAATTCAGAGAATCCCAGATTATTACTTCCTGCACTTACGATTTTACCTCTTACATCACGTAAAGAGTATCCTACTGTTCCGTTAATACCGAAATCTTTGTACTTGGTATTAAAGTTTGCGAATAACTCCTGCGTTACCCTGTTTCCGAAATCAGCTCCTGAGCTACGTCCAGTGTTAGTTTGATCACTGATCTGTGCAGTAACATCCTGAGATGCCGGATCACGCAATGTTTGACTAAACGCACTGCGAACAAATGCTTCAGTAGTAGATCTGATATTTGAAGTAGTGTATGTAGCACCTACCCTGTAAACAAAGTTTAACCAATTAGTAGCTTTGTAGTTCAATTCGAAGTTTCCTAAGAAATCATCTGTTCTAGTGTCAACACGTCTGTCATCCTTTGCAAACCATGGTGTTTTACCATTGTTATCCAGGTATGTTGTATAGTATCCATCAGGACTAGAAAAATAATCAGTTCTCCAATTTTCAAATCTTTTCAGATCATAGTTTCCTGGAGCACCAGTAACACCATAATAAATCAGGGTGTTGTTACCAGTAACATTAGATTTAGTGTTTGTGTACCTTAAGTTGAAAATAGCTTTAAACTTATTGTATTCTTTTTCAGCTTTTAAAGCTACTGTACGGCGGGTAAGTACATCTCCCGGAACAGTACCTTCAACGTGTACATTTTGTCCACTCAGGTAAAAACCTTCTGCAGAATAAGAAACGTCTGTTTGGTTTGTTACGCCGGTATTAAAAAAGTTTAAACGACCATTTGGATTGTAAGAATAAGGCATGATCAGCTTTTCGCCGTTAGGACCTGTTTGTCCGAACTGACGGATAGATCCATCAAACCTGTCACCCCAGCTCTGCTGCTCGATAGGTTCAAATGTTCCTTGACCTGTTGCACCATCCTGGTTGTATCCACCACCAAATTCAGATTGAAATTTAGGCAGGTAGGCAATTTTTTCTAATTGAGTTGTTTGAGAAACAGTGATCACTGGTTTTCTTGTACCACGCTTTGTAGTTACAACCAATGCACCATTCACCCCTTCTGGACCATAGATGGCAGTTGCAGAAGATGATTTCAAGATACTCACATCAGTGATATCGTTTGGATTGATTGAGTTAAGATAGTCTAAAGAAAGAGGCACACCATCAAGGATCAACATCGCCTGGTTGCTACCTGTTAATGAACGGATACCCCTGATAGTAAGGCGGGTTGTTCCATTAACACCACTGTTGGTAGTAGTTACATTAACGCCAGAGATTTTACCAATCAAACCAGCCTGTAAGTTTACAGGAGTAGCCTGGGTAAGTTCTTTGCTTTTTACACTAGCAGTAGAATAACCAAGAGACGCTTTTTGGCGAACCTGGCCCAATGAAGTAACAACAACTGCTGTTAATTCCTGCGTATTTCTAACTAAAGAAACTGAAACTGTATTTCCACTGGCTGTTATTTCCTGGCTATCGTAACCTATTACAGTTACAACTAACGTTGGAGCAGCCTGCTTACTTCTGATAGAAAAATTACCAGAGGCATCAGTAGTTACTGTGTTTGTAGTTCCTTTTTCAGCTACAGAAGCGAAACCTACAGGGTTACCCTGTACATCTCTAACTTGACCTGAAACTGTTCGTTCTTGTGCAAATGCCAATACCCCACTGAATATTAGCATAATAAATAACGTGAAAAATCTTCTCATGTGCGGTTTATTATTAGTTTAATGAAATGTAAAAATAGGGATATTATGTTAATGGCAAAAAAATGTTAATTTTCTGTCATCATCCTATTTATTCTTCTTAATGACAATAGCCGTTGTTAATTTGCTGCACACAGCAAAAAAATAGTTAAAATTTATACAACAATTCAAGCCTGGCTTCAGAACGAATATTGCCTTTAATCTCATCTAACCCAGATCCCACGGTAGTTTTATCGCGGTAGATCGTTTGAGACCATTTGCCCCAGACAGATAATTTTTTTGAAAAATCGTAGTTTACATTAACATAATAACGATAACCCTTGTCATACAAAACTGGTATGGAGAAATAATAGAGAACATCTGATTCGTACGTATACAAACGGCTGTTATATCCTTCAGTTTCAAAGTATTGCAATCTCATATTGGCCGAAAAAGAACTTCTTAACGGTTTATAAAACAAATCAGCATATAGCATAAATCCCTCTTCCGCTGCTTTGCCTGTTTTATCAAACCATACCAGCTCCGTACGGTTTCTAACAGAAAAACGGGGGCTGATTTTATAACTTACTTGCATGCGCCAATTCTTTCTGGGTTGATAAACAATTGGATTCATAACCAGGTCGTCTGAATTAAAATTAATTCCTTTGGATTCCCGCTTGAACCTGCTATAAATCTCCATTTGCCGGTTAGGCTTGTAAGTTGCCTGTACAAAATAATCAGATCCCGCTGAAGGCGCATCAACCCTGAATCTTAGCCAAGGAAACTTGTAAATATCAGCATAAGCATCAATCTGCCATTGAGTTGTAGGCCTGATGCTAATGCCGGAGAACAGGCCTTTTTCGTTATTAGGAAGTGTACTTTCTGTAAATGCATTTGTATAAAGTGACTGGTACTTTTTAGAAATGTTACGATATAAAAAACTCATATCAACATTGCCGGATACGCTTATAAGTAATCCGTTCACAAACGCGAGCCCGTTTTGGCTGGATGCTGCCGCTTCTCCGAAGAAATGGAGATTTTTAAAAGTATAACTGTAATCTACGCTGTAATTACCAAAGCTTTTTCCATTGAGAGCGTAAAGATTGTAAGGCTGCGGATCTTTTATTAATGGAAGTTTAAACTGGTATTGTACAGCATTTACTCCAACATGCAGGTTATCTAGTTGTAAACTTAAATTTCCACCAAATGTAAGCTGGCGCTGAATTCCACGATCATCAACTTCTGATTTTGTACGATGGTAGCCGGATGTTTGAAGGCTGCTAACAAAATCATCGGTAATAATGGTAGTATCTGAAACAAAATTTGCATCAGTTTTTCTGTAAGAAGCAAACACAGTTGCCTGCCATTTATTCTTACCTATTGTTATTCCTGCTCCACGATGGAAATTAATTTCTGCCGCAGAATTATAAGGTCTTAAAACCGCCGATTGCCTTTTTATTGTAGTTATATCCGGCCCTTTTTTAAAAGCGAGGCTTTGCCATTGGGTTAGTCCCTGCCCCAGGTTAACTGTAAAATCTCCAAGTGCCAACGATTTTATGATGCCAAGATTTCGGATGAATAAATGTGCAGAATAAAAATCAAATCCTCTTTTTTGGCTCCCTTTAAAAAACTCTTCACCAGCATCTTTTTCGGCTACAATGCCATACTGCAGCAGGTTTTTATAAACATATTTGTACCGAAGCATTAATTTTTGAGGTGAACCCGGATAATAGTTTGTTGCCACGGCAGAATCAATGAGATAGCCCTTTGATCGTTCAATAATCTGGGAAGCTCTTGCCAGAATGGAATGTTGACCATTTTTGAATCGGTCCATTAAGTCTGTTGTTGCAGTTACCGCACCTGAAACTGTAATGTAGGGCAACAGCTTTTGAATGGTACGAATGTTCCAGCCAGGGATAGCCTGAAGCTCATAGATATCAATCATTTTGCCCAATATAGCCCGATAGGTAATAAGGTTTTGTATCTGTATCGGGGTTAAAATGAGTAATTCTTTCAGCAATGATTGATCAGCAGTATTCAGGTTTACAGGATTACGTTGAAACTGCAACATTTGTTGCAGGTAGGAATCATCCTCATTTTCGAGGTCTTCGCTATTTTCAGTAATATTTTCTAGTTGCTGTTCAGTATTGGTAGAAGGAAGCTGGTCAGGACTTGCCGGCGGAGGCTCGGTTACCTGGGCATTAAGCAACGAGCAAAACATCAGTAAAAGTAATAGTAACTGAAATTTTCTCATTATTTTTTCTCCTTAAATTTTGCAATAAATGATAACCCTGGAGAAAAACCCAGTTGTGGATGATAATTGGCAGCGAGGTCGAGCCGAATATTTTTCCACGACACAGCAACGCCACCGTAAGCACTTCCGTTTTCACTTACAAAACCAAGCCTGGCAATGAATTGCTTTTCAAATTGATACTGCACACCGCCAGTTACATTCAAAGGTTTGTTTTCTTCTTTAATTGTTTCAAGGCTGATAAAAAAATTCTTTGAAGCGTCATATCCTAGTCCGAATTTATAGGCCGAAGCAAGTTTTTCGTCACCGGATTTACCCAATTTACCGCCAACCGGATTGTACACATGAAAGCCTGCATTTATTTTTTCTGAGAGATGCATAATTGCTCCAAATTCAAAGTTAATGGCAGAAGCATTGCCATATGTAGGTATGCGATAGCCATAATAATTGAACTGAATCCCAATATCTACCTTGCTGCCCAATTTACGAGCATACGCAAGCCCAATGGCATTTTCATTAAAATTAGAAAATCCTGCATAATTCACTGTTACGCCAAAATTGCCCATATTAGTTGGAAAAGCTGCTGCCAAAGTATAAGCACTGTTATCTGCTAATAAAAAGCGTTGTTCGCTGTAAATTCCTGCTGAAATATTCTTTTGTTGTGCCAGAGCAGCCTGGTTGCCTGTAAAGGAAAACACATCCTGTTGTTGCTGACTGTAAGCCGCCAATTTTATGTAAGGCATACTAACTGCATATCGCAGCGATTGGGAAATACCAACCTGAAACAGCAGGCAACCAATAATAGTAGCAATCGTAAATTTTTTTCTCAAAGCGTTGCGTTTTCAACTGCCAAGTTAGGTAAAAAGCTTTAAATCTTTTAAAGGCAGATGCCCTGTAAATAAATATTACGTTTAGCTTTTTTTCTGGAGCCCTTGAGTTTTGCTTTGTTGGGTTAAGCAAAAGAAATTAATTTAAAATTTAAGATGGTTAAATTAATGAAATATTTATCTGCTATGTTCTTATCTGCTCCGCTATTGATAGTAACCCGGATGCGCCAGGAAAAAGAACGAAAAAATGAGGCTCCTGGCTGATTTACGGCCAGCCCGGGGGATACAGCTATGTGGAGCAGGTGTGTAAAGTAAACTGTGAAGTGAGAGGTTGATTGTATATCGGCTGCATTAATTTTGCTGTTAGGCTATAGCTCTTTCGGCGTAGCGGAATGGAAGCGAGTTTAGCTTTTTTTCTGGAGCCCTTGACTTTTGTTTCTTTTGGTTAAGCAAATGAAATTAATACAATGTTTGTATTAGGTCCTTTTTGCTTCGCTCCCGATAGCCATCAGGATGTGCCACAAAAAACAAAAAAGGCGGCTAAATGGTAAATTTTAGCCGTTGGCAAATTTACTTTCTTACACGATACTTACGTTTGTAAAAGCAAAGAAATAAAAAAATTCAGTAAATCATATTTTAGTGCATTAAATATTATTGAAGCAACAAAGTGATTAGTTAAGTAATTTCGCGGCATGGAAATTTTAGACGGAAAATTGGTTTCTCAATCAGTAAAAGATGAATTAAAACAGCAGGTTTCCTTAGTTGAAAAGGACAATAAACGAGCGCCGCATTTGGCTGCTATTTTAATTGGAAGTAATGGAGCCAGTGAAACCTATGTTGCCAGTAAAATTAAGAATTGTGCTGAAATAGGTTTCAAAAGTACCTTGATCAGGCTACCCGAAGATATTGAAGAACAAGAACTTGTTAGGGCCATAGAAAAGTTAAATCAGGATGAGGGCGTAGATGGAATATTGGTTCAGCTTCCTTTGCCCAAACACATCAATGAAGAAATGATCATCAATCTCATCAACCCAGAGAAAGATGTAGATGGATTTCATCCTTTGAACACGGGAAAGCTGATGCTGGGTACACCAACCTATATTCCTGCTACGCCATATGGCATTATGCTTTTACTGGAACATTATAAAATTGAAACCGCCGGTAAGCATGCCGTTGTAATTGGCAGAAGCAATATTGTAGGAAGGCCTATCAGCATACTGTTAAGCTTAAATGCAAATCCTGGTAATTGTACAGTAACGGTATGCCATAGCCGCACAAATAATTTAAGAGAAATTTGCCTGCAAGCTGATATTATTGTTGCTGCCCTGGGTAAGCCGGGATTTCTTACGGCCGACATGGTAAAAGAAAACGCAGTTGTAATTGATGTTGGAATTACAAGGGTTGCTGATGCAACAAAAAAATCAGGATTTGCTATTAAAGGCGACGTAGATTTTAACGAAGTAGCGCCAAAAACAAGTTTCATCACACCGGTACCAGGAGGCGTTGGATTGATGACAATTGCAGCCTTACTTAAAAATACCTGGAACGCATACACGAAGAAAAATTAAATTGATCTGCAAATTTCAGTTCAAGTAAAACTTATAATCAAATTGGAAATAATTACAGATAATAACATTACCACTTCCCTACCGGTGATGGAACATTTCTATACGATACAGGGTGAAGGATTTCACCAGGGAAGAGCTGCTTATTTTATCAGGCTTGGAGGCTGTGATGTGGGTTGTGTATGGTGCGATGTTAAAGATAGCTGGGATGCAGCGGCACATCCATTGATAAACATTGCTGAGTTGATAAAACTGGTAAAACAATCAGGAACAGAAATGGTGGTAGTTACAGGCGGTGAACCATTGATGCATAACCTGGATGAATTAACTGAGGAATTAATGGAAGCTGGATTAGAAACCAATATTGAAACTTCCGGTGCTCATCCCTTGAGTGGTAAATGGAACTGGATATGTGTTTCACCCAAAAAATTTAAAGCGCCCTTACCTGCTATCTTACCGCATGCCAATGAATTGAAAGTTGTTATTTTTAATAAATCAGATTTTGAATGGGCCGAGCAATTTGCGGCAAAAGTTTCTTCTGCATGTAAATTATTTTTGCAACCCGAATGGGATAAAGCATCGCAGGTTACTCCGCTGATAATTGATTATATAAAAGCAAACCCAAAATGGGAATTATCCCTACAGATACACAAGTATATTAACGTACCCTGATAAAAACTCCTTTTTCTTCAAATCTCATTTCCACAGTTTCAATTTTCAAGTTAGTTCCTGCGTATTTCACCGCAGCAGGCATCTAGTTTACATGCATTATCTTTTTAGTTTATTTTTTAAAAGAGACTGTTTGAAGATATTCCGAAACACTTTAACAAGTTGGCAATTATAATCAGCCCAATTCGTTATAACTTTAATCTACCAATCAAAGAAAATAAAAAGAATGTTGATTAATAAAAGACTTTTTTCGTTGCTACTCAGTTTTACCTGTTTTATCCAAAGCTCATTTTCCCAATGGTATGATCCCGAAAACGTAAGTAAAAAAGCAAGAGAGGTGTACGAAAAGGCATATGGTTTTGCTGTGGATGGTAAATTTAACGAGTCGATGATTCAACTTGAAGGAGCACTGAAAATAGACCCTAAATTTGTAGAAGTTTACTTATCACGTGCAGGCATATACGCCGACATGAAGAATTACAAGGCTTCAACAAATGATTTTGAAAAAGGCTTTGCACTAGACTCCGTTTTTTCTGCCACTTATCTTCTACCTTATTCTATTTCACTCGCAGGAACAGGACAATTCAGGAAATCATTGGTAGCTATCAACAAATTTCTGAACACACCCGGTTTAAATGAGCAAAGCATCAAGGCTGGTAGCTATAGAAAAAGTACTTACCAGTTTGCCATTGAATACAGTGAGAACCATCCGGATGGAAATTACAAATTCCTTCCAACAAATATGGGCGACAGCATCAACAGTACCGCGTTGGAATATTATCCTTCTTTAACGATTGATGGAAAAAAAATGATCTTTACCAGGAGGATAAATAATGACGAAGATTTTTATGAAAGTAATTTAATAAACAACGTTTGGAGCAACGCTGTACCAGTTAGTGGAAAAATAAATACCAATTTAAATGAAGGTGCTCAAAATATTTCTCAGGATGGGCAATGGCTGATTTTTACTGGTTGTAATTATCCTGAAGGCCAGGGAAGTTGCGACCTGTACATCGCTTACAAAAATAAAAATGGAAACTGGACTGAGCCTGAAAACCTGGGCCCGATGATCAATACAGATTTCTGGGAATCTTCCCCATCTCTATCTCCAGATAAAAAAGATCTATATTTTTCCAGCAGCCAATCGGGCGGTTATGGAGGAAAAGATATTTGGGTAACTCATCGGCAGCCAAACGGAAAATGGGGAAGGCCAGAAAACCTGGGTGAAGATGTGAATACCGGTGCAGATGAAGGTTGCCCGTTTATCCATGCAGACAATCACACATTATATTTTAACAGCAACGGGCATATGGGTTATGGCATGACTGATCTGTTTCTCACCAAAAAATCTTCTGATAGCACCTGGAGCAAACCGGTGAACTTAGGTTACCCAATTAATACAATTGACGATGAAGGTTCACTAATAGTTGCCTCTGATGGGAAAACATCTTATTATGCCAGTGATGGAGCTGATAGTAAAGGCGGACTGGACCTTTATTCCTTTCAATTAAGAGATGATATTCAGGCAGCCAAAACTTTGTGGGTTAAAGGGCGTGTATTCGATAAAAAAACTTCCATGGGCTTACCGTCTTCTGTTGAACTAACAGATGTGAATAGACGCAAATTAATTTCAAAACTACAGACCGATGAAGATGGCAACTACCTGATCACATTGCCGGAAGGAACTGATTACGCTTTTAATGTTAACAGGAAAGGATACCTTTTTTATTCTGATAATTTTTCTCTGATAAAAAATTCACCTGATTCTTTTTTTACAGTAAATATTCCGCTGCAGCCTATCGAAGCCGGTGCAGAGATCGTACTAAAAAACATCTTCTTTGATGTAAACAAATCTGAATTAAAACCTGCCTCACAAAATGAACTGGATAAATTAATTATACTACTAAATGAAAATCCAAAACTGGTGATACAGATCAGTGGACATACAGATAATATAGGCGCTGCTCCTGACAACCTGGCATTAAGCCTGGCACGGGCAAAATCAGTAACCGCCTACCTTGTGGGCAAATCTATCAATCCAAAAAGACTCATTTCAAAAGGGTTTGGCGCAAGCAAGCCCATTGCAAAAAATGATACGGAAGAAGGAAAAGCGTTGAACAGGCGCACAGAATTAAATGTTATTTCCAACTAAATTTACGGAGAAAAAAAACATCGGCTGAGTAATGTTTCAACAAACTTGAAACCATGAATTGATTTATCATTGTTCATATGAACGATGATTTATTATACCAGATTGCCCTCACACTTATTACACAGATTGGCGATGTTAATGCAAAGGCGTTAATTAATATCTATGGAGATGCAAAGTCTGTTTTCAAAGCCCCGAAAAAACAGCTTGAAAAAATTGATGGGATTGGTTCTGTAAGAGCTTTTCACATAAAGACCTTTAAAGATTTTGTTGAATGCGAAAAAGAAATAGCATTCATTGAGAAGTATAAAATTGTACCGCTCTTTATCAGCTCAGAAAATTATCCAAAAAGATTATTAAATTGTTACGATAGTCCGGTATTGTTATATTTCCGCGGAGATGCAAACCTCAATAAATCAAAAATTATTTCAATTGTTGGAACGAGAAATCATTCGGAGTATGGCAAACAGGTTTGCGAAAAAATAATTGCTGAACTAGAACAATATGATATCCTTATTGTAAGCGGACTTGCATTTGGCATTGATTCTATCGCACATAAAACTGCCCTAAAATATAATCTCCCAACGGTTGGGATTTTAGCGCATGGCCTCGACAGGATCTATCCTTCACAGAATAAGATGCTTGCCAAACAAATGGCCAACTGTGGTGGGCTATTAACTGAATTTAAAAGCGGTACTAATCCCGATAGGCAAAACTTTCCAAAACGCAATAGAATAGCTGCCGGTATTTGCGACGCATTGTTAGTAATAGAATCAGGAAAGAGAGGAGGATCATTGATAACGGCTG
>CAZCAA010000025.1:0-34379 GCA_964496585.1 uncultured Ferruginibacter sp.
AATTTTGGTTGAGGCCGTGCATTGCGGGCGGGCGTGGTTTCGGTTTGTTTGATCGAAAGCGCAATGCGTTTCCTCGGAATATCTACCTCGGTAACCCTTACCCTTACCTGCTGATTGAGTTTCAGCACTTCACCTGGGTCCTGGATATATTTATGAGCGATCTCCGACACGTGTACCAGTCCATCCTGCTTTACCCCAATGTCTACAAATGCACCAAACCTTGTTAAATTGGTAACTATGCCGGGCACTTCCATACCTTCCTTAACATCTTCAATAGAAAAAATGGCAGCAAATTCAAATAATTGTGCTTCGCTGCGTGGATCCAATCCCGGCTTTTTTAATTCTTTAATAATATCATTTACTGTGTGCTCGCCAAATGCATCAGTAACATATTTTTTAGGCGCAATCGTTTTTAATATAGTTTCATTTCCAATCAGATCATTTAAAGGAATGCCAAGGTCAGCAGCCATTGCCAATACTACCGGATATGCTTCCGGATGCACGGAGCTTGCATCCAGCAAGTCTTCCCCATTTTTAATTCTAAGAAAACCTGCACATTGTTCGTATGCCTTTTCACCCATCCGAGGTACATTTAACAACTCTTTTCTGCTTTTGAACTTACCCGACTGGCTGCGATAACTAATTATATTATCTGCCAGTGATCCACTGATACCACTTACATACCGCAAGAGTTGTTTGCTGGCAGTGTTTACATTTACGCCAACACTGTTTACACAACTCATAACGGTTTGGTCTAGCCGCTCCTTTAATCTTGGCTGATTTACATCATGCTGATATTGCCCTACGCCAATACTCTTTGGATCTATCTTTACCAATTCTGCCAGTGGGTCCATCAATCTCCTTCCAATGCTTACAGCACCGCGAATGGTAATATCCTGATCGGGAAATTCCTGCCGGGCAATTTCTGACGCAGAATAAATACTGGCCCCATCTTCGTTAACAAGGTACACAGGCAAGCCAAGTGCTAAGCCTTTTATAAACTGTTCTGTTTCCCTTCCAGCCGTTCCATCACCAATGGCAAATGCTTCAATGTTATATTGGGTAACCAGATTTTTTATTTTATTTGCTGCATCATCAACACGGTTCTTTTCATGAACATAAATGAGGGACGTTGTTTTTAATTCTGCTTGCTCATCCAGGCAAACAACTTTACAACCGGTTCTATAACCCGGATCAATTGCCAATACTCTTTTATTACCCAGCGGCGCACTTAAAAGCAACTGCCGCAGGTTCTCGGAAAAAACATTTATGGCTTCTTCATCAGCTGCATTTTTTAATGCTGACCTAAACTCCGTTTCCAAACTTGGTTGCAATAAGCGCTTGTAGCTGTCTTTGATAGCTTTTCTGATATGATCGTTGCAGGGGCTCATTTTCTGAATGTACACTTCTTCAATTATTTCCAGCGCAATTTCTTCCTGTGGCTCTATCGCAATTCTTAAAAATCCTTCTAAGAAACCCCGTAATATGGCAAGCGTTCGGTGCGAAGGAATAGTTGCAATACGCTCCGAAAAATCAA
The DNA here is from genome assembly GCA_964496585.1 of uncultured Ferruginibacter sp. Taxonomy (GTDB): domain Bacteria; phylum Bacteroidota; class Bacteroidia; order Chitinophagales; family Chitinophagaceae; genus Ferruginibacter. The sequence goes on from CAZCAA010000025.1 coordinate 1,538, forward strand.
AATAATCTTTGTACTTAATGGCCTCTGCTTCTTTCTCAGTATTTACCAATGCCTTGATGGTTGCCTGCTGCTGAAACAATTTTCTTAGTTTTTCTCTTACAATAATATCTTCATTAATTTTTTCTGCAATGATATCTCTTGCTCCCTGCAAAGCCAGTTCTGCCGTAGCAACTTTTTCATTTATGAAAGCTACCGCTTCCTTTAACGGATCTATTTCAGTTTGCAAGAGTAAGATATCTGCCAATGGCTGCAGTCCATTTTCCCTGGCAGTGTCTGCCTTGGTTTTTCGTTTTTGTTTGTAAGGCAGGTAAATATCTTCCAGTTGTGTAATGCTAATTGCTTTATTGATTTTATCCTGTAAAGCTTCTGTCATTTTCCCCTGTTCAGAAATTGTTTTTTCAATAAAACTTTTTCTTTCCTGAAAGTCTAACATCGTCCTATTCTCATCCTGTATTTGTTGAATCTGAACTTCATCTAATGCACCAGTCATATCTTTTCTGTAACGTGCAATGAAGGGAATTGTAGCTCCAGATTCCAGTAACTGAAGAACGGTTTCTACCTGCTGTACTTTTATATTTAATTTTTGTGCTATAGGTTGAGCAAACATATTTTTTGTTTTTTGGGATTGCGAAAATAGAGGAAATTGAGGGATTCTGGATTCTGGATACGAGATGCTAGATACCGGATACGGGATTCTGGATGCGGGATGCGGGATACCGGATACTATATACTGGATGCGATTTGCGGGATCCAAAATAGGGCATGAATTAGATTTCTTTAAATGATTGTACTTAGCACATCAATTCCTATGTCACACATCGTGCTTCACAAGTCACATATCATACATCATACGTCCTACATCATACATCACACATTTAACGTCATACATGTAGTAAAATCTTCTTATCCGGATTAGCTGCTGCAAAAGTATAAAGGCTGTTTCTAATAAAATCGTTATCGGGATAGGGTTCTAATTTCTCTTTCAATTCGTGTACATCATCAATTGTATGTGCTGCGGAGATGTACCCCATTCCCCAAAAACTTCCCCGTTCTACCAACAGGTATAATTTTTCTTCTTTATTTATTCCTTCATCAACAATGGCGAACGTAGGCAATTGATCGTTTAACGCTGACAAAGCAGTTTTTACTTTACCATTATAATACATCGGTGTATCTAAAAACTCCATGTCAATTTCAGCCAACGGCGTTTTATCTAGATAGCAAAGTTTGTGGTTAAGTTGAAATTCCTCTACCATATTTTTCAACAATACCAATCCTTCATGTAACAGATTAAAAATATATAGTGCAGGAAAATTTTTCTTTTTCTTATCAATGGCCAAACGCATATATCCGCGATTGTCCTCAAATAAATAAAGGCCATATTTTTGAGCAGGTTGTTTCTGGCTATAATTGTATTTTGGCCAAAGCCGTTTTATCTCGGTACTTTCCAATATTAGCGCTTGTAATTCATTCGCACAAACTTTACAACTGATACTGCATATCTGTCTTAAAAAATATTGTCGTTTTTTTTCAGCGTCATTGTGGGTAAAATGACTGCTCACTCTTTTCTTAATATTGATGGCTTTGCCTACATAGATCACTTTCCCTTTACTATTGTGAAAATAGTAAACACCTGGTTTTGATGGTAACCTGGTGATTTCCTTTTTATCCAGGTTTACTGGTAACCATTGCTCACCCGATGTTTTTTTAAGCATTTCATTAATATGAGCTTCTCCCCCATTCGCCAGAATCTTTTCAAACAAACTGACAGTTGCTTTTGCATCTCCATCTGCCCTGTGCCTGTCTTTAATGTTTATCTGTAGATTCCGGCATAAATTTCCCAAACTGTAAGATGGATATCCCGGAAATACTTTTCGGCTAAGCCTTACCGTACATAATTTTTTGACGTTAATATCAAATCCATACAATTTCAAATGATGCTTTACAAAGGAAAAATCAAAGTTCACATTGTGAGCAATAAATATCTTCCCGTTTAAAATTTCATAAATCACCGGTGCCAATTCTCCCATAACTGGCGCATCTGCCACCATCGCATCAGAAATGCCAGTTAAAGTTGTAATGTATACAGGAATTTTGCGTTCAGGATTGATCAGTGTTTTGAAATGCTGCGTTACCCGCTGTCCGTCATGAACGTAAATTGCTATCTCCGTTATGGCATTGCCAGCTGCATGTCCACCGGTGGTTTCTATATCTACTATTGCGTACAAAAATTAAAATATTAATTGGTCGGTAAAAAGTAATCCGACAACAAATTACTAATTTTTTTAGTTATAACTAAAAAAGAAATGATCTGATTGAAATAATATGCATGGTTACTGGTGGGCCAATTTATTAATGTGAACAGACTATCAATTTTCAAAAAATGATAATCGCTGCTCATTTTGTATTTTTGCCAACTTGTAAAAGCGACAGAACAAATGGAAATGACTAAAAATTTTGAGCCACAGGCGATTGAGATTAAATGGTACCAGCATTGGTTGGACAAACAATATTTTAAGAGTGTACCCGATGAACGTGAGCCATACACAATAGTAATGCCGCCACCAAATGTTACAGGAGTGCTACACATGGGGCATTGCCTCAATAATTCAATACAGGATATTTTAATAAGGCGGGCCAGGATGGAGGGCAAAAATGCCTGTTGGGTTCCTGGAACAGATCATGCCTCTATAGCCACGGAAGCCAAGGTTGTAGGTATGTTAAGAGAGCGTGGAATTGCTAAATCTTCTTTATCAAGAGATGAATTTTTAGGCTATGCCTGGGAATGGAAAGAAAAATACGGCGGCATCATTCTGCAGCAATTGAAAAAATTAGGTTTTAGCCTCGATTGGGACCGCACAGCTTTTACCATGGATAAGGATTATTATGATTCAGTGATAAAAGTTTTTATCGAACTATACAAAAAAGGTATCATCTATCGAGGTAAAAGAATGATCAACTGGGATGTAAAAGCATTAACTGCCCTGAGTGATGAAGAAGTTATAAGAAAAGAAACAAAACAGCAGTTGTTTCATTTACAATATAAGATAGATGGGAGCGGACCGGAATCAGGTACAGAAGAGTTTATTGTAATTGCAACCGTACGCCCAGAAACAATCATGGGTGATAGCGCCATCGCCGTGCATCCAAACGATACAAGATACACGCACCTGCACGGAAAATTCGCATTGGTACCGTTGATTAATAGACGCATTCCTATTATTACAGATGAATATGTAACGATGGATTTTGGTACCGGTGCTTTAAAAGTAACTCCGGCACACGATTTAAATGATAACATGCTGGGTCAAAAACACGGCCTGGAGGTTATCGATATCTTCAATGACAATGGCACACTAAACAATGATGCGCAGATCTACATCGGGCTTGATCGCTTTGAAGCACGTAAAAAAATTGTTGTTGAACTTGAAGAAAAAGGATACCTGATTAAGAAAGAAGATTACACGAGCGAAGTGGGCTACAGCGAACGTACAAACGCAGTTGTAGAACCACGGTTGAGTTTACAATGGTGGGTGAGCATGAAGGAACTGGCTACACCGGCCCTTAAACTGGTAATGGAAGAAGAAATTAAATTCTATCCGCCAAAATTCAGGAATCTTTACAGGCACTGGATGGAAAATATAAAAGACTGGTGCATCAGCAGGCAGTTGTGGTGGGGACAAAGGATACCGGCCTGGTACGATTCGCAAGGAAATTATGTTGTGGCTGAAACAAGAGAGGAAGCCTTTCAACAATTCATAAATAAAAATTCAACTTCATCAATTGATGATATCCGCCAGGATGAAGATTGTCTGGATACCTGGTTTTCTTCCTGGTTATGGCCATTTGAAGTTTTTAAAGGTTACTCAGATCCAGGAAATAAAGAAATAAAATATTACTATCCTACTAACACGCTGGTAACAGCGCCTGAAATTATTTTCTTCTGGGTTGCCAGAATGATCATGGCAGGAGTAGAATTTTTGGAGGTAAAACCTTTCCAGTCTGTTTATTTCACCGGAATTGTTAGAGATAAGCAAGGCAGAAAAATGAGCAAGAGTCTCGGAAATTCGCCAGACCTGCTCGGCCTGATAGACCAATACGGAGCTGATGCTACCCGCTTTGGGATCCTGATTGCTTCTCCCGCAGGTAATGATATTTTATTTGAAGAATCAGCATTGGAACAGGGAAGGAATTTTAATAATAAAATGTGGAATGCTGTAAAGTTGATAAAAGCCTGGCAAGGAAGACAGCAAACCGGCAACCAGCAACAAACAGAAAGCTTTGCCGTGAATTGGTTTGAAAACAGGTTGAATGAAGTTAAAGCTGAGGTTGATTCAATGATGAACCAATTCAGATTGAGCGAAGCATTAAAAACAATTTACTCATTGATATGGGATGATTTCTGCAGTTGGTACCTGGAATGGGTGAAGCCGGGTTTTGAGCAACCTATTGATGCGGCAATCTATAAAAAGACCATCGGATTTTTTACAGAACTGATGCAACTACTCCATCCTTTTATGCCATTCGTTACGGAAGAGATCTATCATTTACTGGAAGAAAGAAGTGATGATCTTTGTGTAAAATTAGCTGGAAAAAATATCAGCACTGATGCAGAAATTCTCCATAAAGGCGCTGCATTAAAAGACATCATCACGGGTTTACGAGACGTAAGAAATAAACAACAAATAAAACCAAAAGAAACAATAGAGTTATTTATCGATACATCAAACAAAGGCACTTTTTCCTCTATCGAAAATATCTTAACCAAACAGGTAAACTGCGGATCACTCTCATTTACAACCGAACCGGTTGCGGGTACTATTTCCTGTGTTATTGGAAAAGATAAATTCTATTTAAAAACGGAGCAGCCAATCGATACGGGTAATCAGAAGAATGAATTATTGAAGGAACTGGATCATCTAAAAGGATTTTTAGTTTCGGTAGAGAAAAAACTTGCTAATGAAAAATTTGTGAGCAACGCTAAGCCGGAAGTATTGGCTTTAGAACAAAAGAAAAAATCAGATGCAGAAACTAAAATAAAAGTAATTGAAGAAAGCTTGAGCTCAATTGGATAAGGAATTAAATATATTGAGATATTTCGCTATCGTAAATAAGATCTTAATAGTCTGAAATTTAATTATTAAGTGAGATATATCAATTTGCTTAGTCGCCTTCACCGGTTTGTAAACTGTTAAAATCCACTATTCAAAATTTTTCTTTAGTAGTTTCGTTTATCTATAAATAATTATTATCATGAATCTTTCAAAGATCAGCTTTTTACTTGTGTTGGCTTTATTCTCCACTACCCTTTTGACAGCGCAAAAAAAACCTGTAAAGAAGCCAGAGATAATCACGGTTACAAAATTTAAAGCCCCCAAATTATTTTGTTCGCTGGATACTTACCTCGACTCAGCTACCATTTCAGCAGAAGATGCTGTGAGGGTTGTTGGTATGCCTTTAAAAATTTATGACGACAAGAAAAAAGAATACAGCATTTCTTCATACCAATTCCTTTACAGAAAAAAAGGAGTAACGGAAGATGAGGAAGGTAAGGTAACTCCAACAACCAGCATATCTTCAGATAGGTTTAAAGTAACTCCGTTACCAGACATATGGGTAAACCTGATACGCGGACAGGTGAAGGCTGGAGAAGAATTTTTCTTTTTTGATGTGATTGCAAAAGATGCGCAAGGAAGAGTAATGTATGCTCCCAATTTAAAACTATTGATCCGATAAGTAATGCCTCAGATCAGTTATGCCGGAGAAGATGATGTAGAGATAATTCGTAAACTGGCGCATGCTATCTGGCCGGTTGCCTATGGCGAGATCCTTTCGCCGCAACAACTTGCTTACATGCTCCACTTGATTTATAGTGAGGGCGCATTGTTAAACCAGATCAAGGAAAAAGAGCACCAGTTTCTTCTTGTAAAAGAAAATAATATCGCCCTTGGTTTCGCTTCCTATTCTCCTAAAGTAAAAAATGAAAAAGAGGTATTCCGCTTGCACAAATTATATGTGCTTCCATCCCAACAAGGAAAAGGAACAGGAAAATTTTTATTAGAGTTTATTGTAAATGAAATCCGTAAACAATCAGCTGATATTTTAGAACTGAATGTAAACCGAAATAACAAAGCGCTTCATTTTTACAAGAAGATGGGTTTTACCATCTCAAGAGATGAAGACATTGATATTGGTGAAGGTTATTTTATGAATGATTTTGTGATGGAGTTAAAAGTTTAACCTCTTTAATTATCACCAAACAAGCTGGTGTGTCTCTTTAATTATTCCCATAACAAAAACACTCTGCACATTTCCCATGTTTTCTATCTGGCTCAAACGGTTAACGTGAAAATCATAATAACTATCCATATTCTCTTCCACTACTTTCAACATAAAATCAAATTCACCGGAAATATTATAACATTCAATTACTTCATTTAAAGCGTTGATGGTTTTAATAAATTTCACTCCGGCATTTTTACTGTGTTCTTTTAAACTGACATAACAGATAACCATCAGCCCTTTTTTCACCTTGGCATGATCTACCAACGTAGCATATTGTTTAATCACGCCGTTTTGCTCCAAACGCTTGATTCGCTCATGCACCGGCGTAGTACTTAAGTGTATTTTGGCGGAGATTTCCTTCACAGTGATGCGGGCATTTTCCTGTAAAAGTTTCAATATGGCCAGGTCCATTTTATCTAATGCCGGCATCGTAATAGTTGTTTGTTCTTTTTGGTCTGCTTTTTTCATGCTAAACTGTTCATATATTCTACAAAATAACAAATAATCAAAACAAAATCCTAAATATTTTAAAATGAATAGAATTTATTACTATAAAAACTAAATTTGTGTTCTAAAACAAATAAATATGTCAACAATAGCAGAAAAAGGTATCGATTTCGCCCTTGAATACAAGGTGGCAGATATGAGCCTAGCAGCATGGGGCCGCAAAGAAATTATGTTAGCTGAAGCAGAAATGCCAGGCCTAATGAGTTTAAGAGCAGAATATGGTGCAACGCAACCATTGAAAGGCGCACGCATCGCTGGTTGTCTTCACATGACAATTCAAACAGCAGTATTAATTGAAACACTCATCGCTTTAGGTGCTGAAGTTAAATGGAGCAGCTGTAACATTTTCTCTACACAAGACCAGGCCGCTGCTGCAATCGCTGCCGCAGGTATTGGTGTTTATGCATGGAAAGGACAATCACAGGAAGAAGCTGATTGGTGCATTGAACAAACGTTGTTTTTCGGCAGCGCCGACAAACCTTTGAACATGATCCTGGATGATGGTGGTGACCTTACCAACGTTGTTTTTGATAAATACCCGGAATTAATCGCAAACATCAAAGGATTGAGCGAAGAAACTACCACAGGTGTTCACCGTTTATATGAGCGTATGGCTAACGGCACTTTGCCTATTCCTGCGATCAATGTAAATGATTCTGTTACGAAATGTAAATTTGATAAATATTTTGGTTGTAAAGAATCATTGGTTGATTCTATCCGTCGTGCTACTGATGTTATGATGGCTGGTAAAGTTGCTGTTGTAGGTGGATATGGTGATGTTGGAAAAGGATCTGCAGAAAGTTTACGTGGTGCAGGTGCTCGTGTTATCGTTACCGAAATAGATCCTATCTGTGCTTTACAGGCAGCAATGGACGGTTTTGAAGTTAAGAAAATGATCGACGCAGTTAAAGAAGCTGATATTATTGTTACAGCTAGTGGTTGCCGTGACCTTATCACTTCAAAGCATTTTGAAGCAATGAAAGACAAAGCGATCGTTTGTAACATCGGTCACTTTGATATCGAAATTGACATGGCATGGTTGAACAAAACTCATGGTGAAACTAAAAACACCATCAAACCACAGGTTGATCTTTACACGATCAATGGTAAAGATGTAATCATCCTTGCTGAAGGACGTTTGGTAAACTTAGGTTGTGCTACAGGCCATCCAAGTTTTGTAATGAGTAACTCATTTACTAACCAAACTCTTGCGCAGATTGAACTTTGGACAAATACTGATAAATACGAAAACAAAGTTTACGTACTACCTAAGCAACTTGATGAAAAAGTAGCCCGTTTACACCTTGCTAAAATCGGTGTTGTTCTTGAAGAATTAACTACAGAACAATCTGAATACTTAGGCGTACCTAAAGAAGGTCCGTTTAAGGCTGAAATGTACCGTTATTAATTAATAACTGAATACTATTTTATAAACCCGCTTCTCTAAGAGCGGGTTTATTTTTTGCCAGGCATTTTCAGCTTCAATCAACTTCATTGGCGTCGCACTCTTGTACATTATTTCAATATTGAACTTTTCTTATTGCATTATAAATCCAATAAGAACTTTCAGGTTATGGAATCGCTTCTGGGAACATGACGTATGCCTCTCTCCTTTGGCAAGGGGTTGGCGGAGAGGTCAAGCAAGGAAATTATTTTGGAATCATAAACCCACAACAATAAAACATTATGTAGTTTGCAATCATAAATTATTATAAAATTGTTCATCAATATACATAGCCCTCATCCTTCTAAACCCAACGAGTGGGCCATACAAAATCTGTATAAAAATTTCGATACCATTGAGCCGGGAGGAATATATTCTACCGGCCTGCATCCATGGTTCCTACATGCTGACAACTGGCTGGATCAAATGAATGTACTACAACAAAGCAGTAGGCAAAATAATGTAGTTGCCATTGGTGAATGCGGGTTGGACAAGGTTTGTAACACCGATTTACAATTACAGCAAACGGTTTTTACAGCGCAAATAAAATGGGCCAACGAGATCAATAAGCCGTTGATCATTCATTGTGTAAGGGCTTATGAAGAGGTTTTATTACTACTCAAACAGTTGGATAATAAAGTCCCGGTCATATTTCATGGATTCAATAAAAATATAACCCTAGCTAAAAAAATTATCAGCCATGGCTACTACCTTAGTTTTGGTAAAGCATTGTTTCAACAAAGAACAAAAGAGGTATTTGCAGCACTTCCTTTAGAAGCAGTGTTTACAGAGACGCATGATGAAGACATTGCGATAGATTCCATTTACAAAGAAGCTGCTGCTGCAAAAAACATTTCTGTAGAAGCCTTAAGTTTGCAAATAGAAAAAAACGCCATCGCTGTTTTTAAGCAGCTTTAATTTAATAAGAACATGGATACATCCTGGCTGTCGAGAACAACTTTATTGATAGGAGAAGAAAGCTTGCTTAAACTTACGAAGGCGCACGTAATGGTAATTGGCCTGGGTGGCGTTGGTTCTTATGCAGCAGAATTTATTTGCAGGGCTGGCGTTGGACAAATGACGATTATTGACGGCGATGTAGTTGAATCATCTAACCGTAACCGACAGCTGGTGGCACTTGCTACCAACCAGGGGAAATTTAAAGCAGATATCATGGCAGAGCGATTACTGGCAATCAACCCAGCAATAGAATTAAATGTTGTAAAGGAATTTATTAATCCCGAAATGGTGGAGCGCCTGTTCAACTACAATCCGGATTATATTGTAGATGCCATCGACAGCATTACGCCCAAACTAACCGTAATGAAAATGGCTTTTGAAAAAAAACTACCCATCGTTTGTAGTATGGGAGCTGGTGGTAAATTCGATCCAACCATGTTGGAAGTGGCAGATATTTCAAAAACTTACAACTGCCCGTTTGCCCAGCAGATAAGAAAAATGTTGAAAAAAGATAAGATCTATAAAGGCATTAAAGTTGTTTTTTCTCCGGAAGAAAATAAAAAAGAAAGTCTGGTAATGACAGACGGCAGCAATTTTAAAAAATCTGCCTACGGAACTATGTCGTACCTACCCGCTACTTTTGGCGCCGTTGTTTCATCGGTGGTGATCCGTGACCTAATGGAAAAATAACGCAAGATACGAGCATCACAATTAAATGCATCAATGCTCTTCTTCAAAATAAATTCTGTAAAATTTCTTGCCATTTTCATCTACGCCTTTTTCAATCAAATCACGGCGGCCATGAATATAAATGTGGAAATTTTTATCCAGTTTCAAAACTGATTTAAAAAGTTTTTGTTGTTTTTTTACTGCCGATAAGTTAATATCAAATTCATCCCCGATTTCAAAATTACGGGCAGTTTCAAAATTCTTTTTATATTCCTTGAAGCTTTCAGCTATTTCGGGCTGATCTATCACTTCGGTGGCAAATTCATCTAAATTAAAGTGATCATGTGTTTTAAAATAATCCATGCTCCTGTTCATCAATTCTAACTGATCGGATTTACCGGCTTCAAATTTTTCCGGAAATTCATTGCTGGCAAATTGCCTGCACAACGCCAGGTATTTATCTGTATGATGATAATCATTGGCAATTGGTTGTACCTGTAAAAAATCGTTTATCCAATATTGTGCATCCTGCTGCTTATTGGTATGATCTATTACACATACCTTGTAACCTTCTGCTGCATTAGATTTAAACACCAGGCATCCTTTATCCGGTTTATGAATGTTGATACCATCTTCCTGTATCAACTCCAGGCTGAGACCATGTTCAAATACTTTTAAAAATGTTTCTTTGTTTTCTGATTTAAAAATCCCGATAGCCTGAACAAAATCATTCTCAAAAGGAATATTATCCAAATGAACAATATACACTTCCCCATCCTTAACTTTTACATGTGTTGATTTACTGTAAAGGAATTGCGCCAGTTTGTTACTATTTTCTACAAAGGTTTCCTTATCAGCAAACATCTGCGTAACATAACTGTAAACTTCATTCATACCAATATCATGCAAATGCGTAAACTGGTTAAGTTCATTTTCATTTATCGCTCCTAAAAAATATTTTGTGAGTAGCTTTTGCACAACAGCGTCATTTAGGGTGAGGCAGTTTAATGATAGCTTCAATTCTTCTCCCCTTGTTGGATTGCCTACTTTATGTACGATCGTTCTTAGTATGGTAACATTTTCAATTCCTGTCATTCGGCAAAAATAAGGAATCAAAAATCTTAACAAGCCTTTTGGTTCCTTTACAAATTCCTTAACGTATGCGCCACTACTTTTATGCAAACAAAAAATAATGTATGAATCAAAAACCATCAAATGCTTTTATCGCTGCTTCCTGGGTAGCACTGGGTTGTGGAATGATAGGATTTCTTGTGGGACTGTGGCGCGCCGAAATGCCACTGAATGAAAAAGGATATTACTTTACTGTATTAATGTTTGGGCTTTTCGCAGTTGTTTCACTGCAAAAAGCTGTTAGGGACAAACTGGATAATTTACCTGTAACGGATATATACTTTGGGCTTGCGTGGTTTGCAACAATATTATCCATCGTGTTGCTGGTGATTGGCTTGTGGAATGCTACCCTATTACCCAGTGAGAAAGGATTCTATGCATTTGCATTTCTCCTTGCCTTGTTTGGCGCTATCGCCGTACAAAAAAATATCAGGGATTGCAGTGAGTTAAAAACCTTACCTATAAGAGAATAAATATTTCAAGCATTTTGATAAGAACTTTTCATAAAAGTCCTCCTCTACAAAAATGAGGGGGGCTTTTAATTTCTTTGATGTTTTATGGAAAAAGGAAGAAGCAGGCTTATGACTACTGTTTCCCATGCGTGATTTTTTAAAAGAATTCAAAATAGGCAACAAAATAAAACATGCTAACTTTGAAAAAATGTTTTAATTCAATGACAAAACTTTCTGTAAACATCAACAAATTGGCAACGCTTAGAAATTCGCGGGGTGGCAACAATCCCGATCTTTTAAAGGCAGCCAGCGACATTGAACGTTTTGGTGCAGATGGCATCACCGTACATCCACGGCCCGATGAACGGCATATCAGATACCAGGACGTTGCAGATCTAAAGAAGATTATTACAACCGAATTTAATATTGAAGGGAACCCTACCGAAGACAAATTTGTACAGCTTGTTCTCGCAAACAAACCTACACAAGTAACGCTTGTCCCTGATAGTTTAGGACAGCTCACCAGCAATCATGGCTGGGATACCATCAGGCATGCGGCTTATTTAAAAGATATCATTGGGGTATTTAAACAAAATGGAATCAGGGTTTCTATATTTGTTGATCCGGTGGTAGAAATGGTGGAAGCTGCTAAAGTTACGGGCACCGATCGAATAGAACTATACACAGAAGCTTATGCCAAAGATGCTGCAAGCGGCAACAAAGCTTCCGCAATTGCTCCTTACGTAGCTGCGGCAAATAAAGCGAATGAACTTGAAATGGGAATTAATGCCGGTCACGATCTTGATTTAAACAACCTCGCTTACTTCTCACAAAATATTCCGGGATTAAAGGAAGTTTCAATTGGGCATGCACTCATCTGTGATGCAATTTATCTGGGACTTGAAAATACGGTGCAACTTTACAAGCGTTGCTTGAAATAAATAACTTTCAAAAAGGAATTTCAGTACTTATTATTTTAGAAGACTTTCCAGTTTGCTGTCCAACGCTGCCCCTCTAAGATTTTTTCCTATTACTATTCCATTAGGGTCTACCAGGAAATTTTGAGGAATGCTTTGTATTTGAAACTTTTGAGCTACAGCATTATTCCAGAATTTAAGATCGCTGATATGCGTCCAAGCAAGTCCATCAGCAGCAATAGCGTCTAACCATGACTGTTTTGATTTATCCAGGGAAATCCCCAGCACTGTGAAGTTCTTATCCTTGTACCTGTTGTAAGCATTCAAAACATTTGGATTTTCCTGACGACACGGGCCACACCAGCTTGCCCAAAAATCAACTAATACATATTTCCCTCTGAATGATGAAAGGCTTACCAGGTTACCTGCGGTATCTTCCTGAGAAAAATCTGCCAACGGCTTTCCCATTGGATTTTTTCTTGATTCCCCAATCATCTGAGCAATATAACTTCCTATTGGTGAAGCTTGTACCTGAGGATCAAGTGCGGTAAATAGATCTTCCATTAGAGCACTGTTGGCTGTAAGCTGGTTATTCCTGTAAATGGCCAATGGAGAAACGTATGAATTTTTATTTTTTCTGGCGAAATCTTCTGCAATACTTGCAGCTTTGTTAATAGTAGCCTGGTCCATCCCCGCAGTTCCTTCCTGACCAAATAATTTTTCATAAGGCTTTACAGAATTATTAAAGCTGTTGAAGTCATCGTTAGATACAGAACCTTTTACCACCGCTTTATCCAACGCATCTTTTACAGCCGAAACCGTTACAGTACTATTATCCAGAAACATGGTAATATATGGGCCCGATTTATTAAAAGAAATCAGTTTGAAATCGGGTGCTGGTACACTGCCTTTAAAATTAAAACGACCGTTTTGAATTGTAGTAGAAAGCTCCGGCTGGCCATTATTTCCGTTCAAAAGGTCTACATTGGTACCCTCTGCAAAACCTGTTATACTTCCATTTATAACAAAACCAGCCGTAGCATCTGTTTTTTCCGAAACTTTTTTTGTTTTGCTTTGGGCAAATCCAATAAAAGGCAACAGCATAATAAAAAGGAAATACTTCTTCATGTTTGTATAATTTTTTATGAGCCAGGTTGGCTGCATTGCAATTTAGCTCGTTTTAGCATTTTTACCTAACCGTTGATAGAAAAATTAACAACCTTACAGCGTAAAAAAGATAATTCCCTGCATAAAACCTTTGTTTGAAGGGCCTATATTAAATCTGTTAACTATATGTCGGGATAACTAAAATTACTGTTTGGCTTAGGTTTTTCCTATTTCCCTGCCTTCATTCTAAGGGCATGCATAAATTTCAGTACCAATACCATGTCTTTCACTCCTGGAGATTTTTCAAAATGGGTATTAATTTCTACTCCATAAAAATCAGGATGCTTTAATTTTTTTATCAGCGCAGCATCTTCGGGACCAATTCCCCCCGCAAGAAAAAAAGGCTTTTCGATTTTAGCAGATCCAATTTTACTCCAGTCGAATTTTTCGTCTGAGCCCCCAAAACCATGGATAGATGCAGTGTCAAATAAATAATAATCACACACTTCATCATACTCTTTGATCAGGTAATCAATAGACTTATCAGTATTAGATATCCGGAAAGTTTTGATCACTTCTATTTCACTGGAGATAGCTTCACAAATATGTGGAGATTCATCGCCGTGCAATTGCACCAGATCCAACCCGAAACGTTCCACAGTATCCATAATTTCGTCGTATTCCGCGTTTACAAAAACTCCCACTTTTTTTACATCGAGGTCAGTATCTCTGATATCAGCTTCAGCAATTTTATCGCCCACAAAACTGGGAGAAGCCTTATAAAAACTTAAGCCGGCAAAATCAACTTCTAAACCGTCTAACTGTTGCAATTGTTTCATGCTCGTTATTCCACAAACTTTTATGTTCATAATTTTCTATTTTGTATTTTCTGGGGAACACTATCGTTCATTGTAATATTTCAAATAACACTTTTAAATGCATTACCAGTTCGGCAATTTTACAACCCGTTTCTTCCGATTGTCACTTTTCCCAAAATGATGAAATACCATTTATCTACATCAAAGGTATTGATATTGCCGTAATTGATGCCAATACTGCCATCACAGCATAAATGCCATCATTAATCCTGATAATTAATTTCGCTGCTATTTCATGTCAGGAAATTTTCCTTCAACAGCATTCAGTTTACATTTTCCACAGATAAAAATTCTTATTTTTCGGAATGAAGCTCCGCACTGCGGTTTTGGAGTAATTCCCTGGTATATCACCTTAAAATAATTCACTTTATTGATGCTGATTTTATTGCGATAACCAATTCCTGATGATAGTTTCACCACAGGGCGTAAGTACACTTTCCGGGTGAAACTGAACACCCTGAACGTCATATTTTTTATGTTGTAATCCCATGATATATTCATTTTCATCAACGGCAGTAACTTCAAGCATTTCGGGAAAATTTTCTTTTGAAACAATCCAACTATGATATCTGCCCACCATTTCCTGTTGCGTAATTCCTCTGAAAAGTTTTGTACCAGGCCTCGTAACTGTTAAGGCTGTTGCTATACCATGATACACGCTATCGAGATTAGTGAGTGTAGCTCCAAAAGCTTCTCCAATAGCCTGGTGCCCAAGGCAAACGCCTAAAATAGACTTGGTGGCCGCATATTCTTTTACCAATGGAATCAGCAGTCCTGCTTCCATTGGAATGCCAGGTCCCGGAGACAAAATAATCTTATCATACTTTTTCACCTCTGGCAATTCTAATTGATCATTAAGAACAACCGTTATTTTTTTATGTAATATCTTCTCTACTAGATGTACGAGGTTGTAGGTAAAGGAATCATAATTATCCAGTACAAGTACTTTTGGCATGCTCATAATTTTTATTGCAGATTGATTAACATCGCCAGCATCTATCTGCTATTTACTCCCGATAAATCCACCCTTGATTTACATCTAACTGAAACTCAAACTTTGCCTTAACTAAGGGTTTTGCTATTACAAAGAAAGGTAAAAATCAAATGGAACAAATGAAGGATTAAAAAAAAAACAGTACATTCATTAAAATAAAAAGAATGCAAATACAACATAAAAAAGAAGAAGCGCGTGGCCGGTTTTATATTAAAGAAGCAGACGAAAGGCTTGCAGAGCTTGATTATACACTTTCATCAGGCATCCTAACCATTATGCATACTGAGGTAAATGAAAAATTAAAAGGTAAAAACATTGGTTACAGTCTGGTAAAGAATGCTGCTGAGTACGCAAGAGAAAATGGTTTGAAGATTATTCCGGTTTGTCCGTTTGCTCATGCACTCTTCGAAAAAAAGAACGAAGAATTTGGGGATGTGGTTTTTAGTTGAAATTATTTGTCACGAAGGCACGAAGACAGGAAGAAGCACAAAGAAGAAGGCATAATAAAATTTAAGATGGGCTTAACTATAATTTAAGATAATTAAAACATCTTTGTGTCATGAAATCACGTGTGGTTTATTTATTTGTTTTGATGTCATTCTCTGTTATAACATTAAAAGCACAGAAGATCGATAGCATCTTTGTTCATCTGTATACAGATAGTTTGAAAAAAGGCACTTACAATTATATTAACATTGATGGTCTTCTTGCTAACGGAAAGTATATTCCATTGGATAGCAGCCAGCTTAGTTTTTCCAGTTCGTATGGAAAGTTTTTTGGCAATAGTTTATTTATAGACAATGGCTGTAAAGAAGAAAAAGTGAGCATACATGTTGTTCTAAAAAAGAATAATAATATCAGGAAAGATTTTGTGATGTACGTTAAGAAGAAAGAAGACCCGCAATTAAAAACAGAAAAGCAGATTATGGAAGAATTAAAATCAAAGCATTAGGATATAAGATTTTCCAAAAAGAAAAAGCCCGTTCAAAAAATCTGAACGGGCTTTTATATTTTAATGATGACTTAGGCAAATTTCTTCGCATCTTCCAGGAATTTGGCAAGCCCGATATCTGTTAATGGATGTTTAAGAAGGCCAAGAATTGACTCTAAAGGGCATGTACACACGTCTGCACCGGCCTCAGCACATTTAATGATATGATTAGGATTGCGAATAGACGCTGCAAGTATTTCGGTTTGATAACCTTGTATAGTAAATATCTGCCTTAGTTGGTGTATCAATTCCATACCATCCCAGCCACTATCATCAATTCTTCCAATAAAAGGTGATACATAAGAAGCACCTGCTTTGGCTGCTAATATTGCTTGTCCGGCCGAAAAAACCAACGTACAATTTGTGCGAATACCGTTCTCTGTAAACCACTTAATTGCTTTAATGCCATCTTTTATCATCGGCACTTTTACAACTATATTTTTGTGAATTGCCACCAGCTTTTTCCCTTCTGCAATGATGCCATCGAAATCAGTTGAAATAACTTCAGCGCTGATATCGCCATCAACCATTTCACAAATTGTTTTGTAATGCTGCATCACAGCTTCCTGACCTTTAATGCCTTCTTTTGCCATTAGGGAAGGATTGGTTGTTACACCATCAAGTATACCAAGATCATTGGCTTCTTTTATTTGAGCAAGATTTGCTGTATCGATAAAAAACTTCATAGTAATATACTCAGTTTATATGAGCTTTCATTTAAAATTTGAATGATTAAAATACTGGGCAAATTTAGCCCAATTGGCAGATTTATCTCTAAAATATTTAAACAACTTATCAATAAAATAAATAATTAGTAAAAGTGGTTTACATATTTTTTTCTGACACAAAGGCCAAAATGAATAAATTTAAACTTGTTTTACCCTATATTTGCACCGGCAAGTCTTATACGACCAGCTCCTATTGAACTCCCCCAGGACCGGAAGGTAGCAAGGGTAGATGGTTGAGCGGTGCGATGTAAGTAACTTGCCTTTTTTTATGCCCTCTATTTTGCAATAACAATACACTCAGAAAGCTATTATTTTCTTCAAATTGCTCCTTGTTAACTTAAAAACTGAAACCAGGTTTATCTGATCGTGAATTGATACTTCCAACTCCAATAAGCTGGTCGCTGCGATCTGTGAAAGATTTATAATATACTAGAATAGTATATGAATTCTCCGTTTCCCAATAATTCCCTTCCAACTCTGTCTTCTGTGTAGGATCATTTTTATCAACAGCGATATAAGTGTAGTTGTAATAGCCTTGCTTCATAAAAGTACTTATTTCATACTTTAATGTTTCCGGATTGTAGGTCATTTTCCAGTTATCATTAATTTGGTAACCGGTAAAAAAACCAGCCAGGTAAATATCTTTGTTCGGGTATTCGCTACCGTCCGGCTTTGCAAAACTAAAGCGCACTGTGGCATAATCGCCTTGCCAGAACGGGTTGATACTTTCATAAGTAATAATATTATACCCTCCATTATAATCAGGGAAATATACATACCGCTGCCCGGTTCTGTCAATATCTGTCCTCAAATAAATATCTGTAAATGTTTTTGCATAATCAGCATGGTCTACCCTATCGCTTTGTAATCGGAAACTTCTTAAATCGAGCCAGCGCCATTCTTTTCCACCAGGAAAAACGGCAATATTTTCTGCACTGTAATCCAATGTGCTTCCCCTAACAAAAGTTGGCGCAATGTCGCGTTGTGCAATATCCCAACGATTGTTTTGAAGAATAACCACCTTCACCTGTTGTGCAGCACTAAAGCTGTTGATGCCGGAAATATTTGCCGTAAATTTTATTTTCTGATGCGTATAAAACCGGTCGGGCGTAAATGGCTGTACAACTGCGGCAATGATAGCAGCTTTTTGATCCAGCACTAACAGCTGTTTTGTAAACACCAATTTAGAAGTATCACCATCCAGAAAAACTTTTAACAGATAGTTGCCGGATTTTGTTGGCGCAGAATTCGTTTCAGGTAAAAATGCCTGATAATGTGTATAGCGGGTTAATGCATAAGAAGAATAACGGTAGGTAGTGATCCGGTTTTGTGTAAAGCCTTTTATATAGTCAAATGGGCTTAAATTAACCTGTTGCCAATTGTAATCACACAATACATAAGTGTAATAATAACTTTTCACATTTCCTTCCATGTCGTCAAATTCCAATTCAAGCTTATCATTGCTGTTTAGATTGTAAACAGGCAATTGCTGCTGGTTACCATACTTAAACAACTGAGCAGTGCGGATATTTGATTTGTATACCCTTTCTACATTTTGGGCCTTCAGATTTCCCGCAAATGCACAAATAAAGATCAAAATAAAATACCTTGAAAACCGCATGACGTTCTTTTAATTGTTTAATTAATTTACTTTTGAAAGATAGCAAATTTATCACGATTGAATGTATCATTATTTATAGCCAGGCGTATCGCATCTGTTAAACAAAAAACATTTTCACGCTTCATTATACGGCTCGCTATTAGTGCTACAGCTTTAAGCGTTGCAGTAATGATCGTCGCACTTAGTTTTGTAAATGGGTTTCAGAGCGTAATAAGTAAGAAAGTTTTCAGTTTTTGGGGGCATATTCGTGTGCAACAAAACCTGGAAGACAAGGTAAGCACCGCCGAAGAATATCCCATTTACAGGAATGATACAGTAGAACGCTACCTGCAAACTATACCTGAAGCTGTTTCGGTAGAAAGATATGCAACAAAATCGGGCATTCTTAAATTTGAAACTGGTATAGAAAGTGTTTTATTAAAAGGTGTAGACAGCAGCTTTAATTTTAACCGAATGGCATCTTTCTTAAAGGAAGGTAAATGGCTATCTTTTAAAGACAGCGGTTACGGTAAACAGATAGACATAAGTGCCTATACGGCGAACCAATTGAAAATAAAAGTTGGCGACAGTTTGATTGTTTATTTCTTCCGGCAGGATAAAAGCTATACAGCAAGGCGTTTAGTGGTTGCCGGTATATTTAAAACAGGTATAGAAGAATATGATAAAAACTTTGCATTGTGCGATATCAATCTTGTTCGCAGGCTAAATAACTGGGAACCTAACCAGATTGGTGGCTATGAGGTATTTCTAAAAGATTATCGGCTAACCGATTCAGTTAGTAATAAAGTTTATCAGGAGTTGCCTGATTCCTGGTACGCAAAAAGTATTCGGGAGATATATCCCAATATTTTTGATTGGCTAAACTTACAAGGGCAATTGAAAAATATACTGCTGGCCATTATGATGATTGTTGCTGCAGTTAATCTGATAACATGCTTAATAATTCTCGTGTTAGAAAGAACAACGATGACGGGAATTTTAAAAGCTGTAGGCGCATCTGATTGGAAAGTACAGAAAATCTTTTTATACAATACCTCGTTTATTGCTGTAGTTGGGATAGTGGCCGGTACCATTTTAGGACTGGGAATCTGCTGGTTGCAACAGAAAACCGGCTTCATAAAACTCAATGAAGATGCCTACTACATGAGCACTGCCAGTGCTGAAATAATATGGTGGCAGGTTTTGCTGGTGGACCTGGTTACATTACTTGTTTGCTTCTCAACCCTGATCATACCTACGATGCTAATTAGAAAAGTAAACCCGGTAAAAGCTATACAATTCAGATAAAATCGTCAGATAACATTTATTCAGCCTTTGTTTTGAAAGAATATAATATTATGCCGGTTGCTACAGATGCATTTAATGATTCTGCCCAACCTACTTTAGGAATTGTTATTTTCTCATCTGCAAGTTGCATCACCGCTTCACTAATGCCGTTGGCCTCATTTCCAATGATCACTATTGCCTCATTTACATGCTTTACCTGATGAACAGGAATTCCATTTAGCGTTGCGGCAAACTTTTGAACTGTTGCTGCCTCCTGAAGCCATTTAACAATATCTGTATAGTATATATTTACGTTCCCCAAACTTGCCATCGTACTTTGTACAACTTTAGAATTATACATATCAACCGTATTGTTAGAGCAAACGATGTGTTCAATACCAAACCAATCTGCAGTACGAATGATTGTACCAAGGTTTCCCGGATCTCTTATATCATCTAACACCAGGGTAATATTATTTTTCAAAGAAAAATTACCGTTTCCTGATTTCTTTTCAAAAACAGCTACAACTTTGTTGGCTGTACTGAAAGAAGCGATCTTTTCCAGTTCAAAATCTTTAATTACCGTTACTTCTTTCATTATTGCAGTTGCCAACTTACTGTCCAATTGATCTACCCAATCCTGTAACGCATATATGGCATCACATTTAAAAATATTGGCCTGTAATAGTTCTTTTACCAACTTTGGACCTTCCGCTACAAAAACATTGTATTCATCCCTGAATTTTTTGTGCTGTAAACTTTGAATATATTTGATGGTGGATTTGCTAAACATTGTCAGATTATTTATGTCGCCTATTTTTTTTAATGATACAAAATTGCCGGTTAAAACCGGTATTCTATTATTTTGTGTTGTATTATTTTCTTCCTGTTTTGGGCCAATTGTGCGGAAAGCTCCCAAAAACATGCCTTATCTTTTTAAAAACAGTATCGAACTTAAAGGCGGAAAATTTACAAAAACAGAGAAGTCGGCAGTTTTACAACGTCTAAATGGGCAACTAGATGACAGTGCAACACTAAAGACAAAGGACAAATACCTTTTTCTTCATTATATAATAAATCCACCAGCGTATGATACTAGTTACTCAGGTTTATCATCCAGAAATATGGAAGCCAGCATGTTTCATATTGGATATTATGATGCAAAGGCCAGCTACATTTCAGATACGAGTAAATCTAAAAGACGGGTGCATGTAACCTATACCGTTGAAGCCGGCGAACCAACAAAAATTGATACGATCAGGTATATTCTGAGAAAGCCGGGTTTGCAGGAGATTGCGCTCAATTCGAGAGATGAGTCTTTTTTGAAGATGAATACTACTATTACGAAAACAAATGTGCTTTCAGAAATCAGCCGACTGGTTGATAGTTTTAGAAATAACGGTTATTATAAATTTACTGCAGCAGAATTGAGGGTTAGAGGAGACACGACCATAGAAGCGCTTACAACCGTAAGTGATGACCCCTTTGAACAGTTGCGCCTGCTGGCAGAAGCTCAACTTAAACAGGATTCACCGCATATCAAACTGGCTGTAGTGCTTGTTCCACCTGCTGATTCATCTAAACTCAAACAGTTTTACATCAACCGTATTTTTGTACTTTCTGATTTCAGGCAGGATGATTATATAGGAGATAGCTTAAATATCAACAGGCGGAAAAGCAGAAACTTTACAGAAATGTACCATGAACGGTTATTCCGTACGGGATTTCTGCTGAGGACAATAACATTGAGGCCGGGAACTTTGTACCGCCAACAGGAATACTTTACAACGCTGAATAATTTATCGAAGGTTGGGGTTTGGCAAAGTGTCAATGTACAGCTACTTGAAAT
Organism: uncultured Ferruginibacter sp.; assembly: GCA_964496585.1. Taxonomy (GTDB): domain Bacteria; phylum Bacteroidota; class Bacteroidia; order Chitinophagales; family Chitinophagaceae; genus Ferruginibacter. The sequence goes on from CAZCAA010000025.1 coordinate 23,337, forward strand.
CCCGGGAGACAGTGGAAAAATTGATGTGATCATTGAGTTGACACCAAACAAGAAATTTGGTTTCCAGGCAGCATTAGAAGCCAGCTATTCAGCATCGAGCAATACATCTAACATTGTATCAGGAAATCTGTTTGGGATATCCGGCAACCTTTCGCTTGTAAACAGGAATGTTTGGAAGGAAGGCATCCGCATGAGTCATAATATAAGGGCTGGTATAGAACTGAATAACAACAGCCGCGGATCCAGCAGCCAGCTCATTAATTCAAATGAACTTGGCTATACAAATACGATCGCAATACCACGGCTAATTTTCCCGCAACTTGCAAATCTTTTTAATAAAAAGAAAAATAAAAAACTCACCATCGGGGAATCGTTCGTCAATACCGATCTGTCATACAACAATCGATTAAACCTCTTTAATATTCAATCGGTAAATATTAATTTCGGATACAACAGAGTTAATAAATATAAATGGAATATTACCTGGCGACCTTTCAGTTTAGGTTTCAGCAACCTTTTTAACGAAACAGATAGTTTTAAAACAATATTAAAGGAAAATCCCTTCCTTCAATATTCCTATAATACCGCTTTCGTGGTAGGCATGGGCGTAGGTGTTTCAAAAATTTACCGCAATCCTTTTCATCCAAACAGTACGATGAGAGAAAGAAGTATCAGGGCCAACCTGGAAGAGTCTGGCTTAACCTGGGGACTAATTCCTGTTTTGAATAAGTATAAAAGAAGGTATATCAAGCTGGATGCCGAATATAAATATACTGTTACCTATAAAAAAACAGTGCTGGCACTTCGTGTATTCGGTGGCGTTGGTGTGCCATTACTGGGATCAGATACAAACAGAACACTTCCGTTTTTTAAGCAGTACTTTGGTGGAGGAAGCAACAGTATGCGTGGCTGGCCAGTTAGAGGAATTGGGCCAGGTGGTAAACCCCTAACGCCGTTTAATTCAAACAAAACTATATTCAACGACCGTACCGGTGATATGCAACTGGAATATAATATTGAATACAGGTACGATATTGCGCGAATTATACCCAACACGCTTACGCTTCGGGGAGCACTTTTTGTTGATGCCGGCAATGTATGGAACCTGCGTAATACAAAACTAGATGGCAGTATAGACAGTGCTCAGTTTAAATTCAATAATATCTATAAACAACTGGGCGTAGCTGCGGGCACGGGATTCAGGCTCGATTTTAATTACCTCGTACTACGTTTCGACCTCGGATTCAGATTCAAAAGGCCGGAATTGTATTACATAAATGATGGCTGGAAAGCTCCGCCGGTAGGTTTCGACGACCTGCTTCAAAAATTATTTACGAGAGGAACTGATTCGCAATACCGTAAATGGAGGTATGAAAATTTCAACTTTACAATCGGTATTGGGTATTCTTTTTAAATATACCTGTTGAAATTGTTACTCAATTATATCTTCCTGATTAATTATTGATGGCACGTCATTGCTATCATTAAATTGTTCAATGGTTATTGCATCTGTCACATTAAAATCACCGATCCTGGTCCTACGCAATTCGCTGAGATAGGCACCGCAACCAAGGGCCGCGCCAATGTCGTTTGCAATACTTCGGATATACGTACCAGTTGAACATACTATCTTAAACCTAAGTACCGGCAATGCAATCTCTGTAAATTCGAATGAATAAATGTTAATAGTGCGGGCTTGTAACTCTATGTCTTCTCCTCTCCTTGCCAATTCATATAATGGCGTTCCTTTTTTCTTTATTGCAGAATAAATGGGTGGAAATTGCTGTATTTCACCCACAAAATCAGGAAGTAAATCCAATACCATCTGCTCAGTTATATGGGAAAAATCTTTATGCTGTTCTGGGGCGCTCTCAAGATCATAAGTTGGCGTTACAGCACCCAGCGTAAAAGAACCTGTGTATTCTTTTTCCTGGGCCATATATTCATTGATCTTCTTAGTAAATTTCCCGGTACACAGGATCAATAAACCTGTTGCCAGTGGGTCAAGTGTTCCTGCATGTCCAACTTTTTTTATACGAATACGGTTTCTGATCTTTCTAACCATATCAAAAGAAGTCCAGTGCAGAGGTTTATCAATAAGCAAAAGCCTTCCATCTTCAAAACTTTGTTTTTGAAGATCACTGATGGGTGATACTTTCACTTTCTCAGCGTCTGCTGGCCGCTCTTCTCCATTCTTTTCCTGGTGTTTCCGCCAATATGAACCTTTCTTTGCCAATTATTTTTTTTGCGAATGTAACGATTTGATAGCAACTGTTTAAATTGCCTGTTTGGATTTCAACTCGAGATATTTATTAACTGTGCTCACAGTTAAATTTTCAGGAGACGTAAGAATAGAAAGGATGCCAAATTTCATTAACTCTTTTACAATTAGTTTCTTTTCAAAAATAAATTTATCGGCAACTGTTTTAATATAAACGTCTTCGATATTTAAGGCATCAGAATGAGCAAGCTTGTTAAGTCCGGTATTTTCAAAAAATACAACGAGCAACAAATGATGCCGGGCTATTGAGCGGAGATAATTAATTTGCCGGTGCAACCCATTCATCGATTCAAAATTTGTGTACAGAATCAGCAGGCTGCGTTGCTTTATTTTACTTCTAACCTGCAGGTACAGCATTTCGAAATCACTTTCCAGGTAAGCCGTTTGTTGCTTATAAAGAACCTGCAAGATGTTTTCCCTTTGAATTGGTTTGCGATCTGCAGCTATAATACTGCCTATTCCTTCGGCAAAAGTAACCAGCCCAATCTTGTCGTGCTTTTGCAGGCAAACATTACTCATGATAAGGGAACTGTTAATGGCATAGTCAAGCAAGGTAAGTCCACCAAAAGGCATCTTCATTAATCTCCCTTTATCTATTATACAATATACCTGCTGGGATTTTTCATCGGAATAATTATTTACCATCAGCATACCCTTTCTAGCAGTAGCCTTCCAGTTTATATTGCGTATATCGTCGCCTGTTGTGTAATCTTTTATTTGCTCAAATTCCATACTTTGTCCAATCTTTCGTACCCTTTTATTTCCAAATCCGTTCATGATAGTTGCTTCACCCAACAGCTGGTACTTTCGTAAATGCATAAATGAAGGGTAAACCGCCACTACCTGCTCAAGTTCCATCTCACATCTTCTTTGCAGCAAACCCAGCCGGGAAGAAACAAACAAAATCAAGTTACCAAAACTATATTCACCTCTTTCAACAGGCTTTACGGTATAGGCAACTTTTTTTTCCTGCCCCGTTAGAAAATCTTTTTTAATCACAAAATCTCTCACCTGTAACTGTTCCGGCAACTCATCAATAATTTCCATTTTTACACTAAAGCGCATACGGTTAGTTATCCTAAGCGCTACAATATTATCATCGCCATTACTCAACCGCTCGCTGATGATTCGCTCTGCCAACGGAGCTTTTGACAGTACAAATAAAAAAACATAGTCAATCACAACTAACAATAAAAACGCCCAGCCTGCTACAAAAAGCGGCTGAAGGAAAGCTGTAAAAAAAAATGAAAAAATAAAGCCAACAGCAATTATAGACGCCAGATAGTAAAATCTTGCAGGCAAAAAAAGATCTGCTATATATTTTTTAAAAATGTTCAAAACTTACACATTAAACTGCTTGTTAATTTAATTCCTTCTGAGAAAGCCTGCTATCTTGGTACTTCTACTGATTTTAAAATTGACTCTATCAATTCATCCGGACTAATTCCTTCCATTTCCTTTTCCGGTGTAAGCATAATCCTGTGACGAAGCACGTGTGGTGCCATTTCCAATATATCTTCCGGAATTACAAAGTTGCGGCCTTTAACAGCAGCCGCAGCTTTTGAAGCTTTTAATAAAGCGAGTGAAGCCCTGGGTGAAGCACCAAGGAATAATGATGGAGAATTTCTGGTTTCATTGATTACGTATGCGATATATTCAATCAGCTTTTGTTCAATTTTCACCTGCTGTAAAACTTTCCTGAAATGCCTGAGTGCTTGTGGAGAGAGAATAGTGTTCACTTCCTGCAACATTTCAAACTGGGTTCTGCCCTGTTGCATTTGCAGAATCATGATCTCTTCCTGCAGACTTGGATATTCTACGACCACTTTAAAAATAAAACGATCCAGTTGTGCCTCAGGTAACCTGTAGGTTCCCTCCTGCTCTATAGGATTTTGTGTTGCCAGCACTATAAAAGGATAATCCATAAAGTGCGTATATCCGTCTACGGTAACCTGCCTTTCTTCCATTACCTCAAACAAAGCTGCCTGGGTTTTTGCTGGTGCCCGGTTGATCTCATCAATTAAAACTATATTGCTGAAAACCGGTCCTGGCTTGAATGAGAAGCTTCCTTCTTTGGGATTAAACACGGCTGTACCAATCACATCACTTGGCATCATATCAGGTGTAAACTGAAGTCTCGAAAATTTAACATCAATAATCTTTGCAATCAATTTAGCTACCAGTGTTTTTGCAACTCCAGGAACTCCTTCAATCAAAATATGTCCATCACATAATAGGCCTATCAGCAATAGCTCTACGAGTTTATGTTGCCCAACAATTACTTTTGCTATTTCAGCGCGTATACTTTTTAGTGCTTCATTTAATTCCAGTATCTCAGATGATTCCTCAAAAAGATTGTTTTCCATTATTTTCTTTTTTTATAAAATTGCTGAATTTGTTCATTTAGCGATAGCAACTGATAATCGTCCAGGCTATCTGCTTTGCCTGCATGCTGTATGGCGCGGTAAAGTGAAATGGTTTTATCTAAAGATACGCCACTCTTTCTGCTAAGTGTTTTTATAAATTCGTCGCTGCCCGGATTTGAGTATAGGAAATAATTTGACCGGATAAATTCATTAAAATAACTAATCATCTTTTCTGCAATGTTCTTATTGTTCTTCTCCTGAAGATAAAGCCTGGCAATAGTTTCTGTAAAAGCAACAGAGCTATTTACATTTGGCTCAATAACTTTTATTACACGCTGTTTCCGTTTAATACCAAAGAGAACAAACAACAATAGCAAGGCAAGAATAATTAAAAAAGCTGTTCCCAAAGCCCGGTGCTTCATCATTTCAGAAAGTGAAGAAAAAGGTTTGCCCGCATTACGATTACTCTGCCTCGAATAATACTCGTTCCAGTAAATATGTTCGGGATTCCCGTTAGCCATTTGCAAAATCAGTTTCAAATACTGGTAGTTATTGCCTGTCAATAAAAAATAATTGCTGAAAGCCCTTGGGTCAGAATGCAGGATCAACTTTCCTTTACCTGAATGATATACAATACAATTCGTTTTGCCGTAGCTGTTATATCCTACCGCACGGCTGGAACTTTCGTCAAAATCTGAAATAGAACTTGAAAACGGTATAAAAAAATAGCTAAAGCTATCTTTCGCAGGATTTATTTCATTAACCAAACTAACCGAAGATTGTTGAAATACCGGACCGAGCAGCGTTTCCGCTTCCAGTCTCTGGATATCACAGGCAAGCCTCTGTAGAAGTAAACTATCAATATCTGATGCCGCCAGGAAAAAAGTATTTCCTTTTGACACGTAATCCATGATGGCATTTACTTCCCTTTCATTTGTAAAGAAATGACGGCTTATACTAAAATAAATTGAAGTTTTATCGCTGGGAGACACTATACCATTTAAAAAAGAAGCTTTACTTACTTGTATATAGTTATCAGGAAAACTATTTTGCAAAATTCTGAACGCAATATTGCCTCCAAAAGGCTTTGTATCTTTCTCAATATAAGATTCCCTCATGTCGGGCAATACAGCTTTTTTGCTGCACCCATTTAACAGCAATGAACTTAAAAATAATAATATTATGAAGCACTTTTTCAATCTCTATATTTTATTAGAAAACGCTGTAAAGTAATTTTCTATTTGCTCAAATTGCTGACGGCTTATCCTTAAATGCCCGTACCATACATATTCGTAGTTTAAAACAAGGGTTGCAAATTCTCCTTTGTTTTGGATGGGCATTTCCTGAACGTATTCAAAATTTGTTTTTTCTGAAGTCCACTGTAAGTGACCTTTTTCATTAAGTACAAATAGTGTACGAAGAAAAAGATATCGCACTGCCATTCGATAGTCTTCCAGCAAAAATGACTGACGAATCAATGTGTTATAGTCCGACATTTCTCCGGTTAGCAGGTCCTCGGGTAAAACTTCGGTAACAGCACTACCAGCTTGTCTTTTACCCAGGTTTGCTCTACTATAAAATAATTTGTACAAAAGAAATATAACTGCAAAAATCGCAAGGCACCAAAAAATAATCTTTAGCAACGTGGAAGATAATAACCCTTGCACAACCGAATTGGAATCAGATTGTTTTACCGGTTGAAACGATTCTTCCCTCTCATTAATTTTTTGTTTCAATAAACTATCAATTGTATAGTTATAGGTATATTCCCTGCTATTTTTCCAGGCAGCTACAGAATCTGCCGGTATAGATAATCTGTAGGTAGGGATAGTTGTATCAGTAATCTCTTCAGCTGGCTTTTCAATTATTGTTTTAAATTCTTCTGCTTCTTCAATTATAGAAGAATCTGCATATTGAAATTCCTTTGCCTGGCCACTACAATTATTTGAATTAAAAAAGATAAGTATAAAAGTAATAAAGCAAAAAGTAAATATGTACACGCACCTGCTCAGGCAAGTATTTCGGATACTATTAGGAATCGGTGCGTTTGGCTTAAACATTTGTCTCATTTAACCGGCTTACAATTCCACTTTTTTTAATAAAATATCCTTTTCGGTTAAGCCTTATCGGTAGTACTACAAAATACCATATAATCAGACTGAATGATGCCAGTAGTATAATAATGCTTGCCCATACAGGTAACCCTCCATCTACATTATCCTGATATGTTCTACTCATCAGTCTGGTAATGTAACTTTCAAGAAATGCTGCCGTTAAAAAAAATGGCAATAGGCTTATCAGTATTTTTGCAGCATCCTTAATGCCGCGTTTAAAAGATATCAATCTTGTAAATGTTCCTGGAAACAAAATACTATTGCCCATTACAAAGCCCGCTGTGCCTGCAATTATGATAGAAGAAATTTCTATGGTGCCATGTATCCAGATAACAAGTATTGACTGGTAGCCAAGGTTATTGGAAAAAAAGAGATGTTGAAAACTTCCCAACATAATACCGTTGTCCCACATAGCTTTCAGGGTATAAATACCTAAGGTAAAGCCCCCAACAAAAGTGATAAAAGCTACCTTAATATTATTAAAAGCGATCAGAATAAACATATTAAATGAATTCCCTTCGCTGTATATTCCGAACGGGTCACCGCTGGCAATCCTGTCTTCGGTTTTATTTACATATTCATCTCCAAGTATCCCGCGTACAAATGCCGGATTTTGTACTGAAGACAAATAACCTACTGCAACAAAAAGAAAAAATACGAGTGTGGTAAATAAAAAAACCTTTTGGTACTTTTTAAAAAGAAGTGGCAATTCAAATTTCCAGAACTGGAATATGCGGCTGTATTTTTCTTTCTTATTCTTATAAATACTTTGATATATCGTTGCTGCAATTCCATTGATCCACCTGGTAGCCCTGCTTTTTGGGTAAAATGTTTTTGCATAGGATAGATCATCAATGAGCGTAATGAACCGTTCCGCTGTTTCATCGGGATTTTTAGTTTCCTTATGCTGATAGGTCTTCCATTTTTCAGCATTCTTTTTTATAAACATCGCTTCCCTCATGTAACAGTCTAAGTATTTTTCATTACTGAAATATTAATTGGCATTGATAGTCTATCAAAATTACCGTGCATATATACAGTATATCATTGCCTGAAGATCTTTTGAAACTAAATTCTGCTATACAATTTGCTTCATTTTTGATAAATAAAAAAATATGCTTTTAAAGGAAATGCTCTTTGTAAATTGCATTGAATGTCAATTATAAGGATAAATACTGCTTTTAATATCGAGTTGGAATTTGAAGTAGCCGCATTTCATAAAAGGCTGCTCGCTTACCTTATTGACCTTAGCATTCTGGTAGGATACATGGTTTCCATGAAATATTTATTATATGATGTTTTTTTAATTGACAATTTCGACAATGTCGGTATTGATATTTTGCTTATTTCTCTACCTATGCTCCTGTATTCGCTGATTTCAGAAGTTAACATGAATGGCCAGACTCTGGGGAAGAAACTAATGTCTATCCGCGTAATAAGCATAGATGGTGGCGAACCCTCCTTTGGTCAATATCTTATTAGATGGATTACTAAATTTTTTGAATGGCCTTTCCTTTTTGGTTATATGGTGTTTACCGAACAGGCATTGTACATTTATATTTTACGTACCTGTTTTTTGGGAATAGTTGTGGCAGTGATCATTTTGGTCACGAGTAAAAGACAAAGGTTAGGAGACCTGGCAGCAGGAACTGTTATAGTAGAAAGTAAATCGGCGATGAGTGTTGAAGACACAGTTTTTATGGATGTAGACAACGAAAATTATACCGTAACTTATCCTGAAGTGATGCGGCTAAGCGATAACGATATCAATACAATTAAAACAGTGATAACACAGGCCAGGAAAAGAAATAATGACGATATGAGTTTTAGAGTAGAAGCAAAAGTTAAACAAGTACTTGGTATTGAATCACGTTTGTCGCCGAACGACTTTTTAGAAAAACTTTTAGAAGATTATAATTATCTGGCAACAAGGGAATAGATTTTTAGTTATAAAATTTGTGCATCTTTTTTTTAACCACAGACATTAATGAGTAAAAAAGAGTTTCACAGAGTATTTGGTAAGAATTTATCCCCTCTGTGAAACTCGTTTTTATAAACTCCTTTTCCTCTGTGGCAAAATCCAATGCTGAAAATTATTTCGTCAGCCTATTTTTATAGTAATCCTTATGTAGTGGTTAACCCAGATGAATTCCAGGTATTTAACTCAAAGCAACACTAAATTCTAATATGCTCTTGCAAACAAAACCCTTTGTGTACTTGATTTTCCCGAAAATACACAAATACCATTTTCCAACTTATTATTCATCGGAATACACCTGATAGTTGCTTTGGATTGCTCTTTAATCTTTTCCTCAGTTTCTCCGGTACCATCCCAATGCGCTGAAATAAAGCCAGCTTTTTCATCTAAAAGTTTTACAAACTCATCCCAACTATTTGCTTCCCTGATATTTTCATTGCGGAAAGCCAGCGCTTTATCATAAATATTCTGCTGTATTTGTGCAAGCAGTTCTTTGATATTATCAGCAAGTCCATCAAGGTTCATTGATTGCTTTTCCTTGTTATCCCTTCTAGCCACTTCTGCCACATTATTTTCTATATCGCGAAGTCCCAATGCTACTCTCACCGGCACTCCTTTTAATTCATATTCAGCAAATTTCCACCCTGGCCTGGCATGATCGCTATTGTCATATTTTACCCTGATGCCAAGTGATTTTAATTCTTTAATCAGCAATTCCACTTTTCCATCAATAACAGGTTTACTTTCTTCTCCTTTATAAATTGGAACGATCACTACCTGCAATGGCGCAATTTTTGGCGGCATTATCAACCCTTGGTCGTCGCTGTGCGCCATGATTAACGCTCCTATTAGCCTGGTAGATACACCCCAACTGGTTGCCCATACATATTCCAGTTTGTTCTCCTTAGTAAGAAACTGCACATCAAATGCTTTTGCAAAATTTTGACCAAGAAAGTGGGATGTGCCGGCCTGCAACGCTTTACCATCCTGCATTAACGCTTCTATGCAGTAAGTTTCCTCTGCACCTGCAAAACGCTCATTAGCCGTTTTAATACCTTTAATAACAGGTACAGCCATATATTCCTCCACAAAATCAGCATATACATTTAGCATCTGTTCTGTTTCGGCTATGGCTTCCTGTTTGCTTGCATGAGCTGTATGACCTTCCTGCCATAAAAACTCGGCTGTACGCAAAAATAATCTTGTTCGCATTTCCCATCTTACCACATTTGCCCATTGATTTACAAGTATTGGAAGATCGCGGTACGATTGTATCCAACTTTTATAGGTGTTCCAGATAATTGCTTCACTTGTAGGACGAACAATAAGTTCTTCTTCCAGCTTTGCTTCGGGATCCACTATTAATTTACCTTTATTGTTAGGGTCTGTCTTTAATCTATAGTGCGTTACAATGGCACATTCTTTAGCGAAACCTTCTGCATTTTTTTCTTCAGCTTCAAATAAACTTTTAGGAATAAACAACGGAAAATAGGCATTCACATGTCCTGTATCTTTAAACATTTTATCTAACTGGTCACGCATGTTTTCCCATAACGCATACCCGTAAGGTTTTATTACCATACATCCCCTAACGGCGGAGTAATCTGCCAGCCCACCTTTTATCACCAGGTCGTTGTACCATTGCGAATAATCTGCCGCCCTTGTTGTTAATTCTTTGCTCATTTTATATTTTATTACTTGCTTTTAAACTTAAAAAGAAACTTATTGTTATACCATCTCGGAGATGATTTGCGATTTCAGATGACGTTGAATTTATCACATCTTTAACATCATTTCACTGCCCTTTGCTGTCTTCCAAAGTAGATTTGCAATAGCAGGAATTCATAGAATTAGTGCATTGTTTGCTACCCTGAAACTGCACAAAAGTAGTAACTTCATCTTATAATTTTTTTAAACGTTGCGCCATGAACCGTAAAATTTTACTTTTAGCTATATCTGCCGCAGTTTTCAGCAGCTGCAGCACTACTTACAAAAGTGGCCAAACGCCTGATGACCTGTATTTTTCTCCTACAAGAGCTGTTACTGAAAAAGTGGAAAAAGATAGGAAAGAAGAAGTAAGGACGGTTAGAAGATCTTATGAAGACAGGCAGATCGTAATGGGCATTTACGACCGACGCTGGCGCAATTTTAACGATGATTATGATGCATTTTATGACCCTTATAAATTTGGGTATAGTTGTGGGTATTACTATAATCCATATTATTATCCATGGCCGGTTTATGTTACCGGAGCCGTTTTTACAAATCCAAAAAACACTACGCCCAGAATGACAAACCTTGGCA
>CAZCAA010000026.1:0-31689 GCA_964496585.1 uncultured Ferruginibacter sp.
ATTGCTATACAGCAAAGTATGACCTGCATAAGTTATTCCAATGCTGCAGCAACACAGGTCAATTTTATCAATAAGTTATTTTCCGTGCTTGGCAGGGTTGCTGTGATAGATGAGAAGTTGATGGATGCAGCCACTGTATTGGGTGCATGTGGTACGGCTTACGCGATGCGTTATATACGAGCCAATATACAAGGCGGCATTGAGATAGGTTTTGATGCAGCAACAGCCAGCCTTATTGCTGCCCAAACCGTAAAAGGTGCGGCAGAATTGTTATTGGAGAAAGGATCTCATCCTGAACAGGAAATTGACAAGGTTACTACTCCGAAGGGATGCACCATAGCAGGATTAAATGAAATGGAACACCAGGGCTTCAGTTCCTCCCTTATAAAAGGGATTGCAACGAGTTATCATAAAATTGTTAAAGGTTAAAATAAGCCCGAAAGCGGGTATTTTTTAGTTGATTTATGTTTTTTTTTTAAAAAATCACTTGTAATTTTTCTCCTCACGAAAAATCCTGTTATCTTTGCATGACCTCTAGGATATTCCAATTTCTTTCCTCCGGTCATATTTTATATTTTTTTTATTAGTGTTGATATAAGTTTTGCTGTACAAGAGTGCGACGCCAATGCAGTTGAGTAATGGTTTGTAGCTTGTTACAAAAAAAAAGTATTGACTTTAAATAGCGTAATATTTAAACAATGGCGAAGTATATTTTCGTAACCGGTGGTGTTACATCTTCTTTGGGAAAGGGAATTATTGCGGCATCGCTTGCGAAATTGTTGCAAAGCAGGGGGCTGAAGGTAACCATCCAGAAGTTTGATCCATATATTAACGTAGATCCCGGTACGCTTAATCCCTATGAGCATGGCGAATGTTATGTTACCGATGACGGTGCAGAAACTGATCTGGATCTTGGGCATTATGAGCGTTTCCTGAACATTCCAACTTCACAGGCAAATAATGTAACAACGGGCCGCATTTATCAAACCGTAATTAATAAAGAAAGAGAAGGTGAATACCTGGGCAAAACTGTGCAGGTGATTCCACATATAACTGATGAGATTAAACGCAGAATGATGTTGTTGGGTGAAGGTGGAAATTACGATATCGTAATTACAGAGTTGGGTGGAACCGTTGGTGATATTGAAAGTTTACCTTTTGTAGAAGCTGTTCGCCAGTTACAATGGGAAATGCCTGAAGAAGATTGTATGGTAGTGCATTTAACATTGATCCCTTATTTAAAAGCTGCGAAGGAATTAAAAACAAAACCTACTCAACACAGTGTGCGATTGTTAAGTCAGGAAGGCGTTCATCCTAATGTGATTGTATGCCGCACTGAGCATCCTTTGTCTGATGAACTTAAACGTAAGATCGCGTTGTTTTGCAACGTAAAACCGAATGCTGTAATTGAAGCGATAGATGCAGGTACTATTTATGAAGTGCCGTTGAAAATGTTGCATGAAGGCCTTGATCTGATCGTGCTTAAAAAACTCCAGATAAATGGCTACTCTGCGCCTGAATTAACTAAATGGCGTGGTTTCCTTGACAAGTTGAATCATCCCAAAAGCCGCGTTACCATTGGTTTAATTGGAAAATATATAGAATTGCAGGATGCTTATAAATCTATTCTGGAAGCATTTGTTCACGCCGGCGCTTTGAATCAATGTAAGGTTCAAATTGTAAATGTGCACAGCGAATATATTACGGACGAAAATGTTCATGAGAAATTAAAAGACCTTGATGGATTGCTGGTTGCACCCGGTTTTGGATCCAGAGGTGTGGAAGGTAAAATTACTGCTGTAAAGTATGCCAGGGAGAAAGGTCTGCCTTTCTTTGGAATTTGCTTGGGTATGCAGATGGCTGTAATAGAGTTTGCGAGAAATGTTCTGGGCTTAAAAGATGCCAATTCTACTGAGATGAATACAGCAACTCCTCATCCGGTAATTGCCCTGATGGAAGAGCAGAAGAAGATAAAGAAAAAAGGTGGTACCATGAGGTTAGGTGCTTACCCTTGTAAAATAGAAGAAGGGAGTCTTGCGCATAAAATTTACCAGCAGACTGAGATCAGCGAGCGGCACAGGCATCGCTGGGAGTTTAATAACAACTATATAAATGATTTTACCAATGCCGGCTTAAGGCCTAGCGGTAAAAATCCCGCTACTGGTTTGGTTGAAATCGTAGAGCTTCAAAATCATCCATATTTTATAGGCGTGCAATATCACCCTGAATTAAAGAGTACAGTTGAGAACCCGCATCCATTGTTTGTGAGTTTTGTTCAGGCTGCCAAATATTATGCTGAAACCAAAGCTGGTTCACATAGTACAAAACTTGAAAAGGAGCCAGCCTGATTTGTTACCGGATCAAATATATTTGAGTTGTTATCTTAATTTTGCCTTATGCAAAAATTAAGCATGGATGAACTTAACCGCAAAACGGTATCGGAATTTAAACGGTCTGATAAAACTCCCGTGATAGCAGTGCTGGAAAATATCCGCAGTGCTTATAATGTTGGCAGTGTTTTTAGAACAGCCGACGCCTTCCTGTTAGATGGAATCTATATAACTGGTTATACAGCGCAGCCTCCTCATAAAGAAATTAAAAAAACAGCATTGGGAGCAGAGGATTCTGTTGAGTGGAAGTATTTTGAAAATGCTTCTGAAGCCATCAAGCATCTCAGGTCTATCAATTATACCATCTACGCAGTTGAACAGGTAACCAACAGCTTTTCACTGGAAAAATTAACCTTTGATGAAAATGAAAAGATTGCTGTGATCTTTGGAAATGAAGTGAGTGGAGTAGAACAGGAAACAATTTTGCAGTGCGATGGTTGTATAGAAATACCTCAGTTGGGAATGAAACACTCCTTAAATATTTCCACTGCAGCCGGCGTGGTTTTATGGGAAATAGTGAGAACGAGAATGAGGAGGAAAGAGAGGTAGTCAAAGTTAAAAGGCAAAACTAAAAATTCAAAAGTTGAGAAAATCGAACACTATAATTTCTTATTGTTTCATGGCTATAATTTCGCATATTCCATACAATCCTTTCTCATCGAGAATTCTAGGCCTCCTCTCCCTTGGAGAGGCCCGCCCGGATAACTGGTCGGACGGGGGGTTGGGGGTGAGGTCAACCCAGATTTTGATTTGACCTCATTAACCGGCATTTATAATAAATCATTAAAAAAACCCCTTGAGTACTTTTAAAAAATATCTTTCTCTAATTAAATTCTCGCATACCATCTTTGCCATGCCTTTTGCATTGATAGGATTTTGTTTGGGATTAGTAAAGGCAGAAGAGTTTGGAGCGGTTGCTAGTGCGCCATTTTATGTAAAATACGGGCCGAAGTTTTTACTCGTAATTTTATGTATGATCTTTGCTCGCAGTGCTGCCATGGCTTTTAACCGTTATCTGGACAGCGCATTTGATGCTCAAAATCCGCGAACAGCTATAAGGGAAATACCTGCTGGTATCATTAAGAGCAACAGTGCTTTGGTATTTGTTATTTTTTGCTGTCTGGCATTTATTGCCTGCACTTATTTCATAAACAGCATCTGCTTCTATCTGTCACCGTTAGCCTTATTTGTAATTCTGTTTTACAGCTATACAAAACGATTTACGTTTTTATGCCACCTGGTATTAGGCATAGGGCTTAGTCTTGCCCCAATTGGCGCCTACCTGGCTGTAACTGGGGTGTTTGCCCTTCTGCCTGTATTGTTTTCATTCGCCGTTATTTTTTGGGTAAGTGGTTTCGATATTATTTATGCGTTGCAAGATGAAGAATTCGATAGGAATAATCAACTTTATTCTATACCTGCTTCGTTGGGTAAATCTAAGGCTTTGAAGGTTTCTGTAATGCTGCATATTTTATCAGCTGCTTGCGTAATTGCTGCTGGCTTTTATGGTAATTTTGGCACCTTGTATTGGTTTGGTATCGCCATATTTTGCGGAATGCTTTTTTATCAGCATTCAATTGTAAAACCAAATGATCTTCGTAGGGTGAACATTGCATTTATGACAGCTAACGGCATCGCATCTGTTGTGTTTGCAGCATTTGTTTTACTCGACTTATTCATTAAAAAATAACTGTAATTTAAATCAGCGAAGATGGCAAGGATAATGGCAATAGATTATGGAGGAAAAAGAACTGGCATTGCAGTAACAGATCCATTACAGATAATTGCAACAGGATTAACCACTATTGCTTCCAGTGAGATGATCCCTTTTTTAAAAAAATATTTTCAGAACGAGCAGGTTGAGCTGATTGTAATAGGTATGCCAAAAAACTGGGATGAATCAGATACGCATGGCACTGAACCTGCCCGCCAGGCAGTGATCAAATTAAAGAAGGAGTTTCCTGCTATTCCTGTAAAAGAAGTGGATGAAAGGTACACTTCTAAAATGGCCAAAGATGCCATGTTGCAAATGGGAATGAAAAAGAAAGATCGACGTGATAAAAAAATAATCGACGAAATAGCCGCCACCATTATACTACAGGAATACCTGCAGTCTGTTAGTTTTTAATTTTACAGTATATTTGCATTCAAATAATTATCCAACTTAATAGCAGGCATAGATCATGATTCTTCCGATAGTAGCATATGGTTCTCCCATCTTAAGAAAAGTTAGTACAGATATTACTCCAGACTATCCAGGACTGGAAAAGCTCATCGCCGATATGTGGGAAACAATGTACAACAGTAATGGCGTTGGGCTTGCTGCACCACAAATCAATAAAGATATCCGCCTATTTGTAATGGACAGTGCACAGATATTCGAGAACCAGGAAGAGGATGAAAAAGGGCAATATCCTGATGAACCTGGCTTTAAAGCTGTTTTCATCAACGCACATATAAAAGCGTTGGATGGCAAGCAATGGACTTACAATGAAGGATGTTTAAGCATACCTAAAATCAGGGAAGATATTAACCGCAGTGAATCGGTTACCATAGATTATGTGGATGAAAATTTTACACCACAAAGTAAAACGTTTATAGGAATTACAGGTCGTGTAATTTTACATGAATATGATCATATTGATGGTAAATTATTTATAGATCATATTAAACCTCTTAAGCGTACGCTGCTAAAACGGAAACTGGATGACATCAGTAAGGGAAAAGTAAATGTTGATTACAGAATGTTGTTTCCTAAATAGTAGCAATTTATTTTCCGTTTATTCTGCACATAATTTATAAAAAATGATCAGTCAGATTTATATGACCTTCAATTCTTGTCAGGTATGAAAAATATTTTCATACCTGTTTTTTTTATGCTGCTTTGGCAAAAGAATTATTGTCAGCAAAAAAATGATACTATAGTTACTGTTGGAAAAAAAGTTATCACGCTTAGTAATGTCATCGTTGATAATAAACTGAATGTACCTGCTTTTATTCAAAAAGTGAAGAACGATAGTAGTTTTTACAAAGCCTTTAGAAACCTGCATATCCTTGGTTATACTGCGATTAACGACATTAGAATGGTTAATAAGAAGGGTGAATTGCAGGCATCTTTAAACAGTAAGACAAAACAAATACGGGAGAATGATTGCCGCTCTATGACTGTGTTAAGCGAAACTGCTACCGGAGATATTTACGATAGTGAACATCAATTCAATTATTACACAGCACAATTATACGCTTCACTGTTTTTTACAAAAGGAAAAATATGCGGAGAAGATAATATTGTATCTGGAAAGGAGTTTTCAACCGGAGGGAAGTCTGGAATGGAAAAGCACAAAGAACAATTAAAAATGCTTTTTTTTAATCCTGGTAAGAAAATAACTGGACTTCCATTTATGAGTAATAAAACAGCCATTTATGATGATGATATTGCCGATAGGTATGACATGAGTATTGATCTGGATTTTTATAATAATACAAGCTGCTATATTTTTAAACAGAAAGTAAAAGAGGGAATGGAAGATAACGTAGTGGTAGATGAGATGACAACCTGGTTCAACGATAGCAGCTTTGAAGTAGTGGCCAGGAACTATGTTTTACGATACAACGCAGGTGTATATGACTTTAAAGTAAATATGGAAGTACAGATGAGCAGGTTCAACAACCTAACTGTTCCTGCATTAATCAGGTACAATGGTAATTGGAAAGCGATTTTTAAAAAAAGAGAAAGAGGGATTTTCACTGCAACGTTATTTAATTTTGAATAACCTGGCCGTAGCCGGATTTTGGAATCAGTTTTGATATAATTGTTTTCTATGCAACTTCATTTTCAGATTATTTATCTATTTATATTGGCAATCCCCATTGCCTGTATTGCCTGGACTGTTACACACGAGGAAGTATTCAGAGAACCCAGGGATTTTTGTGTAAAAAAATCTAAGGAATGTTCTACCGTTATGCAACGGAAATTTTTTTACCTATTTACGTGCGAGTATTGTTTTAGCCATTATGTAACGATTGCCATTTTGTTCATTACAAAGTACCAATTACTTTATACAGATTGGAGAGGATATCTCATAGCCGGTTTTTCATTGGTTTGGATTGCCAATATTTACATGAGTATTTTTGGATTTATCAGGGTAGGGATGAAGAAAGAAAAAATGGAAGCAGATCTTAAAGAAGTGGAATTAAAGGAATGTAAAGAAGAAGAAAAATGATCACCCTTTTTTAAGGTTATATAAAATTTCTTCCAGGCCATTGAGCTTTATTTCGTACAAGGTTTCAAGCAATAAGCCTAGCTTGCTTTTAGGGAAACCTTTTTGTGAAAACCATTCCAGATAACTTACAGGAAGCGTGTATAACAACCTGCCTTTGTATTTACCGAATGGCATTTCCATCGTTGTCAGCGTGGTAAGTAGTTCGGGGTTTGGCGTTGGTAAGTCTTGCATACAATTGAACGTTATCAAAAAAATAAAACTTCCAAGAAGTATAAAATCAAAAGTTATTTTCAATATTTAAATTTATAAAATCAGTTAGTTTGATTGTAAACGTACTCTATTCTTAATTTTGTTTGTTATTGAAACTCTATATTTTTTTCACATTTACTTGTTTGCCCCGCCTTCTTCGGGATGTGTCACTTGCCCAAAAAAGTAACAAAAAAAGACCTCGACAAACGATAACAGCCCGATTGTCGGTTATAGCTATGTGCATCTATTGTACTACTGTAGTTTCAACTTCGGTAATACTACTCTCATATACAATCATTACAATCAATTTGTAATTTAATAATATTGTTGGGTGCAGATTTTGGTTTAATCTATTTTAGTGGTTAAACGTAAAAAACTATTCTTCCATATTTTTAGACTGGTTGTATCTTCTCCATTTTTCGATCAGTAAAGTCATGTCTTCCGGCGGTTCTGCCTTAAAAAGCATTTGTTCTTTAGTAGTAGGATGAATAAACCCAAGTTCCCTTGCATGCAATGCCTGCCTTGGGCAGATGGCAAAACAGTTTTCAACAAACTGCCGGTATTTTGTGTAAACGGTGCCTTTAACGATTTTATCACCTCCATAAAATTCATCACTGAATAATGGATGACCAATATACTGCATGTGAACCCTTATCTGGTGCGTGCGACCTGTTTCAAGTCTGCATTCTACTAAGGTTACATAATTAAATCTTTCCAGCACTTTATAGTGGGTGGTTGCATCTTTGCCATGATCGCCTTCGGGATAGGCTGTAAATAATTTTCGGAATCTCAGGTGCCTGCCTACATGGGCAACTACGGTTCCTGCTTCCTCAACAAAATCTCCCCAAACCAACGCTACATAACGGCGGTGTACCGTATGATTGTAAAACTGTTTGGCCAAATCACTCATAGCCTTATTATTTTTTGCCATCACGATCAGGCCACTGGTATTTTTGTCAATTCTGTGCACAAGTCCAAACCTAGGCAGATCGGCCTCTGCAATTTCCGGGCAATGTTCCTTTAAATAATAGGCAATCGCATTGATCAACGTGCCGTTCGGGTTACCGCTTCCGGGATGAACCACCATGCCCACAGGCTTGTTGATAATAAGGAGGTCGTTATCCTCATACACAATGTTTAGCGGAATATTTTGAGGAATGATTTCTGAAGATTCAGGTGAATTACTATCGTAAATATTGATCCTGTCGCCGCCCCTGATCTTGTAATTACTTTTTACAGGCTTGTCATTCACAAGTACCATTTCATTTTCAATGCCTTGCTGGATTTTATTCCTGGTAGCACCTTCTATCCTGGTCATGAGAAACTTATCTATTCTAAGCGACACCTGGCCTTTAGAAACAATTATCGAAAATTTTTCATATAACTCTTCTGATTCTGAAATTTCTTCCTCTGTATCTTTCTGTATGATCATTGTTTTTTTGATTGCTTTAGAACGCTAATTCCGTTCACTATTCTTTAGCTAACAGCTTAGGGCTTACCTTTGCAAATTAAAACAAAGCAGTGGATATGCAGCAGGTGATATTTCAGGATTTGGAAATAATTGGTTACCAGACTGCCTGGGATTACCAGGAAAGACTGTTGCAGGAGAATGTGGCTGTTAAAGCAGCAGCCCGAAAATTGGAAGGCGAGCCCAATCCATTATCACTACCAACTACCCATTACTTATTATTTTGTGAGCATCCTGCAGTGTACACGCTTGGAAAGAGTGGTAGCATGGACAATGTTTTACTTAGCAGCGATGAGCTCAAAGAAAGAGATATTGATTTTTACAAAACGAATCGGGGTGGAGATATTACGTTCCATGGCCTGCAACAAATTGTGGGATATCCAATATTGGACCTGGAAAAATTCTACACCGACATTGGAAAATACCTGCGCAACCTGGAAGAAGCTGTAATAATGACGTTGGATCATTTTAATATTAAAGGGGAAAGAAGTGCCGGTGAAACAGGCGTTTGGATACAACCCGGAATGCCAGGCAAAGAAAGAAAAATTTGTGCCATTGGCGTAAGGTGCAGCAGATGGGTAACCATGCATGGTTTTGCATTAAATGTGAATACTGACCTTTCTTATTTTAATAATATTATTCCCTGCGGCATTCAGAATAAACAGGTCACTTCCATTGAAAAAGAACTGGGGGAAAAAGTAAATTATGAAGACGTAAAAAAAATATTGAAGTCGAATTTTGAAAAAGTATTTGTTGTACAGCTGAAACAAGAGGAGGCCGTTCTACATAAATTACCTATAACTTAATTGATTACAACATCAAAGATTATCAGAGGAAACGCAAATGAATTTAGATAAAAGTTTTTTGAAATTGTCAGGCAGAGTTTGTGGAAGCCGAATTAAATAAATTTAATTTAATCTCAACATTACATTTCCAAACAGCAAATAAAATAACCGCTAAATTCTGAGAATCAAATTTTCCCAACCACAAAGGGAAAGTGAGTTAGGGATGGCGTTTTATAGAGATTTTAATCTGCTTTATATTTCTGTAATAGCTAAGGGAACTCCATTTCTTTAAGGTAATATACTTCTTATTTATTTCCCGCCTTCCCTTCTTTACTGGATATCTGGAATTTGTTTTTCTCTATTAATTTACCATTCTCAAATATCTCAAAATGAAACCAGCCGGCATGAACAAAATTTACTTTCTCCAAAATCAGATACTCGTCGTATAATTTTGTCAACTCAAATAAGAGGCTGTCTTTATCATTATAGAATTTAGCAGTATATTTTTTTGTGGCTGCATCTTTTAAATGAATCACAATATTATTTTCGCGGGAAGTATAAATTCGTTCGCTTGGATAAGTGATCTCATTTTCTTTTTTTGGCGGTGCGATTAAAACGATAGAATCATCCAGTTTATTAAGTTCCCAGGGATATCGGTTATCATCTTCCCTGGGTTTACCTGGTTGAGGGTTTTCAGTTGCAACAGTAACAGGAATATCTTTAACAGGCCTTTCTGGTGCGCTTATCACGTATGTACCACCTTCAAAATATACCGACACACGGTAATACATTTTATTGTATGGTGGATTTACATCAGCATAACCATTCTCCTTGTTTTGAGGATTGAGAACAGTTCCTATGGTTGAGTAATTTTTTAAACTATCATAGGAACGCTGTACCAAAATATTGGAAACAGGCGAGCTGAATTGATTTTGCCAGCTCACAATTATTTTGCCTCCAAAATTCTTCACAGTGATTCCCGGCAATATTTTTTGCGCCTGACTTTCGATCGTAAATAACAAACAGGAAAAAATAAATAAAATTCTTGCGTGCTTCATCTTTAATTATGCTCACTATTATAAATAATGAACGCTTAAAATACATTTAAAGTACAAATATAACTGGATGCGCAGGTAATTAAAAAACTAAAGTTCCCGGCTTCAATGAAGCGTTGCCCTGTAAACCGCCTGTGTGAAGGCATGTTATAATATTTCCTTCTTTAAAATAGCCGGCTTTGATCTTTTCCATTATCGCGAAAATCATTTTTCCTGTGTAAACAAAATCTGTAGGCAGTTGGTATTTTATATATATATCATTCATAAATGAGATCAGGTCATCAGTTTTTTTAGCATATCCACCAAAATGAAATCCATCAAATACAACTGGGGTGCGTATAGTTGTATCCTTATTTAGAAAATTTATTCTATCATTAATGTCGTGCATATTTTTCAAAACCGGAACTGCAATTATTGTTTCATTTTCTCTGCAATCCTGTAACAGTCCGGCTACAGTTGTGGTTGTGCCAACTGCGCAGCAAATATGGGTTGAGCCTAATGGTTTTGCGAGGGTCATGATTAGGGAAGCACCTTTAGCGCCAATTGGATCGTAACCGCCTTCAGGAATAACTAAGTAATCTCCATTGCCTGTTAATCTTCCGGCAATAAGGTTATCCGTATTTTGTAAGGCATATTTTTCCCTGGATACAAATATTAATTGCATGCCATTTTCAATGCAGGATACTAATGTGGGAGATAGATTGGATGACTGTTCTCCCCTCACAATTCCGATAGCATTTAAGCCGGCGAGTTTACACGCATAGGCTGTTGCATGCAAGTGATTCGAATACGCACCTCCATAAGTAACAATTGTTTTGATGGAGCGGTTGATTGCTTCTTCTAAAAAAAAATGTAGTTTAAATAATTTATTTCCGGAAATAACCGGATGAATTTTATCCAACCTCAGCACTAATAGCCTGATATTTCTTTCAATCGTTTCCGTTGAAATTATCTCAGTTGTTTCTACATTAGTTGGTTCAAAAAGCATTTTCATTTAATAAGCCTTTATCGTTATTTTTGCAATGGTAAAGTTGAACAAGAAAATTTAAAATATCATATAAAATAATGATGCAACCTACACTTTTAATTTTAGCAGCCGGTATGGCCAGCCGTTACGGAAGTATGAAACAAACAGAAGGTTTTGGTCCTTCCGGCGAAACAATCATGGATTATTCCATTTATGATGCTATTAATGCAGGATTTGGAAAAGTTGTTTTTATAATACGAAAAGATTTTGCAGAAAATTTCAAGGCAAACTTTGGCGCAAAACTAAATGGTAAAATTGAGGTGGAATATGTTTACCAGGAAATGGATAGTTTTTTGGGTAACAATCGCATTCCAGAGGGTCGCACAAAACCGTGGGGAACAGGTCATGCAATTCTCTGTGCAGCAGAAATAGTGAAAGAACCATTTGCTGTGATAAATGCTGATGATTATTATGGGCAGGATGCTTTTAAAAAAGCTGCTGATTTCCTGAATAATAACTGCAATGAAAATACCTATGCTATTGTAGGTTATCAGCTTGATAAAACATTAAGTGAACACGGAACCGTAAGTCGTGGGGTTTGCCAGGTAGATGCCAGTAATAACCTGATTGCCATAAACGAGCGTACTAAGATATATAAGAACGAAGCAGGTAAGGTGATTTATGAAGACGAAGAAAAAAGTTTTGAAGTGCCTGCTGATTCCAGTGTATCAATGAACTTCTGGTGCTTCCATCCATCTGTATTTAAATTAGCCAAAGATTTATTTGAAGATTTTGTGCCTGCCAATACACAAAATATTAAGGCGGAATTTTTTATTCCTATTATTGCGGATCACTTTATAAAGGACAAGCAAAATAGTGTTAAAGTGATACCTACATCATCACAATGGTTTGGGGTAACTTATAAAGAAGATGCTCCTTCTGTTAAAAAAAGTATTGATGATCTGATCAGTAATAAAACATATCCTGTTTCTCTATGGCAACAAGAACCCGCTATTTAATTTCTTACGCAATTAATAATATTACTCCAATAAAAAAGCAGCCAACTGGCTGCTTTTTTATTGCTAAATATTTTTGATTAATTTCCCTTTATCATAAAAACATAATCCTGCACTTTCTTGATCTGGCTAACCCTATCGCTGCCTTTTAAAGAAGGCGTAGAAGTGATCTTTATTTTTTCATGATCTTTTATCTTTTTTACTTCTTCAACCGCCTCGTAAATATTAGATGATTTAATAGCAAACACTACACCATCGGCATTCGTTTCCATACTGGTAATTACTCCTACCAGTTCACCATTCTTGTTTATAACCGGAGACCCACTGTTTCCTTCATTGGCGGAAGTACTTAACTGGCAATTAATTGTATCCATTTGGTAACCGTTGCGGGCACTCACATATCCTTCTCCATAAACAATTTCCTGTTTAGGAAAACCCAACATAAAAATCTGTTCTCCCAAATCAGCGTTGGTTTTTTTAATGCTATAAGGCATCGGGGCAAGTTTCCTGAAATCTTTATCTGTAACTTTTAATATAGCCAGATCATTTTTTTCGTTCACATAAACTGCTTCGGCTACAAATTGCTCTCCCTTAATATTTTCAACGATCAACTTATGCTTTGCTTCATTTATTACGTGAGCATTGGTAACAATGAAATTATTTGTAGCATCTATCAGAAAACCTGTAGCCCTGAATTTGGCATCTAACCTTGGTTTAATTTCAACAGGTACCGTAATATTTGCAGCAGTTAAGGTACTCAAAACCTTTTCTATCTGACGGGTTTTATAAGCCTGCTTATCAAGTTTCTCATCCAGTTTTTCTACCAATTGCTTTGTAGGAGCTTTACTGCTACTAACGGTAGAAATAATGCCTGCAATAAAAATCGAAACAATACCTGCTATTGAAGCGGCTACAGCAATGGTTCGTTTTGAGCGGTTCCACAGGTATACAATCTTCGCCTTTCCTTTTAAGGATGCTTTTGAAATAAATCCTTCGTCGGTAAGTTTTGTAACTGTTTCGTTTAATGTGTGTTTGAAGCTTTTTCTTTCTGCATATTTATTCACTTCATTAAAGAAAAAAATATGTTCAACCACTAACTGGTCAAGTTCAGGATTTGTTTTGCGTATTTCTTCAAAATAAGTCCTTTCCTCGGCAGTCATATCTCCCTTTACATATCTTTCAGCTGCGTCTATCAATAAAATATCATCCATGTCATTTCCCGTTTTTGTATTGTGCAAAAAAAAGTTTCTTCAATCTCACTAAGCATTTATATTTCTGGGTTTTTGCATTATCGGCATTGGTGTATCCAAATTCTGTTGCTATTTGTTGCATTTGCTTTTTCTGGATATAATAAGCTTCCAGTAAACTTTTGCAGGGCTCTCCAATTTTAGCCATGGCATTTTCCATGATCGTAAAGTCTTGCTGTCGTTTTTCATGTATTTCAAGATCTTCCTCTACCGGAACAACCTGTTCCATATCGTCTGTTTGCCTCGAAAAACGCTGCAATTGTTGCAACTTTTTAAGCCATAGCCGCCTGCAAACTGAATATATATAGGTTTTCAGGTGGCAATTGAGCTCAAAATCTGGGTTTTTAGCTTTTTCAAACAACACAATCATCGCTTCCTGAAAAATATCAGCAGCATCATCGGTGGTGCCACTATTATTAAGGATCAGGGATTGAATCATATTATAATTATCCTTATATATCCGTTCAATTGCACCCTTATCCTCCCTTGCCAGCCCTTCCAGTAAAGTTTTCTCCGGTGATGTTGTGTCCACTTATTATGTATTAATACTGCGATTATCAATATGTAACCCAAGAAAAAATAAAAAAAATAAAAAAAACCGGGTTACCTTTTTTTATTCCGGGTATTAACTTCAAATTATAATTTTAAAATTAAACAACAACAAACAAAATGAAAAAATTCTTAGCTATCGCTTTAATCGCTGCTTCATTCACAGCTTGTAATGATGCAAAAAAAGAAGAAACAACTACTACAACTACTGATACAACGACTGTAGTTACTCCAACAGAAGCTCCAAAAATGGATACTGTTACTGTTGTAACTGATACTACTGTAAAAACTACAGTTACTACAGATACTATCAAGAAATAATTAATATTTCTACGGGTTAATGATACTTGCTGATCATTTACCAAAAAAAATTAGGCAAGCAATCGTATAAGCCATTTCGGTTCTCCGGAATGGCTTTTTTATTTTAAATTCATAAGTGATTGATTATTCATGATTTAAATCCTAAGACTTACTTGCTATTATTAAAACTCAATCTTCAATTGGTTTGAGAAAAAAGGTACTAAAGAATTATAAATTGTTGAATATTTGTCCCGGTTTTTTACCGGGATTTTTATTTTCTAAACTACGTTGAAATATTCTATTTTGACGGATGTTCAATTACAGAATTAAGGCAATTGCCTGAAATTTGACTAGTAGCCGTAAAATTCGGATTATTATTACTTAGCAATTGATAGAAATAACAAGAAATATCCCAATGATAAATGTGTAATCAGAACTTTTGATTCCCAAATCTGTATTACCTAACTGATAAAATCCGGAATAGCAAACAGCTATTAGCATTTATCAACACATAGAATTAATTTTACAGCAGCAATTTTTAACTACATGAAAGAAAGTCTTCAGACAATATGGGGAAAACGACCGTTGATCATCAGTGGGCCATGCAGTGCAGAAACTGAAGTACAGGTTATTGATACTGCCGTTCGCCTTGCCGCAACCGGAAAAGTTGACTTACTTCGCGCCGGTATCTGGAAACCAAGAACAAAACCTGGAATGTTTGAAGGAGTAGGTAACATTGGGTTATCATGGCTGGCAAACGCCAGAAAACTCACCGCCCTTCCCATAACGGTAGAAGTTGCTACAGCTAAACATGTAGAAGAGGCCTTAAAGCACGATGTTGATGTGCTGTGGATTGGCGCCCGAACCACTGTAAATCCATTTAGTGTTCAGGAAGTTGCCGATGCTTTAAAGGGAGTTGATATTCCTGTATTGGTTAAAAACCCAATAAACCCTGATCTGGAGCTGTGGAGCGGTGCCATTGAGCGAATGCAGAAAGTAGGGTTACAAAATGTTGGTATGATCCATCGTGGGTTCTCA
Organism: uncultured Ferruginibacter sp.; assembly: GCA_964496585.1. Taxonomy (GTDB): domain Bacteria; phylum Bacteroidota; class Bacteroidia; order Chitinophagales; family Chitinophagaceae; genus Ferruginibacter. The sequence continues at coordinate 15,288 of CAZCAA010000026.1, forward strand.
ACTTATGGTAATACTGAATACCGAAATGCGCCGATGTGGCATCTCCCTATTGAAATGAAAAGGAGATATGCTGGCATGCTATTGCTTTGTGATCCTTCCCATATTTCCGGGAATAGGACATTATTACAACAGGTTTCTCAAAAAAGTATCGACCTCGATTTTAGCGGTATCATGATCGAAAGTCATATTGATCCTGATAACGCCTGGAGCGATGCCCGCCAACAGGTAACACCCGAACGGCTAAACGAAATTTTAAATGCCTTGATATGGCGCACAGGTATAACCAATGAACAGGAATTTATTTCAGCACTTACACAAATTCGCGAAGAGATCAACCAGGTAGATGATGAATTATTAGAGTTGCTTGGGCAACGGATGAAACTGGCAGACAAAATTGGTTTACACAAAAGAGAGAATAATATAACTATTTTGCAAACGCGCCGCTGGAATGATATTTTGGAAAGAGCGTTTAGCAAGGGCGAACAATTAGGGCTTAGTCCGGAATTCATTAACAGGTATTTTGATGCTGTTCACCTTGAAAGTATTAGTCACCAGAATAAAATAATGAATGAATAAGCATCAGCTTTTTAAATTATGAAAGTTCTAACATATAATTTTTCAGGAAAACAGTTGCACTGCCTTTTTGATGCTGCTTTTAATGACATTGATAGATTTTGCAATAAACAAAATAGTTTTATCATAACGGATGAAGTTGTGTACAATCTGCATCGGCAAAAATTTGATGGCTATAAAGTTATTTGCATTAAGCCGGGAGAAAATAATAAGAACCAGCAAACTGTTGATAAAATCATCGAACAATTATTGCAATTGGAAGCTGATAAACAAAGCTGGATTATTGGAGTTGGTGGTGGTGTTGTTACGGATATCGCCGGTTACACTGCCAGTATTTACAAAAGAGGTGTGCAGCTTGGACTAGTTCCAACTACAATACTGGGAATGGTAGATGCAGCACTTGGTGGGAAGAACGGCGTTGATGTAGGTGTGTATAAAAATATGGTGGGTACCATCTATCAGCCGGAATTTGTTTTATTCGATAGTAGTTTTTTAGAAACCCTGCCTGTAATTGAATGGGTGAATGGATTTGCAGAGATCATTAAACATGCCTGTATAAAAGATGCGCTGCTTTTTAGTGCGCTGGAACGTTATGATTTACATCAGATACAAGCTGATAAAACTTTAATGGCAGATATTATTGAACAAAATGTGGCCATTAAAATGGAAATTGTAACCACCGACGAATTTGAAAAAGCAGATAGAAAACTATTAAATTTTGGACATACTTTTGGACATGCCATCGAGAACCTTCATTCAATTCCTCATGGCCAGGCAGTAAGTATTGGTATTGTTGCAGCCTGTAATCTTTCAGAAAAAATTAATCAGTTACATTTTGAAGATGCCCAGCGGGTGGTTAAGCTATTAGCAAAATATCATTTACCGGTAGATATTGAAACAGACCATAGCAAGGTATTTGAGGTGCTAAAACTTGATAAAAAAAGAGCTAATGATCAAATGCATTTTGTATTGCTAAATAAGATAGGCGAAGCAGAAGCAAAACCGGTGAGCATGAAGTTCATCGAAGAACAAATAAAAACGATCTTATAATGATCGCCAGCATCAGCCCTTCAGTTATCAACGGCTATATTACAGCACCGGCAAGTAAAAGTGCTATGCAAAGGGCCTGCGCGCTGGCACTAATGATAAATGGTGAAACTGTAATTCGTAATCCCGGTAAAAGTGATGATGATAAGGTTGCCATTTCAATTATAGGCGATTTGGGTGCAGAGGTAATTAATAGTGGAAACGATTTGATCGTAAGAAGTACCGGAATAATAAAACCTGTTGCTCTTATTAATTGTGGCGAAAGTGGTTTGAGTTTCAGGATGTTTGCAGCTATAGCAGCCTTATCTGAAAACGAAATTGAAATTACCGGAAGTGGTAGTTTAATGAAACGGAATATGAGTTTGCTGAAACAAATTTTTCCTTTGCTTGCTGTTCAAATAAATACGTCAAACGGATATCTGCCTGTTACAATCAAAGGACCATTAGTTCCTGCCTCTATTGAAATAGATGGTTCCCAAAGTTCACAATATCTTACAGGTCTGTTATTCGCTTTTGCAAAGTCTGCTACTCATACAGTAACCATTACCGTTAGAGATTTAATGAGTAAACCTTACATTGATCTTAGTTTACAAATGTTGAAATATTTTGGTTATAATGTAAGCTATGAACATTCTACGCATTTTAAAGTAAATCCTGTAACCAGTGTACCTCAAAATATTTGTTATACTACTGAGGGAGATTGGAGTAGTGCGGCTTTCCTGTTGGTTGCCGGTACTATTGCAGGACGTGTAACTGTTAAAGGATTATTGCCCCACTCATTGCAGGCAGACAAAGAAATTATGCAGGCTTTGAAACTTGCCAATGCTCAAATAGAAATTGGAGTTGAATGTATTTCGGTAAGTAACGAAAATAAATTAAGGCCATTCTTCTTCGATGCAATACACTGTCCGGATCTTTTTCCGCCGCTAGTTGTTTTGGCGGCAAATTGCCCCGGACTATCAGTTATCAGTGGTGTATCGAGGCTTGCAGGAAAAGAAAGTAACCGGGCTTTATCACTAATTGATGTATTTGGGAAAATGGGAATACATATTTATTTAAAGGACGACGAAATGTTTATTAACGGAGGTACAGGCTTGCACGCAGCTACTGTTTCTTCTCACCACGATCATAGAATTGCGATGGCTTGCGCTATTGCAGCTTTAACTGCCAATGGTACTGTAGTTATTGAAGATGCAGAAACAGTTAACAAATCTTATCCCGATTTTTATCAGGATCTTACAGCGTTATCAGTATCTATTAAATTAACTGAACAATAAATTTTCATCATGAATAGTTTTGGGAAATATTTTCGCGTTCAAATTTTTGGAGAATCTCACGGTCCATCAGTGGGAATTATAATTGATGGTTGTCCGGCAGGAATATTATTATCCGAAGAAGATTTTAAAGAAGATATTGAGAGAAGAAAAGGCGGAATTCAAAAAGGTACTACGCCAAGAAAGGAAGATGATCTGCCTAAATTTATCTCAGGTTTATTTAATGGGAAAACTACCGGATCTCCGCTTGCGATACTTTTTGAGAATAACAATACGAGATCGGCTGATTATGAAAAACAACGAGATATACCCAGGCCCGGACATGCAGATTTTGTAGCCTCAAAAAAATATGGAGGGAATGAGGATTATAGGGGAGGAGGACATTTTAGCGGGCGTTTAACAGTATGCCTTGTTGCTGCAGGTGTTGTGGCAAAAAAAATATTGGCTATTGCGCAAAATAAAAAAATTAATTGCCAGGCAACTATTCTTGAAATAGGAGGTGAAACTGATATCGACAAAGGAATTGAAAAAGCCATTGCAGCAAAAGACAGTGTAGGAGGAATCGTAGAATGTATTGTTTCAAATTTACCGGTAGCATTAGGAGATCCATTTTTTGATTCTGTAGAATCAATGATCAGTCATGCAGTTTTTGCAATTCCCGCAATAAAAGGAATTGAATTTGGAGCCGGCTTTGCTGCAGCAAGAATGATGGGGAGTGAACACAATGATGCACTTGAAAATATATCAGGTAAAAATTTCACCAATCATGCGGGAGGTATTGTGGGTGGACTTACAAATGGAAATGATCTGGTTTTCCGAGTGGTGGTAAAACCAACTTCATCCACACCTGCTGTTCAGCAATCATTGAATATTGTAACAAGTTCAATAGATGATATTTCAGTAAAGGGCCGCCACGACCTTTGCATCGCTTTAAGAGTGCCCGTAGTGCTGGAGGCTGTTGCTGCGTTTGTAATCGTAGATCTATTGATGATGGAGCAATATATTAAGAGAGTAATTTAAAGAATTGTACTTTTTAATTTGGAAATAAATTGAACAATTGACTTTATATAAACTTCAGCTTTAAATTAAACCACAGAGGAAAAGGAGTTATTGTCACAGAGTTTCACAGAGTAGGCAAATCTGATTAAAAAAACTCTGTGAAACTCGATCATTACTCTTTTTCCTCTGTGGTAAGAATTACTTTTTCCCTTTACAAAAAGACATAAAAAAACTCCGGAACTACCGGAGTTTTTTTTTCAATTTTTTAAATTACTAAAGCTAAAAGCAGTTCCTCTATAGCCTACTGAATCAGTAACACTGTTCCTTTCATTTCCAAAGTTTTGCCATTTCGGTCAACTCCTTTTAGTATCCATACATAATTTCCAAGCGCTTGTTTTTTTCCTTTGTAAGTACCGTCCCAGCCTTTAAGCCATTGGTTGGTTTCAAAAACGAGTTCGCCGAATCTGTTAAATATCCGGAAGTACTGTGTATAAGAAATACCTGCCGGTACTACCCGGAATACGTCATTCAAGCCATCTCCATTTGGAGAGAAAGCATTGGGCACATGGTATGAAGGTCCAGGATATACTTTAACAAAAACGGTATCATAACCAATACAGCCTGCAACGTCGGTAACAATCACTGTAAACTGCTGGTCATTGGTAAGTGTTGCCAAAGGATGTGCAACAGTACTTGAATTAAGTGGATAAGAAGGCGACCATAGATAACCTACGCCACCACTTCCCAATAGTTCATGTGCCTGTCCATTGATCGCTATCGTATCATTCCCTGCAAACGCAGGAACAGGAGGTTGTACTGTTACTTTAATATCGTCTGTAACACTGAAATTACAACCGTAGTTATCCGTTACCGTTAGCGTAAAGGTTTCTGTAACGGGTGGCGTAGCTACTGTGTTGGCATCATGAGGTGTTTGCAGATTAGTTGAGTCGCTCCAGGTGTAATTTACTGTACCCGACAAATTGCTGGCACTTCCATGCAAAAACGAAACTGTATTGTCAAAACACACAGCAGTATCCCTTCCGGCATATGGAATGGGTTTGTGTTTCAGGTTCACGGTAATGGTATCTGTTCTAAAACAAACACCCCATTGAGCATGCAACACATAAGTTGTCGTATCTAAAGGAGCTGCTATAGGGTTTTTAATACTATCATCATTTAATGTGTTCACCAGGGTGGAATCAGGTATGGAAGTCCATACAAACAAAGAAGCCTCTGTGCTTACATTTGGCAGCAACATTACCGTTTGCTCTGCACAAATTGTAGTATCATTTAATGGTACAAGTACCATATTGTCAATCAAAGTAACTACTACAGAAGTATTGGCCACACAGCCTTTACTGTCTTTCACTTTAATATCAGTGAAAGTTCCTCCCGAAACAACAAAGGCATTAGAGGCCTGGTAACTTACCCCATTATCAATTGAATATTCATAGGCTGGCGTACCACCGTTTCCGGCAACAAGAATACTACCATCGTTTCCATTACAGGTTCCTTGGGTGCTGCTAGCCGAAGCTGTTAGTAAGGTAGGTTCCAATAAAGTTACAGTGGTATCTTTGGTGCAACCAACATTGTCTTTTATGCGGAAAGTATAAGTTCCTGCTGGTAATCCATTAAATGTACCTGTTTGATAAGTGGTGAACGGACTTATAGCATATTGATAAGGTGCAACGCCACCAGAAGCATTCAGGATAATTACACCATCAGCATTTCCATTGCAAAGTGGTATGGTAAACCCAACTGTTGTAGTAATCGGGCTGTTAGTGGTTAACGTTACTGATCCACTACCAATACAACCACTTGCATTAGTAAAACTATAAGTGTATGCACCCGGAGCCAATCCCGTGAAAACCGGGTTATTAGCCTGTGTTTGTTGGGTAGGTAAACCAGGATTGAGTACATAGGTATAAACGCCGGCAAGAGAAGGTACGATCGTAACTGTTCCATCATTAATATTTGCGCAAGGCGGATTAACAGGAGTTGCCGTGCCTGATAGTGGCGCACCTGCAACTAAATTTAAACTCCCATTTACCACGCCACTGCAGCCTGCTGCAGTAGTGAAACTAATCGTATAAATATTGGGTGCTAATCCTGTAAAAATACCAGTACTATTGGTAATCGCTCCAGGGTTTAGTGTGTAAACGAACGGTGCTCCAATAGCAGGAGGCATAACAGTTATGATGCCATCATTTACTCCCGGGCAGGTAGTTGCCGTTGCCGAAGCAGTAGTGGTAGGTGCAGCTCCCGTAGTTACAACAGGGTTCGATGTTACAGTTCCAATGCAACCTGCTGCTGTAGTAAAAGTTATTGTGTAAGAATTTGGCGCTAAGCCTGTGAAAATTCCTGTGCTGTTTGTTATCGATCCTGGATTAAGGGTATAAGTGAATGGGCCTCCAGTTGCAGGTGGCGCAACTGTTACAGTGCCATCATTAACTCCCGGGCAAGTGGTAACACTTCCTGAAGCCGTGGTTGTTGGAGCAGCCCCTATGCCAACAGTAGGTGTAGTTGTAACTGTACCAAGGCAACCAGCTGCAGTGGTAAATGTAATGGTGTAGGTTGCCGCCGGCAATCCAACGAAAACCGGATTATTATTTTGAACAATATTTCCCGGGTTGGCTGTGTAAGTAAATGGCCCGCCTGTTGCAGGTGGTGTAATGGTAATAGTTCCATCATCAACGCCTGGGCAGGTTGTATTTGCAGGAAGTGCCGTGGCAGTAGGAGATGCACCCGCACCCACAACTGTATTTGGTGTAACGGTGCCTCCGCAACCTGCAGCAATCGTATAAGTGATGGTGTAAGTACCTGCCGCCAAACCTGTGAATACAGGGTTATTAGGTTGAACAATATTTCCCGGGTTTAAAGTATAAATAAACGGACCGCCGCTGGCAGGTGGTAGTACGGTAATGATCCCATCACTTACTCCGACGCAGGTAGCATTTGTAGGAGTTGCAGAAGTTGTAGATCCGGAAATGCTGGCAACTATTATATTATTCACTGTTGTACCGCAACCTCCTGCATTTTGAAATGCAACGGAATAAGTATTTGGTGCAAGACCTGTAAATATGCCGGTTGTATTTACGGTGCCACCCGGAGTTAACGTGTACGTATAGGTGCCTACTGGAGTAGGAGTGATAGTGATGCTGCCATCATTAACACCGGGGCAAGTAGCATCAGTATGCGCTGCCGTACCAGAAATTACAGCACTCGAAGCCTGAACAAAAAGGTTCGTCATAGAACCACTACATCCCGAAGTAAGATTTGTAAATGAAACATTGAAAAATATTCCTGCTGATAAACCGGTGAAAAGTCCTGTTGTATTAGTTACCGGACCAGGTGTTAACGTGTACGTATATGAACCTGCTGCCGTTGGATTAATTTGTATTGTACCGTCATGTACATTCGGACAAGTTTCATTGGTGCGTATCCAGGTAGCTGGGATTGTTGTTCCTTGTGAAATGACAATTCCTGTTTTTGTTCCGGAGCATCCTGTTGAGATGCTGGAAAAAGCTACAGAATAAGTGTTTGTAGCAAGACCTGTAAATATACCGGTACTGTTGGTAATTGCACCAGGACTTAACGTAAACGTATAGGTGCCCGGCACCGTTGGAGTAATGGTAATAGTGCCATCAGTCGCACCCGCGCAGGTAGTTGCCGTATGTGATTCAGTGGCTGTTAACCCTACACCTGTAGTAAGTGGTATAGAAACTGTTGTTCCGGTGCAAAGGTTTATATCTGTAAATTGAATGCTATAACTACCTGGTCCTAAGTTTGAAAAAACACCAGTAGCCTGCGTAGTAACGCCCCCATCAATTGTATAAGTATAAGGCCCGGTTCCTGCAGTTGGTGTAACAGTAATCGTACCGTTATTAACTCCTGCACAACTTGGATTTGTGGAAATAAATGTTGATGGTAACGAGCTGATGCTGGTTACATCAATGGTAATGGTATTATTGCATCCGGTGTTATCAATGCAATATATTGTATGAATACCAACACCAACATTTGTAAATACATTAGAGTTTTGTAAGGTTCCTCCATCAATGGAATACTGATACGGTGCTGTACCTGCAGCTGTTACCGTAACAGTACCTGTAGAAGCACCGCAGGTAGTTGGAGTCATCGTTGCAGTAACTGGCAAGGCTGCCTGGCGAATAATATTGATTGTATCTAAACTAAAAATAGTAGCAGTAGGATCATTGAGTTTTTCATAAGTTGTTTTAACCACGTAAAATGAGGCTCCTGATGGAGGGCAAATATTAGGAAAACTTGTTTCAAAAGTATTTGCATTTACCCGGGTTGTATCTCCCGTGGCTACTACAGCGCCTGTTGCATCTAGTAATTCCACTCCTCTATACAAAGGAGCACCGCCGGTTGGAATAAATCTCCATACTTCGTTCATGCCTCTAAATCCCCAGGGCGGATCTGTTGCACCTCGCCCCGGCGGAACTATTCCCTTGGTTTTAGTAATATCCTGTAAGCCAACCATAGCTTGTCCACTGTTCCAGGTAGCGCAAATTTGTTTGTCAATTATGAATACTTCAATTACGCCAGTAGATTCGTGTAAAACAATTTGTTGCGTATTGTAAATTGAATCATTACAAGCCACACTAAATAACGGAACCCTGTAGAAACTTAATACCCATTTTCTTGTTGGAGCAGTTCCAACCACATTATATTTTATCTGTTGATTTGGTGATGTACTTGGGCTGGGGTCGAGATCATGCCAAGGGCTCATTACCAATGCTCCATCATAATTACTGTTAGGAACATTGCCGTTTAAAATCCAGTCAGCAGGACCTAGTGCCAAAGAAACATCAAATGAAATGTATCCGTTGGTACTTACAATAAGATCATTGTAAGTGGTACCATAAAATGGAAATGGAAAGGTTATCGGGATAATATCAGAATACCTGTCATCAATTGATAAATTGGTAGATGGGCCAACCACGTCTGGTGGATCATAAGGCCTGCAAACAGAAACTGAGGTTGCATTCTGAAAAGTATAATTATTGCCCAGTCCACGCACATCAGGAAATTGAGCTTTTAGCGTGAGGCAAGTAGAATTACATCCTAAGATGGTATCTCTGGGACAAGTGTATGAAAGATTTTGAGATTTAGAAGAGAAGAAAAGTGCGACAAATACGGTAAGCAGGAAAATTCGTTTCATTGCTGGCGATTGTTAGTTGAGATTGCTGTGAAAATGAGCACTGAAGTTACTTATTTTATTGCTTATTTACCAATATGTTAACAAGATGAAGCTAAAATGGAAAGTATAAACCAGCTTGATTTTCAACTAAGGTTGAACAAATTTCTTTGGAGCAGATTGCGAAAATTTAATTTCTTGAAAAGCTAATTTATGCGGTAGAAAAAGTCGATAAGAAATTTTTCAATAATCTAACTGTTTAATTGAAACTTCATCAACATTATGTTTATAAATTAAAAAAATACGAATACGGATTTCGATTTTTGAATTTTAAATATAAATAAAACAACATATTTATCAAACTAATTCACCTCAATTTCGTCCACAAACAGCCAGGCCTTAAATCCTGCGCCTGGTTCGCCAGCAGCAATTTGTCCATTATTTATGGCAACAACTTTAATATATCGGGTGTTGATAACTGTGTTTATTTTATACAATAGATTTTTAATGCCACTAAAACTTACTGTTTTGTTAATCGGTGAAAACGTTTTTCCATCTATACTGGTAAAAAAACTTACTGATGTCGGCTTGTAGATCCAACTTCCTTTTTGTTCAAATGCATGTAGGATGATTTCTTTCACGTCCATTGTAGTTCCAAGGTCAATTACCGCTTCAAGATCTTTTCCATTGAAGCCTAAGAATTGTGCAGAACGGAGCATGCCTTTTTCATTTTGAACACCGTCTACAAGGGCGAAAGCTCCACCGAGAGAATAACTTTTGTTAGGCTCGCTGGTCAGATTGATCTTTTTGCCTGTGGCGAGGTTAAAATTAAATGATTGCCAGATCCATGAACTTATCAAGTTATTGTTCTTATCAGCAAAGGCAGCTCCCAACAAACCCGATTCCTTTATAACAATTGGCGAATTGTAAGGTTTCAGAGACTTCGTACTACTATCAGTAACGTAAACAATCTTTCCTTGTAAATTCTTTGTTTCCAATTTCCAGGAAACCTTGTTATTTTCTGCAGCAACTACAACGGGCTGAATATCGAAATAAGCCGTGCTGTAATTAATATGTTGGAAGGCATAACGTTGAAGGATAGCCGGTAACCTCTTTTCAAATTCTGTCCAGCTGCGCTTATTGGCCGGTGACCAAACTACTTCTGCCAATGCAGCAATACGAGGGAACACGAGGTATTCAAGTTTTTTTTCATTGTTGATATATTCAGACCAAACATTTCCCTGTGCGCCCAGAATAAAACTGGCCTGTTGTTCCGTAAGTTCCTTTGGTACCGGATCGTAATTGTAAACATTTTCTATTGGGTTATAACCGCCCTGGGTAACAGAATCTTCGTTTTTTGTTTGAGAAAAATTAAGGTACAATGGGCTATCCGGGGTCATTACAACATAATGTTTTTGTTTCGCAGCAGCTATACCGCCAGCCTCGCCACGCCAACTCATTACGGCTGCATTAGGAGCAAGGCCGCCTTCCAGAATCTCGTCCCAACCAATGATCTTTCTCCCTTTACTGTTCACAAATTTTTCCATTTTTTCAATAAAGTATGATTGCAGGCCGTGTTCATCTTTTATCTTTTCTGTTTTGATCTTCATCTGGCAAACGGGGCAGGTTTTCCATCTTTCTTTGGGGCATTCATCGCCACCAATATGAATGTATTGAGAAGGAAACAAACTGATCACTTCTTCTAAAACATTTTTCATGAATTCATAAGTGCTGTCGTTGCCTGCGCAAAGAACATCGGGTGCTACACCCCATGTTTCCATCACTTTGTACGGCCCCTTGGTGCAACCGAGGTAAGGGTAGGAGGTAAGTGCGGCCAGGCAATGGCCAGGCATATCTATTTCGGGAATAATGTTAATGAATCTTTTTGCTGCATATTGAACAATGTCTTTCACCTGCTCCTGTGTGTAAAATCCGCAATAAGGAGTATTGTCATATTTGTCGCTGCCATATCTACCGGCAAGCGTCTGATTTCTGCAACTACCCACTTGCGTTAGTAACGGATAATTCTTTATCTCCAGTCGCCAGCCCTGGTCATCAGTAAGATGCCAGTGAAAGTTATTGAACTTGTGCAAGGCCATGTAATCGAGGTATTTCTTTATATAGGCTACAGAAAAAAGATGCCTGGCAACATCAAGGTGCATGCCCCTGTAAGCAAATCGTGGGTAATCATGGATAGTAGCATTTTGAATCTTCAGCTCATTTTTTTTTTCTGTTGGCAAAAGCTGTATCAACGTTTGAATTCCATAAAATACACCTGCTTCATTGTCTCCTGCAATATAAACCTCGTTACTGTTAATATTCATTGTATAGGCTCCGGTGATCGGATGATCTAATCGCTCAAAGTTCAACACAATTGAATTGCTTTTGCTTTTGTCTTTGGTTACTGCAAGCTTAAATCCATAGAATTCATCGAGATAATCATTCAAGAAATTGGCTGTTTCTTCCATTCCACTTCCCTCTAAAACGATGGTTGTTTTCCTGTTAAGGGTAAAATGGCCCTCCATAGCTTTTATCTCAGCCGGCATCGGAACAATATTGAAAGGCTGTTGGGCATTGCTAAAATAAAAACAACAGAAAAAAGTAGTGAATAATATAAATTTCATTGTGGCAATTTTGTGTTTACTGCAACGGTTTACAATAACAATTATTTTCTTAAAACAGGTAATACTATTTTGCTTGAATGAGTATCATCGTGGTAAATTTTTACCATGATCTTTTGAAAATCAGCATCATTGGCTTCCGGTATCCGCATCATCTTTTGTGGGTTTCTGTCTACAAGTGGAAACCAACTGCTCTGCACCTGCACCATAATTCGATGGCCTTTTTTAAATGTATGCAACACATCATTAAGATCGAATTTCACTTCAGTGATCTTGCCGGATTCAAAGGCTTCTGGTTTTTCATAGCTGTTTCTAAATTTTCCACGCATCACTTCTGCCCTTACCAGCCTTTGATAACCTGCCATTTGAAAACCTCTGGGTGCATTTTTAAAATTTGGTTCGTTGTCGGGCAGAACATCTATCAATTTTACAATAAAATCAGCATCAGTACCGGTAATGCTTACCTGCAGATCAGCCAATATGCTTCCTGCAAGCGTAATATCTTCGTTTAGTATGGCTGTTTCATAAACCAGTACATCAGGCCGGATAGCCGCAAAACGTTGGTCTTCGGCCATGTATTCGTTATTCCTCCAGCCAAAAATACCATTCGTATAAGGCACAGGTTTTTGCGGATCACTAAGATATTCGTCGAATAAGTTATTACCTTTTTCTTTTTGTGTTGACAATCCAGCTTTATTATTGAAATAATAGTCAGTGTTGTTAACATTTTGTGGTGGCCATACGGAAAAAGATCTCCATTGATTGGTACCAGTTTCAAAAAGGGTAGCTTCCGCGATATCAAATTTCCCTTTGTCTTTCAGGTAAAAATTAAAGAAAGTTGCCTCAATAGAATCCTGGAATACTTTGCTTGTATTGCTTCCAAAATCATAGGAAGCAAATTTATTCCAGTCGTTGCTTTCCCATGCACCATGTGTCCAGGGGCCCATTACCAGCCTGGTATTGTTCTGGTTGTTTCCTTTTTCAATGGTTTTATAAGTATTTAAAGCACCAAAAAGATCTTCGGCATCAAACCAACCGCCCACAACTAATGTTGGTATGGAAATTTTGTTTAGATGTCTCCTGATGTTTCTCGCCTGCCAATAATCATCGTAAGTATCGTGTTGCAGGTACTCGTTCCAGATAGTAGATCTGTTATTGAAATATTTTTCTCCCTGGGTGTTTTTTATTGCGCCTAATTTTAGAAAAAAGGAATACATGTCTTTCTCTGATAAATTAAAAACAGTTGAGCCATAATCTTTCACGGGGATTTTAGTTTCTTTTCCAAAATAATTCATGAAACTAAAATTATCGAGGAGGAAAAATGCACCGTTGTGATTAGCGTCATCGCCTATAAATTCGTCTGTAACCGGGGCTTGCGGACTAACAGCTTTTAATGCCGGATGAGCGCCAGGCAAGGCCGCTGTAGCATAAAAGCCGGGGTAAGAAATACCATACATTCCAACGCGGCCATTGTTGTTCTTAATATTTTTTAGTAACCATTCTATTGTGTCAAATGTATCACTGCTTTCATCTACATCTTTTGAAGATTTTTTATTTGGAATATAAGGCGTTACTTCCAGGTTAGTGCCTTCACTCATATAACGGCCGCGTACATCCTGGTATACAAAAATATATTTTTCTTTCATCAGGGTAGGGTTGGGCCCTACACGCCTGGCATAGTTGGTATCTCCATAAGGTCCGGCAGAGTAAGGTGTTCTCTCCAGCAAAAATGGATATTTTTCAGCAGCATCTTTTGGCAAATAAATTACAGTGTATAATTTCTTGCCATCTCTCATTTTTATTACCGTATCAATTTTATTGAAATTATCCTTAACAAAATTCTTATCGGTTTGAGCTGATGCGTTTACACATCCGACTATAGCCAGTAATAGAAGTATTTTTTTCATTTATTTTTTTGTTATTGGTAATATGAATTTTGATTGATTAGCGGGATCAAAATAAATATGGATAGTTGATTTTTGAAAATCGCTTTCATTGGCTTCGTAAATATTGGTGAACTTCTGAGGATTTCTATCTGCCAATGGAAACCAGCTGCTTTGAATCTGTATCATAATGCGATGTCCTTTTTTAAAAGTATGGGCAATATCTGGCAATTCAAATTTTACGTTTGCAGGCTTGCCTGGTACAAAAGGTTCCGGTACTTCAAAACTATTCCGGAATTTGCCCCTCATAATTTCTCCTCTTACCAGTAACTGATAGCCACCCATCGGATAATCTTTCCCGTTACCTTTCATGTTGTCTGGATAATTAAAGTCATCCGGAAATACATCTATTAATTTAACCACGAAATCAGCATCAGTAGTTGAAATGGAAGCCACGAGGTCTGCAATTACCGGACCGGCAAGGGTTACGTCCTCCGTTAACTCATCCATTTGCAACGTCAGTACATCAGGCCTGCGGGATGCAAAGCGCTGGTCGTCTGTCATGTATTCTCGGGTGCGTTGATCGTGTACATCTTCTGTGTAAGGAACAGGGTGTGAGGGATCGCTGGTATATTCGTAAAAATTATTGGCACCTGAAACAGCGTTAGTGCTGGTCGTATTGCTGCCAGCCATCTTCAAGCCATTGTTATTAGTGATCAGCAGGTCTTTGTATTCAACATCAGCGGGTGGCCAAACCGGAAATTTTTTCCATTCATTTGCCCCGGTAAAAAAAATAGTTGCTTCTGCAATATCCGGCACGCTCCCTTTATTTTCCAGATAGTATTTAAAAAAAGGAATCTCAATATTCTCCTGGTAATATTTAGATGTGTTGGAACCGAACCTTGCGTTACCAAGGTAACTTCCTTCTCCGCTCCACTGTCCATGATACCATGGGCCCATAACAATCTTACTATTAGTTTGCGGGCTTTGTGTTTCACATGCTTTATAACTATTCCACGCTCCCCAGCAATCTTCAGCATCAAATAAGCCACCTACCCATAGCATCGCAGGTTTTACATTGTATAATCCAACCCTTGCATTTCGGGCTTTCCACCAGTCATCATAGTTTGGGTGTTTATACATTTCATGCCAGAATTTAATGCTGTCACCGATCATCTTAGCCAGGTTTTTTACAGGTCCTGCTTGCAGGAAAAATTTGTAATTATCTTTTATAGGAGAATCAAATCCATCTCCATAATCTTTTGTTGGTGCCGGATGTGGTTTTCCAAAAGTGGGATAAAATGAAAATCCATCCATCATAAAAAAAGCACCTTTGTGATGGAAATCATCGCCCATGAACCAGTCTGTAACGGGAGCCTGCGGACTAACAGCTTTTAAAGCCGGATGGCCGCTGATAGCAGCTTCTGTAGAATAGAAACCGGGATAAGAAGTACCAAATACACCAACATTTCCATTGTTGTTTTCTATATTTTTTACCATCCAGTCAATAGCATCGTAACTATCGCTTGCTTCATCAATATCTTTTTTTCCTTTTTTATTTTTGATGAAGGGACGCACATCTTCAAAATTACCTTCACTCATATAACGACCTCTCACATCCTGTACCACCAGGATATAGTTTGATTTAATGTACGCCATTTGATAACGACGCCACAACGGCACAAATTTATCATCGCCATAAGGCCAGCACGAATAAGGTGTGCGCATCATAATAAATGGGTGTTTTTCAGTTTTGTCTTTTGGGATATAAAACGAGGTGAAAAGTTTGATACCGTCCCTCATAGGAATATAAACCTCCTTCTTGGTATAGTTATTTACAAACCAGGTACTGTCTGCATTTTGAGCAGATACATTAAAACTTGTTTGTAATACCAGTATAAATATTAATAATCTTTGCATATTATATATAATTTTAGGAGGTTAAATTTAGCGAAACTAAACCAGTAATTGAATGAACAAATATGAGGAATTGATCAGCAACTTCTATACAGCCTTTCAAAAGCTGGATTATAAAGGCATGAATAGTTGTTATAGCGAGGATATTGTTTTTTTTGACCCTGTTTTTAATTTACTGGAAGGAGATATGGCAAGGTCAATGTGGGAGATGCTTTGTAAAAATGCCAAAGATTTTGAGTTAGTTTTTTCAAACATTACCAAATTGGATGAAGAATACTATACCTGTGAATGGGTAGCTAGTTATACGTTTTCAAAAACCGGCAAACGGGTGATCAATAAAGTAAAAGCTTATATGCGGGTTGCAGATGGCAAGATCATAGAACATAGTGATGGCTTCAGTTTGCACAAATGGAGTATGCAGGCGTTGGGTTTTAGTGGATGGTTGTTGGGATGGAACCGGTTCTTTCAAAACAAGATAAAGAACCAGGCGAGGAGGAATCTGATAAAATTTATAGAGAGTAAAAAGCCATAATTTAACCACAGAGTAAAAGGAGTTTTTTCACAGAGTAGGTAACCTGTTGTAAAACTCTGAGAAACTCTATCCTTAACTCTTCTTAAACTCTGTGGTAAAAAAATTAGCTTAATTTTCACTCCCACAATCTTTGACATAATTTAAAGGATAGATCTCTTACAAACCTATTCAACCATTGTTATTTTTATAGTGTTTGTAGGTAAATGTTGTTCAACTGGTGTGCTACCGGTATTGATCACTACATCGCCACTTTTTACAAATCCTCTTTCTTTTAAAATATTGATCTGGTCAAGAATAATGTCATCCAGGCTTTCTTCTTCCGCATAATAAAATGCTCTAACTCCCCAACTAAGGCTAAGCTGGCTGATAAGCGTTTTTTCCTTACTAAAAATATA
>CAZCAA010000026.1:31789-32988 GCA_964496585.1 uncultured Ferruginibacter sp.
GCAACGTCGCTCACTTCGCTTCGGTTTGGCTTTGTGCGGTCTATCATACTTTCCATCATCTGTGTAGCCACAATCACCGGTTTCGCTCTGTGCATACATTTGCGAATAATATCTTTCTGAATTACAGGAACCTGTTCGATAGGAATTTCCACACCAAGATCGCCGCGTGCAACCATTACAGCATCACTTTCTACAATGATGTCCCGGAGATTTTTCAATGCTTCCGGCATTTCAATTTTCGCTATAACTTTTATCTTGCTGTCTTTAACTTTGATCCGTTTTTTCAAATCAATAATATCAATAGCCTTTCTTACGAAGGAAAGCGCTACCCAATCTATTTTTTGTTCGATAATAAAGTCAAGGTCGGCTATATCTTTTTCCGTGAGGGAAGGCATCGTGAGTTCACTATCAGGAAGGTTTACACCTTTTTTAGGCAGTAGTACACCACCTAAAGTAACACTCATCAAAATCTCTTTCGCATTCAGGATTTTCTCAACTTTAAGTTCCATCTTACCATCGTCCAGAAATATCCTTTCACCCGGTTTTACATCAGTGGTAAGGTTTGGATAGGAAACATATATCATTGATTTTGTGCCAACCATTTTTTCTGTTGTGAAAATGAACTGGTCACCAACTTTTAATTCAATCCTTCCATTTTCCAATTCTCCAACCCTCAGTTTTGGTCCCTGAAGATCACCGAGTATGGCAATATTATAAGGTTCTGTTTTTATGATTTTTCTGATCTTTTCAATCACCTGTTTTTTGTCTTCATGACTGCCATGAGAAAAATTTAACCTGAAAACATTTACACCAGCTTTTACGAGTTCCAGCAAACCTTCGTACGTATCGCAGGCCGGCCCAACAGTTGCCACGATCTTTGTTCTTTTTTGAGAATGTGCAATACCTGCTTTCTTATCCATTTGTGTGTGCAGGTACTTACTTATATGTTTACTCATATTATTGCAATTGCTTTATTTATTTTGATAGTTTGCTAGCAGAACAGTGTTCAGAATATCCACTTAGGTTGCCAGTATCTTCACGATCTTCATCCATTCATCATTAATACGTTGTTTCTTTTTAACAGCTTCGTTCAATGGCGTGTAGCTCATTTTATTATTTACTATTCCAACAAATACATTGTGTTTTCCTTCCACCAGGCATTCAACTGCGTGGTATCCCATTCGGCTTGCAATAAGCCT
>CAZCAA010000027.1:0-27824 GCA_964496585.1 uncultured Ferruginibacter sp.
AGTATTGATGATTCCGTGCAAAGGCATCTATTGGCGGATGCTCCAATTGGTGTTTTTTTAAGTGGTGGCCTGGATTCTAGCATTATTGCCACTCTTGCTGCTAAATACAAACATACCTCCCTTAACACCTTGTCTGTTTATTTTGAAGAAAAAGAATATTCAGAAAAAAAATACCAGGATATTATAAAACAAAAATTACAGTGTGATCACCATGAATATTTGCTGAAGGAAGAAGAATTCCATCTTTCGCTTGAACAGATTCTTAATAGTATGGATATGCCGAGCTGTGACGGCATCAATACCTGGTTCATTAGTAAACATGCGGCTTCGTTAGGCCTCAAAGCTGTATTATCTGGCATTGGTGGCGACGAACTTTTTGGCGGATATCCATCATTTAATCGCATCACTGCCTCCAGAATGTTGCAAGAAATGCCCCGTGCTTTATTAAATGCGGGCAAACGCAGCAGTTTCAAAAGGTTAAATCGTATGACCTATTTAAATATGGATGGTATTAAAGGAATTTATCTTTTTTTACGTGGTCATTTCAGTCCGATAGAAATTGCCAGGCACCTCGGTACATATGAGAGAGATGTTTGGGAGATATTAAATGAGCAGCCGGTATTTAATAATATCAGCAATATTGATAACCGTAACCAAGCAGGCTGGATGGAATTTAATATGTATATGCAAAACCAGTTGTTACGTGATGCAGACGTAATGAGTATGATACATAGTGTTGAAATCAGGGTGCCGTTCCTGGATGATGATGTAATAAGGCTGGCATGTAAAATTACGCCAGAAACAAAATATGAAGGACCGCTAACCAAACAGGTGCTCATCAATTCATTTAGCGAAATATTGCCGAGGGAAATTTGGGACAGGCCAAAAATGGGATTTAGTTTACCCTTTTCCAAATGGCTTAGTAGTAGCACTTATGTTAAGGAGTTAATGCAAAGAAGCAATAAAAGGTCAAAAGAAAGTTATCGGAAATTCCTGAAAGGAGAACTCCATTGGTCACATATGATGTCTCTTATCATCTTAAGTAAAAATAATATAAACTGATAGCTCCTACATTCATTTAGTTTGGCAAACAACATTCTTTTTCTTACCCTTAAAGTTTTTGGCGCAACAGGCGGCATAGAAAAAGTATGCCGTGTAGCGGGTAAATCAATTTATGAAATGAGCTTGTCGGGAAGCTATACGTCCCAGGTTTATTCTATGTACGATAAACAGCAGGATGCCGACGATAACAAATATTTTCCTTCCGAAATATTTCGTGGGTTTGGAACTGCAAAAATGAAATTTATTTATGCTGCGTTGAGGAAGGGAAGAAAAAGTAATACGGTTATCCTGAGTCATATCAACCTGTTGCTTGCCGGCTGGTTAATTAAACTACTCTCACCTTCAACAAAAGTTATCCTGTTTGCGCATGGAATTGAAGTATGGACGCCATTGCGCAGCCGTCAAAAAATGATGCTGAAATGTTGTGATAAAATTGTTTCTGTGAGCAAATATACATCTACCAAAGTACAGGAGCTTCACCACATACCGGCTGCGAAGTGTACGGTGCTCAACAATAGCCTGGATCCATTTCTTCCTATAAGTGATAACATTATAAAGAATAACAACCTGCGTTTAAAATATGGCTATGCACCGGGAGATAAGGTCATTTTTACGTTGACGAGGGTTTCCTCCCGGGAGCGGTATAAAGGTTATGACCAAGTGTTACATGCCTTGGTTGATCTAAAGAAGACATATCCGGAAATACGTTATTTACTTGCCGGTAGTTATGACAAAAAGGAAAAAGACCATCTAGACAAAATGATAGCCGAACTCTCGTTAAAAAGCAATGTTCACATCGCCGGTTTTATACCGGAAGAAAGTCTGGTAGATCATTTTTCCATGGCCGACATCTATGTGATGCCCAGTATGAAAGAGGGATTTGGAATTGTTTTTATTGAAGCCATGTATTATGGTGTTCCGGTAATTGCGGGAAATAAGGATGGATCGGTAGACGCCTTGTGCGATGGAAAATTGGGTAGCCTTGTTGATCCTTTGAATGTAAGAGCTATAGAGGATGCAATCGAGAATATATTAAAGAATAAAGAAGCGTTTATTCCGAATCGTGAGTTATTGATGCAACAGTTTAGTTACGACCAATATAAAAGGAAAATCGAAAGGCTCATCAACGAAACGAGCGGTTCAATTCAATAAATTAATGAATAAACTCAGCTTATTTTAAAATATAGATTCAATCAGCAGGAGCTTAAGGGCAGTTTAAATAGTACCAACTCAAGTTTCCATTATTACAATTGAAAAGATGAACAGTGAATTGAAAAACGAAGAAGTATGGGATCTCATCATTGCACCGGGTAGAGCAGCCAAAAATTATTGGAAAGATCTTTGGCGTTACCGCGAACTTTTTTATATTCTTAGCTGGCGCGATATAAAAGTACGCTATAAGCAAACAGTGATCGGCGCTGCCTGGAGCGTAATCAGGCCATTACTGACCACCATTATTTTCACGATCATATTCAGCCGCGTAGCTAAACTCGGTAGTCCGGGTGTAGCACCTTATGCATTAATGGTATTTGCCGGTATGCTTCCCTGGCAATTTTTTAGTAATGCACTCAGTGAATCAAGTTCGAGCCTTATTGGCAATGCTAACCTTATCACTAAAGTATATTTTCCGCGTATGATTATCCCCGCCAGTTCAGTGATCACGAGCCTCGTGGATTTCGGAATATCGTTCGTCATTTTTTTATGTATGTGCGTATGGTACCAGTTTATACCTTCCTGGCATATTATTTTTTTACCGGTGTTTATTTTACTGGCTTTTACCTGTGCCTTTGGCATCGGGCTGTACCTTACGGCTGTAAATGTGAAATACCGCGACTTTAGATATATTATTCCCTTCATTGTTCAGTTTGGCTTATATATCAGTCCGGTAGGTTTCAGCAGTTCGGTGATAAGCGAAAAGTACCGGTTTCTTTTTTCTCTCAATCCTATGGTAGGAGTGATCGACGGCTTTCGCTGGTGTCTTTTAGGTGATCCAATAAACTGGCGGTCCTTTATTGGATCGCTTGTGATAACAATTCTGTTTCTCATCATTGGTATTTTTTATTTTAGAAAAATGGAGCGTTCATTTGCTGATAACATTTAGATGCAGATTTTAAAAATCAATCAAACTCATTGTCAACGATAATACAGGTAAATAATCTATCAAAACAATTCATCCTTTCTCATGAAGGCAAGGAGAGTTATACAGCACTGCGTGACGTGATCAGTCGAAAAGCGAAGACATTGTTTTCATTTCCTCTCAAAATGAAACCTGCTAATCGAACATCTAAGGAAATATTTTGGGCGCTAAAAGATATCAATTTTGAAATTGAACAGGGCGAAAGGGTAGGTATCATAGGTAGAAATGGAGCAGGGAAAAGTACACTCTTAAAAATATTATCAAGAATCACTGAACCAACTACAGGTACCATACGAATTAAGGGCAGGTTAGCTTCATTACTTGAGGTAGGAACAGGATTTCACCCTGAACTTACGGGCCGTGAAAATATATATTTGAATGGTGCGATATTAGGGATGAGCCGCAATGATATAAAGAAGCATTTCGATGCCATTGTAAATTTTGCGGAAGTAGAGAAGTTTCTGGATACGCCTGTGAAACGTTATAGCAGTGGGATGTATGTGCGTTTAGCCTTTTCCGTTGCCGCCCATCTGGAACCCGAGATTTTGATAATTGATGAAGTACTCGCGGTGGGAGATGCACAATTTCAGAAAAAGTGCCTCGGCAAAATGGAAGACGTTAGCAAAAACGAAGGTCGCACAGTATTGTTTGTAAGTCATCAGCTTGGAACTATTGCAAAATTGTGCAATAAGACAATGTTGCTTAAAAATGGTCACCTTACCGATATTGGAGAAACGCAGTCAATAATTGAAAAATATCTTACCAATTATACAGAAGGAACCGGCAATGCTTATTTACCAGCCTGGGAGTCGAAAAAACCGGAAGATATTTATCTGGCTGAAGCTGAGACATTTAATAAAAATAATGAGGCATCTCAGGAATTTGGATTTAACGAAAGTATTGTTTTGCGTACGAAAATAATTATCGGAAAACAATCGCCCAATTTGAAATTTGGAATAACCTTGCTAAATATTCACGGTGGCTACATTGCAACGAATATTATAGATATTAACCAGGCGGCGGCAAAAAGCGGAATGATCGGGCTAACGTTCACTTTTCCTCCTTCAATCATTGCGCCAAATAGTTATAGTTTCAGGTTTGCTATTTTTGAGAACAACATCGTTCATGAAGTGCTTGAAAATATTTGCCAGGTAAAAATTATAGATACGGGCACACATCTCTCCGAATTTGAAGGAATAAATTATGGTAGTGTTATATTTGAAAACAATTGGAAATTAAACGAGGCATGAAAAGAATACTAAAGTTATTTTGTCCGCCGATTTTTATCTCGGTTTACAACAAAATAAGAAAAACTGAAAAATCAAAACCATTTTACAGGCCAGAGAATGCAGACAATCAGGAACTTGATATATACTGGACCGACCAGATGGCGCATCAACTTGAAAATTGGGGAAAAAACCATACATGGAATGAAATAGAATGCCTGCTTGTAAATTGTAAAGGTAAAGTATTGGATATCGCTTGTGGAACGGGCGTTAATATTGTTGCGATGAACCGTTTTAAGGATTTGGAGATTTATGGATTTGACATCTCTGATTTTCTGATAAAAAAAGCTGTTGATAAAGGAATAGATCCTGCAAGGTTAAGGGTAGAAGATGCAACAGGAACCAGTTATCATGATAAAGAATTTGATTACTCTTATTCAATTGGTTCACTCGAACATTTTACTGAAGAAGGAATTGATCTTTTTTTGAAGGAATGTGGAAGAGTTACGAAGAATACTGCTTTTCATATGATACCTGTTTCCTATTCAGATAAAAATGAAGGATGGTTAAGAACCAATCAAAGCTTTCATAATAATTCCATTGAATGGTGGACAGAGAGGTACCTTAAATACTTTAGTAAGGTTTACGTTATAAATTCAGGTTGGAAAGATGAAGGCCTCTCTGTTGGAAAGTGGTTCATTTGTGTAAAATAATTTATGTTAATGCTTAATAAGATTAAAAAGATAGTGAAAATATTTTTTCCTTCCCTTCAAAAGGCTGTGGCTGTGCCAACAGGGAAAAATTTTACGGTTGGCCAACGAACAGAAATTCAGGGAACAGTTGATAACCGAAGAGCTTTAGACAGTATTTTGAATATTGGAAATGATTGCCTGATTAATTCTTCTATCTCGCTTGAAACGAATGAAGCCATTGTTAATATTGGTGATAATGTATTCATAGGAGGAGCAACGCGAATTGTTTGCACAAAAAGTATAACCATCGAATCTGATGTTCTGATCTCAGGAGAATGTTTAATCCAGGACAGTGATAATCATAGCTTTGATTTTGAAACTCGTAAGAAAGATACAGCAGATTGGAAGCGTGGATACCATGATTGGAGTAAACATCCAAGCAAGGCTATAAAAATATCGCACGGCGCCTGGATTGGAGCTAAGGTTATTATTCTTAAAGGTGTAACTATTGGTGAAAAGGCTATTGTTGGTGCCGGTAGCGTAGTTACCAGAGATGTATCTCCTGGTACGATAGTGGCAGGCAATCCTGCAAGGTTCATCAAAAATGTTCCTGAAAGCCAGCCATTGCCTTAATAATTAAAGTAGGTAACTCAGAATAGTGGGTTACAAAATATTTAAAAGATTTACTTCAGTTTCTTTGAAGTAACAATAATCTGCAAACAAAGATGTTTTTAAGTCGTCAGTTAGAAAGGTTAGCCTGGATAAGAAAAAATTTTCGTTTACTTACGAAAAATTCCAGGCTTTTGTCAACTCATTTTCTTGGTCCAATAACATACGATACAGACAGCCTGTGCACAAGTATCAATTGTGATTTCATAAAGGAAGAACGTTTTAACCGTGCTTACCTTGCAGCCTTAGCAACAAATCCCTGGGAAGGGTTTACATTACAATGGCGCGTTTACATTGTTTGCTGGTTTGCCGAACATGTAAAAAAACTGGAGGGCGCTTTTGTGGAATGTGGTGTAAATACCGGCGCCTATGCGAGGGCGGTAGTTGAGTACATTGATTTTAAAAATACCGATAAATGCTTTTATCTTTTTGATACATTTAGTGGCCTCAGGGAAGATTTGATTACAGAGGATGAAAAAGAAAAAGGTATTGGGGATTATTTTGGTAAATACAAAGATGTTTATGATGCAGTTGTTGAAACGTTTCGGAATTTTAATGTAAAGGTAATTAAAGGCGCTGTGCCTGATACGCTGCAAGCATTTGATCAGGATAAAGTAGCCTATTTATCTATTGATATGAATAGTAGTATTCCTGAAATAGCTGCGGCAGAGTTCTTCTGGCCCAAATTGGTTACAGGTGCTGTAGTAATTTTAGATGATTATGGCTTTGACAAACACATCAATCAAAAAATCGCTTTTGATGAATTTGCCAGGAGAAATCAGGTACAGATACTTGCATTGCCTACCGGCCAGGGTATAATGATCAAACCATGAAGATTTTAATTCTAGGTTCAGAGGGATTTATAGGAAGCCATCTGGTAAAATATTTTACCAACAAGGGGTATGAAGTATTTGGTTGCGATCTGAAAGAAATACCTGGTAGTCATTATACTTATTTCCAGGTAAGAAAGGCGAATTTTTTATGGAGTGAATTATTTTCTAAAAATACTTTTAACTATTGCGTAAATGCCGCAGGTAATGGTAATGTAAGCTATTCTTTATCTGAACCGGTAGATGACTTTGATGCCAATACATTTGTTACAATGAAACTGCTGGATGACCTACGCAGGCATAATCCTAATTGCCGTTACCTGCACCTTTCCAGTGCTGCTGTGTATGGCAACCCGTTGTCGCTTCCGGTTAAAGAAACAGATTCCTGTATGCCAGTGTCGCCTTATGGATGGCATAAGTTAATGGCAGAACAGGTATGTAAAGAGCACTATTCTTTATACAACTTGCCGGTAGCTATTGTAAGGCCTTTTTCAATATATGGTGAAGGACTTAAAAAACAACTGTTCTGGGATATTTTTCAAAAATATCAAAGCAATGCCGCAAGTATAGAACTTTGGGGAACAGGAAAAGAAAGCCGTGACTTTATTTACATTGATGATGTAATGAGGGCAATAGATTTTATTCTCCAGCATGGAAATATGAAAGCTGAAATTTATAACCTGGCTTCTGGCGTTGAAGTAACGATAAAAGAAGTAGTGGCATTGTTATTCCGGGAGCTGGATCCCCGGCTACAATTTACATTTAATAACCGCATTAGGCAAGGCGACCCGCTTAATTGGCGGGCAGATGTATCCGAGTTAAAAAGCCTCGGTTTTGAAGCGACTACAACTCTTGAAGCCGGTATAAAAAAATTATCACATTGGTTGTTGAATCAAGAATAAAGCAAATAAAAATAATAGCGGAATTTCGCTTTAACTAATGACTGTTATTTACTTTGTTGACAATAAAATGGGTGGTGTTAGCTCATTGAATTTTAACCTTATGGCCAACCAGCCCGATAAGAGTTGTGAACAATGGGTGATCCATATAGATGTTGAAGATCCACAATGGACAAAGGCTGATCTTAACTATCCGGTAAATAAGCAACTTTATTTTAACTACAGTGCCCAGGAAAATACCTACAGTGTTTTGAAGCGATTAAAGAAATTACTCCCGCCAACTGAAGCTGCATTGGTTTTGAATTATGAGATAGAAATGGCGATGCTGGACCATTATAAAGTGAGTCAAACTGTTTATCAACTGATACATGATGATTATAATGTTAATCTCGCAAAAAAGTATGGCCACCTGGTAGATGTTTTCATTTGTCATAATTCTATTATCTACAAAAAGCTGTTGGATATATTCCCGCTAAGAAAAAACAATATATTTTATTTGCCACATGGCGTTAAAATACCCGCAATTTTCCGGGATGGCAGTAAAGAAAATGATCCGATCAGGTTATTGTTCCTTGGCAGAATGGCTGCTTCTAAAGGCGTCTTTGATCTGCCGGAAATCAATAACATGTTACGTGCAATGGATATACCTTTTGAGTGGACATGTATTGGAGGAGGGCCAGAACTTGAGAAATTAAAAGCTGCCTGGAATCCATCAGACAAAGTGAAATTTGTAACAGCTTCTTCAAATGATGAAGTGCTTTCGATTTGTGCCAACCACGATGTATTCGTGTTACCAACAAAATTTGAAGGCTCACCGGTTTCCTTATTAGAAACTATGAGCACGGGTTTAGTGCCAGTAATTACTGACCTCGAAGGAGGTATAAGAGATATTGTAAATGATGAAATCGGGTTTCGTATCCCGATCAACGACAATAACGGATTTGCAGAAGCCATAAAAAAATTACATGAAGACCGCGTACTATTGGATCGCCTAAGCAGGAACTGCCGAAGCAAAATCATAGCATATTTTGATGTACAAAAAACGGCATCTGCTTATCATGAGTTATTTCAACGTTACAAAGAATTTTATAAAGCAAAAAAGATTCGAAAAATAAAAGTAGGTGCACGGCTCGACCATCCTTTTATTGCAGCATCCCTGACAAAATTTGTACGAATTGTTCGGAAAAAATTCAAATCTTAATATTTCATTTCGGAAGCAGCATAAAGTAATACAATGAACCAACAATTAATTTATGATATAGGTATGCACAATGGAGATGATACGGCTTATTATCTTTCATTGGGTTATAAAGTTGTATCAATTGATGCTTCACCTGATCTTGTACAAAAAGCAATGATCAGATTTAAAGAATCCATCCGGGAGAACAAATTAACTATTTTAAACCTCGGAATAAGTGCAGAAGAAAGCAATATGGACTTTTACCTCAACAAAGTAAATTCTGTTTGGAATTCCTTTGATAAGGAGATCGGAGAGCGTGGCGGTGGTGGTTATGATATCGTTAAAGTAAAAACTGATTCGCTTGATCATGTGATGAGCAAACAGGGAGTTCCATACTACATGAAAATTGATATTGAAGGGAATGATATCCTTTGCCTCATATCATTATTAAAATGCGAAGAGAAACCGCTATACATCTCAGTTGAAGTGAACAATGAAGAACTTATCCATAAACTATATGAACTCGGTTACAGGAAATTTAAGATCATTGATCAATTTAAGTTTCTGCCGCTGGAGTTACCAATATTCAGGGAATTTAAATTGTACAAACAGCATTATGCTTTTAAGCACTCCATGAATTTTTTCGTACGGGTAGCCCGGAAGTTAACCGGTAAATTTGTTGATCAGTATTACGAAGGTCAATATAGAAAGCTATTTAATTACGATCACCCCGAAGGTAGTTCCGGTCCATTTGGCGAGGCGCTTCCAGGGAAATGGATGAGTTATGAAGAAGTTTTGAAAGTGTATCATTTTTATAAGACGACATTTGAGAAGTCGAAGAGATTTGGTGGGTTTAATTTTTGGATAGATATGCATGCCACAAAGTAGGAGGGTATTTTTTTGATTGATAATTTTAAAATTAATGAATTCATTACTACTTTTTTTTGGAAAGATTATTAATAACGTGTTCGGATATTCGAAGCAGAAGTTTAAATATTATGCTGCCTGGAAATACCTGCACCAGATAAGTTTAATGGGTATGGGCAGAATTCAGGGCAATCCCATTGAAGCGGACGGAGAGATCGATGTTATTAAAAGGATCATGAAAACTGCGCCAGGCCCTGAAATTATTATATTCGATGTGGGCGCAAATAAAGGACAGTATTCATCGCACCTGGTATCGGAAGCCGTTCCTGGAAAAAAAATTCAACTACACATCTTTGAACCATCGGCTTCCAATACCGGCACACTTAAAGATCAATTTAATTCCGACAGGTTTCCGCAGCACCAGTTTGTTGTAAATCAGCTCGCATTAAGTGATACTAATTCACATGAGTATCTATATACAGATTCAGAAGGCTCAGACCTTGGTTCTTTGCTAAACCTGAAAACATCGGTAAGGCCATTCAACGATGCTAATAAGGAAACCGTTGAAACAATGACGCTTGATCAATACGTGGAGAAAAATGGCGTTGGTATTATTGACTTTATGAAGATTGATGTTGAAGGCGGGGAGTATAAAGTATTGTCTGGCGCAGTTTCAACCATTGAGCAAAAAAGAATTAGACATATACAGTTTGAATTTGGAGCGGGAAATATTACTGCAAGAGTATTTTTTTATGATTTTTGGGAGATGCTCTCTTCAAAGTATAATTTCTACCAGGTCTTATCAGGCGGGCTGGTTCCCGTGAATGCATACAACAGCGATCTTGAAATATTTAAGACTACCAACTATCTGCTGATTATTAAATAATGTTTTTTTAGATCTATCAAGTGAAAAAAAAAATTCGATATCTCAAATATTGGATACTGTTTCGGCTTTATTACTATGTGAAATTTTTGAGGCCTCCAAATTTCGTGATACAGGGAAGAATGTATTTCGATTTTTTTAGTGTTATTATTTTTGACGCTGATAGCTATTTTGAATTGGGTCAGGGATTGTCAATTAAAAAATCAGTAATCCATCTGCAGCAAAGTGAGCTTCGTATAGGAAAAGACGCAACATTAAGCCAGGCCCGGATATTGCTGACAGAGAGTAAAGCTGTTATCGGTGAAAATTGTAAAATCAGCGATATATTGTTTACTATGTCAGAACAAACTGATTTCTCTGCTGGAAATTATTTGCTTTTGAAAGGGGCAGCCTCCTTTAAATCCGGTTTTTTTCTTACAAACTCTAAAGCAAATTTGGGATACAATGTGAATATCAGGGCATATGTGGTTTGTAATGACAGTGCTTTTCATATCGGAAATAATGTTTTTATAAATGGAGGTACACAGGTGCGGTGTGAACAATCTATCTCCATCGGAAATAATGTATTTATATCTTATGAATGTATCATATTCGACAGCAATACACATTCTGTAGAAGCCAGTGGTCGAAGTAAGGAAATTGCGGATGGTTTTCCAAATGATGTGAAACAATTGGCAGAAACTAAGTTTGGGATAAAGAAAGCGCCAATTTTAATTGGCGATGAAGTATGGATTGGTACAAGGGCCATTATTTTCAAAGGTACATCTCTTGGAAATCAAGTAATAGTAGGTGCCGGGGCTGTGATAACGGGTCTATCGGTGCCGCATACATGTAAAGTATATGGAAATCCGGCAATAGTGAAACAATAATATTGCATGAAGTTTGGATAATAAGATTAATATTCTTTTTGTAGCTTTTGAATTTCCCCCTCTTAACGGTGGAGGTATTCAACGCTCATTAAAATTTGTAAAATATCTTTCGGCATTTGGGATTAATCCTATAGTTATTACAGTTAAAGAAGAAGATGGGCCGTTGGTAATGAAAGGACATGCAAATGATCATTCGATGGATAATGACATTCCTCCCGGGACTGTTATTGAACGGGTTCATTGTAAAACTCAATCGGCGCCACACAATAAATTTCAGAAATGGGCAAGAATTTATTTTTCTGTTACCGAGGTATTTAAAAATACCTGGAAACCCGCCTTGCAGGAACAACTTCCCCGAATCATAAAAGAATACAAACCGCAGGCAGTTTATATTTCTCTTCCACCATTTGCCATGGCGCCTTTATGGCTGGATATGATGAAAGGTTACAACCTTCCTATGATCGTTGATTTCAGAGACGCGTGGACGCAGTGGTGTTTAGCTCCAAATGGCACTTATTTTCATTATCTTAAAAAGCTTTCCTACGAAAGAGAAATTATAAATCATGCAACAAAACTGGTTTGTACATCTAACGAAACAAGGCTTGACATGCTTCGTGTACATCCATCAGTAAATGCTGATAAATTTTCTGTAATAACGAATGGTTACGACGGCGTGCTTGAATGGGATCAGCTTAAAGATATTCCGCACCAGGGAAAAATTCGCATCGGTTATGTTGGATCTTTTTACTACAGCCCCGAAGCAAGAAAGCAGATTTTTACAGCATGGTGGAAAAAGCCTTTGCATCGGATGCTTAATTACGTGCCACGAAAAGAAGACTGGTCATATCGCTCTCCATATTTTTTTTTAAAGACGATCAGCCAATTGCTTCTGCACGAACCTGGTTGGAAAGATCGAATTGAAATACACTTTGCAGGTAACAAACCAGCATGGCTGGAAGCACAAATTACAGATTTTGGCCTTCAGGATTTGTGTACCCACCATGGTTATCTGGACCATGATTCAGCTTTAGCTTTTCAAAAAAAATGCGATGCCTTACTCATCACTTCTTCCAGGGTAATCGGGGGAAAGGATTACAGCATAGCTGGCAAAACCTTTGAGTATTTTACCTTGGGACGACCGATTCTTGCTTTTGTTTGCGACGGTGCCCAAAAAAATATTCTTACAGAAACGGGGATGTCCCTGCTATGTGACCCTGATAACATAGAAAGCAGTGTTACTGCGCTTCACAATTTCTTTTCAGGAACTATTAAGTTTTCACCCGATAAAGCGGCTATCAAAAAGTACAACCGTAAACTGCTAACGGAAACCTTGTCAACAATAATAAAAGAGGCCATCAGTAGCCATAAAAACTCGCGCAATAATGAATGACTCTACGCCGGTAGTGAGTGTTTTGATGACGGCTTTTAACCGCGAGAAATATATTGCGATTGCAATTGAAAGCGTATTAGCATCATCGTACAAATTGTTTGAATTGATCATTGTGGACGATGGATCCAAAGACAATACGCTGCATATCGCAAACAAATATGCTTTAAAAGACAGTCGCATAAGAGTATACAAGAATGAAACTAACCTCGGAGATTACCCTAACAGGAATATGGCTGCTTCTTATGCCAAAGGAAAGTATCTGAAGTACGTAGACGCTGATGATTATATTTATCCCTGGGGATTAGAGATTTTGGTGAATTGTATGGAAAAATTTCCTGAAGCAACATGGGGATTGTGTTCTATTGAGCAAAATATAAATGGTCCTTACCCTTTTATGCTAAGCAGTGAACAAGCTTATCATCAGGAATACTTTGTGCGTGGATTGTTGAACAGGGCTCCTTTGTCGTCCATTGTTCAAACCTCCGCTTTTAGAGAGGTTGGCGGGTTTACTGGCAAAAAACACCTCGGAGATGTAGAATTATGGCATCTTCTCGCAAAAAAATATTCATTAGTATTAATGCCTCATGGTATTGCCTGGTATCGGCTGCATGATGAACAGCAAAGCAATGATAACCGGACAGACCCTTTAGTCCCTTTCAAATATATTTTATTTTCATTAGCAATCTTTAATGAAAATAATGCTATTCCAATGAGTGAAGTGAATATAGAAATTGTAAAAAAGAAAATTGTAAAAAAAGTTCACAGAACTATTTTAAAGCACTTGTTAAATTTCAGATTTTCAATTGCCCTTAAGATGATCGAAATGTACAAAGGTACTTTGAAGCTGGGATTAAATAACAAAGCTGTTTTTAATTAATGAAGATATCCATTTGTATACCACAATATAACCGCATCAATTACCTGATGAAAAGTCTCAGGTCAATTGAGCAGCAAACTTATACGGATATTGAGATTATTATAAGCGATGATTGCTCTACAGATAATACGGTAGAGCAGATCAAGGAACTTTCATTAAATTATAAGTTCCCTATTATTTTTGACCGCAATAAAAAAAATCTTGGCTACGACCGTAATTACCGGAAATCCATCGAAATGGCTACCGGCGATTATGCGTTAGTGATAGGTAACGATGATTCTTTAAATAAGCCTGGGCATGTACAATTTCTGGTAGATTTCCTACATTCAAACAACCTGCCGGATATAGGTTTCTGCAACCTGATAGAAGAAAGAACGGGTGGGGGCTTGGTTAAAAGAGCCTGGGGAAATAAAGTGATCGGTGCAGGTCCGGAGATAGCATTGAAAAATTATTCTTCCTTTAGTTTTGTTGGTGGACTTATCTATAAAAGATCAACGTTTCTTAAATACAATACCGCACAATATGATGGCAGCATTTATGCACAAATGTATATGGGCGTTTACATGATCAGTAAAGGCGCTGTGTTGTTCTGCATAGAAGAACCGTTGGTAATAAAAGACCTTAAGCTTGATGATACTTCCATTAATTCTTACAAAGATACCATTGCGCGTACCTGGCGTGATTATAAAATAGTAGATGGTGGCCTTCCTTCTGTAATGAACGTGTTGATCAGTGCCCTGCGTGATGCCGGCGAATTGTCACAACAACGTACCTACTATATTTTCAGAAGAATATATGCCATCACGTTTCCACATTGGATATTAGACTATAAAGAAAATGGCGCTTTCCCTGAAGCCTGGGGAATGTTCAGAGGACTTCATCCCGGCAGCAATAAAAACTTCCATTTATTAACTTTATGGAACCGCTTTAAAATTTACTGCCTCTATTTTATAGTTGGAATTATAGCCTTGTTAACCCCGGTATTTATTTTTAAATATTTTAAACAAAAAGTTTACGCTATTTTAAAGCGTTCCTGATGCGGGTACTTATAGCCGGTGCGGATAGCAGGTATGCAATAGAGCGACCTTATGTTAGATACCTTGCAGAAAACAAACTCGTTTCTGAGGTAAAATTATTCGCCGCTCAAAATATTTTTCTGGCCTATTATCAAAAAAACTTTCTTAATAAAATATTATACAGGACAGGATTTAGCGGCATACTGAAAAAGGTAAACAGCCTTCTCAAAGCCGAAGTTGAAAAATTTAAACCAGATGTTGTTTTTGTCTTTAAAGGAATGGAGCTTTTTCCATCTACCTTGCAATGGATGCGTAACAAAGGCATTAAACTGGCTAATTACAACCCCGATAATCCATTTGTTTTTTCAGGCAGGGGAAGCGGGAATAAAAACATCAGCAGATCAATCCCGCTTTTCGATCTTTTCATGAGTTACGACAAAGGCATCTGTAAAAAAATGGAAGCCGAGTACAAAGTGAAATCAAAACTGTTGCCGTTCGGGTTCGATGTATCTGAGCAGCTATTTGCAGTTTGCGAAAAGTTGCCTGAGATAAAGAAGGCCTGTTTTATCGGGAATACAGATATACACCGGCTTGCTTTCCTTAATGAACTCGCTGCTGCCGGTATTTTGCTGGACCTATACGGTATGAACTGGAAGAAGGGAAGCCTTCATCCTAATATCAATTATGAAGGGCCCGTTTTTGAAGATGAGTTATGGAAAGCACTCAGGAAATACAGGGTTCAACTAAATCTGATGCGCATTCATAATCCTGATTCACACAATATGCGAAGCTTCGAAATTCCCGCAATCGGCGGCATACAACTCGCACCTGACACACCTGATCACCTGACATATTTTAATAAAGGCGAGGAAATATTTATATACCACGATGTGCCTTCCTGCATTGATGAAATTAAAAAAATAATGGCACTCAATGATGATGATGCCGGTAACATAAGAAAACAGGCAAGGCAAAGATGTCTTCAGAATGGATATTCTTACAAAGCCAGGGCGAATGAGGTGGCTGTTTATTTAAATGACATGCTACGAGGCAACTGATGTATGTAAAAGGAGAATATTGCCGGAATGCAGGCCTTGGAAACAAATTATTCCCCTGGGCACGGGCGGTAATAATGGCTGATCAGTTCAATTACAAAATGATTGATCCTATATGGTTTTCGCCAAGAGGTGCTGCCGTTACAAGAGGGGGAATCGATTATAGCAAAGCTTTGCATAAAATATGGCTTTTTGATAATTTCAAAAAACGTGAAAATGATATATCGTTTATAAGATCCGTTTTTCTGCAAAGCAAATCATTCCATGCCTGTGCAGATATTTTTGAAGCGAAAAATTTTGCAGCCGAAAATCCGGGATCGAATATCCTGTTTAAATGGAACAGCAATCACCATTTTTCAGACCTTGATCCATTTCGGGCTCACATAAAGCAGGCTTTGAAAGCTATTACAAAAGTTAAAAGCCTGGCGTTTGTGCGAAAAAATACGGGATCTGCTTTCATCGGATTGAACATCCGTACAGGTAAAGATTTTATTAAGGCAGGCTCCTCAAAACAAGGTTATTTTCTAACCGAAATAGATTGGTTTATAAAGGCATTAAGGATATTACGAAAAAAAGAAGGCGACCTTCCTGCATTGATCGTTTCAGATGGGGGCATTAAGGAACTTCATAGCATATTACAGGAACCAGGTACAACATTGTTACAATCACATAATGCGATTGAAGACCTGCTTACATTGACTAATAGTAAGGTATTGCTGGGCAGTGGCAACAGCAGCTTTTCTGCCTGGGCTTCTTTTCTCGGTGGCATGGATACATACAGTTCTCCGCAAACAACATTTACACATTTTAATATTGGCGGGAGCAATCATTCACAAATAATCGGCACCCTGTAACAATGTTTATCCAGGATATTTTAACAAGCAAAATAATTCACCGGTATTTTATCAGCCATTTTATAAGGGATGGTATTTTAAAAACAGCTTACGGGATCTTAGATGTTTCGGGCCAACATCCATTTATTCAATCCCTGATATTCTGGAATGTATATGAACGCAAAGAGATCAGCGCAATAAAAAAATACCTCAACAAGGAACTTGATATTATTGAACTGGGATCTTCAATAGGAATGGTGAGCATGGCCCTGGGCAGCCTGATTGCGGGAAGGAAAAATAAAATAATATCCGTTGAAGCCAATCCTCGGTTGCTCCACAACCTGAGAAATTCGGCTAATCTAAATGCTTATAAAATTGAGTTCGTTAATGCTGCTATTTGTTATACAGATGATAAAGTAAAGTTTGATATAGACAATAAAAATCTTGGAAGTAAAATAACAGATGCCGAAAGTAATACAACTGTTTTAGTGGAAAGTACAACACTTGGTAAATTATTTCACAGTTATGGGTTAGGACAATACGCGCTGGTATGTGATATTGAAGGTGCTGAGAGTCTTATTTTTTCTGATGAGGAAGATAGTGAAGCCATAAAAAATTGCAGACAAGTGATCATTGAATTACACGACACACAATACAAAGGTACTAGCTATAATAAAAAAGATTTATCTGAAATGATCATAAAAAAATTCTCTATGCGGTTGGTTTTCTCCGAAGGAGATATTTGGGTATTTGATAAATAAAGTTCGTTCAATAAATTGGAAAATATTTTCATCATACATTTCAATCCTATAGAGCTTTACCCGCCAGTACAAAATCTTTTAAATTATGCCGCAACCCATTCGGGAAAGAAGTTGTTCGTTTTAACCAACAGTTCTATAAATAAATCGCAGAAAAATTTCACTTCAGCTTCGGATCAAATCAGAATAATACGTTTGGCAAACTCCGGGCCTGGCATGAACGCAGTTAGCCGATACTTTAATTTTATCCTCTTTTATGTGGGCAGTTTTTTATGGCTTTTGTTTAAAAAACCATCACGGGTATTGTATTTTGAAACTCTTTCTTCTTTCCCGGCCATTTTGTATAAAAAGATTCGCGGAAAGTCCGTAGCAATATTTGTGCACTACCACGAATACAGCTCTGTAGAAGAGTACACAAACGGAACAAAGCTGCTGAAATATTTTCACCGGCTCGAAAAGCGACTCTATCCACAGGTAGCATGGTTGTCTCATACAAACATCTATCGGATGGACCAGTTTGTAAAAGATATTGCAGCAGTTGAAATACCTTTTAAAAGGATACTTCCTAATTATCCGCCACAAAGCTGGGCTGCTCCTGCACGTAGCATTATAAAAGAACCTGTGCGGATCGTGTATGTAGGTGCGCTTAGTCTGCATACTATGTTTACAAAAGAGTTTTCAGAATGGGTGGTGGAGCAAAATGGGAAAGTAATATGGGATATTTATTCGTATAATACCAGGCAAAATGCCAGGGATTATTTGTCTGCGCTCAACTGCAAATTTATTCAACTCAAAGAAGGAATTCCTTATAACCAATTGCCGCAGATCTTAAAGCATTATGATGTAGGCGTTGTGTTATACACAGGGCATATTCTAAATTATGTTTACAATGCACCCAATAAATTGTTTGAATACCTGGCCTGTGGCCTTGATGTTTGGTTTCCTGCTGTTATGAAAGGAAGCATTCCCTATATCAACACACTCAGTTATCCGAAAGTGATCGCATTGGATTTTACCAAACTTCAGGAGTTGAATCTTCCGCTAACACTCAAAAGACAGAGTCATATAGAAAAAAAAAATATTTTTTTTTGCGAAAATGTTTTAGATGAATTAGGAAAGGTTTTTCTCTGATATTGTATTGATTCCTTTTTGAAGCAAGTTTGAAAAATACAGCATTATATATCATTGCCGGCACCATCCTGTTATTGGTGTATCTTGTTTACTTTCATAAAGCGCCGGAAAATAACGGCGATGAGTACCTGTTTTGGGGGAGGATGCATATCATGTTAAATGCATTGCCTGCTGTGCTTTACTTTGGTGGAAATTACAAGCGTACGATCTTCCCTTTTATCGCTTTCGTGGCATTTTTTCAATTGATAGCATTTGGCCTACCTGTTTATTTTATCAGGATTGATAGCTTTCAAATGAATGAATTACTTAATCTTGATGCTATGAGAATTGGCTTCTGGGGGTTATTGATATTTTACTGTACCTATTTTTTCTTTTATTCTTATTCATTTCAGAGGCTCAAACCTTATAGTTCTATTCCTAAAAGTCTGGATCCAGGTTTCTTTAACACGCTGATATTCGTAATGCTGGGGATCTATGTTTTTGCCCAGGTTTTTCAATTGAATGCCATTAAGCACCTGGGTAACTTTAGCCTGTATGTATATATTGGGTTTACCGTTACTAAATTATTAAGACGCCGTGCAAACTTGTGGGAGACACTGATATTCATTGGCGTAATGGGGTTCGAATTAGTTGACAGGGTAACATCGGGGCTAATCGCCGAACTGGCGATCCTGCTCCTTTTTCTTTCCCTTATTGTTATTCTCGAAGGTTCACGGAAATACCTTCTTGCCGTCTTCATTATTCCATTTGCAATTTTCTATGTACAATTTTCAGCCGTAAAAGGCGATTACAGGAATATGGCCTGGTTCGGGAAAAAGCAATTGAACTATGAAGAGAAGGTAGCACTGATGGCCGAGTTGATTGAAAAAAATGAGAAGAAAATGAATTATGACGACAAAGAAGGAAAGGATAATTCACTTTGGCGATTTTCATATCCAATGGCGGCCCTTTCGCTGGTTGTTACTAAAACACCTGATCCTGTACCTTACTGGAACGGGGTTAGCTATTTGCCACTTTTTACCAAGTTTATTCCGAGAGCACTGTGGCCCGACAAGCCCGAGGAAAACATGGGGCAGAAGTTCGGGAAGACGTACAAAGTAATCAAGCAGCGGGATAACGCAACCTCTATTAATACACCGATTATGACAGAAATATTCATGAATTTCGGTGAAAGGGGATTTTACATAGGGATGTTCATTCTTGGCCTTTTCTTTATATTTCTGGATAAATTTTTCAACTCCAGGGCAGTTTCCTACGATAACCAGATTGTAAATATGTCTATAATATTCCCTTTAATGATCATGGAATCAAATTTCTCACTGGTGTTCGGAAATATTTTCCTGATCAGTATCAGCCTGATATTATTGTTCCGGATGGTTAAAAGGTAAAGGCAATAAACATTTAAAATGATTTTTAACTGAGGAAATAGATCGGGCAATCTTTTTCTATTGTTATCAACCAAAAATTGAAAAAAATATTAATAACAATACCATGGTTTTACCCTGCTTTTCGTGCAGGCGGACCCGTGCAGTCCATTGTTAATATGGTAAATGGATTAAACGGAGCATATGAGTTTTTTATTTTCTGTGGTAATAAAGACCTTAATAATATATCGCTTGAAAATATCAAAGAAGGCGAGTGGATA
Source organism: uncultured Ferruginibacter sp. (assembly GCA_964496585.1). Lineage (GTDB taxonomy): Bacteria > Bacteroidota > Bacteroidia > Chitinophagales > Chitinophagaceae > Ferruginibacter. Next base: position 20,020 of record CAZCAA010000027.1, read on the forward strand.
AGTTACAATAGCTCTACAAAAATATGGTATGCGGAGTCTAAAAACAGGAGCGATACATTGGTGCGGCAGATAGAAGTTGTGCAGCCGGATCACTTATTCATTATAGGTTTGTTCTCCTGGCATTTTAATATTGTTCCGTTATTATTTTGCAAATGCCGGAGTAAGATTGTTTCTGCAAGGGGGATGCTTCATAAGGGAGCGCTAGAGCAAAAATCTTTCAAAAAAGTTCTTTTTTTGAAGACCTTTAAATTATTAGGATTACAAAAAAAAGTAACTTTTCATGCAACTGATGCTACGGAAGAAATTCATATTAAAGAAGCAATGGGCCAAAACGTTCGTATTCTTATTGCAAATAACTTTCCCAGGTTTATTGGAAAATTACCAGCAACAAAAAAAAGCCCGAACAGCCTCATTTTGATGAGCATGGCATTGATAAGCCCCATGAAGAATCACCTGCTTGTTCTGCAAGCGCTTGAAATTTGCAAAGCAAACATTGAGTATCATATTTATGGGCCTGTGAAGGATTTGGCTTATTGGCAAATTTGCCTTCGGCAGATAGCTACACTACCCGCAAATATTAAGGTGCAATATCACGGTGAAGTACAGCCGCAAAAAGTTCCCCTGGCATTGGCTGCCTGCCATGTTTTTATTATCCCAAGCAACAGTGAAAATTTCGGCCATGCCTTTTACGAATCACTCAGTGCGGGAAAACCTGTTATTACAAGTCAATTTACGCCCTGGCAAAATCTGGAGGAAGCACATGCAGGCATTAATACAGCACTTGATGTACGAGAAATAGCCCATACGATAGAAATATTTGCCGCTTTGGGCCAGGATGATTTTAATTTGTGGAGCAATGGAGCTTTTATATATGCCCAAAAAAGTGTTAACCTTCCTGGTGTAAGGAAAAGTTATCATAGCTTGTTCAGCTGAGAAAGGCTGCTAAACTTTCAACGCATTCGTTGATTCGGAGCAATAGTGCTGGTTTCTTTTTACAATATTTGTAAGATTGACCTGAAAAAAAGATAGTATGGATTTGGATTGTGATAATGAGATGAACGGTCTAACACTTTAATAATTAATTAGGATTAGGTAGAATAAGTCCAAGTCTACTGCCAACAATATTATGAAATTACTAAATGATTGTAATGAATGAATTTAAGAGTAGAATTACCGAAGTTGAAGCTACAGTAGTACAACCGATGCACATAGCTGTAACCGACAAACGGGCTGTTTCGTTTGTCGGGGTCTTTTTTTGTTATTTTTTTGGACAAGCAAAAAAGTAAATATAAAAAATATTATTAAGTTTCAATACCAGAAAAAATTAAGCCCAGAGCACGTTTGCAATCAAACTAACTAATCCTATAATTAATAAAAAAAACGTAATGAATTTCCTGTCGAATAAAAGTTTTATTTATTTTTTAATAAAATTTCTATTCATATTTTCTCTTCTTTATTTTGGCACATTGGTAGTAATTGGATTGGCGGCGCCAGGTAGTTATTATAGCCCGTTTGTGCAACAACATCTCGATTATATTTCCTGGATGCGATCATTTTTACTGGATGGCAGTAAAATCTTATTGTCTCTATTTGGGATTGATACTTACCGTACGTTAGACTTCAGGTTGCGTATTCCGAATGGTCGCGGAGTGATACTTGCTTACGATTGCGTTGGCTACGGTGTTATGAGTTTTTGGATTGCATTTGTTGTGGCGTCTACAACTAGTTTGTTGAAAAAAGCCATATGGGTGGCAATTGGATTAATCCTTATTTACCTGATTAATATATCAAGAGTTAGCCTGCTGCTTGTTGCCATAAACAGAAAGTGGGACATGCCACTTGGGATAGATCATCATACATGGTTTACGATTGTTGCTTACATCACGATTTTTATATTGATATACCTTTTTGAGAAAAGAAATAATACAGATATTCAAGAGAAGCCAGCAGAACAGAAACCAATTTTGAAAGAGGAGTAATTCTTATTGCCTGGTGTTTTTTTAATGAGTAATTCAAATAAGTTCATGACAATAATAGGAATTAATGCATATCATGCTGATTCATCCGCAGCTATATTTGTAAATGGCAAAATGATCGCAGCCATCGAAGAAGAAAGATTTACAAGGGTGAAACATTGGGCGGGATTTCCAAAGCTCGCCATTGAATTTTGTTTAAAGGAAGCAGGTGTTTCGTATGAAGAAGTGGACTATTTTGCAATCGGAAGAGATCCTAAAGCCAAAATATTAAACAAGTTTTTATACCTGGCCGCTAATCCTTCAGGAAGTTTCGGCGCGGTAAAAGACAGGCTTTCTAACAGCAGGAAAGTGGCATCAATTCAAAATGAATTGTCGCAGATATCAGGATTGCCAGAGTCTTTATTTATTGATAAGATAAAAAATGTTGAACACCATAGGAGCCACCTTGCATCAGCTTTTTTTGCTTCGCCTTTCAATGAAGCCGCCTGCTTATCCATTGATGGTTCCGGTGATTTTTCTACTACCATGACTGCAACAGGTAAAGGCAACAATTTATCAGTTATTGATTCTATAGATTTTCCGCATTCTCTTGGAATATTTTATACAGCATTCACCCAGTTACTGGGGTTCCCTCATTACGGAGACGAATATAAAGTAATGGGCATGGCACCTTACGGTGAAGCTAAATACACAGACAAATTGAAGGATGTAGTGCTGTTAACGGACAACGGTTTGTTTAAATTGAATTTGAAATATTTCCGAAAAGGAACAGCAGGCGTTATTACTTATGGGGAAGACCATATTCCCGTAGTATCTCCAATGTACAGCCCTTACATGATAGAGAAATTTGGAGAACCCCGGAAAAAGGATGAGCCGCTTAGTCAATATCATAAAGACCTGGCTGCTTCGGTGCAGCGCATGGCTGAAATCACGCTTTTTCATATTTTAAATCACCTGCACAAGAAGACTGGATTAGATAGTGTTTGTATTGCCGGCGGTGTAGCGCAAAATAGTGTTGCCAATGGCAAAATCACCCGAAACACAGGATTCAAAAATGTTTATATTCCTTCCGCAGGGCATGATGCCGGTATCTCAATGGGAGCTGCATTGTATGTACAGCACCAGTTGTTGAATGCAAAAAGAGAGGAACCGATATATTCTGCCTATACAGGAAGCCATTTTAGCAACGAAGAAATCAAGGCGATGTTGGATACTAAAGGTATCGCATATACGCAATTATCAGACGAAGCCATGTACGAGGCGGTAACAGACTGCATGATAAATGGTGGTGTGGTTGGCTGGATGAGCGGCAGGGCAGAATTTGGTCCACGGGCATTGGGCGGAAGATCGATCATTGCCGATCCAAGAAGAAACGATGCCAAAGAAATACTAAACCTTAAAATTAAGCGCAGGGAAAGTTTTCGTCCTTTTGCACCTTCCATATTAAAAGAATATGTGGGTGAGTATTTTGAACTGGATGAACCTGTTCCATTTATGGAAAAAGTTTTTCCAATAAAGCAGGAAAAACGTGCTTCTATTCCGGCAGTTACCCATGTGGATGGAACCGGCAGGCTGCAATCAGTGGATAAAGAAATTTCACCAAGGTATTATGCGTTAATTGAAACTTTCCGCAAAAAAACAGGCGTGCCGATCCTGTTAAACACTTCTTTCAACGAAAATGAACCTATCGTAAACACACCGGAGGAGGCACTGGCTTGTTATTCACGCACGCAAATGGACATGTTGGCAATAGAAAATATATTAATAACCAGAAAATAATTTCACTTTGCAGGTTGATTTAGCAATAAAATTTTATTATTGTAAAGTATTAGGGTCTAAATAACAAGCAAAAAATGAAAGTAACGCTTATAACGGCAACTTATAATTCTGAAAAATACCTTGAGGATTGTATTGTGTCTGTTATAAACCAAAAGTTCAAAAATATTGAACATATTATAATTGATGGGAAGTCGAAAGATGGTACAGTTGCAATAATAAAAAAGTATGAGTCGCATATTTCCAAATGGATTTCAGAAACAGATAAGGGAATGTATGATGCCATCAACAAAGGGATGGCGCTTGCCACCGGTGATGTGATTGGTATATTAAACAGTGATGATATGCTGGATTCAGAAGAAGTGATCGGGTGGGTAGTAAAGGCTTTTGAAGAACAAAAAGTAGACAGTATTTATGGCGATCTCGAATACGTAGATCCAACAGATACAAATAAAATACATAGGATATGGAAGGGGAAAGAATATAAAAGAAGCCTCTTTAAAGTTGGATGGATGCCGGCTCATCCTACATTTTATTTTAAACGGGAGCTTTTTAAAAAATATGGGGGTTATGAAAGTCACTATTACACTGCCGCCGACTATGAGTTTATGGCACGATACCTGTATAAGTACAAAATCAGTTCTTATTATTTGCCGAAACTGATCGTTAAAATGAGGAGAGGTGGTCAAAGTAATGCCAGTTTTCGGCATCGTTTCAGAGCTAACCGTCGGGATTATCTGGCAATGAAAAAAAACAATATACCTTTTGCATTCCTGGTTTCTATTCTTAAACCGTTGAGCAAAGTACACCAGTATTATAAAAAATAAAATGTTTGATCTTTATAGTGATTGTTTAAACTTACTTCCTTCACTCCAACAGCAATCAAACTGAAAGGCAGTTAGGATAAATTGTAGAAACTTTCAAGGCTTCAACATTTAGAAAAATTAAAATGTTCTCTTTTTTTACAAAGAAAAAATCAGTTGCTGAAGATCATTTGCATCTTCCATTTCAAACCGATATGCATTCTCATATCCTTCCGGGTATTGATGATGGTTCTCCTGATGTTGCAAGTTCAATTGCACTCATAAAAGGACTAATGCAACTTGGTGTAAACCGTTCAATTGCAACTCCGCATGTGATCGGTGATCTTTATCGAAATGATGCGAACAGTATCAACTCAGCCCTGAAATTGTTGCAGGACGAACTAAAAAAACAAAAAATAGATTTCCAGGTTTCTGCGGCCGCAGAGTATATGCTCGACAGTTATTTTTATGAACTGTTAAACTCGGGGACAAAACTACTAACCCTAAAAGATAATATCATTCTAACTGAATTTTCTTATGCATCGCAGCCGGAGGATCCGGGAAAAATGTCGTTTGCCATCATCATGGAAGGATACATTCCTATTCTTGCTCATCCTGAACGGTATCCTTATTATTATGGTAATAATAAAATGTATCATCACCTGGCCGATCTTGGATATCTGTTGCAGTTAAACCTGCTTTCACTTACAGGTTATTATGGAAAAGAAGCAATGAAGGTTGCCAAATATTTGATTACAAATGACCTGGTGTCTTATGTAGGAACTGATATGCACCATTCCAGGCATCTCGGCATGCTATCGCATCCCAAATCAATTGCCACTTTTCACAAAAATTTGTCTGGCAAAACATGGAATGAATTTTAATGCAGTTATAGTTATTATAATCTTTAAAGACCTTCATCACATCTTAAAAACTGTAACCTCAAAACCATGAATAAAGATAAGATCCAGGTATTTAAGAATCTGGTGCGGCGCCTGACCAAATATAAACGAGGCAACAGTTTTGAAGGATCCGCCGCGTACTGGGAGTCGCGCTATTCCAAAGGAGGAAACTCGGGTCATGGATCTTATGAACAACTTGCAAAATATAAAGCTACAGTACTAAACGCGTTTGTTACTGAGAATAAGATTAGATCTATAATCGAATTCGGTTGTGGTGATGGAAATCAACTTACCCTGGCTACATATCCTTCGTACACCGGACTTGATGTAGCTGTTTCTGCAATTACTCAATGCCAGAAAAAATTTAAGGCAGACAATACGAAAAACTTTTATCTCTATAACTCGCTTGCGTTTGAAGACAAACAGCGATTATTTAAAGCAGACCTCACAATTTCGCTGGATGTTACCTATCACCTGATAGAGCAGAAAGTATATGAAGCATACCTGTCGCATTTGTTTGATGCCTCAGAAAAATATGTTATCATATATGCCTGGGATATTGATGGCCAGCGCCGGGTTCATGTGATGCACCGGAAATTTACTGATTGGGTAACGAAGCATAAACAAGATTGGTCGCTGATGAAAATCAATTCAGATATTCCAAAGGTTCCTGATGCCTGCGATTTTTTTATATTTCAGAAAAAAAATACTTAAATAACCCAATCTACGATCTCTTTCTCCCACTCAGCTTTATAAGGCACGGCAATTTTTATATAATTATCTGTATAGCCTTCCAGCATGCCATTTTTATTGGCCGTTTCAAACAACACTTTCCTGGTTTGCCCGATATGCCTTTCTGTAAAAGCCTGCATCCTGGCATAACTTAAATTCCTGAGTATTTTATTTCTGTCATTTCTTACATGAATCGGCACAACTGGTTTGATTTCTAACGCATGAGTTCCATCTCTTTCAGAATAGGTGAACACATGTAAATAGGCAATATCCAATTGTTCAATAAAACGGGCACTTTCATTAAAGTCGCTATCGGTTTCTCCGGGAAATCCCACAATTACATCAGCACCAATGCAGGCATCCGGCATCATCGTCTTTATTAGAGCTACCTTCTCTGCGTATAATTCACGTTTGTAACGGCCGCGCATATCCGACAATGTTTTATTGCAGCCACTTTGCAATGGTATGTGGAAATGGGGCATGAACTTTTTGCTGTTACATACAAATTCAATCATCTCGTTGCTCAGCAGGTTTGGTTCAATAGAGGAAATACGAAATCGTTGTATTGAAGTATTGTTTTCCAGTTCCTGAACCAGATCATAGAAATTTTCTTCATGCTTTTTACCTCCGGTAAAGCCTTTTCCAAAATCGCCCAGGTTAATGCCGGTGAGTACAATCTCTTTAGTTCCTCCCGCAGCAATAGTTGCTACCTCTTTCATTACATTTTCAATACGGTCACTTCTGCTTTTTCCTCTTGCCATTGGTATGGTGCAAAAACTACAATTATAATCGCAACCATCCTGAACTTTTAAAAAAGTGCGGGTGCGTTCATTAATGGAATAACTGGCAGTAAATTCATTCACATCTTCAATATCGCAACTACAAATTCTGGCAGGATCATTTTTAGTTAATTCTTTAAGATGGCCGGCAATATTAAATTTTTCTGCCGCTCCCAGAACAAGATTCACACCCGGAATAGAAGCGATCTCCTGCGGCTTTAACTGCGCATAACAACCGGTAATTACAATCATAGCTTCGGGTGCCTTCTTTTGAATTCTCCTTACAATGTAACGGCATTCCTTATCGGCATTATCCGTTACCGAACAGGTATTGATAACATATACATCTGCCACTTCTTCAAATTCTTTTTTAATAAACCCTTCATTCTCCAGCAACCTGCCAATTGAAGTGGTTTCACTAAAGTTAAGTTTACAGCCCAGTGTATGTAAGGCAACAGTTTTACTCATCGGCGCAAAAGTACATTAATTTATAGATTTTAACAGTAAGATATGGCTTCCTGCTGCTGCTAAAATGAGCCTGGTTTCAGCGTGAATTACTTACCTTGCAACGTGATTAAAAAATACCTTCCATATATATTACTTATTGCTGCCGCTGCATTGTTTATTTGGGTAAGGTCCAATCAACGCGGTGCTAAAACATATAAGCAGGTAAATACTGAGATCCCCGCTGTTTTTGCGGATACCATTCAGCATATTGATCAGCCTTTTGATAGGAATATTAGTCATATTCGTTATACTAAACATGCCCGTTGCAGGATGTGTTGCCGGGAAATTGATGAGTCTGAGGTAAAAGAAATCATTGTACATGGAGAAATT
>CAZCAA010000027.1:27834-30801 GCA_964496585.1 uncultured Ferruginibacter sp.
AAAAGGGAAAACTTATCCATTGGAAGGAATTACGCACGATAAGCAACATGTACGGATCGTGGTAGCACCTCATGAGCGTGAATTAGTAATTGTAACGGTGATAGATCTGGAAAAAGAATGGCAATGTAATTGTAATTGAGGCTGATAATCTTTATCTGTTTGAAAGCTTACTTGTAATTTAAAAAATTGTCTTAAGTATATTGTAAATGAAAATAAAATCCTTTCTCGCAAAACCTTTTGCGAACTATATATCCCGGCAAATAAAAAAAGGTATGCTTACTGCGCAGGCAGACCAGCTTAATACTTTTAATCAGCTGATAAAAACAGCTCAAAAAACGCAGTTTGGTAAAGATCATCATTTCAACAATATCAAGTCGTATGAGGATTTTGTAAAACAGGTTCCTATCAGAGATTATGAGGCATTTAAACCTTATATCGAGAAGATCAAAGAGGGAAAGCACAATGTACTGTGGAAAGGTGTTCCCATTTATTTTGCTAAAACAAGCGGTACAACGAGTGGTGTTAAATATATTCCCATTACCAAAGATTCAATTGCCAACCATATAAATACGGCACGCAATGCCTTGCTATGTTATATAGCTGAAACAGGGAATACAAAGTTTGCTGATGGGAAACTCATCTTCCTCAGCGGTTCACCCGTACTTGAAAGAATTGGTGGAATTCCTACAGGGCGTTTAAGCGGTATCGTTAACCACCACGTTCCAAAATATCTTCGTGCCAACCAGCTTCCTTCTTATGAAACAAATTGTATAGACGACTGGGAGCAGAAGCTGGACAAGATTGTAGAAGAAACCATCAATGAAAATATGACTTTGATCAGCGGTATACCACCGTGGATGCAAATGTACTTTGACAGGTTAATAGAGAAATCCGGAAAAAAGGTAGGTGAGCTATTTCCTAATTTCAGTGTAATGGTGCAAGGTGGCGTAAATTTTGAACCATACAAGTCAAAACTAACGGAAAGCATTGGCCGTAAAATTGATACGATTGAACTGTTCCCGGCCAGCGAAGGTTTTTTTGCGTTCCAGGATTCGCAAAATGAACCGGGCATGTTGTTGAATACGAATAGCGGCATTTTTTTTGAATTTATTCCATTAGCAGAAATACACAAAGCCTCTCCAACAAGGTTGTTATTGAAAGATGTACAGGTTGGCGAAAATTATGCGCTAATCATCAGTAACAATGCAGGTTTGTGGGCCTACAATATTGGTGATACAGTTAAATTTGTATCAACAGAACCATACCGTTTGGTTGTTAGCGGTCGTACAAAACATTTTATCTCCGCCTTTGGCGAACATGTTATTGTAGAAGAAGTGGAAGCTGCCATTCTTGCATCGGCAACCCAGGAAAATATTCATCTTACTGAATTTACAGTGGCGCCTTATATCAGTCCCGACAAAGGAAAGAGTTATCACGAATGGTTTATCGAATTTGAAACACTTCCTGTTAACCTTACATCATTTGCAAAAGACCTGGATGATAACCTTCGTAAAAAGAATGTTTATTATGATGATCTGATTAGTGGAAATATATTACAGCCATTAAAAATCACTCCGGTGCAAAAAAATGGGTTTGTTAATTACATGAAAAGTATTGGTAAACTGGGCGGACAAAACAAAGTTGCAAGACTTGGCAATGACAGAAAAATTGCAGACGCATTAAAAGGTTTTCTGATGAAAGTAACTGACAGTTAGTTGCTTATAGCCTTTACTGTTAGCTTAAAAGATACGTTAGTTAATTAATTTTTCTTCCATTCGGTGAATTTAAAATATGAATGTAATCAATACAGCCCTTTGTTCATTTGGCATGAGTGGTAAAGTTTTTCATGCTCCTTTCATTCATCTTCATAAAGGATTTAATTTATATGCCGTTTGGGAGCGTAATACTAAATCAGCAGCCGCTGTATATCCGGGCATAAAATCTTTTGATAGTTTAGATGAGATGTTGCTGGACGACTCGATAGATCTGGTTGTGGTGAACACACCTAATTACACTCATTTTGAATTTGCAAAGAAAGCCTTACTCGCTAATAAGCATGTGTTGGTAGAAAAATCGTTTACCGTTACCGTTAGTGAAGCTGAAGAATTAATTCAACTGGCAAAAGATAGAAACCGGCAATTGTCGGTGTATCAAAACAGGCGGTACGACAGCGATTTTAAAACCGTACAGAAAATTTTTGCAGATGGCCAATTGGGAAAGATTGTAGAAGCAGAATTTCATTTTGATAGGTACAACCTTAATCTCAGCCCAAAAAAACATAAAGAAGCCGTCAATCCGGGATCGGGTTTGTTGCACGACCTTGGCCCGCATCTCATCGACCAGGCATTAGTGCTTTTTGGAATGCCGCAATCGCTATTCGGTTTTTTGAGGATACAAAGACCTTTATCAGTGGTAAATGATTATTTCGATATGCTATTGTTTTATTCATCGCTAACAGTCCGATTAAAGGCAAGCCTTGTTGTAAAAGAACAACCAGTTGCCTACAGCCTGCATGGTACAAAAGGTTCTTTTGTAAAAGTAAGGGCAGATATTCAGGAAGATGAGCTTAAAAAAGGTTCGTTGCCTCTAGCAAAAGGTTGGGGTACAGAGCCCCTTGCGGAGCAGGGAATCCTCAATATGATGCAGGATGGAGAGCAAATTCGTACAACAGTTGCTACTGAACAAGGTAACTATGGTGACTTTTATAATAGCCTATACGAGGCTTTAACCAACGGAACCTCCTTACCAGTTAGTGCAGAAGAAGGGTTGAACGTGATGCGAATTATTGAAGCTGTATTAGCATCTCAGGATCAAAAAAAAGTAATCCTGTTGTAGTTACCAATGATGGCTAAATGAAAATTTATTACAAAAAAGCCGCAACTTTCATTTTTTATCGATATTTAATTGGTACTCCAATTGTTTTTTAGCAGAACGAATGAGCCGTTGCAACATATATTGCATTAAATT
>CAZCAA010000028.1:0-30724 GCA_964496585.1 uncultured Ferruginibacter sp.
GTAGGGATTATGAAGAGTATTTTCTCTGCAGATTTAAGGAAGGGTTTCCGCAGATTTAAGAAGATATTCCTGGAGATTTAAAGAGGGGTTTCCGCAGATGTAACGAGATTTTTCTGCAGATTTAAGAACATATTCCTCGAGACTTAAGGAAGGGTTTCCGCAGATGTAACGAGATTTTTCCGCAGATGTAAAGAGGGGTTTCCGCAGATTTAAGAAGATATTCCTGGAGATTTAAAGAGGGGTTTCCGCAGATGTAACGAGATTTTTCTGCAGATTTAAGAACATATTCCTCGAGACTTAAGGAAGGGTTTCCGCAGATGTAACGAGATTTTTCCGCAGATGTAAAGAGGGGTTTCCGCAGATGTAACGAGATTTTTCCGCAGATTTAAGAAGATATTCCTGGAGATTTAGGATATTATTGGAGCAGGTGCCTGGTTTTGAAACTGCATTCTGTGAAGTTCATAATAAAATCCCTGCTTTTGAATTAGTTCATCATGAGAGCCTATTTCTTTAATTTCACCTTTATCCAACACTAATATTTTATCTGCTTTGCGTATAGTACTTAGTCGATGTGCGATTACGATAGATGTTCGACCTTTTATCAATTTATCGATTGCCTGCTGAAGCAACGATTCACTTTCGGAATCTATCGAAGAGGTTGCTTCATCGAGTATTAAAATTGCCGGATTGTATAAAAGTGCTCTCACAAAAGATAATAACTGCCGCTGCCCCATAGACAAGGTGGCGCCTCTTTCCATAACATTGTATTCGTATCCGCCTGGTAATTGCATAATAAAATCGTGTAACCCAATTAGCTTCGCTGCCCTTACAACTTCATCCTTACTGATTTCCGTATTTCTCAATGTAACGTTCTCTAAAACCGAACCGCTGAATAAAAATACATCCTGCAGTACTACGCCAATCTTTGCTCTTAAGAAATCAAGTTTGTAATCATCAATATTTTTACCATCAATTTCGATACTTCCTTTTTGTATTTTGTACAATCTGTTGATAAGACTTATGATGGAAGTTTTTCCACTTCCTGTATGGCCAACTATAGCAATTGTTTTTCCTGCTGCAATATCAAATGAAATATTTTTAAGAACGTATTGTTCTTCGGTGTACGCAAATGACACCTCCTTAAAAGAAATATGACCTTCAATTTTTTCCGGAGCCAGTTGTCCATGTTCTGCCATTACATCATCATTATCCAAAACTTTGAAAACTCTTTCACTTGCAATCATGCCCATCTGCAATACATTAAATTTATCTGCGATCACCCTTAATGGCCTGAACAATAAATTGAGGCATAAAATAAATGCCGTGATAATGCCGGCAACATTCTTTGCCTCTTCGGGTGCAACCATTAGTGATTCTTTGGCTGCCCACCAAACCAACAGTCCTATCGACAATGCAGATACCAGTTCAACCACCGGAAAAAAAATTGAATAGGCGAAAATGGCTTTTATATTGGCATTGCGATGCTGCTGGTTTATCTTTTTAAATTTTTCCTGTTCCCTGTTTTCTGCTGCAAATGCCTGTACGAGCGACATACCGGTGATATGCTCCTGCACGAATGCATTAAGACTGGCTACAGCATTACGAACGTTTATAAATGATTTGTTTACCGTTTCTTTAAAAAAATAAGTAGCCACAATTAAAAATGGAAAAGGTACCAGGCATACCAGTGTTAATCGCCAGTCGGCCCAAAACATATAAGTTAGCACAGAAATTATTGATAGTAAATCTGCAATTATCGGAATTAACCCTTCACTAAAAATATCATTTACTGATTCAATATCATTGATGGTACGTGTTGTTAATGTACCAATGGGAGTTCTATCAAACTGAGATAAATTAAGTCGCAAAATTTTCTGATACGTAGATGTGCGAAGATCTTTTACGACGCTTTGACCCAGGGATGCTGTGGTAAAAGTAAAGTAAAACCTGGTAGCTGTTTCTATCAGCAGCAACAGTATTTGAATTATGGTGATCTCTATAATAAATCCACCGGCTCCTTTTAAAAAGAATGCAGAGGCATTTTCTTTTATACCAAGATTGATGGTGAGTTGTATGAGCAATGGCCGTAATGGAGCCATCAACGCAAGCACCAAAGAAAGAAATAATGAAATGTAAAATTTATTTTTATAAGGAGCAGCAAACTTAAAAACTCTTCTTAACAGCGAGACATTAAATACATTTTTTTTCGGAGAACCATTGTTCATAAAACAAAGTTAGGTAGAATGGGCGATGTTGTACCGAAGATATTTAATGGTAAATATTTGATGCTAGATGTGTTTAATCTATATTAAATATTGCATCTGCATTACAGTTATAAAGATTCTAACTTCTTATTGTAAGCTTTAATAAAAATTGCTGCCAGGTTTTTATAAGGTGGAATATAATCATCCCAACTGTCGCGTTTTTCCCTGCTCGGATCTTTTGAAAAAGTTTTTGATAATGTAGACCACATATCTTTCCAAACAACTTTGCTGCCCGAAAGCATCGATTGGCTTAAATAGTTCTGGATTGGCTGGGTTATCTGTCCGGTGCCTATTTCTTTTGTAGAGATAATATGAGCATCAGGACAAATTTCCAATATCTGGTTTAGATTTTTGTATCCGCCGCAAGAACCCAGCACAACAATCCTTGCATCACCCGGCATGCGGTCAATTGTTCCTGGCAGCCAGTAACTATGACCTCGGTGAATTACTACAGAAGGAACAAGCCCATTGGCATCGAGGTAACGGTTAAGGTGAACCTGCGCACTGTCATCAAGATTGGTATTGTTGTCCAGCGGCCTGTTTGCAAATATCAATACATTTCCGTTTAAAGATTTGATCTCATACCATTCCTTCTTTTGGGTTACTTTCCATTCTCTGGAAGAGAAAGAATTTATAAATCCCGGGAAATGTAATTTACCATCTTCATCTCCGTAGAAAAATACCTGTTGAATTATTCTTCCACTATCATCCTGCAAGTTCTTGTTTTGGATTTCGTAAATTGAAGGAATGCCGAGTGCAGCGGTAAGGTCGATGCCTTTGGAACTATCGGCAGAAAGGAAAATATCTTTCAGCAATCCGTAGATTACGGTTCCTTTTACATTACCGGATGCAATACTCTGCTGCTCGTTCTGAATAACATTTTTTAAAATAGTTTCCTGTAATTTTTTATTATTTATGCTGCTGTAAGAATCGGCTACATCAGTTGCGTCTTCCAGGTTATTGCCTTTATCAAGGTTTGCTACAAATGCCTTCATCAAAGCTTCAGAATTATCAGCAGGCATGGTTTTTAAAAAAGTATCCAGTTTATTATAATTGGCAGCCATTTTAATAAACTTCTTAAAATAATCAAACTGCACATTCATCAACAAAGAATCTCCACGCTGCCCTCCTCCCATTTTTTGCAACATCCTGTTGAAGCTATGTTTATAACTGGATGTATAAATATCATTTTCACCCATCACCATCATATAATATAATTCTTCGGCAGACAGTGGATCGATGGCTTTCATGCGCACAGCAAGATTGCTTTGATCGTGCAATGTATTGATGGGTGTAATAAAATGCTCAAGCGCTTTCTTTCCTAGAACTTCCCGCAAACCATTGGCGCCAAACATAGCAATTGCCGTATCGTGGCTGGCAGAGGTCATCCTTCTGTAATAGTCAATCTCTGTCTTCACCAGCAATTTAAAATAACCTACGCTATCGTACCCTTTTTCTCCGCCAATATATTTCTTGATACTGTCCACCGTTTTTTTACCAGTCAACAGATCATCTAAAAATGGAAAATACCAAAGTGCATTGGGAGTTTCGCTAAGCTTTGCAACAGCCATCACCATACTGTTTGTATTGCGGTGAATCAGTTTTCCTTCCGGAGAGTTTCCGGATTGTGCATAAGAATATAATTGTACGGGATTTGCAACGCAAGCCAGCACAACGAGGCTATCTGCGAATGGCTCGTTTACATACGGCCTGATAGATTGCAGAATTTTATCCGGATTTGCGGCACAGAATTTTTGGTAAACAATATTTTTCGCTTCACCGTAACCGGTATTATCGAAAAATATTTCTGCATTTATCCTTGCAATCGGGTAAGTAACAGCCTCTATGTAAGAGACCATGTTACTTCCTGCCACCTGCGCTTTCATGATCTGCTCAAAATTATCAAGCAGTGTTGTAAAGTCGATGGCATTTATCTCCCTCTTTTTCCAGGCAATCCTGAAATCTCTTAATACATTTTCAATATAACTGAGATAACGGATCTTCTCGTTGTTGTTTACGATCTGGTCATTGGCCTCTACCCACAATTGTAGTTCATCTACTTTTCTATAAAGAGCGTCGGTAAGCCGAAGGCTAACTTCTTCGTTATTATTTATGTGTAGTACAGTATCGTATTTCCCATCTGCCTTATCGCAAAGTTTTTGCTGAGCATCTATTTTATCATGAAAATATCTCCGTTGCAAAGGTATCATTACCGTATCTGCCTTGGCATAGGTATCCATGGCAGAGGTAAATAATATAATAAACAGGTAAAAAATTTTCATACGCGGTTCCTGATGCAAATATGGTGCAATTTTGCCGGATTGAGTGTTGCTTAACTGCCAAATTATTGCGCTACCGTTAACAATTTAATAATACTATAACTTTCAATTAACCTTTTCTTGCAAGCATTGATATCCTAATTTTGTATCATGAACAATGGTAAAAAAATCTTAATCGCTGATGACGAGCCCGATATACTTGAAATCATTCAATTTAACTTACAGGCGGAAGGCTACGAAGTGAGAACTGCGAAGAACGGAACTGAGGCTATTGAAAAAGTAAAGAATTTTTTGCCTGATCTCATCATTCTAGATATCATGATGCCAGGTAAAAACGGCATAGAAGTATGTAATATATTGCGCAAGCAGCCTTTGTTTAAAGATACCCTCATCATTTTCCTTACAGCCTTGAGTGATGAAAACAGCGAAATTCGCGGGCTGGAATCAGGGGCAGATGATTATCTTTCAAAACCTATCAGTCCTAAAGTTTTAGTTAGCAAAGTGAACGCGCTTTTTCGCAGGATAAATATTGTAAAACAGGATTCCGGAATAGTTACTATCGGCGACCTTACAATAGACAGGGAGAAATACATGATCAGTTTTCGTGGAGAAGACATTGTATTGGCCAGAAAAGAGTTTGAGTTACTTTCGCTGCTAGCTTCGAAACCCGGAAAAGTATTTTTGCGTAATGAGATACTAAACCAGATTTGGGGAACAGAAGTTATTGTGGGCGATCGTACCATTGATGTACATATCCGAAAAATCAGGCAAAAACTAGACCTTGATTGTATCACAACAGTTAAAGGTGTTGGGTATAAATTTGAAATGTAATTGTTAGTTTGAAGCTGATTAACAAGGCATGTCACTTTCTCAACGTTCCAATAAATTTACTTCTCCACCTAGAATTAAACTTATAGCTTGCAGTTAATAGTTATTAATATGTTTTCACAAAAAAATATTAGTCCACAGCAACTGGCAGCCATAGCTAGCCTGGCGTTAGCATTCCCTGTTAGTTTCGCCATCTTATATTTTAAACCAATATGGTGGGTAGCACTCATTGCTTTTATATTAGTATTTGCCCTTAGTTACAGCTTGATTTTATTTACCCTGCAAACGTTCATTTACAGGAAAATAAAATTGATTTACAAACTTATTTATCAAACTAAAGCCAGCAAAAGAGAAGAATTTTATTACAAAAACATCCTTCCGCAAAGAACGATTGATGAAGTAAGAGAAGATGTAGAAGCCTGGGCCCAGCAACGAAAAGTAGAAATTGAGATACTGCAGAAAAATGAAATATTCAGAAAAGAATTTCTTCAGAATCTCAGTCACGAATTAAAGACACCTATTTTTTCTATACAAGGTTATATAGAAACTTTGCTGAATGGTGCCCTGTTTAACAACGAAGTGAATACGAAATTTTTAAAAAGTGCTGGCCGAAATGTGGAAAGGCTTGTAAACCTCGTAGATGACCTTGATGAGATCTCGAAACTGGAAAGTGGTGAACAGGAGTTATACTTTCAAAACTTTATCATTCAGGATTTGCTGAGAGATGTGTATGATTCGTTGGAAATTAAAACCAAGGTAAAAGACATTCGTTGTATTATAAAAAAAGGATGTGAATTACCATTAACAGTAAACGCAGATAAGGAGAAGATTAGACAGGTGCTGATAAATCTGGTTGATAATGCTATTAAATATGGTAAAAACAATGGTATAGTGGAAGCCAGTTTTTACAATGTAGACGGTAAAAATGTTTTAATAGAGATCAGCGATGATGGTGCAGGAATTTCGGAGGAGCATCTGCCCAGAATATTTGAACGATTTTACAGAACAGATCTCGCCAGAAGCCGCAAAGTAGGTGGTAGTGGATTAGGTTTATCTATTTGCAAACATATTATTGAAGCCCATCACCAAACAATTCATGTACGTAGTAAGATTGATGTAGGAACTACTTTCGGTTTTTCGTTAATGGCCAAGCAAGAATAATAACCATCCATCCATCCGTATTGGCAGAATTGCATGCCGGCGATAATTACCGCTGATTTATACCCATAAAAAAATCCGCTAACAACAAAGTATTAGCGGATCATTATCTTTTAAAAACGTTTTCTTATTTCTTCAGGATCTTAAATTCAACCCTGCGGTTTTGCTGACGGCCAGCATCTGTATTATTATCGGCGATTGGCTTGGTTTCTCCATAACCTTTTGAAACGATTCTGCCAGCAGCAATACCTTTTGATAACAGGTATTCTTTAACAGACTTTGCCCGGTCGTTTGATAGCGCAATATTTTTGCTGTAACCACCAATCTTATCTGTATGAGCCGATAATTCAATTTCCATTGATGGGTTAGATTTAAGCACACTTACTACTTTATTTAACTCGGTGTAGGATCCTGCGCTGATGATAGTTTTAGCAAAATCGAACAAGATTTTGATTCCTACAATTTGTCCTGGTTCAATTGGATTTTCATCAAGTCCAATTCCCTGCTCCAAACTGTCAAGATCTCTGCGAATCTCATTACCATCTTTATCCCTGCCGATTCTTGCCAGTAAACCGGTATCAACCGGGGTTAAATAAAGGTCTCTGTGCATTTCTTTATAGGTTCCCATCTTCACCAGGTCTAACGTATCTAACACTGAAAAGAAATTATCAGCAGATGCTCTCAGGCTATATTTTTTACCATAAGGAAGTGTTACTTTATAACTTCCATCAGGACTTGATATTGAATTTCCTTCACTTGTTTCACCTGGTACTAAGTCATAAAATAATTTCGCATCCATTTTTTCTTTGGTAATGGCATTGAACACCTGACCATAAACCAGTACAACTGTTTTAGGTCTTTGCAGCTCACTCAATTTTATTTTAGCGATATCAGTACCACCTAAAGATCCTTGGGTAGTAGCCAGGTAAGCATACTCACCGTTTGCATCAAGTGCAAAGTAGGCATCCCATTTACGTGTGTTGATGGTGTCGCCCATATTTACAGGCTGGCTCCATTTTTTCCATGAATCATCAAGGCGTTTAGCCATCCAGATATCATGTTCGCCTAAACCACCAGGGCGGTCACTGGAGAAATACAAAGTAGTTCCGTCAGCAGCAAGTATAGGTGATAATTCGTCGTAATTTTCTGTATTGATAGTTTCGCCGAGGCTTTCTGGCCTTGTCCATTCGTCATTATCTGTAAGCTTGCTTACATAAATATCATTCAGGTAGCTATTTTTTTCTTCAGAAAAATAAAGTAAGAGGGTTTTGCCGTCATTGCCAAGGAAAGCTCCAGAGTAGATATCCTGCGACATTCTATCGTAATCTTTAATTTTCAGCATTTGTGGCGCCGACCATCCTGTTCCTGTTTTTGTAACCATTGAAATTCCACGGCCAACAAATTTTCCATTTTGGTATGCACCGCGAATCAGCAACCTGTTTCCATCGGGAGATACCCAGAATACAGCGTTTTCACGCTGGTCGTTTAAAGGAGCAGCCGCATGAATTGCCGGGCCCCATTTTCCGGTTGTGGTATCCAGTGCCGAATACCAGATATCCTGTGCTTTTTTATCTTCTTTAAATTTAGCATTAGCAGGATTTCCTTCTACAACAAAATACAGCATTCTGCCATCAGCAGATATTGTTGGTCTTACCTCATGGTAAACTGAATTTACCTGGTTACCTAAATTCTCTACCGATGTTTGCGCATATGCGTTGCAGGAAGCAATTAATATGAGAGCATTTAAAAATATATTTTTCCTCATGTTATTTTTGGATGGGTTTATTTTGGATGTTTTAGTTTTTCAGCTTGATTCTACCAGAAATTTGTTTTCTTATAAAACCTTACACCAGGTGCCGTATTACGTTGATAATACAATATCAAAGCAGCTTCATGACGTTTGGCTGTATATGCTCCAAATTTTGCAGTATTGAATGGGAATTCATACGAGTACCTGATGTTTGCAACCCTTCCCAGGTTGATGTTCAGGTAAGGCATAACGGTTCTGAATGAACGCGTATACAAACCAAAATTAATATTGTAATTAGATGAAGGATTTGTGCGGATAAATTCTACGCCTGACCAGAATGCAACAATATTTAAACTATCATTGAACGATTTACTTCTGTAATAAAGCCCTTCCTGCCAATAGGTATTTTTCTGCAGAAGACCCCATTTATTGTTTAATCTAATGCGCAATACTGAGTACGCTGTTACCCTATGACGTAATTTCGTTTCTTCGTCTTTATCAAGGATATCACTTTTTGGATAGAACAGGTGATACATAGCGCCACCCAATTCGAAACCAACAGCTTCGGTAACCATACCATAGTAACCGCCGATATTGTAGTCAACATAATTCTTTTTGGATACCAACGTACCATTAGATGTTTTTTGCGGGTACCTGAAACTACCGGTTGAAATTTCTTTATCATATTTCATTCCCCTTGTTTCATCAAGATCTCCATCTGCATAGGTTACCTGTGCACCAAAGCCAAAATATTTATTACGTTGAGAATAAAAATGACGCGCCAGGCTGAGTGAATAAAAACTCGTTTGAAGCGGCGCATCTTTAGCTCCGGCATGGTTATAATTTAAGCCAAGGCCCCAATAACCGGTTAGTTTTCTTTTACTGCCTACTTCATCTTTTGCCTCTTTAGCTACCTTTTTTGGAGAAGAAGGAACTTCAGTAGTTTGTTCATCTCCGAAGCTGCGAAATTTTCCTAATTTAAAATCCATCCCCACATTAAGATGGTTTAATTCAGCAAATCTTGTTGTTTGATTACTGTACAATCCACTGAGTCGTATTTTACCATCAAACCTACCAGTAAGAGCTGGGTTCAATAACATCGGCGCACTGCCAATCTGCGAAAAGCGTGAATTCTGAGCGATAACAAGTTCTGAACCCAATAAAAAAATTACAACCAGTAATTTCTGAATTTTCATAAATATTAGTTTAAGCGAAATATTAATTTTGGTAATTGTATTGATTAATTCTGTTTCCAGATATGAAATTTAGCACTTTGCCATCTGCCATAACTGATTGATACTCTGGCAATAATTCTTTTATTACCATCCTGAACAGTTCTGGTTTATAATAATTTTCCAATGCTGTTAGTTTATCTATAATGTTTTCAGCCTCTGCAATATCGTGAATTGTTTCTTTACTTATCATAATCTTTTCGTGATGCGTTTCTTTCATCTCTTCAGATTCTGAAAACAGGTCTTCATATAATTTCTCTCCCGGCCGTTCTCCAATGAACTGAATTTGCATATCCACATCCGGTGTGTAGCCTGCAAGGCGTATCATATTCCTGGCAAGATCTACAATTTTTACCGGTTCGCCCATATCAAATACAAATACTTCTCCTCCTTCTGCCATTACAGACGCTTCTAATACCAACTGGCATGCTTCGGCAATCGTCATAAAATAACGTGTCATATCCGGATGAGTAACGGTAACGGGCCCGCCATTTTGAATTTGCTTTTTAAACAACGGTACAACAGAACCATTAGAGCCTAAAACGTTTCCAAATCTTGTTACAACGAAACTGGTGCTATTAAGTGTAGATGAGAAAGATTGCACGATGATTTCTGCCAGTCTTTTGGTTGCTCCCATTACGCTGGTTGGATTTACCGCTTTATCAGAAGAGATAAATACAAATTTTTCTGCCTTGAATTTAACTGCCAGTTTTACAAGCTGGAAGGTTCCAAATACATTTGTTTGAACAGCCTGCCATGGAAATTGCTCCATCAAAGGCACATGCTTATAAGCTGCAGCATGATAAATTATATGAGGATTATACTCTTTAAATAAGTTTTCCATCATCTCTGCATTTCTAATATCTGCCAGGATGAATTTATAATCTACCGTAGGATGTTTCCTTTTTAACTCTTGTTGAAGATCGTATAAGGCACTTTCAGAAAAATCGACACAAACGATCAGGGATGCATCATGCTCTGATAATTTACGAACGATCTCACTTCCTATTGATCCGGCAGCACCGGTAACCAGTAAGGTTTTTCCCACTAAACTTTCTGCTACGTGTTCATCATATAAATGAATAGCCTCGCGGTTCATCAAATCATTAATATCAATAGAGGCTAGCTTCTCCAGGTTAAAATTTGCATTAAACAAAGATTGTATTGAAGATATTTCTCTAATGCGAACATTGAATGGAAGGGTATCTTCCAGAAATTTTGCTTTCCGCGCCGGCGTAAGCATTTTATTAGCAATAATGATATCAGTGATACCGTGTCGTATAATGCTCGATTTCATTTCCTTATCAGCATCCACCACCTTTACACCACCAATGTAACGGCCAATTTTATTTTTATCATCATCTAAAAATTCAAAAAGTTTAAAATTATTCTCGTAGTGCGTGCTTAGCGATTTTTTAAGAAAAACTCCTAGCTCACCAGCACCATAAATTAGCAATCGGCGTTGCTCTCCTACTTTTTTAGAACGGTCGTAATAAAAATACAGGTAACTGATAATAAGCCTGCTTCCAATAATGTATATAGAGGTAATAAAGAAACTGATGAGGAAAATCTCCGGTTTCAGCTGCCATTTTTCAGGCAACACAAATCTTGCGCAGGCGCTCACTAAATGAATCAGGAAAAGAATGCCGATAAGATTCAAGTAATCTTTACTACTGAAAAAACGAATAACTTTTTTATATATCTTAAATGCCGACCAGGCAATTACACCTAACGTTACATGTATTAATACCCTTAGAAATATTGTTTCCAACGGAAACTCCTTGATAGATAAAAGCCTGTAATTTACAAGCAGGGCAGAAAATAAACCAAAAGTGATCAATAACTGATCACCCACTAAAACAAATTGTGAAGGACGTAAAGAATTTCTGGTAAAAAATTTCATGCTAAAAATTTTTTTATTTCTAATACTACTTTTTCAAGGTTAACATCAGAAGTATTTGATCCACTTGGCAAACAAAGCCCTCTGGAAAAAAGATCGTCACTTATACCGTTATTATAAGCTTTGCAGCTTTCAAAAACGGGTTGTTGGTGAAGTGGTTTCCACAACGCCCTTGTTTCAATATTCAGCTTTTCCAGTTCCAGCCGTACATTTTCATTAGTTCCTTCACCTAGTTTTTTATCAAATAAAATGGTTGTTAACCACCTGTTTGAAAAATAACCTGCTGGTTCCTCTAAAAAACTGATACCGTCAACATCTCCAAGCTCTTTTTTATAAAAATTGAATATCTCTCTTCTTCTTTTAATTCTTTCCGGCAATACTTCCATCTGCCCTCTGCCTATACCAGCTAATACGTTACTCAACCTGTAATTAAACCCAATTTCTTTGTGCAGGTAGTAAGGTGCAGGTTCTTTCGCCTGTGCTGACAAATGTCGTGCCTTACTTATAATTTCTTCATTATTACTGGTTAAAGCCCCGCCACCACTGGTTGTAATTATTTTATTACCATTGAAACTTAAAATACCAATCCTTCCTAAACTGCCACAGCCTTTTCCATTGTAGGTACTGCCCAAGGCTTCGGCGGCATCTTCAATAACCGGAATATTATATTTTGTTGCAATTGCTGTTATTTCATCCATTTTTGCGGGCATACCGTATAAATGAACTACCATAATAGCTGCCGGCTTTTTACCTTGCGCAACCTGGTCTTTAATAGCAACTTCTAATAACACAGGATCCATATTCCATGTATCCGATTCACTATCTACAAAAACAGGTTCGGCATCGCAGTAAGTAATTGGAAATGCTGATGCGGCAAATGTAAAACTCTGACACAACACAACATCGCCTCTTTTAATACCTAACATCTTCAATGCCAGGTGCAAAGCTCCGGTTCCAGAACTCAAAGATACAGCTCCTGTTACCCCTACAAAACCTGCTAATTGCTTTTCAAAAGCATCCACATTAGGACCTAATGGTGCTATCCAATTGGTAGTAAAGGCCTCAGCCACATACACTTTTTCCATTTCGCCCATATGCGGCGACGAAAGCCAAACTCTTTCCACTACAGAATATTATTTTTTTTGAGGAAATGTCTTCAGGGAGTAATAGATTAGAAATAATATGTTAAAGGTAACATAAATTGAACACTTTTAGGTAGATTTTTTTAACATTTTTAAGACTATTAGAGTTTTTTTTAATCTGTATGGAATTTTACTGGTTTTGCCGGAATGCCAACAGCAGTGCATTTTGGAGGAAGTGTTTTAGCTACTACGGCTCCGGCACCGACGATGGTTTCTTCCCCAATTTCCAATTGGTTAATGATTTTTGCGCCTGTACCCACATATACAGCTTTTCCAATATTCACTTCCCCGGAAATATTAACTGCAGGCATAAAAGAAGAATAATTTCCAATTATGGTATCATGCCCAACAGTGCAGGCAAGATTTAGTATAACGTGTTTGCCAATGTTGATATCTACCGTTAAGATATTACCTGCGCAAATAATACAGCCTTCTCCGATATGAACATTGCTTTTTCCCATACATACATTTGGATGTATGAGTGATGGATAAGAAATAGCAGGATTCGTTATTTTTTGGGCAATCTTTCTTTTAACTAACGGATTTCCGATAGCAAATACCAAAGCAAGTTGATCTTTATGGCTATTTAATTCGGCAGTTCCACCTAAAAAAAGGGAAGGGTCAATATTTTTAACATGAGAAAAATCGTCGTCGTAAAAACCTACAAATTCAAACCGGGGGCTTTTTTCATTGATATCATCTATCAACCATTTAACTTCCCGACCAAAGCCACCTGCACCAAATATTGCAATTTTTTCCATAAATATCCTTTTGAGATTATGTTAGTTCAAAAATAAAATTATTGCTTCAGAATAACTGATATTTATATTGAAACAATTCCTAATAAACCGGGTTTCATTCCCTTTAACTTTAGAAATATTATTCTTTGGTTCCTGTAAATGCTTCCATTGTTGCCTGACCTTCCTGCGACACGCCGGATGCTTTTACAACATTGCGAATGGTAAGGAAAAATATCTTCAGGTCTAACAGAAACGATTGATTTGCCACATACCAAACATCGAGGTTAAACTTTTGTTCCCAGGAAATAGCATTTCGGCCGTTTACCTGTGCCCACCCTGTTATGCCTGGCCTTACCAGGTGCCGTTTACGCTGTATTTCACTGTACAGTGGCAAATAATTGACAAGCAAAGGGCGTGGGCCAATGATGCTCATATCTCCCAAAATCACATTAAATAATTGAGGCAATTCATCTAAAGATGTTTTTCTTAAAGCTACTCCAAACCTCGTGAGTCGTTTGTCATCCGGCAGCAGGTTTCCGGCGGCATCTTTTGCTTCCGTCATACTGCGGAATTTAATAAGATGGAAGATCTTGTTATTTAGTCCAACTCTCTTTTGTACAAAGAAAAAACGCTTGTGGCCGGTGAGCCATAATAATATAATGAGGATAACCATCACCGGTAAAAACACAATTAGTGCAATTAGTGCAACCAACAGATCGAGCGGTCTTTTTATAAAATTGTTGTAAAAAAAATGCATGCGGAACTAAATATTTATTGTGCTATGCTGCTGTACTTAAAAGCTTGAATGGTAGATTAAAATAGATAAAATTCGTGTGCGTTGAAAATTAGGTTCATAAAAAGCTACTTTCCTTTCTTGGCAAGCCAAAATTGGTATTCCTGCAATATCAGGTCCCATAATCGTCGTTGATCGTAAACGTTTTTTATTTTTTGCCCGATGGCTGCTGCGTATCGCTCTGTTACACCTGCATCCAGCCTTGAAGACAACATTGCCTGCTGCAATTCTTTTGAATTTTTTACAGGTACGAGTAAGCCATTTTCTTTGTTTTGCACTATTTCATTGCAGCCGTTTATGTTAGATAAGATAAGCATGCACCCTATTGATCCGGCTTGCATAGGCACATTAGGGAATCCTTCGCGATAGCTTGGAAATACGAGTACTTTTGCTGCTGCAAGATAGGGCCTGATATCCTCCTGAAATCCCCAACAATGAATTGCGGGATGTTCATGAAGCATTTTTTTATGTTTTTCCTCCAATGGGTCCAGTTCAGGCTCTTCTTTTCCCAGCAACCATAAACGGTCGTTCGGAAATTGCAAATGCAATTGTTGAAATGCATCCAGTAGCTCGGCAATACCTTTGTGTTTAACCAGGCGGCCAACAAAAATCCACACCCATGCATCCTTTTCGATATTTTGTGATTCTCTGAGCCTTTGGGCGTCATTCGAAATTTCGGCATTAACAGAAAAATAATCGCTATTGATACCGTTGCTCGAACCTTGCCCAAGTACTTTCAATTTACCTGTTGCAATTTGCTCGCTTTGTAAAAAATCTTTCAGTACTGTTGAATTGGGATAAATACGGCAGGCAGGCATTGCCGTTAGTTTCTCCATTAATTTAAGCAGTTGCCTCATGGTACCAGATGATTCCATCCAGGGTATTCCTGCTATGGTATGCAACCGAACAGGCACGCCTGCAAATTTAGCTGCCCACATGCCAATCAAACCTGCTTTGGGCGTGTGTGTATGAACAATGTCGGGCTTAAGTTTGCGGAACAGTCTCGTCATTTTTATGAGGCATTGCAAATCTTTTACCGGTGTAATCTTTCGGGTTAAAGGTACTACGACGTGTGGGCATTCTTCCTGGGCCACCAACGCTGCAACTTCGTTACCATCGCTGCTTATCATGGTAACATCGAAGCCATGCTCCTGCATATACTTCATCTGTCCTTTTAATAATACCTGCATAGAAACAGGTATGGTAGTTACCCTTACTAATTTTGGCATTTGTAATTTTCTGTTTGCAAGATAAGTTTATGCATTCCCTATATCAAATTAGTGATCTCTTCCATTGTTAAGCTTTGAAATCCGTATTTTTTATTTAGCGTATGAAAATGTTTTACAATCTGTGAAAGTTCGTTTAAGCATTCCTGTGGGTTGTTACCAAAATTATGTGGGTGCCACCAAAGATGGTAATAGGCATTCTTCTTTGCAGCCGTTGTCATTTCGTTTAATATCCGCCTCATCTTTAATTTATTCTGAACAGGTTGGCCTGGTTTCCAGGGGCGATAAAGCCTGGTAGCTGGTAAGCTAATTGGCAACCCTTCTTCAGCTTTTATATCTTTCAGATAAACCATTTTTATCGGCTGAAACTTCAGGTATGCGTCACCGGCACGAAAGAATTTTTTCATAAAAGTGGAGCCGGTAGCAGGAGCCCAATACCATATATCCGGGCTCGATCTTATTGACGTAATGCCTGCTTTATAACAAACGGACAGGTATTCCCTGTTAAACTGATTACGTGGAAACACCAGTGAGCGAATGTTGGCGCCATGCTCTTTTGCCAAGGCACAAGCCATTTCAATATCTGCTTTAAACTGTGCCTGTGTTTGCCCTTTTTCCAAACAAAAATAATGCGCATACGTATGTGTGGCTATTTCCTGGTTAGGAGTCCTTTCAATTAATTTAATAAGTTCCGGTGCAAAATGATAGGGATCTTCTTCACTAAAAAACCCATGCTTGTTTATCCACTCATACGCGGATACATCCGGATTGCTGAAAGTTGGTAATACGGCAGGTTGGTTACGTAACCACTCTGCCTTATTCTTTCTGTACAACATTCCTACTATTGCCCAGGTAACATGAATATCAGCACCGGCAAATATTTTAAGCATTTCCGGTATTGCCTCAATTGTATTTTTAAAATAGGTTTGTTGCGCCTGGCCAATCAGCATATGCTCAAAACATCCCCAGTGTAATTCAAAATCGAGTGAGATGGTAAAGATTCCTTTTTGGTTGGATGGTTGTGCCAAGTTAAATTTTTTGTTAGATATGTGCTATCAGCTGCGGGAGTTCTGTTATGCTTTTACTAACCGATTACTTACGTAATCTTTATATGAATAGGCTTTACAGAAGATTATAAAAAAGAATGGCATTAGCTGTGCTTTTTGCCGCATAGCAATACCAAGGTTTCCGGTAACCTGTGCCAGGGCAAACGAAGCAAAAAGGAAAAAGAAGAGGCATATTCGGAACCAACCGTTCCAATCACCCCAGGTGTTTATACCTTTTTTAATTACCACATAAAACATGTACAGATAGATCATGTTTTCAAAAGACACAAAAATTCCGAGTGCTCCCTGGCCATCGAAAAAGAGCGGCCGAAACCAAAACGTAAACATCTTCATGAACAGTCCGTAGTTCTGTATATCTACACCGGTAGTTGATTTACTTAACTCTGCAGCACGATGATTGAGCGACGAGGACGCAGTAATATCCAATGTTTCTGTGTCAGCAAATTTTAAAACGTCGTCACTGATATATAAGAATATAATTCCTGCTGCAATAAAAATTATCCATCGCAGGTAGGTTTTTATACCAGAAGACGTAAGTATAACACCCAACATAATACTTACAATAACTGTAAAAAGGATGTGAGGCCTAACCATGAATGTAAGCAAGCCGCCAATAATCATTGGAATAAATCTTCTGTTGAAACGGCTTAAACCATAAGTGAACAATCCTAGTCCCAATAAAATAACTGCACCTTTACCCAACGATGCCGACCAAAAATGCAAATTGGGCAATAAAAAAACGAGTTCAATTACTGTAAAACCCAACCAGGAAGCGTCCAATTTAATATTTTCTCTTGCAGTAATATAAAAAAGCAGGATCGCAGTATACCCAAAAAAGGCAAATATGATCATGCAGGAATAGTAGGATAAGCTAAGCAGATTAGCAAAAGGCCAGGAAAGAAACTGGATAAAAGGGGTACCAATACCCCAAAGATCAAACCAATGTACTGCCGCCTTTGATTTGGCGAAATAGGCAATTGAATCGCTGGTGGTTTTAGCTGCATATACTGCATACCCAATAGTAAGCAACAAATGCATACCAAACAGCAGCCATAAATAGCTTTCAGAATGTACGTTGAATTTATTGCTGATATCTTTTATCATGTAGGCAGTGAGCAATAAAACGAGTAATATGACTATAAAAATATCCATTAATTAAAATAGCTCCATTGAACCCAATGAAGGTTGCCAATTGTTAAACTGCGCAAAGTTATTAAGATTCTCCATAGCCAAAGGCCTAATTGTAATTACCGGCCCTTTTTTTAACGGACCGTAAAAGTTTCCTATTTTTCTGTTACCGGATAAATACAATGGTGTGTCTGCCGAAGAAATCATTAAAGGCTTCAGCTTTGTTAGCAGTTTTTTAAAAGCCGCTCTGGCGAGTTTTTCTGCGTCAGCGCTGTCTTCCGTCCAGGCCTCACAGATTCTAAGCTCCATAAAACCTTTCAGCTTCTTTATCCTGAAGATAAATCCAAACTTTCCCGGAATTGCTACTGCACCATACTTTGCAACCGGACAATCGCAGTATCTCCATTGTAAAAACTGCCTGTCTAAAGGAGTATATAAAACCGTGTCTGTATTTTTAATTGACCAATCCTGCGGAAAGGTTTTTAAAACATTTGAAACTGTATATTCATCGTAGATACTGTTTACAAAAGTATCCGAATATGTTCTGGGTAATAAACTTCCTATTCCCAGATAAAGTGGCAACCTGCCGGCTTCAGACCAACCCATTTTTAAATATCCCTGCATACTGATGGGATTGGGAGAATTGAAAACCATGTGCACGCCTTCAGCTTTGCACTCTTCCACTGCCTGCAAGGTTAATTTTTTAAAAATCCCTTTGCCCTGGAATGCAGGATCTGTTGCAGTATCCACTGCTCTAACTGCAAGTATCTGCTGAGATGCCGATACCCAACGCCAATGCATAAACGCCCGTAAACCTACAATTTTTCCGTTCTCGATCCAAAGCAACACCTTTGATCTTCCAAATGGATTTTGTTCATGTTTCCAGGAAAAATACGTTTCTGTTTTGGGTGTAAGTGTTTCCCCGATACTAAGTTTCAATAAAGCAACTATCTCCGGTAGATCTTGTATGGTAGATTGCCTGATGATCATATTAGTTGAAAGTTGATGGGTATTATTTTTCTGTAAAATAATCTATTCATCTATGTTTTTATTGCTTTGCTGTTTCGAGATAAAGCGTTTCTAATTGCGCCACCATTACTGTAAGACTAAAAGATTCTTCAACACGTCGCCTCGCCTTTTTAGCAAATATATTTATTTGATCGGGATTTGACATTAGATACGTAAGTGGTTTTTCCAACAGCTTCCATTCATTTACCGGCACCATAAAACCATCTACTTCATTGCGGATAACTTCTTTTATTCCGCCGGCATCTGTGCAAACGACAGCACATTGCATACTCATTGCTTCCAGCAACGCAACCGGTAAACCTTCAAACTCGGAGGTCATCATAAAAATATCCATGGCCGATAGAAAAGGAAGTACATCTGTTTTTAATCCCGGCATTACGATAATATTTTCCATTTCCTGTTCTTTCAGGTACGCCCTTATTTCATCATTTAATATACCTGCCCCAACAAGGCATCCTCTAACGGTAGGAAATTTCTGTTGCATGATCTTCACCATATCTATCCACTCTTTCAACCGCTTTTGAAAACGGAAGACAGCAATATTGCCAAGTACGATACAATCCGGACTTATTCCATATTCCTTTCTAATTGCTGCACCGGCATCAGGATTTCTAACAAAATGCTCCATGTTCACACCATTAAGTATAGTTTGAACCGGAATTGCAGGATGTATGAATTTTTCAATTGATTCCGCTACATCATTGGATACAGCAACCACTTTTGTTTGCTTGTTAAAGGTGATTCTGTTAATTGTTCTGGTGATCCAGTGATAACGTTCCTGTTTATTGTGTTCTGAATATATAACAGGAATGCCTGTACGCATATGTATAAACCTGCCTACAAAACCTGCCCAGGGCAAATGGCAATGGAGCAATTGTATCTTGTGTTTTTTGATATAATCAATGATCTTTCCTGTTTGCAGTGCAATCTTTATATTGTTGGCTGCTGATAAATTTGTAACAACACCGCCGGCATCCTGCAAGCCTTTTACCATTTGATCTTTCCAGGGAAGAAAATATATGAAATGAAATTCAAACTTTTCTTTATCATGCAATTTGAGGGTTTCCTGCAACAGCATTTCTGCGCCGCCGCGGCCTAATGATTTTATGAGGTGTAATATTTTTATTTTATCGGCCACTTTATTTTTTTTCTTTTAGAATATCGGCGTATAATATCTCGAATTGGTTAAGGCATTGCTGCAAACTGTACCGATCTTCAACAAATTTCCTGGCGTTATCTCCCAGTTTCCTTCTCAAAGAATTATTTTCCATCAGTGAAATAACAGCTTTGCTAAATGTTACAGTATCGTGTTGCGGCAACAGTATGCCTGTTTCATCATTTATCACTACTTCTCCCACTCCACCAGCTACTACTGCCACCGTTGGGATAGATTGCATGCCTGCCTCCAAAACGACACCTGGAACTCCTTCAATTGTACTTCCCAAAATAAAGAGATCGCTTCCGGCTAAAAGTTCCTGCACATTTTCACGGTATCCTGTGAAAAATATATTGTCGGTTAATTTTCTATCAGCTACTAACTTCCTGATCTCATTAAATTTTTTCCCTTCTCCAACAAATATTAACCTGCTGTTATTTTTATGCGACAGTATTTTTTCAAAACTATCAATAAGGAAAATGTGGTTTTTTTCTGGAGAGAATTGCCCGATGTGCATCAGGATGAAATCAGTTGCAGGAAAACCGAACTCATCTGTTATTTTTTTTCTGGCAAAGGCTGCATCAAAATGATACTGAGGAATACCGCGGCGGATAAGTTTTGTATTAACTAACGGGAAGCCATAGGTTCTAACTAAATCTTCCAGCGATTGCTGTCCAACAGAGGTAACCCTATCTACTCTTTTAAACAACCAGGCATTGACTTTTCTTTTAACAGATGCCTGCTTCGTCCAGGCACTTACCATGCTAATATTTCTGTAAACAATATTTAGTTTTGGTATAAATACTTTTGCAAACACGGCATATTTTAGTGTATCGGAGCCATTAGCCTGTATTATATCTGGTTTTCTATTTTTAATAAGTTTTATAAGTCTTTTTAGCAGGCCCAGATCAAGCGCTGTTTTTTTACCTGCGAGATCTATATTTTCTGCTCCTCTTGCTGAAATAATATTTTCTTTGGTTGTGTATAATCCTGCAAAGATCACTTCATGACCATTTTCTGCCAGCATGGTACTTAGCTCTGCGGCAAAAACCTGTGCGCCTCTAAACTGGCGCTCTGTAACTAACTGAAGTATCCTGATAATGTTTTTTTTAAAATGTTTTACAAATTCAAGGTTGCTGTTGCATTAATGTTTTACAATTTAATCCTGATTGTCAGCCTGAACCTGGCAATCAATTACTGTTTAATCAACCACTCCCTGAATTTTATCACGCCAGTTTTAAAATCAGTTTTTGGCATATATCCAAGTAGCTGCTGTGCTTTGGAAATATCTGCATACGTTATCGGAACATCACCCATTTGTTCGGGAAGTTGATTGATGATGGCCTTCTTTTCAAATACTTCTTCAATCGTTGCAATCATTTCACTCAGGGAAACAGTTTGATGGTTACCCAGGTTAAAAATCTCGAAAGCACTGCGGGTATAGTTTATGGCGCTGTAAATCCCTTCTACGGTATCTGCAACAAATGTGTAATCTCTGCGTGTGGTACCATCCCCAAAAAAGTTGATGGGCTCGCCTTTCAATATTTTTTTACTAAAAAGATGAATGGCAAGATCGGGTCGTTGGCGAGGACCGAAAACGGTAAAAAATCTGAGTCCGATAAATCTTATGCCGTAGAGATGGCTGTACACATGGCCAAGCAATTCTCCGGATATTTTGGTGCTGGCGTATGGACTGATCGGGTTAAGGTTGGTATCTGTTTCCTTCCAGGGAAAATTCTTATTAATACCATAAACGCTGCTGGAAGAAGCGAATACAAACTGTTTGATATTCTTACTGCGTGCAAACTCAAGCAGATTTTGGGTACCTCTTACATTTGCTTCCTGGTAGGCAATCGGATTTTCAATTGATGGCCTTACACCAGCTTTTGCTGCAAGGTGAACGATGACTTCATAATTTCCGGTAAGGTTTTTATTAAGCGCAACATCATCTAAAATATCCATTTCAATAAAAGTAAAAGAAGGATTTTCTTTAAAAGAACTTAGGTTATTTATTTTTACCTGTTTATCATAAAAGGGATCAAAATTATCAATGACGGTAACTGCATAATTATTCTCCAGTAATTTTTCAACGAGCGAGCTTCCAATAAAGCCTGCTCCGCCGGTTACAATAATTTGTTTTTTTTCCATATCCAGATTTATTCCAGGCCGGGCCTGTTTATTTTAAATCATCTGTTGGTACAGATCATATTCTTTTTCATCACGAAACCTCTATATTAACGTTGCTTTTTCAACTTTTCCGTTTGCAACTTCTTTTAAAAATGATTCATATTGGGCAGCGATCTGCCTTATATCAAACCTCGCTGCAGCTTCTTGGCGTGCACGCTTTCCCATTTCAATCATCTGCGGATACTCTTCAATTACCCGAACCATCTGAGCAACTAACTTATTGGTATCCTTCACCGGGTATA
The DNA here is from genome assembly GCA_964496585.1 of uncultured Ferruginibacter sp. Lineage (GTDB taxonomy): Bacteria > Bacteroidota > Bacteroidia > Chitinophagales > Chitinophagaceae > Ferruginibacter. The sequence continues at coordinate 22,122 of CAZCAA010000028.1, forward strand.
TAAGGGCAGTATTATTATTTACGGCTTCCATATTCATCGGTATATCCGAAGCAATGATTGGTATTCCTACTGCCATCGCCTCTACCAGCGCCCCGCTAAACCCTTCATACCAGGAAGGAAAAACAAAACAATCTGCTTGATATAATCGCTTCCATCCGTTGGGCACTTTTCCGTGTAAGCTAACGGTATCCTGTAGTTGTAATTTGGTAATGATAGATTCTATTTTCTTTCGAAACAATCCATCGCCAAATATATCCAGTTTTATATGAGGATACTTTTCCTTTATAATATTAACTGCTTCGAGTAATTCTCCCAAACCTTTTCTTTCCAGAAGGCGACCTACAAAAACAAATTTGAAAACGGACTTATCAATCAAAGGCTGGTATGGAGGAAATACTGCTGTTTCTCTGCCACGATAGATCACTTTTGTTTTGCCTTTGCTTATACCAAGTGCTTTAATATTACTTTGTGCAATGGAAATCGCATTTGATATCCAGTATTTTGGAATGCCCGATGTGTACCTGTCCAGTAACCAGAAAATACGATAACCCAGATATTGTTTCTTACGCTTCATTTCTTCTACGCGAAGCGCTCCATAACTATCGTTAACGAATGTGCCAATAATGGGAGTTCCGGTAATGATACCTGCGAATCTTGAGTAGAAGTTTGCCCGCATAATAGAAGAAACAATTAAGTCGGGCTTTTCAGCTTTAATCAAACTGATCAAACTGCGCGTGCCTTTTATAAATTCACGTTTGCCACTCAACCCAACATAATGCAAAGGAATACCTGCCTTTTCATAATCAGCTTTAAGGTCGAAGCCAGGGAAAAAATGGATCACTTTAACTTCAATATCTTTTGAAAAATGACTGATTATATCCAACGTACTCTTTTCAGTGCCGGCATTTGCTAAACTATCCAGTGTAAAAAAGACCTTCATGTATATTGTTTTTGCTGCCGGATGTTTTTATTTCTAATGATAGTTCGTTTACTATTGACCGTTATAACAATTTGTGATATACCCTTCTGTTGCATCGAGTTTGGCAATTATCTTTGCCGGATTGCCAATAACAACTGAATCTGAAGGCACGTCTGTATTAACGTACGTATTTGGAGCAATGAGAACATTGTTGCCAATGGTTATCTTTCCTACTATCACCACACCAGGACCAAGCCAAACGCTGTGTCCTATAGTTGGAGATCCCTGCATCTTACCTCTTTTCGTTTCCCCGATGGTTATGTTATGGGAAAAATAGCTGTTCGCTCCTATAATTGTTTTACTATTGATGAGTAGTGGACCAAAATGACTGATCCTCATACCTCCTGCAATATTAGTGATCCTGGGAATCTGGTAGCCGTATTTAAAGGTGAGTTTTTTATACATCATCCGCGAATACATTCCCAGCGGTGAGTACTTACTAAGTAGCCAGCTTAATCTGAAAAAAAGGGTGAAGTGGAAACCGGTATTCCTGTATGATTTTATAAATGTTTTATAACTAAGGTCGCCTTCATACCGGTATAAATCTGCTTTAAGCAGTTCATTGGAAAGAACCTTTTTGTATAAAATTCTCTTTATCATTAGTTGTTATTAATCCAGGCAACATTGTTCTTTACATCAGCCTTGTGCTTCAACAATACATCATTAAAATAATGTTTGAAGTCAATTTTCTTTTCTTCAATCTTTTCAATTGAATCCAGCACAGAATTTACCCAACCTGCTTCGTTTACATTAACTGATGGTAATGGATACTCAAATTGGTCGAACAATTCTTTTGTTTTCCACACAAGACCTTCGATAGCAATTACAGGCACATTTACGGCAAGTGCCATAACATTAGCGTGCAGTCTTGCACCGATCACATAATCAAAAGCTGCAATTTTTTGTGCAAACTCAACATAGCTGGCAGATTCTTCCAGCACGTCAATGTTATAATCTGATTTAAATTTTTCGATGATCGGAATATCTCCTACGGGTTCGTTGGTAACAAATATCATCTCCTTATTATAGCTTCTTACTTTGTTGATAATCGTTTCTACATCCTTCCATTCAAATTTAATAAAAGGAGTAAAGTTGATTGCAACCATTCCGTTCTTTTTTACATTGCTAAGGTCGGCAGTAGTTTTGATGGCTGTGTCGGGGGCAATAAATACTTTGCGTTCATCTACCCCAAAAGAAACAATCGTTGCTTTTGAAATTGCGCCACGCACCACAATATGATTCATATTGCCATATACAAGATTTACGATCTTTTTAAATGCTTCATTCTTTACCACCACCGACTGGTTAACGGCGCCGGTTTTTTTGCCCAGTTTTTGTGCAATGCGTAATTCCAACATCTGGCGAAGAAAAACGTGGTTATCACTTGCTTCACCTGCACCGCTGTAAATAAAATAATCTGATGCATTAATTGCATTCAGTCTCTTTACATATTGTTTATTAAACAGGAAGAATTTATTAAGCATTCGCTTGAATGGGCGAAGGAAAATTTTTACATTTTCAAATTTCAGGGATTTAACTTCGGTGAGTTTAAAATTATTCACTTTAGGAGAAAAAGCATTGCTTGTTGAAGCCATTGGTTTATACTTCTTAACAACAGCATCTGCCCAGGATTCAAATAATTTAGCGGGATCGGAACTTGTTTTTAAAGCATCGATGCTATACCCAAATAAGCCAAGTGGCCGGCCACCAACATAAAGGTTTTCTTTACCAACATTTTCTTCAAAAAGTTTTATCAGCTCCATCGACAATGCCTGATTCCCCAAATTTGTTGTTTTCAACTTTGTAACTAAAAAAACCTTCTTCATAACTAATTTTTGCAAAGATAATCTTAAAATATTTTTCAGATTATCGTAGTGAACAATTTGAAATAATCCAGACAAACATTAAAACCACGGGTAACCATTTTCCTCTATTAAAACCCCTGTAATTCCACCATTTTTTTAAATGAAGCAGAGTGTTGGATCAATTCATCAAATGTGCCTGCTATTTCTATTTCCCCTTTATTTAGTAACACAATACGGTCTACATTTTTTATTGTAGATAACCGATGCGCTATAATAAGTATGGTATATTTTCCTCTTAATCTTTCTATATGGTCCTGTATTGCTCTCTCAGTTTCAGAATCCAGTGCAGACGTAGCCTCATCCATAAAAAGAAAATCAACTTCTTTATATAATTCACGGGCAATGGAGAGGCGTTGTTTTTGACCGCCGCTGATATTAATGCCGTTGCTGCCTAATAAGGCTTCTTCCTGCAGCGGTTGTTCCTTAACAAAATCATAGATAGATGCTTTTTTCAAAGCCTCAGTTAGTCTTTCTTTGTTTTGTGCGGTTGGTTCATCCCAGAATGTGACATTATTAAAAATGGTATCATTAAAAATTACCGGCTCTTGTGTAATGTAGCCGATACGTTTCTGGAAAGTTTCCCTTTTCATTTCTGCAAGGTTTACACCATCAATGAGCACTTCGCCTTTACCTGGTTTTATCAACCCGGAAATAACATTTATTAATGTTGTTTTACCCGATCCGCTTTCACCAACGATGGCGATGGTTTCGTTACGGGAAATTTTCAGGTTTATGTTAGTGAGAATCTTTGCATCTTCATAAAAGAAGGAAAGATCTTTCATAACAATTTCGTTTTTGAATTCGCCAAAAAGAAGCTTACCATTTTTTTCCCTGCCGGCCTTCAACTCTTTATTAAACGCCGTCATATTATTAAGGGAACCAGACATGGTTAAAAAAAGGTTCCAGTAATTTTGCATACTCATTAACGAAACCAGTCCACGATAAAATAAGAGTAAGCTTAATATAATCAAACTTACACTTTCAGAAAAATAATTCACTTGAATTACGATTACAAGGACTACTACCAATATAATCAGGGGTTCTCTCACGGAGGCAAGCGCTGCGCTGATAATGCCGGTTTTGCGTTGAGATTCCAGTATTCTGTTGTTGGTACCTATCAGCTTATCGGCATAACGGTAAATTAAGCCGGTAGCTTTCAGGTATTTAAAAAAGGTAACTTTTTGTATCAGCAAACCCTGGAAAGAATGGCCTTCAGCAGTTATTTTCTTTGAAAGGGATTTAGTTGTCTTTTGAAGTTTTCTGAAAATGATATTGGTAAGAGCTCCACCGATTACAACAAGCACAGCAAATTTAGGATTGGCAAAGAATGCCATAAATATATACACTCCAACAAAAACTCCGTATTGTATGGAGATAAAATAATAGCGGTAGGCCTGCTTCACTTTTTCTACTTCCCCGCTAAACGTATTTTGTATTCGACCGGTATCTGCATTTACAAATGCATGATAACTAAAATCTGATAAGCCTTTAATATTGCCTTCCCTGATTTTTCTGATAAATTTTTGTTCAAATACCACTCTGAAATAACCTTCGATGAATTTCAATAACCCTTTTAAACTAAAAAAAATAACGATCACGGCGAGTACAACGCCAAGTGTGAGGGAGATACCGAAATGGTTGAAAGCTTTTACAAGAAAAGACATGTTTCCCATGCTTTCTGCATTAGTGGTGGCGTTCTTTCCGTCAACCATTTGTAGCAGTGGGATAAACATCGCCAGCCCGAGGCCATCCATTAACCCAACAAAGAAACTCAGGGTTAAACTGATGAATATTCTATATCCCAGGTGGGAATAGAAGTAATAGAAGTATTGGAAATACTTTTTAAGTAGGTTTTTTAGTGTTTTCAATTTTTTTTGTATCTGCCTGGGCCGCCATATTTATAAAAAAAGGGGACCAGTATTTTAATCTTGTGCTTATGCTTTTCTTTTGTCTTCACCAGAGTAATAGGAATAACCATATTTGCTCTTGTAATAGTAATAGCCGTATTTATTTCCGAAGTAGCCTTTATTTCGTACGCCATTAAATACGAGTGCAATACTCTTAAATATTTTTCTGTCGTTCCATTCATTTATTTCCTGCACCTGTTCTTTTACAGTTTGCTGAAAGCGTGTAACGATCAACGTTACATCTGCCCAACTCCCCAATATCTGCGCATCTGCTACAATTCCAAAAGGCGGTGTATCAATGATTACTACCTCGTAATTATCATCAAGGTGCGCTTTTATTTTATCTATAAATTCGCCGGAAATGAGTTCTTGCGGATTTGGAGGAATAGCACCTGCAGGAAAGAAATCAAATGCTTCTGTTTCATCTTTACCTATGTGCGTAACAATTTCCTTAATAGCTGTTTTACCAATGAGCACACTGGTTAAGCCGGGCTTTTCTGCCGACAAGCCTAATGCTTTTGTTATTTTCGGGCGGCGAAGGTCAAACTCGAGCAGGGCAACTTTTTTACCTTGCATGGCATAACTCTTTGCAAGGTTCATGCTAAGGAAAGATTTTCCCTCACCACTTACGCTGGATGTAATGAGTATAAAATTGGTTTTCTTAGCGGCGTTGGTATAAAAATTAATATTAGTTCGCAGGGCTCTTATCTGTTCTCCAAACATACTCCGTTGTGTACCGTCTAATACAAAAGGTAATTTTTCAATATTATCGGCCTGTGCCAGTTCTGCTATTACCGGTATATTAGTCATAGCCTGTAACTGGCGTTTGGATATAATCTTACGGTTGAGCACTTCTTTGATGATAGCGTAGATAAGTGGCAGTAATAATCCAATTAAAACAGCTGCTGCAAGTACTTTGCTTCTGGAAGGCTGCAGGGTAGCGTTGATTTTCACCGGAGGATAAAGTACTTTGGTATTAACTGTTACACTAGCTTTTGCGATTGATGCCTCTTCTCTTTTTTGTAATAAAGTTAAATAAAGTGATTCCTTAATATTTTGCAAACGTGTTTTATCGATCAGTTCCTTTTCTTGTCCGGGCGTGCTTCTCAGATATCCACTGGCTTCTGCCGCATTTGCCCTGTATGTTGCTTCAGCAATGGCGAGGTTGCTTTTATAATTGGCTACCTGTTTATCCATGTTGCTTCTCATGTCATCCAGGTTCTGGTCTATTAATTTTAATGCAGGGTTATTGTCGGTAGCCGTAAGTGCAAGCTTTTCACGTTGCTGCATCATTAAAATATATTGCTGCAAGGTACTTTGTAAACCAGGGTTGCTGATACCAACAAAAGAAAGGTCGGTTTCTTTCAGGCTAGGATTTTTTATAAAAGCTTCCAGTTGATTGATGGTTGCCCGCTGGATAGTTATATCTGTTAACTGTTTATCATAGTCCTGCATTTTCTGCAAGTATATTTCACCGTTAGCCGACATCCCAACGATGCCCCTTGATGATTTAAAATGAGCCAGTGCATTTTCAATTGAATCCAGTTCCCTTCCCAATGGAGCCATTCTTTGTTCAATAAATTTGATAGCCTGGGAAAAGGTGAGCGACTTATCCCGTTCCATGATATCGATATTCAGCTGTATCAAGCCATTTAAAATGTCTATGGCTCTATCACTTGATACATCCGAATAACTGATGGTTATTATATTACTTTCTTTGCTGGTTGTAATACCAATGCCTTTACTGGTGGAGAATGCCGCTGCCAGTACGCTACGATTATAGCAATAGATGGGTGTTTGGCTGGTAAATTCTTCCAACTTCATCACTACTACATTACGGCCTTTCAGGGTAAATGGAACTGCCCAATTTGCCTTACCTTCTGTTGAATCAGATTTATAATGAAACCCATCTTTTTCCGGCATGATGGAGAAATTCAATTCGGGAATATCCTCACCGGGATATTTTTTAATTATGTACCATTTAATTATTCCGTAAAAATCTTTGTTCTTAAATCTACCTTGTGCCTGCGCATTGTATTGTAATCCGAGACTATCGACTAATAGCGCAGTGAGTGTTGGAGATTTAAAAAATGCTATTTTATCATTAAAGGGATCACGGGTAGTACCAAACAATGCCTGACCAATTGAAACCTCTTTTGTTTCTTCAATACTAATACTGGTAGTTACAGAATAAACAGTACTCGCATACCTCAAATAGAGCATTCCGGCAACATAACCCAGCACAGCAAATAATACAATGAATGGCCAAACAGAGATTACCCTTCGGAAATCAATATCGATTGCGTTGGTGCTTAATTTTGCAGGCTGAGCAACTTCTTTGTCAGCTGCATTCATATTCTTATTTTCCCAAACATTAAAATCTTCTTTGCTCATTCTCTATAGATTTCTTAAGGCGATGAAAAGTGTAAGTACCGCAGCCGAGATCGTTAAGATATTTCTGCCGGGGCTATTTGCACTAAGGAATGAACTGAATTTTCCTGGCTGTAAATAAATAAGATCGTTGTTCTGAAGGTAATAGTACGGCGATTGAAAAATATTTTTGCTGTTGAGGTTCAGTTTAGTGTAAGAACGCTCACCATTTTTTTCTCTTACCAGCCATACATCATTTTTCTTATCATAGGGATCTTGTAAACCAGACTGGGTGATGGCTTCAAAAATTGTTAAGCGTTCATTTACCATTGGTATCGGTGTACCGGTACGGCCATTCATAAAATAAACCTGCCCACGAAGGTTCACATTTACAAATAAGTCTTTGTAATAAAACGAGAGTTTTTCTTTTATTACGGCAGCAGCTTCCACAGTTGAAAGCCCGGCCACTTCTATTGAACCCAATAATGGAAATTCGATCTTACCTACATTATTTACAAGGTAACCTGTATTGGTTTGCTGGCTGGCAGTTCCTGAATTCTGAACATTGAAAGGATTTAGGTATGCCGTAAGTGCGGGATCGGTAGAACTAACTGTGATTGATAACCTGTCGTTCTTTTGTATTTTTTGGGCTGAAACCTGATTTACAGTATCTAACGTATCCTTTCCAGGTAACTTGTCATTAAAGTAATACAACCGGCTGGAAGAAACACATGCATTGAGAGATAACAGGACTATCAGTACAATTAATGGAGTAAATATTTTTGACATATCTTATGAAGATTGCAAAGAAAATAAATTAATACTGAGCATTTATCCTGAAAAGGCTGGTAAAAATTAGAAGCCTGACTTGCTTTAGCAGTTAATTTATATAATGCTGGTTAATATTTATTTTATTTTTTTAATAAAGAGGCTGCAATATAGGCATAAAAGTGCTTATTACAGGCAGATTGTGGCATTAAAAAGGTAACTATATAGGTAATAATTTCAAAATGGCTTCGCCGCCCTCACTCACAGATGTGGTTCTCCTATCAAATTCCTGGTAAAGGTATTATGTCCAGTATTCATATAGGTAGATTAGCAAGTGCGAATATAGATTTTTACTGTTAAGGCTGCATTTTGTTTCTGTAATAATTTACATAATCATTTTTAATAATTGGTGAAAATAATTGTGATGATTAGCTTTTGGCTGATAGGGATAGAAATGTAAGGTGAAACGTTCTCTTTTTTTAAAAACCGCGGATTTTCGCCTATTGAAGAAAGCTGATATAATACTATATGATTGCAGAGGTTGTCGCGGATGAACGTGGATTGAAGAACGTAGATTGACGCGAATTTGGATAGAATAGGATTGCAGAAATTCTATTCTTCTTGTCTGAGTGCGCTAAATCTGCTAACATCTGCGGGAAACAAAAAAAGCTCACCCTTTTCAGGATGAGCTCTTTGTTATTTTTTAAGGCTTTC
>CAZCAA010000029.1:0-30470 GCA_964496585.1 uncultured Ferruginibacter sp.
ATTATTGACGATGGATCGCCTGATGGCACTGCAGCAATTGTAAAATCATTATTCCCAAAATATCCCGGCAAGTTATTCTTAGAAGAAAGAAGAGGCAAGTTGGGTTTAGGTACTGCCTATATTCATGGTTTTAAGTGGGCACTTAATAAAGGTTACCGGTATATTTTTGAAATGGATGCGGATTTTTCTCACAATCCTGCCGATCTTATCAGGCTGTACGAAGCCTGTAAAAATGGTGCAGGGCTTGCCATCGGTTCAAGATATGTGAAAGGTGGCGCAGTAGAAAACTGGCCTTCTAATAGAATAGCTTTATCCAAAGGTGCATCGCTTTATACCAGGATTATTACATGGATGCCTGTTAATGACCCCACCGCAGGATTTGTATGTTATAAAAGAGAAGTTCTTGAAGCAATTAACCTGGACGGAATTAGTTTTGTAGGCTATGCGTTTCAGATAGAGATGAAATTTGCCACCTGGAAGCTTGGCTTTAAAATAATAGAAGTGCCCATCACTTTTAAAGACCGCAAATTAGGTGCAAGTAAAATGAACAAAGGAATCGTAAAAGAAGGTATCCTTGGCGTTTTAAAATTACGCTGGCAAAGCCTTTTTAAAAATTATCGACGCCGTGTTTCCAATAAAAATGGTACGGAGCAAATTCCCGCATATCCTACCAATGATGTGATGGTAGAAGGGAAATGATGTTACAAACAAGCTTGTCTTTTATTTAAATGCAGGATGAAATTTCTGTAAGGTGGTTCTCAAAAATTCCCTGTCAAGGTGCGTATAAATTTCTGTAGTAGTGATACTTTCATGACCCAACATTTCCTGCACAGCTCTAAGATCTGCGCCACCTTCAACCAGGTGCGTGGCAAATGAGTGCCGAAAAGTATGTGGTGAAATATTCTTATTAATTCCAGCCTTCTTCACCAGGTCTTTTAATATCAGGAAGATCATAACCCTGCTTAACCTTTTCCCTCTCCTGTTAAGAAAAAGGATATCTTCTTCGCCACTTACTATATTAATATGATTGCGAATATTACTTCTGTAAATATTGATAAATTTCACTGCATCTTTACCTATAGGAACCAGTCTCTCTTTGTCACCTTTACCAATCACTTTTATAAATCCCACATCAAGGTACAGGCAACTGATTTTCAAATTAACGAGTTCTGTTACGCGAAGGCCGCAACTATACATGGTTTCTAAAATAGCTTTGTTGCGCCCACCTTCTGCTGTACTAAGGTCTATAGCAGCAATTATTTTTTCAATCTCTTCAAATGCTAATGTATCTGGCAGCAGTCTTCTCAATTTAGGCGCTTCCATCAGCACCGTAGGATCCAATATGGTTATTTGTTCCAGCAAACAATATTTGTAAAAGCTGCGCAGACCGGAAATAATCCTGGCCTGAGATGATGGCGTCATGCCTAACTGATGAATCCATTCTGTGAATTGCTCCAGATCTTTCAGTATGATGTCTGCAGGAGTTTTCGTTTCGTTTTTGGCAAGCAGATATTCCGTAAACTTGTCAACATCGTGCAGGTACGCTTGTACGGAGTTTTCAGCAAGGGATTTCTCTAACTGCAGCCATGCTTTATATCCTTTTTTGTAAGCTTCCCACATATTTTATTTCAATAACTTGTTATAACAATGCTTGTACAATTTAATTAAACATTATTTTCGCGGAGCATTTATTTTATTTACCAGTTAAACGGCTCCATGCTTCCCGTAAATTTCAGGTCATTCAGAAAGAAACTATCTTTTTACAGAAAAGCTTTTCGCGGCTTCTTAAACAGAACCGAAAAAAATCCGCCAAAGGGAATTCATGCAGCTTTGCCTGTTGTTGAAAAAGAAGTATGGGCAGAAGTTGATTGTTTAAGTTGTGCAAATTGTTGTAAAAAGATGACGCCAACTTTTACACCACAGGATCTTAAGCGGATTTCCGCACACTTTAATCAAACACCGGAAGCGTTTAGAAAACAATGGTTGAAGAAGTCAAGTAACGGTGATCTGGTTAATAAAACACAACCCTGCCAGTTCCTCAACCTGGAAGACAATAAATGTTCAATATATGCAATTAGGCCGTTAGACTGTTCAGGCTTTCCTCACCTGTCTAGAAAGAAATGGAGTGAGTACGCTTATATTCATAAACAAAATATCGACTACTGTCCTGCCACATTCAAAATGGTAGAAAAGATGACTAAATTATTTGATGCCTGATCTATAAATAAACATCTTCTATCAGGAAATATTCCGGCTTGCCTTCTTTATTAAGTGTAATGGAAAGTATATCAAATTGTATACGTTGCCATTGTGGAAACTTATAGAGATATTCAGCAGATGCATCAATAAGATGCCGGATCTTTTTCGCATCTACACTTTCTTCAGGATAACCAAAATCATTTGTGGACCGAAATTTAACTTCAATAAAATGAAGCATTTTTTCCTTACATGCAATAATATCAACCTCCCAATGCCGGTATCGCCAATTTTGATGCAGGATCACATAACCTGATTCATTAAAATAAATTGCAGCCCAGGCTTCCGCCTCTTTACCTTTGTCGTTGTGTGAAGCCATGATTTTAATTTTTCGATCAATGTTATCCAGTTAATGCTTTAAAATCATTGCCTGGCTTAACCTCACCCCCAACCCCCTCTCTAAAGTAAAGGGGGCTTAAAACTCAAGACGAGAACGGATCACATCGAATATGCATAATTTTAGTCGGACAACATTATTTTTCTATCATATTTTTGCAGTACGAGCTATCCATTCTCAGTACCATTATTGATACCCGGCAAATTATAATTTATAGCTATTAACACTGTGTTTAAAAAACTACCTCACAAGGTTCTTTTAAACAGCATTTATTGCTTATTTTCGCGTAAATAATCAGTAGATGAAACAATCAAATTCAAATTTATTACTTGCAGGAATATTAATACTGGCGGCTGCAATCTCCAGGGTGGTACTTTATCCTGATAATTTCAGCCCGATCATAGGAATGGCTTTATTTGGAGGCGCTATCATAAAAGACAAAAGATTTGCCTTTTTATTACCTATTGTTGCCATGTTAGTTTCCGATATTATGTTTGAAGCTTCGGGTATTGCAAAAGGCTTCTGGGGTTGGGGGCAATTGGTTGGATATGGAATTTTAGCCATTATTACTGTTTTCGGATTCAGGCTTAAAAAAATCAATCCTGTAAATGTGATCGGGTTTTCATTAGTATCTTCTGTGATCTTCTTCGTATTGAGTAACCTTAGTTTTTTCCTGATTGATAACAGGATGCATCATACGTATCCTAATAACTTTGCCGGACTTACTAATTGTTTTGTTGCAGCATTGCCATTTTTTAAAGCACATGTGGACCTGATTTATAGCGGCATTTTATTTGGCAGTTATTATCTGATCAACACTTATATAACAAATAGCAAACAGGTTACAGCCTAAAAAGAATAATAAACATATTTATTAATGCCACTCTATTAAGGGTGGCTTTTTTATTGCTAAGTCAGAATGAAAATTATTGAAATAACAAGATCACAGGCTGGCTAGCATGTCTTCATAGCCGTTATCTACCGCAAGCTTTTTGCCATCAGCAGCACTCGTAGCAAGTTCGTCGCATCTGTTATTTAGGGGATTATCTGCATGACCTTTTACCCAAACCATTTTAATATTAAACTGTTGGGATAAGTCATAATAAGCTTTCCAGAGGTCGCTATTTTTCTTACCTCCTTTAAAATTAGTTTTGATCCAGGTTTTTAACCAGCCTTCTTCAATAGCTCTCACTACATATTGGCTATCGGAATAAATAACAACTGGAAGCTCGGGCTTTTTGATCAGTTCTAAACCGGCAATAACTGCCATTAATTCCATACGGTTATTGGTAGTATGCCGAAAGCCTTTAGAAATTTCCTTACGATGCTGGCCATAAAGTAGGATAGCACCATATCCGCCAGGGCCTGGATTGCCACGAGAAGAACCATCGGTATAAATGCTGATATGATTCAATGAAAGATGGTTTTATTGATATATTTTTATTAAATCCTTAAGTCCTGCTTGATCTAAATTCCAACCATCCCGAAAAATCGGGATATGATCTCTTTAAGTGAGAAGGACAAAATTTATACTGACAAAATTATTTTTATTTATTTTTTCCTGTTAGTCTTTTCAAATAATTACCTGGCTTGACCTCACCCCCAACCCCCTCTCCTGGGGAGAGGTGGCTTAGAACTCACGAAGAGAAAGGATGGTATCGAATATGCATAATTTTAGTCGGGTAACAAATATTTTTATTCTCTCTTATTATACCTGAAAAACTCCGGTCTTAAATTCAGGGATATCGGCATTATGATCAGCAGCAGCAATTCCTTCGGAGATAACACGGCGTGTTTCCGCAGGATCTATAATTGCGTCTACCCATAAACGTGCCGCTGCATAAAAAGGTTTTGTTTGTCTTGTGTAATTGTCAGTGATCTTATCAAGAATTGCTTTTTCTTCTTCCGGACTAACCTCCTGCCCTTTTGCCTTCATCCCTGCGACCTGTATTTGCAGCATCGTTTTAGCGGCTTGTTCGCCACCCATTACGGCAATCTTTGCAGTAGGCCAAGCATAGATAAACCTGGGATCATAAGCTTTACCGCACATGGCATAGTTGCCTGCACCATAAGAATTTCCAATAATTATAGTGATCTTAGGAACCACAGAATTAGCAACAGCATTTACCAGTTTAGCGCCATCTTTAATGATACCCGAATGTTCGCTGCGGCTGCCAACCATAAAACCGGTAACATCCTGCAGGAAAACCAATGGTATTTTCTTTTGATTGCAATTCATGATAAACCTTGCAGCTTTGTCGGCACTGTCGTTATAAATAACTCCACCCAACTGCATTTCTCCTTTTTTACTTTTCACAATCAATCGTTGGTTGGCAACAATACCTACTGCCCAGCCATCTACTCTTCCATATCCACAAACAATCGTTTTGCCGTAGTCTTCTTTAAATTCATCAAAGCTGTCTGCATCAACAATACAATCTATCAAATGCAACATATCGTATGGCTTGGTATTCCCTTCGCTCATTATCCCGTAGATTTCGCCATTATTACTTTTGGGAAGTTTTGCAGGAGTTCGGTTAAAGCCTGCCTTTACAACCGGCCCGAGCTTGCTCATGATCTTTTTAACGTGATCAAGACATTCTTCTTCTGTTGTAAATTTATAATCTGCAATGCCCGAAATCTCAGTATGCGTTACGGCACCACCTAGTGTTTCACTGTCGATATCTTCACCTATGGCTGCTTTAACCAGGTAAGGGCCGGCGAGATAAATAGAACCATTTCCTTCTACGATCAGGGTTTCATCACTCATGATGGGCAGATAAGCACCTCCTGCAACGCAGGCACCCGTAACAGCAGCAATCTGCGTAATTCCCATGGCACTCATTTTAGCGTTATTCCTGAAAATGCGGCCAAAATTTTCTTTATCAGGAAATATTTCGTCTTGCATTGGTAAAAAAACTCCTGCACTATCTACAATGTAAATTATAGGCAATTTATTTTCCATTGAAATTTCCTGCATGCGCAGGTTCTTCTTACCTGTAATCGGAAACCAGGCTCCAGCCTTTACTGTTTGATCATTAGCCACAATAATACACTGGCGACCACTAACATAGCCAACTCCTGATACGGTACCTCCGGCGGGACAACCACCATATTCTTCGTACATCTCATATCCCGCAAAAGCTCCGATTTCAATAAACGGTTTGCCTTCATCCATTAAATAATTAATACGTTCCCTGGCAGTAAGTTTATTTTTCTCCTTTTGTTTAGCGGCAGCTTTTAACCCTCCACCTTCATAGATCTTCTCCAATTTTTGCCTAACATTGCTCCAGGCCATCTTAAGGGCATCTTCATTTTTATTAAAAGCTAAATCCATAGTGATCTTGTAAATGATTATTAATTCTGGCAAATTACGAAGGCTATTTTAATAAACGAGCAATAATTAAGCTAAGATATCAGGTAATTATGTTTACACTATATCAGCAATAAGGAGGTATTTCATTAAAAATCTATCTTTGAGTAACTGCTGAATTATGAGTTCTCCCAATCAAATAACAATAAAGCAAGCATTTAGCGACAAACTATTTTCACCGGTTAATAATAGTCCGCTGATACTTTTCAGGTTTCTGTTCGGGGCATTGCTATTTTACCAATTTTTCACGGCGTTGTTCAACGGACATATCTTTCATAGCTATATAGAACCTCCATTTACATTTTCTTATATCGGATTCGAATTTTTACAACCGTTACCGGGAAATGGCATGTATTTTTATTTTGGATTGATGGCATTTTTTTCCTTGTGTGTAATGCTCGGAGCCTGGTACCGCATTAGCATGATAGCTGTTGCGGGTATGTGGACAGTTCTTTACCTAATGCAAAAGGCAGATTACAATAATCACTATTATCTGATGCTGCTTTTATGCTGGATAATGGTCTTTTTACCGGCTAACCGGCTAGCCTCCGTTGATGTAAAACGAGCTGTTGTAACTGCTACGGATACCTGTTATCAATACTGTATCTGGATCTTTATTGCACAAATGGCCATTGTTTATTTTTTTGCGGGCATCAGCAAATTATCTCCGGACTGGCTTTCCGGTAAATTCATTGAGATACAGTTCTCCCGAATGACAACACATCAATATGTTGGGATCATTTATCAACAAAAGTGGTTTCAGTTATTAATCTGTTATGCAGGATTACTTTTTGATCTTTTAATCGTGCCTTTATTAATCTGGAAACCTACAAGGAATGCAGCTTTCCTTCTCTCTTGTATTTTTCATCTTTTTAATGCCTACACATTTCAAATCGGCATCTTTCCTTACCTGGCAATTGCGCTAAATGTATTTTTTCTGGATGGCAGTGTTGTAAAACGTTTTTTTTTCCGTGGATTTGTTGCCCCTTTATCACCATTAAAAACTATCTCACTTACAACTAAAAAGATCACTATTTATGTGCTTGTGTTGTATTTTTTATTTCAGTTGATAATTCCAATGCGTTCCTGGTTTTTTCCCGGGAATGTTTACTGGACGGAGGAAGGTTATCGCATGAGTTGGAAGATGATGATAAGAACTAAAAGTGGAAACGTTTTTTTTAAAGTAAAGGATCCAGCAACCGGGCAAAGCTGGAAAATTGATCCAAAGGAAAAGTTTTCCGCTTCGCATATGTTATGGCTCTCAATTTCCCCGGATATCATTTGGCAGTACGCACAAAGAATTAAAAAGGACTACCAGCTTAAAGGATACAATAACGTAGAAGTGTATGCGATTGGCTGGGTTAGTTTAAACAGAGGGAAAGCAATGCCCATGGTAGATACATCCGTAAACCTGGCAAATGTAAAATGGGAATCTTTCCGGCATTCAGGATGGATAACAGAGAGACCGGCGTATTGATATCTTTACATGCTCAATTGTGAGCCATTCTATTTCCCAATTTAAGAGTTCTTATAAATTTTAATCAGAGGTTCTC
Source organism: uncultured Ferruginibacter sp. (assembly GCA_964496585.1). Lineage (GTDB taxonomy): Bacteria > Bacteroidota > Bacteroidia > Chitinophagales > Chitinophagaceae > Ferruginibacter. The sequence continues at coordinate 7,520 of CAZCAA010000029.1, forward strand.
TTATTACTGTAGCTGGTTGAGAAGCATAAAAATATACGATCTCAGCAATTTCCTCAGGTTTTACCCAGCTTTCAAAATCGGCATCTGGCATTGACTGTCTGTTTTGCGGCGTATCAATCGTACTGGGAACTATTACAGCAGTAACAACATTTGTGCCTCTGGCTTCGTCATTCATTATTTCTGCAAGCCGAAATATGAGTGATTTTGTTAAACCATAAGCCACCATTCCTTTTCCCATAGTAGCATCTAACCCTGGCCGTGAGCCAACCAGGAAAATAGTTCCTTTACCTTTCTTCATCATTTCTACAAAAACAGGTCTGGCAATATTGTAGGCGGTTTCAAAATTAAGCTGGTATTGTTTAAATATGACTTCGGCCGATGTATCAGCGATCTTTCCCATCGCAAAGCCTCCTACGGTAAAGACAGCCGTGTCTATTTTATCATGCTTACCTATTACTTCATCAACAAATTTTTGAGCAGCCTGTTCATCCATCAGGTCAACTTCCACTTGTTGATACTTCTGCTGACTATCAATATGCGCTGCAGTATCGCGGGAAGAAATTGTCCCAATAACTTCGTTTCCTGCGGCGAGAAACTTGTTTACGATTTGCTGCCCCAAATTGCCTGATGAACCGGTAACAATTGTAATTTCTGGCATGTTGATTTATTTTAGAAAGCTGAATTTCTATTAAGATTGTCCTTATTATCTCGCTTTTACTTTCAAATGATCAGCAGGCTTTACTTACGCTCAATCCTATAGCAAAATGGCTTAGAATGCTATATCGAAGAGCATTTAGCTGGCTTGCCGGTAGTTTTACCCGGGCAACTTCGAAATAAAACCATTAACTCTTTTGAAACAATTGCCTCCTACTGGCTTACAAAATAAAAATAAGCCGAAATAAAATTAAAATCCTACACAACTTATTGAAATTTAATTATATTAGTATCTCCAAATTTAATTTGTTCAATGCCCCGAAGTGAATTTGACATAATACATAAGCTCGCTTTAAAAAGACTTGAAGGCCTTGACCCTAAGCTAACTTATCATTGCATAGATCATACACTCGACGTACTTAAGCATTCAACACGTATTGCCAATGATGAAGGCATAAATAGCCGAGAATTATTTCTCCTGAAAGTAGCCGCAGTTTACCATGATATTGGATTTCTTTATAAGTATGATGGCCATGAGGAGAAAGGTTGCGAAATATTTTTGGAGGATTGCGGCAGGTTCAATTTAAAAGAGTCTGAAATAGAACTGATACTTGGTCTTATTCGTGCAACCAAAGTACCACAGCAGCCTAAAAATCTTTTGCAAAGAATCATCTGTGACGCCGACCTTGATTACCTTGGCAGAATTGATTTTATGGAAATCGCCAATCGGCTCCAAACAGAATTCATGAATTATTCCATCGTTCCGAATGAAGCCAGATGGCGCGAATTACAGTTGAAATTTCTTGAAGGTCATCATTATCATACAAATTCTTCCAGGTTGTTAAGGGAACCTGTTAAAAAAGCAAATATTAAAGGAATCAAGTAGGCTAATTAAGCAATTGGTTGATCAACCAACCATGCGTTTCATCTCAACCGTTATCCTGTCCTGTTCCCGCAACCTCTTACACAATGTTCTCATGATACCCTTAAGAATATCGGTATTTATTGCAAGCACATCATAAAATGCTTCCTGTTCTATCCTTAAAAAAATACAATCAGTAATGGCTGTAACACTGGCAGACCTTGATTCGGAATCGAGCAAAGACAATTCTCCAAAAATCTCATTTTCCGATAACGTGGCCAGTTGGTGCTCACCATCATGAATAGAAACACTTCCAGAATAAATAAAATACATGCAATTGCCCGGATCTCCTTTGTGAAACAATGTAACGTTTTTATCAACCTGGCTTTCGGTACATATTGAGGCAACTTCAATTAAATCTACTTCACTACAGTTTTTGAAGATATCTGAATTTTTCAGTAATAGAATTTTTTCAATAATAAGCATAGGAGAATTATTTTATTGATTGTAGAACAAAATTGGTTGTTTCTTTTAACAAATAGTGATAATTTGTTGAATCGGATTTTTTTAATTTCTGAAGAAAATTAGTTTCATTGTTATTCCAGGAACAATATACACAAACTGCTTTCGTCCAGGGATTGTAAAGAAGCGGAGAATCGAACATTACTTTATTGTATAAAATAGTAACATCCTGTTCTATCATTATGTGGTTGTCGTGTTGTGGATCAAGAATAAAATCAAATAAAAGATTAATATCTGTGCTTATTTTTTTAGGCAAAAGCAACTCCAGCATCTCCATGGCATTGTACAATTTTTCCTGCTTATCAATCTCCATTAATTCCAGAATACGGTTTAATTCCTTCTGTTTAAACAATAATGCGCAAATTTTTAACGATAGCACCAGGTCAGATTTTATCTCAGTAAAGATCGATCTTTTAACCATGTCTTTATCCACGAAAACAGGTACCTGTTTATAATCGGTTATTTTGTTTAACCCGGATTTTAGATAACTGTTTAATAAAATCTGAAAATTTTCTGTTTCAGTAGAACTGTATGGTTCATATTCCTTTAACCAAAGTGCGTGTAATACCTGGTCTTTCAGCAATACTTCCTTATCATTAAGGATAGAAACCAGGAACGATGTAGAATCCGGCCCTTTAAATTTTCCTGCAATTTTAATAAAATCGGCTAAAAAGTTTCTAGGTATTTCCAGCGATAAGGATTTTATATCTTGAAAAAGAACGTCTCCATAAACCTGCATTCCCTTTAATACAATATTTTTTAACGCAGGTTGTTGCAGCATTTGAATCAAGGACGGCATTAAGGCCTGCATCCTAAGTTTGCAGGCAGCTACTATTGCAACTCTTTTTACAATAATTTCTTTATCATTGATCAATCCTTTGATGGCTTCAGAAAACTTTACATGTTTAAGTTCACTGATGATCTCTGTTGCCTCTACCCTTTCCAACGCATCGGCAGAATATAATAATCTGTTAATTTCATTCCCCGCCAAAAACAGGTAATTGAATTCTCGCTGGTTCAATAAATTGATAATGATAATCTTTTGTGTTGCGTAAGCGTAACTTTTCAGTTTTTCTGAAGCTTCTTTTAGAAATGCTTCATCATGCTTACAAAGAAGGTACACAAGTTTCTGTTCAAATTCAGCATCGTTGACCTTTTTCAGCAGGTCTTTAAAAATCGCAACATTAATAATACCCTGCTCTTCCAGCCGGTCTAATGCATACTTTTTAATTTCTACATCAACTGCCTGCGCTAATTCATTTTGAAGTAACCCGGGCAGTCCTGCATAGCCAGATTTTTCGAGAATATTCAGGGCATAAATAACCTCTATCTTTTTACCGGTTTTAATCTTATTCAGTAAAATATCAATCGTTTTGTTATCAGTAATATAAATGTCATCACTGCTGAAAATTCCTTTTTTAATTGAAGCATGTATTGTATTTAAATATGTGCGTCGCATAAAAAATATGATGGCTGCCCATATTCCTAAATTAACGATAACCACTTTAATGGCCATCAGAATGGTCATTTCTGTTCCTGTTTTGTGCAAAAACAGTAGTGATAACCCAACGATAATTAACGAGGGCGGATACATGTAACCTTTTGAAATTATATGCCCTTTTAATCGTAGGTTTTCTTTGAGTGGTTGAAATAAAATAAAAAACACTGGTTCCTGCATGGTTGAACGAAGTACTTCTGTAAGCATGGCCATCAAACCAAAAATAAAAAGGTTGTAGGTAGAGTTGTCGCTGTAAAAAAAGAATAGCAGACAAAATAAGAACAAGGCAACAGGAGTAATGAATAAACAATAAATCACACCGAGACGCTCTATCACCCTGCTGGTAAAGATGAGTTTAAAACCAAGCGCTATGAGTCTTCCAAATGCAAAAAAAACAGCGATATAAGCTGCCAGATCAGTAATATTTTCAAATCGCAGTTTAACTTGAGAAATAAATGTGTAATCTACCAGAATAAAAACATTGTAACTTATTATTGAAACGAGAGAAATAGCAAAAATGAGCCTGTTCTTAAAAAAGAAACTTACGAGGCTTTCTTTTTTATGCTCATGGTCTGAGTGATTATCATGTACATCCTGGGATTTTTTCTTAATACTATCCCAGCTTTTTTTACGAATAAACCTGTTAAATAAAATCAGCCCTGTTATAAATGAACACACGGCAAACCACAAGATGTTGTTTAATCCTAGTAAAGGAATAAATAAAGGGCCCGCGATATAACCTATTAATTTGGCAGGAATATCTCCTGATCCTACAATAGAAAATACTCTCCTGCTTTCTCTAACATTAAAAAGCAATGATACCAGCCCCCAAAAAGCGTAACCGGTTACCATATAAATTAACACGCTTGAAACAAGCAAAAGAAAAATGAAATCATCCTTATTACCGTAAGAAAGTCCGACCCACAAAACGGTGAGCAAAACAGCCCCAAAACTGATCACATATTTCAATAAGGCTAACGGGGAATATTTATGCTCCAGCTTTTCATAAATATAATTGATGAGAATTAATAACCCTGCAATTACCAGATAAACCAGCGGCAATGAATGAATGGAGAAGTTGTAAACAAAAAGAGTAAGTGCTATTACACTAACCAGTGCATTGGCTAACCCGATAAAGAACTGAACAGTAAGTAAATCGAAAACCTGGCTTGATTCGGAGTGCTTAATATTTAAAGTTCTGTATATCCTCTCTTTCATGAACCTAAATATACAACACATATTAATATTTATAGAGCTATAATTCACATTATTAATGTAAATATCAATCTGTTACAGTAATAAAATGCATCATGAAAAATATGTAGGATATGGCTTTAGCTTTAGTAGAAAGTTAAAAAGTATTCCTTTTGGTTCAGTTCAACTATTGCTGAACATACAGTTTAAAAAGCCAGCATTGGATGGCAGATTGGCTGCTGTGATTAATTAAATATTTTCAAATGCCGCAGCAGTTCAGTAACAATATTCAACAAATAGAAGAATATTTGAGTGTACAGGTTTTAGTAGCCAATTTGTAATTTCTGCAATATTGCTTGAATCTCTCCCTTCTTTCTCTTTGAAACTTCAAAGGTCATTTCATTAAAAAGATTGATGAACAACACGCCGGCAATAATTTTTGTTGAAACAATCTGGCTTGTATTTATTATTACGGATTTGTGAATCCTTAAAAAAAGATAGCTTTCATCGCATAGTAGTTCTTCTATTTCCTTCAAATGTTTGGAAAGTGTAACTGCCTTTTTCTGTGTTGTATGAATAACAGTATAATTAGAATCTGCTACAATACAAATCATATTTCTAAATTCGATACTTTCCTGTGTATATTTATTTATAACCAGCGACCTGTTACTATTTGAATTAGTAACATTTGTTAAAACGGCACTATAATTTACAGGGTGCCCTATCCTGAAGTTATAAACCTCGAGACTTTTTTCTATAGCGAGCCCGATATCTATTTTGTTTACAGGCTTCAATAAATAATCGGTAGCGCTTAAACGCAGCGCTTTGATGGCATACTGGTTATAGGCTGTTACAAATACCACCGGAAAATAAATGAGGCCAATATTCTCCAGCAACTTAAATCCGCTTCCACCGGGCATTTCAATGTCGAGAAAAAGTATCTGTGGTGGATTCTTGCGGATGGCAATCTCCGCTTCTTCAATATTATAACATACCGCCTGAACTTCAATGTCTGGAAAATAATTGTTCAGGATATGCTGAAGCACATTGATACCGCTTTCTTCGTCATCTACAATAATTACCCTTGTCATTAATATTCAGTTTCTAATGGTAAAATAATCTGTACTAAAACGCCGCTGCATTCTTTGCGGTTTTGAATGCTAAAGTAGCCACTTGCAGGTTCATTATCATAAGCCAATCTAATTCTTTCTCTAACAATATCCATTCCAACAGGAGGATGATTTTGTTCATTTTCTATTAACCCTCTGCCGTTGTCCAGTAAAGATATCTTTAACAAACCTTCATTTCCTTCAAAGCTAATTCTGATTATTTTTTCTCCTTTTATTTTATTGAGGCCATGCCAGATAGAATTTTCAACTAATGGCTGTAAAAGCATGGAAGGTAAAAGAATATTTTCAGCATCAAGTTGTTCAGGAATTACGATTTGAAGGTTAATCTTATCTTTCAGACGCTGTTCTTCAATTAAAACGTAAAGACGCAATAGCTTAACTTCTTCTTCAATGCTTACATTTTTCTTACGGTTGTGTTCCAACACCATCCTGATAAGCCTGGCAAAATCTGATAAAAACAAGTGAGCCTGCTCTGCCTTATTACTTAAAATAAAATCCTGCACTGAATTTACTGCATTGAACACAAAATGTGGATTCATCTGAGATTGTAAAGCTCTGGCTTCCAGATCGGCGATCTTAAGTACAAGATTTCTTTTCTGCAATTCTCTGCTTTTGATTCTTCGGGTAATGATCAATGTTACTAATATAAATAATAACAAAAAAGAAAAAATAACCAGGGCAACAAACCACCATTCTCCATAAATCGGTTCACTTATACCAATTTGGATAATTTCAATATTAGATTTTGTTTGCAACAATTTATCTTCTGCATATAATTGAAGCGAATAATTTCCTGGCCCGATACTAAACTTTATTGTTGGTAAAAGTGAAGAATCGCTCAAAATAATTTCCCTGTCTTTAGAAATATTATAATAATAAACCGTATTGGGAGACGACCTGTACGAGTAATTATTCAACGCAATTGAGAAGTTGTTCTGATCATGTAACAGTGACTTTATTTGATTCAGATCATTAGGTTGGTTATTAACCGTGACCGCTTCCACAGATATTTTTAAAACTGGTTGAAAAGCTGGTAATTCATTTAACAAAAAACTTACTACTCTCTTTCTTCCTGCCAGAAAAATCTGACCCTCACTTGCAATTATATCCAGCACTTCGTTAAATGGAAGAAGGTTGCTGTTATTGTATCCACTTATGCTCCCCGTTTTAATGTTAACTACAAATAACCCTTCCTTAGTTCCTGCGTACAAACAGCTATCCTTGTATTCCAGTACCTGAATTCTGCCGGGAAGGTTTTTAAACTCCCTTTGTGTTTTTCCACTAGCATCAACTAATACAATTCCATCTTCATTGGTACCAAGCGCATAAAGATTTTCGCTAACCTTCCTGATGCAATTTATTCGTCCGCTTACGGTAAGCTTTTCGATACCAAGTTGCGCATTTATATTTACTTTCCACAGCCCGGAAGAAAAAGTCCCCATCAATATACTGGTGTCATTTAGTGCTGTTGCGCAAAGTAACTTGTCGCTGCATAGCTTGTAAAAATGATTCCCATTGCTATTATAAACAAAAAGATTTCTTGATCCCCAGGCAACCAGTTGCCCTGATTTCAATCGTAAATGACGGGCATAGTAACCATTATCAAGTGCCGTAAATGTTTCTCCTCTTTTTAAGACGATACCCGCCACTGTGTAGTAAATACTTGCAGGAGAACCATTGATGCTGGTGAAGGCAATGTCATTAACGTGGCTTGGAAATGACAAACGGTATGGCGTGTCAATTGTAGAAAATGGAACGATAGAATTATTATCCAATAAAATATTGATTGACCCATGAGCCTTTATCAGCCTGTTTACAATTACATCATTGTTATAACCAAACAATAAATCTTTACTCCTTGCCACCAACAATCCATTTTCCAGTGTAGTGGCCCATATATTACCTTCACTATCATTGAGAAAAGATGTGATTGAATTTTTTGACAGGGCATTTAAAATTGGGTAGATTTTACCGGCCTCAAAATGTTGAAAGCCTTCACCAACAATGCCCGCAATTAGTTGACCATTCAACGAAAAAACGGAATACACCCTATCCGGGAATTTATAAGCATACAGTAAATCGTAGCCTTTAAAATGGAAAACATAATTTTCCCTTGCTAATATTAAAGAAGAATCGGGCGCCCTGAAGATGCTTCTCATTAATAGCAGGTTTTTCGTAAAACTCGTACCTTTGGAAGGCTGCTCCATTTCCGAAGTACTATCTACAAAATTAAGGCTGTTAAAAAAATCAAGCTCTTTTTCCGGCGGTATTCTGATAGAGGGAAATAGCGTAGTTAAAAGTTGATCGCTGCTACTCAGTATTACTTCATCTGCGTGTTTAAGATCTGGTGATATTTTAAATATCTTTCTTTGCCCTTCGCTAAAGATTCCATAGAGGCAGCTATCCGTTCCTGTTATTAGATTAAATATTCCATTTGAGCTCGGATCAATCTTCTTTAACTCTTCATTTGCTGGCACGTTGATTACGCGCTTATTTTGAATGAGGGTTAATACTGCATATGGTCCCGATACCCATATTCTGTTGAATGGGTCTTTATAAATCCTAAGGCAAACGTCTGAGGCAAGTCCGTCTTTGCGAGTGTACACTCTGATATTATTACCAGTAATGCATATTAATCCGGCATCACTAGCCACCCATTTATTTCCTGCATCGTCTTCCACGATTCCGTGTAATTCATTACTCGGAAAATACCCCACACCACGAAATGGTTCAAACACCACATTTTGTGCATGAACCTGCAGGTTGCTAAAAGCTAATAGCAGAAAGAATGGTAGTAAGAATTTTATCGCAAATAATCTTGTTAGCATTTGTTTTATAGCACCGTGTGTTTGGTAAACTTAACAAAGAATATTTATTAATGAATCAAATAAGGCAGTGGATTCAATTTTTCTTCAACAAAGAATATCTATAAACTCAAAATTGGGAGGATTTGCCGGATTGTACAGCAATTCTTTTACGGTACATGTTCAAATTAACAATCCCCCATCTTTGTAAACGGTGCAACACACTCACTTTCAACACGCCCAGGCCATAAGTTACACTGTTTCTGAAATTAATTGAAGACGCCTCTTTAAAATACCTGGTTGGGCATGTAATTTCAGCTATTTGAAACCGGTGAAAAATAATCTGCGATAACACCTGGTTGTCGAAAACAAAATTATCTGAATTCTCAGGGTAGTTAATTGTTTGCAACACTTCCCTTGAGTAGGCTCTGTAACCAGTATGATATTCAGAAAGCTTTTCATTCAATAAAATATTTTCCGCAAAAGTGAGTAACCTGTTTGAAATGTATTTATGAAATGGCATTCCACCTTTTAACGCTCCTTTGCCAAGTATTCTTGAACCGAGCACTACTGGATATAAGCCACTACTTATAAGCGTTACCATCGCCGGTATCAGCTTCGGCGTGTACTGGTAATCGGGATGAAGCATTATGACGATATCAGCACCAAGCTCGATGGCTTTATTGTAACAGGTTTTTTGATTGCCTCCATATCCTTTATTTTTTTCGTGCTTTACCAGGTGAGTGATACCAAGTTTTCTTCCAACTTCAAGCGTATCGTCGCTGCTGGCATCGTCTACTAACACAACTTCATCTACAATATCATGAGGTATTTCACGATAAGTACGCTCCAAAGTCAGTGCAGCATTATATGCAGGAAGTACAACAACGATCTTTTTGTTTTGAAACATCTTACTAAAGATAATGTTTTGAGCTCAGCCTGTTAATTTTTGGGCAATTGAGGAGATGATATTCTTTCGAGCCACATCTTAACAGTTGCATTACCAGGATCTATAACTAACGCTTTACTCCAAATTTCTTTTGCCTTAACAACATCTTGTAAAGTAAGGTAATAGCCTCCCAGATTATATAACATACTTACATTATTTGGATAGCATTCTAAGGATGAATTCGCCGCCTTGATTGCCTCGGTAACTCTTTTCTCCGCAAAGTATTTTACAGCGTTTGCTTCATATTTCTGCGCAACATATGTAAGATTAATATTCAATACACTGTTTGTTGGATAAATCGCTTTGGCTCTCAAAAGTTTTTCTTTCGCCATATCCAGCTTTCCTTGCTGCGCATAAATATTACCAAGGTTAATATACGCATCAGCGAAATCAGGATAAATTGCCAGCGACTTATTTAAAAACATAACGGCCGAATTAAAAATCTCATTCTTCTTAATTGAATCTTTTTCCTCTTCCCCTTTCTTTAGTAAGGTTATTGCATAAAAATTATTTGTTTTTGCACTGTTTGGTGAATGCAATGCATCGGCAGCAAAAAGTGTTTCGTTATTTTTCCATTCAGTATTTCTTACTATGGTCATCATACTTCCTGCTAGTATTAGCAACAAAGCAAATGAAACAGAAAGAACCGTTGCTGCTTTTTTTGATGAATCCCGAAATCCAGCTATGCTTAACAAATAAGCAACCGCGATACAAAAACCAATAGAAGGCTGAAAAAGAAATCTTTCATTGAAGGGAGAACCAACTTCAAAAACAATATTGGTAATTATTGAAAGCGTAATAAAATAGAACAGTATGGCGAATGATACTACATGCTTCTTTTTGAAAAGCAGGATAGCAATTAAAATCAATATGGTATTAATCGAAATTGCCAATAAACATTTCCAATTGGAAAAATTTACATATGGTATTTGATTGTAGGAATAGTCAAAGGAAAGCGGGTGTGGAAAAATCAACATCCACAAATCTTTTCCCAGAATCATAATTTTTGTTGCAAGTGCTTCACTGGCAGTTGCTTTTACAAAAGGAGCATTCATTACTTCCTGGGTGGAACTTTGGGGTAGACCTACAATGCTTAGCCTGATGAAAAAATAGATGGCAAAAACAACAAGGAAAGGCAATATTGAAGTGAGTGATTTTTTTATATTTTTCTGTAAAAAGAAATAAAGCATCAATGGTATCACAGCTAAAAAAGTAACGCCGTTTTCTTTGGCCAGCAGAGAAACAAAATAGGCAGCCAAAGAAGCCACCAACAACCAATAATTTTTTTGTTGCAAAAATTTGAAGTATAGAATGAGCGAGCCTAAGAGCAGTAGCAGGCAAAGTATTTCATCGCGGCCTTTAATATTGGAAACAACATCTGTATGAAGCGGGTGAACAACAAAAATCAATGCTGCAATAATGGCTGCCGGACGATTATTCTTAAATATATATTTATCAAACAGGTATAAAAGTAAAACACATAAAAATCCGTACAGGAGTACATTTACAAAATGACTTATGGAAGGGTTTAGTCCGAAAAACTGATACTCTATTGCATAACTGGCAACGGAAAGCGGCCGATAACGGCCTCCCGACAATTCAGTATCGGTGTTGGTTACATTGGCAAATGTTTCCTGTGAAAAAATTTCCTTTATTCCTGCAAAGCCTTTTTTGGTAAATGTATTTTCAGTAATAACAATGCCATCATCTAACGCATAGCCATTGCCGATTGTATTGAAATATATTCCAAAAGCCAGGATGAAAACGATTCCTGCCAGAAACCTGAACTTCCAGGTATTAAAAAATGAGTTAAAGGATGGCAATACCGCTGATTGAACCTCTGCAGAGGCTACCGGTTGGGGCTGGTTGATAATTTTCCTTTTTTTCGACATCCTGCAGATTACTGTTGCAGCTAAAAATATGAATAATTTTTAAACTATCATATGTTCTGATAAAATCAGCTAAACTAATTATGCCGCCAGTCTACAGAAAATTATCTTCGAAATTTGTTCAACGCTTATCTAATTACGATACTTCTTCGCTGGCGTTGCAGATTCCATAAATCAGCAGCACTAAACAATTTGGTATTCTTGCTATTTGATTTAACAGCGTTTTCAACTGTTGATGCTGAAAAAACTTTTGTAACTGTCTGACTAGTTTGTTTGAAATTAATTCTGTCTTGCATTTTCATCTCACTAAATTTTTATTGTTTTTAATATTTTTTTACCTGATTAAGATTGTTCTTCTGTTACGTTGGATATTCCATAAATCGGCTGAGCTAAAAGTTTTTTGTTGTTGGTTAACAACATTTTTTGCCAATGTTTCTTTAACTGTGTTTGTCAGATTTTCCAGTGCATTTGAACCTAACTGTGTAAACAAGTTGCTTGATTTCGTTTTCATGATCTTTTAATTTATTTTTTAATTTTTACCCTTTCGGGCTTTTTTCAATTTGATAAAACAAAGATAATAGCTTTCACAGTACTATGCAAAACAAAGTACCATGTTATTAGATAGTAATCGGCAGTATTTATTAGCGGGGAATCTTGTAAAATACTGATAATCAAATATTTATACTAAACGAAAATCATTACCAGTTGTAAAATACACATTACACGAATGGAATTAGCAACTGATGAGTGGTGGGAAATGGTAGTATATTATTGAGATCGGAGAAAAAATAGGGAGAGCGTTGAGCTGTATTACTTGATTGTATTAAGGAAGAGGCGGCTTAAAAACCACCTCTTCCTGATGAATTTATTTAGAATCCTTATTGTAAATTTCCCTTACGCATAAATACTTACCGTCTTTTTTTTGAAAAACAGCTACATATTTACCAGTACCGGTTATTTTACCTGTGGCATCTTTATACACAGATTTTCCAATTTCGGTGGCAAAATCACCCTGGGCGTAAACATCAGTCGTTTCAAATGCAATTGAAGCGTACATTGCTGGTTTTGCAAAATCTTTTTCCTGTTGTTGTTGAATTGCCGATTTACCGGATAAGGTTGGTGCCCCATCCTGCATGCTCTGTGCATCTTCTGTATACATTGCCATCAGAGCATTTATATCTTTAGCGTTTAATGCTGCTGCCCATGCGGTTTCTATAGCAACAATTTCAGAGCGTATCTGGGCCAAATCGGCTTTAGGTGTTTCTGCAACAGCTGGCTTTGCTTCTCCGGCGCTGGTAGCTACCTCAGTTGTTTCTTTTTTGGCAGCATCCTGGCAGGAAACAAAACAAAATAATAGTAATGAGTAGAAAGAAAACCGGATTGTTTTTTTCATGATGATTTTATTTAAAAATGATTAGTAATACAATATAAAATACCGAAACAGTTAAGATAAAGTGATTGCAGTTGCTACCTGCCCTGCATTTTTAGTTCAGCGTCATCCAGCTCTTTTATCTTACAAACCTGCTTGTGCAAAAATGTAAATTGCAATATTAGCCAGGCTAGTGCAATCATCAAGGCAAATGCAAAAAGCGTATACTGCCAGTTAAATGATTCTTTGATGGCACCTATTGATTTAGCTCCCACTATGCGGCCAATATTTGAAATTGTCATATACAGTGTGAACTGTGTTGCTGAAACTTTTTTCCAGCAACATTGCATGGCCGTGGCAAAAATTCCAATGGTCGTAAATACATAAAGAATCTGGTAGATGATCATAAATCCACTTATAAACCAACTATTAACCCAATAATTTTTTAAAAATGCCAATAGAGAGATAACGGTGATCAATAAAAAAAAGTAAATATTAATCATCCGTATTTTACCAAATTTATCAATCAAAATTCCGCCAAATAGCATTCCGCCAATACCGCCAATCAAACTTGCGGTGGCATAAAATTGTGAATAAGCCTGATCTGTCCATCCAAGTTCCTGCACTGTAAAAATCGGAATGAGTGTTTCCATATAATTAAAGGATCCCTGGCTAATAAAAGCAATCAGCGCAAACCTGAGACTATTTCGTAACGTAAACACTTTGAACAAAGATGTAAATATTAACTTCCAGGAACTCACTTGCATTTTCTTTGTTTCAGCTGAAGCCTCCCCTGCTGTCCAAGGCAGTAATTTTTCCCCTGGCCGCTCTCTCAAACATAACGGTACCAGCATGATAAGACTAACGGCAACGGATAACATAAATATTGCGGTAGAAAAACCATATTTATGCAACAACCAGCTTCCGGTTGCTAATGATGCGGAGGTGCCCATTATTTTAGCGCCCCACATCAATCCATTAGCCCTTGCCTGTTGGTTAATTGGTATAATATCTATGGCCATTCCATCAGTGGCAACATCCTGAAAAGCGCCAAAGAAACCTACGGCAAAACCGGCAATCATAAACTGACCCATATTATTTAACGGATCTGGAACTAATGCCATTCCTATAAAACTCAGCATCAAGCCCAATTGTCCGAACATAACCCAGGGCCGTCTTCTCCCCATCGGTAAATATGTAAACCTGTCCATTAAGGGTGCTACAATTATTTTGAGGCTCCATGGCAAACCTACTATTGCAACAAAGCTTCCTATTTCGCCGGGAGTTTTTCCATTCATTGCCATCCAGGCAGGAATTCCAAAAAAAGCCATGCCCTCGGGAATTCCTTGCGCCACATACAAGGCTATAAAATTGAAATACCGCAAAAATTTATTCTGTGATAATACGGGAAAGGTATTTTCTTTTTTTTGCCTGATAATTTGGGTTGTTTGCATTAAAAACTATTTAACAGCGCTTTCAAATTTTAATCGATTACATATACAAACTACAGCCTGTTGGAAAGACAACGCTATTCATTTCATATTTTCAGCTATTGATTTACACTGTATAACTTATCGGCATAAAATTGAATCAATTAAGGCTATTGTTTAAGCACTAACGCATCTATTTACAATAGTTTTTTAATTATTATCAGGACAAATTATGCATCAGGTGGATTTATTCAGCAAATTTCAAAAATGCTGTCAATTTCAATGCAGCAAATAACGTCCATCATATTTTTTCCTATATATTTATAATACAGTGATCAGCAAGAAATTTATAACATACTTTTTTTTCTTCTCCTTTCTTTTTTCAGGCAGAGAAAGTTTGGCACAAAACCCGGACTTATATCAAACTATATCCATCGCACAAGGTTTATCTCAGGGAATGGTTTTCGACATTTTGCAGGATAAAGAAGGCTTCTTATGGGTGGCTACCAAAAACGGACTCAACCGTTATGATGGTTACGATTTTAAGGTATTTACCAACGATCCTTATAATATTAATACGCTAAGTGGTAACACAATTTTAAAATTATTCGAAGATTCAAAAGGAAGAATTTGGATTGGAACAGAAAATGCCGGTGTAAATGTGTTTGATAAAAAAAGTGGCCGTTTCTTCAGAATAGCAAATATTGCTTTAGTTCCCGGAAGCCTATCAGGTAACAGTATCCGAACTATAGAAGAATTACCGGATGGAAGAATACTTATTGGCGCATCAGGTTCGGGGTTAAATATTATAGATTTAGCTCCTGATTTCTTCGAAAAATTAACAGCTCCCGTAATTACCAGACTCTCGTTACCCAACGATGTGCAGGTGTATGGTATGGGAAAAGATAAGAATAACAACATGTGGATCGGGGGAATTGATGGTATGGTATATAGGTTTGATGCCTCGAAGAACAGTTTTATTCCGTTAAAGAATGCGGCACTTTTAAATAACGGATACCTCAATCCCGATAGTTCCCTATTAATTAGCAATAACTTTTTTCTTTTGGATGGGCAAGACATTGTTCCTTTGTTTGATTTAAACAAAACGCCTGCAGGCAATGCTATCTGTAGACCAAAACTGAAATTATGGGAAAACATTTACCGAGAAGTTGAATCCTACGATGTAGGTAAATGGCAACCTGGTAAACCCGTAATGTGGGGTCTGCAATTGCCCAAAGCTATTCGAATTGTATATCCATTTATGATTGACCGTTCTGGTATTTTGTGGTCGGGTTCTGTTGGGTATGGTCTAAGAAAATATATGTCGGCGGGAAGTAAATTTAAAGCACAAATGCCAGGTTTTAGTGTACGTTTCATTATTCCTGTTAGTACAAATGAAATTCTGTTAGAAGACCATGGTTATGGGTGGATAAAATTGAGAAATGATTCTGCTCTCAACGAACTGTTCAATGGTAGTGCGGCGATCACACAAATAGACAATATTCTAAAGTCAAAATCCGGAGATTACTGGATCAAAAGTGATAACAAAGGATATTTTAAATATACGCCTGCCACCGATAAACTTACCTCTCTGCCTTTTATAAATAATTATGATGGTGCTGGAGATAAACAACCAATGCTGGAAGACAGCCAAGGTTTTATTTGGTTTTGCGGATTGGGTGGAAAATTTACGCGGTTGCAATCAGCAACAGGATATATTGATTCCTTTAGTATTAATACAGATCCGGCAAAGCCGATTTTTTCGAAATCGATCTGCACTGCCTTATTTGAAGATAAACAAGGAATATTCTGGATTGGTACCCAGGAAGGATTTGCACGAGTTGATTTAAAAAAGACAAAGAACACGCTACCAGATATCAAATGGTATTATAATAATATCAATAATAGAAACTCATTAAATTATAATAACGTGTCCTGTTTCATGGATGATCCTGAAACGCCGGATAAATATTTATGGATCTGTACTAAAGGTGGAGGATTAAACAGGCTCAACAAAATCACCGGTGATTTTATTCATCTTACAACTAGAGACGGATTACCCAATGACGTTGTTTACGGAATTTTGAGTGATGATAAAAAAAATATATGGGGAAGTACCAATCGTGGTATCTTTTGCCTGCTTAAAAATAGCACCGTAGACAGTTTAAAACCGGTTTTCAGAAATTTCACGAAAGCATATGGATTGCAGGATGATGAATTTAATACCGGAGCATATGCTAAATTACCGGATGGCAGGCTTGCTTTTGGTGGGGTAAATGGATTAAATATTTTTGATCCTAAAGAAATTCTGTTTTCGGGATTTATGCCCAACGTATTCATTACAAATATCATGATCAACAACTCTCCGGTTACCGCTGGTGATAAAACCGGCCTATTAAAAACCAGTATTGAATCAACCGAAAGTATCAGCTTAAATTATAAACAGGACATACTTACCCTGGAATTTTCTTCACTTGATTTCACGGCATCAAATCAAAATAAATACCGGTATAAGCTTGAAGGAGCCGACAAAGATTGGGTTGAATCGGGCCCACGGAGAACTGCAACATACCTGCATCTGCCGCCGGGGAATTATATCTTTAAAGTGCAGGGATCAAATAGCCAGGGTATTTGGAGTGATAAAATTGCTTCTCTGAAAATAACAGTACTTCCACCCTGGTGGAGAAGTATATGGGCATATATCTGTTATGGATTATTACTTGCGATTGGCATACGGGCTTATTGGAAATTCAGTGTAAACCGGGCACGCTTAAAATCGCAATTAAATTTTGAGCAGCGGGAAGCAAAACGCATAAAAGAAGTTGACAGTTTAAAAACACAACTTTATACCAATATCACGCATGAATTTCGTACACCGCTAACCGTTATATTAGGTATGGCACAACAGGTAATAAATAAACCCGGTGAGCATTTCGATAACGGCATGAACATGATCATCAGGAACGGAGAAAGCCTTTTAAAACTGGTGAATGAAATGCTCGATCTTTCCAAACTTGAAACGGGCAAAATGTCGTTACAACTGGTACAAGGCGATATCATTAATTTTCTTCGTTACATTGTCGAGTCATTTAATTCGCTTGCAGAAAGTCAACAGAAGCAATTGCATTTCCTTTCAGAAATGGATGTTTTTGAGATTAGTTATGACCCCGAAAAAATGAGGCAGATCGTGGCTAACCTTCTTTCAAATGCATTAAAATTTACGCCCGAAAAAGGTAACATATACATTACCGTTAGTAAAGAGTCATTGGAGTCAGCAGAAGCCGGAGTTTTACTGGTGATAAAAGTAAAAGATACAGGAATTGGTATCCCTGAAAGCCAGTTGCAGCATGTTTTTGAAAGGTTTTATCAACTGGACAACAGTCATACCCGGAAAATGGAAGGAACCGGCATCGGCCTTTCATTAACAAAAGAACTGGTGAAGCTGATGCAGGGCACTATCACAGTTAAAAGCCCTCCTACAGGCTCAAATAAAGGAAGTGAATTTACGGTAACACTCCCCGTTAAGCTTGCAGATGGAAAACGCGAAGTTTTGCAGGAACAGGTATTTGATGGCGGAAAAACAACTACTATTAAGCAACCTTTACTGCCAGAAAATTTTTCCGATGAAAGTTCAGTGAATGGTAAACCTTTGATCCTTCTGGTGGAAGACAATGCCGATGTGGTAGCCTATACTGCTTCCTGCCTGCCTGATTACCGCTTGGCAGTTGGCAGAGACGGCAGAGAAGGGCTGGAAATAGCCATCGAAATAATTCCCGATCTGATCATTACTGATTTAATGATGCCGTATGTTGATGGATATGAAATGTGTGCACAGATTCGTAAAAATGAACTTACCAGCCATATTCCCGTCATTATGCTAACTGCAAAAACGGATATTGAAAGTAAAATGGAAGGATTGGAAAGTGGCGCAGATGCCTATCTGGAGAAACCATTTAATAAACACGAACTGCTTGTCAGAATAAAAAAATTATTGGAATTAAGGATGCAGTTGAAACAATATTATATAAATAAAATCGGCCTGGCACAAAATCAACCAGACGTTGCCGTTACAGTACTCCAACCTGAAATAGCAGCTGAAAATAAAATAGAAAATGCTTTTGTGAAAAAAATCAGGGAAACAATTGAAGCACATTTAACAGACAGCAGCTTTAACGTAGAACTGCTTTGCAGGCAGATATACATGAGCCATTCTCAATTACACCGCAAACTGGAAGCTGTTACGGGTTGCTCGCCAAATAAATTTATTAGGATCATTCGTCTCAACAAAGCAAAAGAATATTTAAAGAATACAGAAAACAGCATTGCTTCCATTGCTTTGGACTGTGGATACAATGACCCAGGTTATTTTGCCCGCGTGTTTAAACAGGAATATGGCATCACACCACAGGAATGGAGGGTTGGTAATAAAGAAAGTAGTTGAGTATATAGTGGATTTTATTTTGTCTTTTTTTGCTCCATCAAAAAAGAACGAAAAAAGGCGGCCGTCAATCCCCGTCCGAACGGATGTCGATCCGGGCAGAGATGACAGCCCGATTGACGGTTGCAGCTATGTGGTACAACTGTACAAAGTAAACTCAAATGCGGTAAGTAAATTGAACGTTCGTTCACATTAATATTTTTTCCCCCGGCCTCCGTGCGTGCCTCCCGCAACGAAACCGATACTTTAAAATCATCACGTTAAAGCATCCCGCTTCATAATTACGCTGCATTAAACATTATCAGCAATAAAACTCAATGATATTTAAATTTTGAAAGTGAGTAAACAATACTAAATAATAGAAAAGTTTTACCTGGAATATATTTAAAGCATAAAAAAAGCCCCCTAAAAAAGGAGGCCTGTGCCCACGAAAGGAATCGAACCTTCACACCCTTGCGAATGGCAGATTTTGAGTCTGCTGCGTCTACCAATTCCGCCACATGGGCTACTATAAACGTTAAAGGGTTTAAGGTTAAGTAACTAAACGAATTGACCCTTTAAACTGGATTGCAATATTACATCATCCCTCTAACCTATCCAAAATACGATTTAAATATTTTTTTTTGTAGTAATATGCTTTCAATTCCTGCAAGGCTTCAGGTTCAACTAGGCTTGTATGATAATTCTCCAATATTGGCTTGATTCCCTCGTATAAGTTTGATGTATAATCTGTCAGTTCCTTTTTAACGGCCTCTTCGTCGCCTTCAGAAACAGCTTCATTTATGTCCATCATCTCCATTAAAAACCCGGCTGGCAGATTGTATTTTTCATTTTCATGAATAATGCCTTGATGCTGTAAGAAATATTCAATCGTTTTTTGTTGATCTTTAAATATTGCAAAAGCTTTGTTGATATCGGCGGTAAGCGCAAGCGCTTGCTCCTGTTCAAGTTCAGAATGCTGGGTAAAAAAATCGGGATGATTCTGCCGTTGTAACTCAAAATACTTCTTTGCCAACAGGCTACGATCTACGGCCGGCGCTACCGGAAGTCCGAATAACTGAAAATAGTCCATACAACAAAGGTAAGCAGTTATACAGATTTTCTTTTCCGGCAATTTTGATGATATTGAATTTTATTGCAATTAAAACGCCTTGTGATAATTTACTAATAGGCTGAATAATTTTTAATAATCTCTTTTTATCCTTGTAACTTGCCGACCAAAAGATTGCGATGCTGAAACTAGGATTGATAAGAGAGGGCAAAACACCTGCAGATAACCGTGTAGCCTTAACACCTGCTCACTGCCGGTGGATGCTTAAAAACCAGCCAAACGTAAAAATAATTGTACAACATAGTGCAACCCGCTGCTTTACCGACAAAGAATATGAAATGGCCGGGGTGGAAGTAAAAGAGGATATGAGTGAATGTGATATCCTGCTCGGCATAAAGGAAGTTCCAATTGAAATGCTGATGGAAAATAAAACTTACCTCTTCTTTTCTCACACAAAAAAATTACAACCGTACAACCAAAAGCTATTAAAAACAATCGTAGCAAAAAAAATAACCCTGATTGATTATGAATGCCTGGAACATGAAGATGGCAAAAGGATCATCGGATTCGGGTTTTTTGCAGGCATTGTTGGCGCCCATAATGGCATGATGGCTTTTGGCAACCGCACAGGTCTATTTCATCTTGATAAAATTAATGGGAATAAGAATTTTCAACAATTAATTCATACTTATTTTGGATTAAAAGTCCCGAATATAAAAATAGCGGTTACGGGTAGTGGCAGAGTGGCGCATGGCGTATTGGAAGTTATGAACCTGCTTGGCATCAACGAAGTGGAACCCGACGACTTCCTAAACAAATCTTTTCCCTACCCTGCTTATGTTCAACTGAAAGGAGCTAACCTTTATGAAAATAAAGTAACCGGCAAATATTCAAGAGACGAATTTCACCATAATCCAGGTAACTTCAACTGCATTTTTAACCGGTACCTGCCCCACACAGATATCTTGATGAATGGCATTTATTGGGAAAAAGCAATTCCACGTTTATTTGAGTTAGAAGATATTAAGTCAAAAGATTTCAGAATACAAACTATCGCAGACATTACTGATGATATGCATGGTTCTGTACCCTGCAACATGGGAGATTCTACCATCGAAGATCCTGTTTATGGTGTAGACAAGAATAGCTTTGAAAAAACTGCTCCTTACCTGCCAGGTTCTATAGATATAATGGCTGTTGGAAACCTGCCGAATGAACTACCCCGTGATGCCAGCAGGTATTTTGGAGAGCAACTTATTAAACATGTATTAAAAGACCTGATCGAAGGTAACAGCAGGATCATTGATAAAGCTACAATCATACAATCCGGCGTACTTACAACTGAGTATAGTTATATGAATGATTATGCCTATGGAGAAGATTTAAGTTAACAGATAAAACAAGTATTTGAATAAATGCTATTAATTGTCTTAAACCGGCAACTACAGCTCAATAAATAAACCTTGTCGAACTCTTATTTCAATTTTAAACAATTTACTATTCAGCAGCATTTGTGCGCAATGAAAGTATGCACCGATGCCTGTCTTTTTGGAGCATGGGTAGCCGATAAAACAGAGAAGCGCGAACCTGCGCCTAAAAATATACTTGATATAGGGGCAGGCACAGGTTTATTGAGTTTGATGCTGGCACAGAAATGCGATGCAGTTATTGACTCAATCGAAATCAACGCTGAAGCAGCAATACAGGCAACCACCAATATTAAAACTTCCCCCTGGAATAACAGAATACGGCTAAAGCAAATAGCATTACAGGAATTTAATCCGAAAATAAAATACGAAATTATCATCAGCAATCCGCCATTTTTTGAATTGGACCTCCGATCGGAAAATGATGAAAAAAATGCAGCCAAACATGACAGCACCCTTAAATTTGAAGAGCTGGTATCATTCATAAAAGAGCACCTATCCATCACCGGTATGGCGGCTGTTCTAATTCCATTCACACGGTATGAATACTTTGTTTCTCTTTTAAAAAAAACAGGGTTATTTATACAGGAATCGATGTTAGTAAAACAAAGTACCAGGCATGCACCCTTTCGTTGGATGTTAATGTTTTCGCACAATGAAATAATCAATCCGGAAGTGAAGAAATTAGCTATTAAAGATTCGGATGGAAATTACAGCGAGGAATTTACGTTGCTATTAAAAGATTACTACCTGAAATTGTAATAGAATGAACTAATCAAAAAAAACATTTAAATATTTCCGTCAACCATATCCAATTTCTGTTTACCATGTAGCCCGCGCTGTAGGACTAACAGACAAATCAGCGAAATCATTTTCCAGGTATTTATAATAGGCGGTTATTGCGATCATCGCGGCGTTGTCTGTACAATATTCAAAAGCAGGAATAAAGGTTTTCCATCCCTGCTTCTCTCCCATTGCAATGAGGCCAGATCTTAATCCACTGTTTGCACTTACACCACCGGCAATGCAAATATTTGTTATCCCCGTTTGTTCAGCAGCTTTTTTGAGTTTATTAAGCAGAATACTTACGATCCGTTGCTGCACCGAAGCGCAGATATCAGCCAGGTTATTATCGATAAACTGTTGCCGTTCCTCTGGAGTGGCAGTAAAAACCTCTTTAAATACGAGGCTGCTTCCGGCATTTTGTAAAAAATAAAGTATGGAAGTTTTTAATCCTGAAAAACTAAAATCAAGTGCCGGTATGTTAGGTTCAGGAAATTTAAATGCTTTAGGGTTTCCCAGTTTTGCATATTTGTCTATTAAAGGCCCTCCGGGATAAGGCAGTCCCAATATCTTGGCTGTTTTATCAAAAGCTTCTCCTGCGGCATCATCAATGGTTTCGCCAATCACAGAAAGTTCTGTAGGTGATTTGCAGAGAACGATTTGCGTATGTCCGCCACTTACAGTTAAACATAAAAAAGGAAATTCGGGTTTTGGATCTGCCAAAAGATTTGCCAACACATGTGCCTGCATATGGTGTACCGCAATCAAGGGTTTGTCAAGTGCCAGCGATAACGATTTGGCAAATTGTGCTCCTACCAATAAGGCGCCAATTAAACCTGGGGCACTTGTAAATGCTACCGCATCAATATCTTCCAATTTAAATCCCGAGGCATTGATGGCTGCGTCTACTACCGGCACAATGTGCTGCATGTGTGCCCTGCTGGCCAATTC
>CAZCAA010000030.1:0-30291 GCA_964496585.1 uncultured Ferruginibacter sp.
AGTATTCCATGTTTATTACAAATTTCCCTCACTGCTTTTAAGTAACCGGTGGGATACTGCAGGCAACCTGAAGAACCTGATTCACCTTCCAGCAATATCGCGGCGATTGTTGCAGGGCCTTCATAAGCGACTATACGTTCCAGTTGTGCCACTGATTCTTTCAATAAATTTTCTTCCCCATATTCCCAGCGATACGAATAAGGAAGATCGAAGTGTACAAAATTTGGCGCCTGTTGTGCATCAACAGGTATTTTCCTTGGGTCTCCACTGGCTGCCATAGCACCAATTGAGGCTCCATGATAAGACTGATACCTGCTCAAAATCTTATGCCTGCCAGTTGATAAACGTGCTAATTTGATTGCATTTTCAATAGAAGTTGCTCCACACAAAGTAAAAAATGCTTTGTTAAGATCGCCGGGGCAGATTTCTGCTAGCTTCTTCCCTAACTCTCCACGCACTTTGGTTACACAGCTGGGCGTAACATAGCTAACTTCTCTCATCTGCTTTGTAACAGCTTCGGTTATACGCTGATCACCATGACCTATATTTACATTCATTAATCCGGATGAAAAATCGAGATAACGTTTGTCATCATAATCATACAGGTAAACGCCTTCGGCATGTTTAACAGCGATGGGAGAAATACCTTTCTGCTTACTCCAGCTAAAAAGTGTGTGATCGAGATTATTTTGAATAATCTCTTTTGCTTCTGAAAATGTTCTCGTTTCCAACGATCGATATTTTAAAGTTTTAAAAATAGAAAGATTTTTGAATGCTCTTACATCAACCACACCGCATTTCAATTAAAACATATTATAAGTTGCGCTGCGCTACATGGTAGTTAGCTCATCCAGTTAACACCCGCTTCTGCGTTCCATTTGGTAGTAGATTTTTTTAGTTTAGTCCAGAATTCGATAGAACTTTTACCTGTAATATCACCCACACCAAATTTACTATCATTCCATCCTCCAAATGAAAAAGGTTCCCGTGGTACCGGAACACCAACGTTTACACCTATCATTCCGGCACTTGCTTTATCGATGATATATCTTGCCATGCCCCCGTTTTGAGTAAATACACTCGCTGCATTTCCATAAGGATTTGCATTTTCAATTGCGAGGGCTTCATCAACCGTGTTGGTACGCATGATACTTACAACAGGCCCGAATATTTCTTCTCTTGCAACACTCATTGATGGCGTTACAAAATCAATCACCGTAGGCCCAACATAAGTACCGTTTTCTTTCCCGCTCACCTTTGCATTTCTACCATCAACTAAAATTTTTGCACCATCATTTTCTGCTTCAGTGATATATCTTTCTATGCGTTCCTGCGACTCCTTATTAATAACTGCCCCCAGGTTTTCACCCGGAACAATTTTTCTTGCTTCTTCACATATTTTTTCTATTATATGATCAATATTTCCAACTCCGATCATTGCGCTTGCCGCCATACAACGCTGACCAGCACAGCCGCTCATCGATGCCGCAACATTTTGTGCCGTCATGCCGGGAATAGCATCCGGCAATACCATTAAATGGTTCTTTGCACCGCCTAATGCCAGGCAACGTTTGTAATTACTGGTGGCGCGTTGATAAACGATCTTGGCAACTTTAGTAGAACCAACAAAAGAAACTGCTTCAATATCGGGATGATCACAGATGGCTTCAACAATTGCCACATCTCCATGTACAACGTTAAAAACTCCATCAGGCAAACCAGCTTCTTTTAATAATTCTGCAAGGCGCATACAGCTTAAGGGAACTTTTTCCGATGGCTTCATGATCATACAATTACCAAGTGCTATGGCATTCGGTAACGTCCAGTTAGGAACCATACTGGGGAAATTAAATGGAACAATGGAGGCAACAACGCCAAGGGCTACATGCTCGGTGCGGCATTCTACTCCACGGCTTACTTCAAGCACTTCACCTGTTACAAGCTGAGGCAAAGATGTCGCAAATTCGGTAAGCTCAATTGATTTCTCAATTTCGGCCACAGATTCGCCATAAGTTTTACCATTTTCTTCACTGCACAAAGTCGCCAGTTCCTTAAGATTTTTTTCCAGTAATGTTTTGTACCGAAAAAATACCTGCACTCTTTCCTTTATAGGAGTTTTACTCCAGGCAGGGAATGCCGCTTTTGCTGCGGCAACGGCCTGGTTTAAGTCTGATGCGCTCGATAATGGAACAGTTGATAGTAAATTCCCATCTAACGGAGAAACTACATTTAAAAGCTTCTGCGTTTGTGGAGCAACAAATTTTCCGTTAATAAAATTCTGAGTGGCTTGATATTTCATATGTATCTACTGAATTGAACAATTTATAATTAATAAGGAAAGAACTAAAAATAATTTAATTTTAGCTATTAATAAGAAATTAATTGTAGATTCTTAAAAAATAAAACCTATTCTCATGGCAAGTAACGATTCAATTTCATTAGATAAACTTGATTTTGAAATCTTATCCTGCTTGCAGGAAGACGGCCGAATGTCTTTTACTGTGATTGCAGAGAAATTAGGTGTTTCTATAGGAACTATTCGCACCCGTTTCAATAAATTGTTAGAAGACGGAACAGTTAATATTATCGGCAGGGTTGATCCTGACAAAGTCGGTTTTCGTTCCTATGCACATATTGCCGTTTTTGTGAGGCCGGCAACTTTAAGAGATAAAATTGCCCTGACTATCTCGGTTTTGCCTGAAGTAAGTTTTCTTGCCATGACATCTGGTGATTATGACCTTGAAGTAGATGTGATGTGCAGGGATAATAACCACCTGGTAGATTTTGTTAATGAGATCAGCAAAATAGATGGTGTGTACCAGACCAAAACTACGATGTATTTCAAAGTATATAAATATGCGCAACCAGATCTTAAGTTATTGAGTTAAATAAACTGTCGATTTCATCACTAACGATTTCTACAAGTGTCTTTTTACAGAGCTTCTCGTAATATGCAATCCAACAATGCAATAATTCGAATATGAAACGACTCTATAATAACGAATTCTTAATTCTTCTTTTTATCACTTTGGCAAGTTGCAACAGTCAATCAAAAACCAGCAATCAAATACCAACTAATACATCAGTTACTAAAAATAAAATAGTTGGTGGTGGCTGTGACGGGTGCGAACTCATGTTTGTAAATATGCCGGTAAACATAACTTCGGTTGATACCAGCGCTGGCTGGAATGAGCAGGGGCAAAAGCTTTTGGTGACTGGCTCAGTTTTTAAAATAGACGGAACAACAACTGCAACAAATGTTATCATCTATTATTGGCAAACTGATAACAACGGCTATTATTCCCCAAAAAAAGGAATGGATAAAATTGCTGAACGACACGGACACATCCGCGGTTGGGTAAAAACTGATGAGAATGGCAATTACTCAATCTATACTATCAAACCGTCACCTTATCCAAATGAGGATATTCCCGCTCATATTCATATTTCTATTAAAGAGCCCAATATCGACAACGAATATTATACTGACGAATTTGTGTTTGACGATGATAAACTTTTAACTACTGCTAAAAGAAACGCACTTGAAAACCGGGGCGGCAGCGGAATCTTGAGCGTTTTAAATTCAGGCGATTTGAAAGTTGCAAAACATAATATCATTCTAGGCTTAAATATTCCAAACTATCCCGATACTGTAAAATCAGAAAATAATTAAGACATCAAATAGCTGGTTACAATTCTTTCATGCTTTGCCGTGATTATGGAGCAAATAAAAAAGCCGCTTGTTAAAAGCGGCTTTAGTAAAGCTAATTTATGTTATTCTTTTATAAATGAAGTTGAAAGTTTAATAGCAGCTGCACTGGTGAGCTGAACATGGTATTTACCTGCAGGCAATTTTTCGTCGAGTTGAAAAACGCATTTCAAATCTCCGCCATTATGTTGAATAGCTTGTTTCTTTACCAGCTGGCCGTTTAAATTAAACACCTGTAGCATATAAACTGCTTTTTCCAAGTTGACTACCTGAATTGTAACAATATTATTTACAACCGGATTTGGAAAAACAGACAGGCTTTCGGACACTACAGCAATTTTCATTTCTGCTTTTGCTATGTTACTATAAAGCTTGCTACCGTTAACTGCAATTGATTTTATACGATAGTAATGTGTACCCTCTGCAGCATTCAGATCAAACCAGGCATATGACACATCGCTCCCGTTATTCAGCCGGGCATTTACTACAGAAGAAGTGACAAACTTAATTCCATCATCCGAAGTTTGCAATTCATAATTGGCAATAGCCGATTCTTTTTTAATCTGCCATTCTACCGAAATATTTTTTTGTTGCGGAGTGGCTTTCACCGCGCTGATAGCAAAAGAAGTTGTTGCTTGTTTAATAAAAATAATACTAAATCTTCCGGC
The DNA here is from genome assembly GCA_964496585.1 of uncultured Ferruginibacter sp. GTDB lineage: Bacteria > Bacteroidota > Bacteroidia > Chitinophagales > Chitinophagaceae > Ferruginibacter. The sequence continues at coordinate 4,378 of CAZCAA010000030.1, forward strand.
ATCAAAAGAGGCGGGATCTTCAGTAACATCAAAGGCAACTTCAGTTGTACCGTTCATACTCAGCGAAGTATTATTGGTAGTAGCAGAATATTTATCTTTTAACACAGCTGTGAAGCCCGGCATTTCAAGCTGCTCGGCTAAAACCTGCAAAATATACTGTTGTTTCCTTAATGCTTTCAACTGTAAAAATGTAGTATCATTTTCAATAAAGATCTTCCTTCTTTCAATTGCCAGGTTACGGCTTCCTCTTAAAAGAGCAATACTTTCACTTACAATAGGAATTTTTGTGATATCGTTCGCATCCAACTCATTTGTGTTTACGTTCTCATAAGTTGTTAATGCGCCATCTAACAATGAATATGTGCCGTCATTATTTTTTGATAATAAATTCGTTCTCAATTTCTTTCCTGATACTGCAGGCCTTCCAAACAACATATCACTTCCATTAGCAGTTTTATCAGATTCATGGATTGTTATAGAACCAGCATTTATGCCGTCGGCAGATTCAATTAATACAGCTTCTCCACTTGGTATATACTGGCTTATGGCACTTGCAGAACTCGTTACGTCGTATACACCTGTTCCGCTGTTATAGCTTACCGTTACATATCCACCCAATCCGTTGCTACCTGCAAGTTTTGGATCCCATACATAAAAACTATTCTTTACATTATTTCTTGTTATAGTTGCAAAATCAATTGGAGATGGAAAAGGATTCCCCATCACTGTAAAATTAGTAGCGTTAACAGGATAAACCTGGTTACCGGTATTGATACCGCCTTTCATTCTTAGCGTAGTAGCTGTTACAGCGGCATTGTTTCCCTGTGAAAGATCAATACTCCTGTCGCCTCTGATATATACGAGGTAACCTGTGTAACTATTTAGATTTGCAAATGTGCCGGGAGTTGATGGCAACGCTGCAAAACTATTAGTCGATTGATTATAAATCTTTAAAGACGGGCTGTTGGTTGGACTTTGATCAAATCCATTGGCAGTGCTGCCTCCCATTATATGAACACCATATCCCGGATGCGGATTAGGATTAGGTGCGAAAGAGGAAGAGTAAACTCCTTCCTGCCAGGCAAAAGTAATTGATGTAGATCCGCCAGTACTAATAGGTGCGCTTAAAAGGCGCCATGCTTTACGGGCAGGAATATATCTTTCTATACTTACATTACCTGTTATAAAAGCGGTAGCATTTCCAGCACCATCCACAGGTAAAGGAGCAATGCGGGCAGTACCTGACGCATCTGATTTTAATACCAGCTGCTCATCAGTAGTTAGCGTTTTTGCATTGGCAACAGTAAGCACTCCTGTAATGATAGTTTCATCATCCAGTATCAAATTATTTGAAACAATAAGATTCTTTATTACATTTCCAGCGAAGGCACCAGACGGAATATGCTGCGTTGCATTACCATTAAATTCGATGGTACCCGATGATGCTGTAAAATTTCCGGCATTAGTAATTACTCCGGCAATCTGTAATACTCCATTACTAACGGTAAGGGATGCTGTATTTTCTATTGTAATATCATTTACCATTCCTGTGGCTGATGTTAGCACAGGATAAACTCTTCCTGAAGCGATCCCGTTAGGAATTATTGTTGGAACAAGATCAGAAGGTACCAGGCCAAGCCAGTTCTTTGGAGTAAACCAATCTGAAGTCATGGCATTACCCGTCCAGGTTGATCTGCCGATATTTTCACCAACAGAAAAATCTCCAAGACTTGTGATTCCATTAGCCTGAATAGAAGTTGCCAGCGGCGAAACAACTGCAGGCAAAATCCAGTTTGAACCATTGAATATTCCTGTTTTAAAATTAGCAGTTGTTGATCCCGGATCTACATCAGTACCCGTCCAGCCAAATGTTGCACTGGCTGTTGTAAAAAGTATTCCTGAATTATTTAATGACCAAAAACGGTTAACGCTTTTATCAGGATCAATACCTGAATAATCTATTTCCGGTTGATCGGAAGACGTAGTTGTTGCAGTAATATCTCCGGCAATTGATATACTGGCAAATATAATTGATATGGGAGCATAAGAAGCTTCTCCAATATCAAATGACCTGGAAACAGCAGTTCCGGTTGGTATATTCCGCGTAAGATTTCCTTTTACCCATCCGGTACTTTGTGCTGCACCTGTTGTGTTTGCTGCAATTGGCAGGATCACTTCAAAACTACCAGTTTCAATAATCCCTTGTATAAAATTAAGTGTATTGCTTACCGTTATATCATTGGCTAAATCAACTTTACCAGAAATTTTATTTATTGAAAGCTTATTTATGGGTATCGCTAGATTTACTAACTGATCTGATGTACCATTTAAAGTATAGCTATAATTTGTTCCTGTGAATGCGCCTGCCGTTAAAGTAAAATTCCCGGCTATGTTATGGTTTACTGAAATTGCGTTGGTATTTAGTGTACCATTATTTATCAGCAGGTTTCCCATTACATTAAAAGTAGTTGTTGCCGTTTTGATGCCAGCGGTGGAAAAAAGCAGGTTGCCATAATATTGTGGAGACACAGTTTGATCAGTTCCATTATAATCTACTGTACTATTTAGTGCAAGAACTCTGGTAGAAAAATTTGCGGGGAAATTAGCAGCACCACCTACTTTTAGCAAAGCTCCGTTAGCCAGATTAAATTCTCCACCAACGGTATTGGTTGCTCTGCTAGCAGTGTAAATACCCAAATCAAATGTTACTCCTGCATTAATAATTATTTTCCCCTGCGCTGTATTTCTTCCGTATAAAGGTAGCAGGTTGGCAGTAAGTGATTTAGTTCCTGTGCCACTTAACAGTAAAGTAGAGTAAGAGTAAACCGGACTAATAACCTGGTTTGTTGCAGTGGAACCGTATTCTACTGTTGAACCAGAATAAAGCGTTGTAGTACCGGAGAATATGTAATTAGATGTAAAAGCAGCAGCATTCACGATTATCTTTCCTCCATCGTATACCCGTGCATGTCCGGTCGCAGCTATACTGTAGCTAGGACTTTGGCCAGGATCTATCGTTCCGTAAACAGCAAGAAAACAACCCGCACTATCTAATTTAATATTGGAAGTTAGTGTTACTTTACTGCCTGCATTAACAGTTAGCCTTCTGAAAGTAGATACAGAAGTTCCGCCAATATTCTGATTGCTTCCATTGCAAATAATCCTGGAACTGGTGGCAGTATTTATATAAGTGCCATTATTGATAAAGTTTCCTGTAAGATAAGTTGTCGTATTCGGATGAAGTACAATGCCATTTGGATTGATCAATAAATTACCCAATACTTTCAATGTTCTAGAAAATGTAAGAGTAGTAGCCACCGTTCCTCCTATCGTTATTGTTCTACAGCTGGAAACTACATTTACTTTTGGCTGATTGATGCCTGTAAAATTTGCATCTCCTAGTATAACATCTTTGGTACTGTCTGGAATGCCGTTAGTCCAATTGAGTGGATTATTCCAATAAGTATTAAAAGTGCCTTTCCAGCTGGTAGATTGACCAAATATCTGGATAAAACCAAGCAGGAATGCAACGAGAAAGCTGCTAATTAAAATGTTCTTTTTCATAGTTTGGATATTATAACCTGTACTTAACGCCTTAAATGGCTATTTTATTTTATCAATGAGGCAATTTATTATTAACTAAAATTCTAATGTAAAAAAACGCGGTAGTTTTATTTGATTGTGAAGTACTCAGGAGTATAGTATAGAATAAATGGCTAGAAATGATTCGTTTGGACACATATTTAATTTTAAACTATCTTGTTAACAATGAAACATTTAAAATATTCATTTAAAAAATTATAGAAATTTATGAGAAATGTGATAAACACCATTTTACTTATATGCAGCATTTGCTCCTGTAATCAATCTCCTAAAATTCCGGAAAACACCTCACCAGGAAATATAAAAGACAGCATCTATGTAGTAAAAACAGGTGGCTGTAAAATGATACAGGTTGATGGCAAGTATAATGTATGGACTAAAAAGATTGGCGATGGCAAAATAAAAGTCTTGCTACTTCATGGTGGACCAGGTTTTACGCACGACTATTTTGAATGCTTTGAAGATTTTTTACCAAAAGAAGGGATTGAATTTTATTACTATGACCAGTTAGGTGTAGGCAACTCCGACATACCGAATGATACGTCACTTTGGAATATTCCCCGATATGTTGAAGAAGTAGAAAAAGTAAGGAATGGACTAGGCTTAGATAATTTTTATTTACTAGGACATTCCTGGGGAAGTATGCTGGCGATGGAATACTTACAGAAATATCAAAGTCATGTGAAAGCTGCCGTGCTTTCTAATATGACGGCGGGAATTAAAAGTTATGTAGCTTATGTTAACAAGCAGAAGAATGAGTTTTTGAATACGCAGGAATTAGCCACTTTCGATTCGTTAGATAACCTGAAGCTTTACGATTCACCTCTTTATCAGGATCTATTAATGAATAAATTATACACTAGAAATGCTTGTAGAATTCCCGTTAAAAATTGGCCAGAGCCTTTAATGAGGGCATTTAAAAAAGCAAACCACTCAATTTATATTCATATGCAGGGCGTTGATGAATTTCATGTTACCGGTAATTTTAAAGACTGGGAAATGTGGGACAGATTACCCAATATTAAAGTACCAACGCTTGTTATCGGCGGAATGTATGACGAAATGAATCCTGAGGATATGAAAAAAGAAGGCCGTTTAATTCCGAATAGCCGCACATATCTATGTCCTGATGGCAGCCACCTTGCGATGTACGATGATCAACAAAATTATTTTACAAGTCTGGTTGGATTTTTAAAAGATGTAGATGGAAATAAGTTTACAGCAGATAAAAAATAATACGTCATGATAAAAGAAAATAAATTAATGAAACAAATATCCACTAAAAATAATTTCGAGAACCACACTATGAAAAAATTATTTATCGCTTTTTTACTTCTACCACTTGCATTGATGGCGCAAAAAAATTATCCCGTGTTAATGGATAATTACATGAAAGCCCAGGAAAATATTAGAGAATTCAGTGGCACTGTGTTGATAGTACAAAAAGACAAAACTATCTATGAGAAAGCTTTTGGTTTAGCCGATCGGGAATGGAATATTCCCAATACCATAAATACAAAGTATCGCATTGGTTCTGTAACCAAACAATTTACCGCTGTATGTATCATGCAGCTTGCTGAGGAAGGAAAACTTTCAGTTAATGATAAGCTCAGCAAATATATTCCAAGCTATCCAAAGGGTGATAGTGTTAGCATTCACATGTTGCTTAACCATACTTCAGGTATAAAAGATTATACCAGCATGGAATCATTCTGGCCAAAAGCTACATTACCATTGGTACCGGATTCGATGATTGCGCTATTTATCAATGAGCCTTATGATTTTTCTCCCGGCACAAAATGGAACTATTCCAATTCAGGTTATTTTTTGCTTGGCGTAATTATAGAAAAAGTTTCCGGCACAACATTCAGCGATTACCTTTTAAGGAATGTAATTCAAAAAACAGGGTTAAAAAATACGAATTTAGATAACGTAGATTCCATTTTACAGTACCGGGCAAAAGGATATAGTAAGGATGGAGTTAAATGGAAGAATGCCATGTTTATTTCTATGGAAGTGCCTTACAGTGCCGGCGCTATGTTTTCTACTGTACACGATCTTCATCAATGGATGAAGGCATTAATGGAGAATAAAGTTGTGTCGGCGGCATCAGTTCAAAAGATGACCACAGCAACCCTGAATAATTATGGTTATGGTTTATCAATTGACAGCAATGCTACTCACAAACGCATAGGCCATAGTGGAGGCATCCCTGGTTTCACATCCTATCTGTGTTACTACCCAGCTGATGATGTGTATGCTGTTGCTATTTCAAACAATGAATCAAAGGCTTCAACTGTAGCCAATGGACTAGCTGCTATTCTATTTAATTTGCCAGTGCTTACGCCCTATATACCTAAAGAGATAAAATTACCTGCTGCAGAAATGGATAAATTTTTGGGGTCTTATAAGTTTTTAACAAATACTTTTGACATTATTAAGAAAAATGACACACTCTATCGTCGCCGGGTAGGTGCTTCAGATATTATGCTGAAAATTGAATCCAACACACGCTTATTTTTTGCAGACGGATCAGATAGGTTTTTTGAATTTCAATTTGATAAAAATGGGTTAGTAGAAAAAGCCTGGTTTATTAATGTTGCTGATAGACAGGAAATAAAGAAGCAATGATAACTGTGAAAGGACTGATTTTATAAGATAAATTGAAACCAAATAATTTTAAAAAATAACAATTAAATGAAAAATAAACTTTTCATTCTTCCGAGCTTACTAATGCTATTAGCATTAAATGTTTTTTCTCAGCAAAAAGAATTTCCTGTTTCATTAAATTTTTCTATAGATGAAAAAATGCAGCCTTTACTTAAGAATGGAGGAAGGCTATACCTTTTCCTCAGTTTAAATGGACTATCAGAGCCTCGCACCCAGATTTGGCCCAACCCGAAATCTAAAACATATATTTTTGGAAAAAATATCAATCTAAAAAATGGATTGATAATTAAAGGCGACAGCTCTTGGATTGGATCTCCAAAATGGTCATTAGATAAGGTTCCTGCCGGTGAGTATTATGCTCAAATCCTCTGGGATCAGGATACAGATGAGTCTACAATAGATGCTCCCGGTAATATCTATAGTAAGAAACAAAAAGTAATTCTAAATCAATCAATCACTTTGAACTTTTCTTTAGACCAGGAGATACCTGTTATGAAAGTTGATGAACATCCATTAGTAAGAGTTATTGATTTTAAAAGTGACAGCTTATCGAAATGGTGGCACAAAGATGTTAAACTTAAAGCATCTGTATTACTGCCTCATAATTACGATAAGGATAAACAATATGCCATCAGATACAATGTAGCAGGATACGGTGGCAGGTATAACAGGATTAATTATATTATCCGAAATAAAGCATTTATGAAATGGTGGAACAGCCCTGAAGCACCTGAAATAATAAATGTTTTTCTTGATGGCGAAGGCCCCTTCGGTGATTGCTACCAAATGGATTCTGAAAATAGTGGACCTTATGGTTATGCTCTTATTCATGAATTAATTCCAAATATCGAATCTCAATATCGTGGCACTAATACTACTTCCGGCAGGTTCGTTGATGGGTGTTCTACCGGTGGATGGGTGTCACTTGGCTTGCAGCTATATTATCCTGATTTCTTTGATGGGGCTTTTTCTTACAGCCCTGATGCTATTGATTTTGAGAATTATCAATTAATTAATATTTATAAAGATAATAACGCCTTTGTAAATGAGTATGGTTATGAGCGGCCAGTAGCCAGGGAAGTTTCAGGAGAACCAATGATTTCCTTACGTGATTTTATTCAATATGAAAATGTTCTGGGGTCTACTAATACCTATATAAATTCGGGAGGACAGTTTAGTGCACATACAGCTCTTTACAGTCCAAAAGCTGAAAACGGTTATCCAAAACCGTTATTCGACCCCAAATCGGGAGCTATTGATAAAGAAGTAGCTGAACATTGGAAAAAATATGATTTCAAATTATACATTAAGAACAATTGGACTGAGCTTGGACCTAAACTTCAAGGAAAAATATATATCTGGATGGGAGACATGGATAACTTCTACCTTAATCCGGCTACCCGTGCGTTTAGTAACTTTCTAAAATCTCTTAAAAATCCGGTTTCTGACGCAAGAATTGAATTCACGCCTATGGAAGGCCATTGCGCAGAGTTTTCTGATAAACAGGTTTTACTTCAAATGAAGGAGAAATTAAATAAAAAGAAATAATCCATCAAACTTATCATTTATTAATGGTTTTCAAATATTAGTGGTCTTCAAAATGACTATTGACTAACAAAATTTTGATGAAGACATTAGCGCTTCTTTCCAAATTAAAGTTAGCGGAAGTAAGCTTCTTCTGTTTGATATTAAGCTAGCTCACTCAGTATTTTTTTAACTTTTAATAAGCACGAAATCATGCTTTTATTAGCTTTAATAACATAACTTAGTCACTTAATCAATTGGATTGTAGTTATCATTATACAAATTAAAATGTTTGGTAATTTCAGCTAATCCAACCTGTTCTATTAAACAACAACAATAAAAATAATTTTAATGACTATACAAATAAACTCCGACAACAATATCCTGGGCACTGAAGGTTTAAGTGAATACATACAAAATATTACTGCAGAAAACTTGAAAAGGTTTGATGAACAGATTACCCGTGTTGAAGTACATCTAAATGATGAGAACAGCCATAAAAATGGCGAAAATGATAAACGTTGTATGATGGAGGCACGCCTGCAAGGTATGCAACCAGTTGCAGTTACCGCTTTTGGTAATACAATTCACGATGCAGTTAAAAGTGCCATCGATAAATTAAAAAGTTCCCTCGATACTACACTTGGTCGCTTACGCAATTACTAAGAGCAGAGCTTCAAGTTGTAAACATTAGTTAACAACAGTTGCCAGTTTCTTATTTTGTGTTGAACTAATTAAAGAGCAGTAAAAGTTCTTTAAAACGGATATCATTATTTGCTGATGAGAAAGTGACAATCTAATTATCTTTCATACAAATATTCGTCGATTATTATACATACGCTGTGCTGTTTTTTGAACTCTAACATAGTAGTTATATTAACCGGTGGTAAAGTGATCGCTTTTAAATTTTGAAAGGAATCAAGCATAGATAAATTTCCTTTGTAACTGGTATTGTCTAAATCTAAATATTCTAGATTTGTTAACTGTTTTAAAAGCTCAATACTTTTTATACGATAGCTAACATCAATAATTGACAACTCATTTTCTTCAATAGACAACTTTCTTAAGCTTTTAAGTTTTGAGAGATCAGGAATCTGCTTACATCCTTTCAGGTACAAGGATTTCAAACTTAGCAGTTTGGAAATCACCGGCGCAGTTTCTACTTGAGAGCCAATTGACAACGACTTTAAATTAATCAGGTTTTCCAAGGGAGACAAATCTGTAACACTGCTATTATCGAGGCGTAGTTCCTGAAGGCCAGCAAGATCTTTTATGGGCTTTATCGACCGCAAAGTATTAGAGGAACAATGCAACACTTGCAATTTCTGTAAATTTCTGAGTGGCTCGAGATCAAGCAGCTGCCTATTTATTGGAATATCATTGTTAATTCCACAATCATTTATGATCAATACTTTCAGGTTCGTAAATTTTCTAAGCGGCGTTAAATCTCCTGGGCCATTAACCATATAAATAATATCGAGTTCACCTAAAGTTGCGAGGTCAATAAGAGTACCAGCTTTTACAAATTTGTATTTAAGTGCCCTGGCATAAAAATCTTCATAACCCAAACTAAATTTGCCAAGATTATTCAATTCATGGAGCGATTTGTTCATTTCAGAATAGTCATCTTCATTTTCCGAATTCATTCTATTGATATATCCCGCTTGTATGCTATAAATATCCGTTTTTTGCTTACTAAAATTTTGACTGATTAGCAGAATCCTTTTCCATTCTTTACTAAGTGCATCCCACCAGGCCTTGTCGATAGGAGCTTCAGCAACCACTATAGTTTTACCAGCTGCAGAATAAAGAAATTTAAAGCCTGTCAACAAAAGAATAAAGACGATTATTTTCAGCGTCATGGTTGGTCACAATTAAGTTTATTTTATCAATCAAAATTTGGTGTAGAAATATAACCGATTTCCCAGCCGGCTTTTGTTTTGTACATTTCAAATTCATATTCCATATAATTATTTCCGGGCCATTTTAAACCAATCATCGCAACCGAAGCATTCATTGAAACCGTTTTAAACTTTATGCGTTCAATCTGGTTTAAAACTAACTCAGGTTCCTGGGTAATTAATACAAAATCAAAATCGAAACCTTCAGGAATATCAGATTGACTCGGATGGTCTTTAAGTTCAGTTGCTTTATCTTCAAAATATATTTTCCAGTGGTCAATATATTTTTGGGAAATACAGTTACTGCTTTTAAGGAAATTAAGATAGTCGGTGCAAGCTGGCTTATTAACCATGAAATTTCCTGCACTGTCTTTTATCAATAGAGGAAAACTATTGGCTTTGTTCAAATTAGCTTTATACCATTTCAAAAATTTGATGATAGTTTTTTGCACAGGCACCGGATCTTCCGACACTAAAATCATCTCTACATGATTATTCGCAACTGTATAATTAAAGCAACAACACATAAACAGGAAAAATGTTATGATTGGCTTCGCCAGATTAAATCTGATACTCATTATTTTATATTTATATTTTTGTTATGGAAAATTTTAAAGTATTGCAGAATAATTATTCTTTAATCGCTTCTGGTGTTGTATCAATATCATGTTGAGTTAACCAATCTACTACTGAATTAAAACTTATTGGCATTACTATTTTTTCTGCGGCAGCATCGGATCTTATTTTCTTGATAACATTTTGAAGATCCATTCCATTTTTATTTTTATACCGGTAATCGCATTTGGAAGTCTCTAACATATAAAAAACCAGATTCCATAAATTACTCCAAAGAACTGTAGTACCTGCAGTGAAAGCGGCAAACATCACAGGAGTGAAACCATTATCATGCTTTACATTCACGTCGGCACCTCTCTGCAATAGTAAAATTGCAATATCATTTTGCTTCTGGCTGTCATTAATCACTTGAAACAGCAGCGGATTTGGATTTACAAAACCACTCGTATTAGGATCAGCGCCGGCATCCAATAGTAATGTAATCTCTTCCTGTGGCAGATATTTTACCGCTTCGGCTAAAGCGCGGGTTGTAGTGCAACCATTCTCAATCAAAATATGAATAGCTGTCTTGTTAGCTGCATCGTCGATAGGGAAAAAAGTAGTGTTGCTTCTCAAGCGGATGGCAAATTGCAGATAATTCAGTCCATCCCAATCCCACACTCTAATTCCCTGGATATTTAGGTCCTGTCCTTTTATTAATTGCTTCAACAAAGCAGTATCATTATCTTCAATCGCCGCTGCAATCGCTTGTTGCTTTTTATCCTTATAATATGTAGTTGCATATGTTTCCTTCTTTTTAAAAGAAGGAAGCTTCTTATTTACCCAAATGCTTATAGCGATTGCCAACGGAAGTGCAGCAAAAAAAGTTGAGAAAACCAGCGTAAAAGTTGATTGACTGAAACGTAAAGGAACTGCTGCCAGGAGAATCAGTATTAAACAGACAATCGCCAGGATTACCGTCCAGCCTTTCTCTTCATAACTAACTTTTTTGCCGGAAGTGAGCAGAAAATATGCACTGATAAAAATAACCAGTGCTAATATGTTTAAACCGATCAGTCCGTAAACTATTTTTATCATCTATCGAATTTATTATTTAATGATACTTGTAGTAAGTGTTGCTTTATTAGTTAACAATAAATGCAGTGATGAAAACAATCAACAAAATAAATAAAGGCAACTTCTATTTACGGATTGCGTCTTTAAAATAATCATACTTGTTAACCTCGCCCGTTCTGCCATCTACTATCAGTAAAACAGTACAATCGTTGCTATCAACTTCCATATTATCATTTGCAAAAATGAATAACTTGTTACCTTTAAATTTATAATCTAACCATTTTTTTTCGCCACTGTTCAATTGCCACAAAATTTTTCCATCCTTTGAGATTCGACTAACAATCACGCTTCCTTCCATTCCGATAGCGCTTTTAGAAATTAGCAGGTAGTTCGCAGAATCCTCTAACTGAATTGCTTTACCGGTTTGTTGGTCAACTAAAAAACCAGCATTTAAAAAATAAGAGCCAGCATTGGAAACTTGTAATTTCGGGCTATCGATTTCTAAACGATTAGAACTGATAACTCTATAAGAAGCCGTGTAAATTTGTCGCCTTGCATCTAGTCCGGAATAAGGAGTGGATAAGAATCTTCTATCTAGCGCTTCAATTTCCTGTTCTGAATAAATGCCCAGCCATTGTTGATTAAAAGTATCCTGGTTTACTTTGATCTGATTAAAATCCAGACCTGGCTTTTGCAATTCTTTTAAACGCTGCTGCCATTGTTTCCCAGTACGCTGGGCTAAAGTTTCATTTTCAGCGCTTTTTGGCTGTACGTATGGATTTGCAATTAGTGAGTTGGAATGTATGATCCATTGAGCACCATCATTGGATTTAAAAATAATTCCTTTGGCAATATTATCAAACTGGTAATACTGACTTTCCTTCGGCATCATTCCTTTCAAAAAAGGATTTTTTGCTTCAATTAATTTTATATCAGCAACTGTTTCCAGATTAAATGCATCAAATGCCATCAATTCATTTATGAATATCCAGGCATGACGACCTTCAGCTCCCAATACTGTTTCAGGAAAGTTTTTAATGTTGGAGGCTATTTCCCTACTTCTAATTTTTTCTCCGGTAAAAGCGTTATTGGATTGCACAAAATAATGGTTGCTAACTGTTTTATGAGTAAGTCCGCGAGACCGGGAATAGCTCCCAACTTTTTCATATTTAACAAGACTGAATAAAATAGTACCGGTATCACTTTTAAAATATAGAATAGGTGGAATAGCTGAACGTTCATCATATTTAGATAAGCAACTGCGTAAGCCTACGATAAATCCAACGATAAAAAGTGATATTACGATAACTGAAGAGGCTATACCTTTTGCAACAGGAGACATTATGATAAATATTTAAGCAAATAGTAATTTTGCAGATCATATAGCTGTATTTCGGTGGAAGCCATACAAATCAAAACTTTCAAACAAAATCAGGATAGTTGTAATCTTTAGAACTACTACTTTAATCCTCGCACAAAAATATCATTTAGTCAAACTTTTTTAATCTCCAATCAAGCAAGTGGCGGTTTTCTTCAATTTAACGGTAAAATTCTTCTCTATGAGAAGTTTTGTTTATTACTTATCTGATGAAGCGAACGTAGTTTTTTTTCTGTTAAGGAAAATAGCTACTACAACTGTTAGTAAAATACTTGCCAACCAGATTTTTGAAAACATCATTGAACTTGCCTGTTGATTTACTAATAGCAATGATCCCGCAACACTCAATACAAATAAAATAACACCTGTTATAATCCAGATTCGATTGTAGGTTGGATAATCTATAGTTGTTGCAGTTGCAGTTGCAGTAAAGTTGTCAGCGTAAAAAAGATATTTTAGTTTTTGGTAATCCCATAATAACAACATTATTACAGCAATTAAAATAAGTGAGGTGATTATCCAGGTACCCGAAAAGTTCATTGAAATGGTGATGACCCAAATATTTGAAATTATAAAGAAGAAGAACACAGCACCGAGTGTGGCAAAACGCTGAGTCATTAATAAAAAAGCGGATAGAACCTGAGCCCAACCTAGAAAATTCCAATACATTCCGGTCTGATACAAGCCTTCGAAAAAAAAGCCAATTGGATTATCCGTACTTATTTGTGTAAATCTTTCACCAAGAATTTTTTTGAGTCCAGAGGGAATAAATGCAAACGCAATTAAATAGCGGGTAAGAATAACAAATGTATTTAACCATCCGGTACTTCTTAACTTGTTATAACTGTTTGATATTGATGTGAGCTCCATAATAAAATATTAACAATTAAACATCCATTTTAATCTGCACTAATTAATCTAATTCCTCCACGATAGTCCATCTGTTAAATTACATTTCACATAATCCCGAAGCCAGTGAACTTCTTTTTGATAATGGTATTATGATGTAATGCCTCGGTAGAAACCAACCCACCTGCTGCATCAGGAAATTTAAATTAGTTGTGATGGGATAATCTTCCGGATGAATATTAAAGGCTAGTTTACGAGTTACCTTCCCCTCAATAACAGAACTTAGCAACATCATTTTTGGCTTTCTAATTCCCTTACTTTGCAAAAATAACTTGAGTGCATGTCGGGTAGCAAATGGAAGATAATCTTCAGATGGCTGTGCAACCATAACTTTTTCTTCTTTCTTCAGTAAGCCAACTGTTTTATTAAATTCAATATGCTCAATAATCGCAGGATCGATCGCAGTGATAAATTCATTGTTCAGATGCAAATTAACAATATCACCATGCGTAAACACCCAGTCAGCAGTTTTATCCGCTGCGGGATTAAATACAACACCCCATCCACGTGCTAATAAAAAATCATCCTTCATATTTTTAATGCAAAATGATTCAAATGGTTTGTTTTCTTCCGGCGTATTCAAAATAAAATATGGGAAGCCATCCGGACCCGTCAAAACTTGCGGATTCGCTGATGCGAAGCTTGCAGTAGCCACATTGTTGTAAAAGCTATTGTACCAGGTGTGATCTCTTAAATCATGTGGAGTTCTAAATAGCGTTACTATAACAGGGGTTTTGGTAATATCAGCTTCCATTCTATTTAGTGCGCTTTCCTCAACATTTTGCGGAAAAATATTCTTCTGTTTAAAAAAATCAAATAAACCCATCCTGACTATTTTCTTGTTTTTAAAATCCCTTTTAGCTTTTCAATTGCAGTTTTAAAAGTTGCATTGTTTTTATTTTCAATCTGCAGCAATTCCAATAACTTATTTTCCCTCAGTTGTGGCATGCCCGAGTATGCCCACATAACTAGTGTTACCTGCGCTTTGATCTGCAGAGCATCATCATCCCCTTCCAGACAACTAGTCAGAAAATACTTTGCTCCTTCATGATCTTTAAAATCATTCAACCCTTGAAATACATTATTTAACAACTCTGGTCGGTGCTGTTTGAGTATTTCAATAATGATATCAAAACTATTTTCATATTGAACCATATTCCACAAAGCAGTTGCAAATACGATCCTTCTTTCCGGCGTTGAATACTCCATTGTATCTAATAATAATGTAGGAATTCCATCATACTTATGATAAACCAGATTTGCAATTGCAAATTGTAAACTAACGCTGTTCGTTTCTGTTGCAATAATTCCCATTGCTCTTTCTACTACTTCTTTCCCCCACATTGCTTCTTCAGCTGGAGTTGCGTGATAATTATCGCCTAAACCATCTTTATACATGTATAATAACTGGCCACCATTCATCATGTACAATTCCTTAGATGTAAAATCTGCCACTGTTTAATATTTTGTAATTATAATTTTCACTTCAATCTTTCGCTAACAAATCCAATCCATTTATACGAGGGAACGCTATCGTCAATATAATAGTCTGGCTGTATACCATAATCATCAATAGGCATCTTGGGTATTCGAAAACTTCTTGAAGTGGCATAGAATAATTTAAAATTTCCGCTTGGGCTTATTAAATTATTAAGGTTAGATACATCTAAAGCGCCAGCAGTTCTTTGGCCATATAATTTCACTTTTTTACTCTGTTTTGCCAGCAAAATAAACTGCTCAGCGGTACTCGCATTTTTACCATCAATAAGAATTGCAACTTGTTGAGGATACTGATAAACTGCAGGCAAAGTATCGATGACAAAAGTTTGGTTTGATTCGGTAACATTTACGAAGGTTCCCATATTGGCATTCAACTTATTTTGGATATCCCTAAAACCTTGCTTTTCTTTCTCAGTAAACCCATCTAATTTGATTATCCAGTCATACCTGGCATTATTTAATGGCGTAGATAAAAACGCTGCCCACATTGTGCGAATTGGATTTGTATATAAGTAGGGAACAATTGAATCGTAACAGCGGTCTGCGCCACCTCCATTTCCCCTGATGTCAATTATGAGATTCTTAGTAGCTATTAATAAATCATGATTGGATTTTACAAGACTATCAATTATTGTGATATAATTATTATCAAAAGAAGGAATACGAAACAACGTAGTTAAAGAATCAATTTTTCTGATGAAAGGGCCTGAAGCACCTAATAGCGAGACTTCGTTTTCAACATTGGGCTCATTTTCAAAATAAGGACTTACTCTTTTCCAGTAAATGTCAAAAGCCTTCAAATAAGTTTTTCCAATTAAAATGCAAGGATCGAATTGATTCTCTGCCAGCGAATGATTGCCCATATAATAAACACTCTTTTTAGATGAACTCATTTCTGAAGGAAAAGTAAATTTAATCTGACCAGCTTTCCATTGGCCATTTGAAGAAGAAATAACAAACCCAACAAATTCATCATTTACTTTTTTTATTCCCACATTGTAAGTCCCATTTGTCCAAACAGCTTCATATAGTGGTTCTTTTATCAACTTAGCTGCAACTAGAAAAGAATCAATATCAATATTCAATTTGGGTAATGCGCTTTGTGCTAACTCGCCAGCATTTTTCTTCGTAGCAGAAGGCCGGGCTTTTGTTTGATCTGCCATCGCCACAGCAATATGCCCTTTTCTATAAAATCTAATCCATTCATTTAAAAAATCGTTACACTGCCATACATCTTTGGCTTTCTTTACTTCATTTTCCCATTTACTGTTATTATTTGCAATTGATTGCTTACCATATTTTTCAATATAATAGGAATAACCTGCGTCATTTTCTTCAAAAGTTTTTTTCACCCACTTGAATTCCTCCGTACAGTTACAACTTTGTCCGTAACCTGTTGTAGAAAATATTAATACGAGTCCGGTTAGGATTATAATTCTATTCATTTTGTTATTGCATTATTATTTTTAGCTTTTTTTAATATTATTTTCTTTCTCTTTTACTTACTCTATCGCGAATTAGAAAAATTAAGCCGCCTAACAGAATAGAGAGGCCAAGTATTCCCGGAACATGCCCATCAAAAAAATTCATAAAACTTCCAGTCAGTTTCGTTCCATCAATACCTTCACCTAAACCAGATATATCAGTGTTTGGCCTAAGTGTATGTGTACTTCCAATTATTGCGCATTTGTTGTGCAGCAGGATTGTACTGGTAGTTTCCGGATCAGGACGATAATTTTCAACGGTCCATGAACCAAATACATGTGCGCCATAAAAAAGCAACATACTAATAAGGACTCCCATTGCAACGGAACGCACAAATTGCAATACTTTAGATTCGCCTTTCGTTTTCATTCATAATAAATTAAAATTGTAAAAAAAGTCAGCAGTCGATTGACATTGCAAACAATAGCTCGCCTCTATAAACTGGCATAGGAGAATAAGTTTTAATTTCCGATTTTTAACTCCGGCATTTTAAACTGAGATACTTTATTGATTAAATCTTTTCGGATCTTCTTCAATGAAACCAAAAGTTGATCTGCAGCGGCAGCACCATAAGCCCTGTTGCTTACACCAAAAAGCATTATACCATTTTTTCCGGATTTGTCGCTGAATGCTTTGTAACGATACACATTTCTTTCAATGATACTGATACTACCATCGGGTGCATTTGCTGTTAATAAAAAATCAAGAATATACTCATTCGTTTGAGCATTGCGGATAATTTCGTAATTAACTATGGGATTGCTTTCTTTTATTTTTTTCAGTTCAGCAAGTTTAGCAGCTATTATGTCCTTCAATTCCTGTTGCCCTGTAATGACATCTATTAAAACCATCGTTTTAAATTTACCTGCCAACTCTCCTTTTACCAGATACTCCTGTTTATAAAAATTAGCATCCGGGTGTGAAGTCCAGTTTAAAACATATGATTTACTATCAAAAGAAATTGGTCCGGGAACGGAAATAAAATCAGTTACAGGTTTATTAATTTGTGCCAATGTGATATTAATAATAGAAAGTGTTATAGCAAAAAGTAAAACTTTCTTATTTATTATGCGTGTAAACATCTGATATAATATTATGAAATAGATTGTTGATTAATTAAATTCTTTAACTAAGTTCAAAAGGCAATACATATTCTTTGATTACCGGTTTTGAGCTACGGGTTTTAACAACAACTTTTGCTTTAAGCGGCGTACCGGGTACCAAATAATTTTTCACGAACTGATCTTCATGCAGCATCCAGGAATGATCTTCCAGTAAATATTCCGCGGCACTTGCCTTCTCAGCCTGGTAAGCCCAACGCTCTGTAATTACGGGTTCATAGTTAACTATATTACCCATGAAGCAAACCTGAATGCCGGGTTTTGATTCATTTCCTAATTCCGTACAGTTTATTACACTGATGTTTATCGATGAGCCGTCTTCCAAATCCTTTACGCTCCATTCTTCGATAATTGATTTACTATTTGCCATAATTATGGTTTTTTATTTCTTATTAAATAAAAGGTTGAAATAATATTGCTGCATCTCTGATAAAAATATCCTGCAAACCAAAATATTATTTCAACATGGATGTCTTAATTCTTTGATAAAAGTAACACACAGCTATTTATCTACTCTCACAATAAAACCAACGGCGGATGCTGATTTGTAAACGGTATTTCAATATCAGAAAGGAAATAAATTTTTCTTTGAATGATCTGCATAAAGCCTTCGCAATTGAATATATAACAGCGCCTTTATCAATTTTAAAACCATTTACTATTGCTGATCAATGCTTCAGTATCCAGGAAATTCCATCTACACAAACCTCTGCCAGATGATTTTTATGCAACAGATCGGTAAAGGAATGATCATAACCAGCATACTCTTTCAGAAATAAATTAGTTTTGCCAGACTGTTGAAATACCTGTTGCAGTCTTTTAGCTGATATTGGTGGAGCCATAACATCTTCTGAGCCTTGCCCCACAAAAATGGGAATATCTAAATCTACCAAACTATTAGACAATCGTAAATTAATTACAGACGCCCACCAGGCATAGGTATTATCATCACCACTAAAAGATTGTAAAAAAGTTGCATGCTGCTTTATATTATCAAGCGTATCTTTTACTGCCAATTCTTCTTTTCTAACAGCGTTACTATCTGCTCCTTCTAGTTTTTTTTGAAGACCACTTGAAATGGGCCAGGCTTCACCAAATTTGAGACCTCCGCCGTAACAAATTATTGCCAACCCTTTTACATTGGGGTAGTAGGAAGCTAACATACCCGCCAGTAACCCACCTTCGGAACCACCAAAAACATACACATCGCCATTCCACCAATCAGCATTTTTTCTCAAATATTGAAGCACCCTTAAATAATCGTAAAGCCTGTTGTACACAGTGTTATTTTCTTTGTACAATGGAGATAAACTATCGCCGGTATCACCGTATTTTACACCTTGTTTTTCTATCATTAATCCCACTACCTGTTCTTCAAATTTTGCTGCAATACCCAAAAAACCTTTTGTATTAGAGTCGTAACCACTTCCCTGGCAAAGTATGAGTATTGGCAATTTTTTTTCGGGATGTTTTTTATTTATATACACATCCATGTATGAATCGTTCAACCGCTGTACGGATAGGTGCTGAATATTTGGCGGCAAATTATTCTGAGCGAATAAGCACTGTGAATTTACTATTGCAAAAATCAGGATCAATATAAATTTCATACCTCTTCTTTTATTCATTGTTTCTGTTTTAGCAACTCAATAATTAGCATTTAAAATTCAATTCTATTTAGCAAAAAATACCTTTTACTAAAACTAGCTTAATCCAATCCTTCTTATTCGGCACATGAAATTCCAGTAATTTTCTTGAGGGGATTTTTTCGTCAAGATAACCATCTGGCTGAATACCTAAACTGATGATTATGATTTTTACACAATTGAATATGGTAAACTAATATTGCTGCTACTACGATGATGACCGAGGTGCAAACCAAAATATTATTTTAACATCATTGCTTTAACTCTTTGATAAAAGTAGCTTACAGTTTCTGATTGATTTTTATAATGAAACCAACGGCGGGCGCCGATTAGTAAACGGTATGATTATGGTAGAAATGGAGAGATAAGTTTCATTTAGATTGATCATTTGAAGCGCTCCCGATTGAATGAACCACAGCATCTTCATCATTTTTGAAGTCTTTTATTATTCTGGAATAATTTTTCGGAATTCACGAAAATGCATCATACAAAACTCCACTAAATTATTTTAATGTTACTGATCAGTATAGGAATAATAGTAAACAGCATAGATTTTTAGACTATACCGGCAAAATTTGCTTACCCAAGGATTGCATCCTTAGTTAAACCTACTTCCAGCAAATTAATAGCCTGTTTTCTATAGACTAATAATAAATATTAATTGGTATATTTAAATATGGTGCTTTTTTGGGACCTCACCAGTATGATAAGTTTGAATATTGAATTAAAATAATGAAGGTTTATATTTCTTCCGACAAGTTGAGAAAATTGATTTAAATATTTCAGGTTGCAAAATTGTACCCCGATAACAGGACCTTTAAATCTTTTGTATGATTTTAAAAGAGTTTAACCCAGATCCCAGCCTGTTAGATTTTGTTCAATGCTACAGGATCATTCATTTTAAATTTGATAAAGTACTGCCGCTACCATACAAAATCTATCCGCCAAAACCAGAAAATATACTTCATTTTTTTTTAAAAGACTCGTTTGCAATTGAGGACAGCAATGGAAAAAAGAATTGGCAACCGGCCATTACATTCATAGGACAGCGAACTGTTATTACCAGGCAATTTACAGGAAGCGAATTTTTAAATTTCCAGGTGGTTTTTCAACCAACGGCTATCTTTCGGCTCACTGGCATTCCGGCAACAGAACTAACCAATCAAAAAATAGATGCAGAAACGATCTTCCCAAAAAATATCCGTTTGTTGTTTGAACAACTGAAGCATGCGAAAACGCACTTGGACATGTTACGGATAACAGACAAGTTTTTTGCCGGCATGGTAGCCAAAGTAAAAAAAGAGCCCCACCTACTTGATACCGTTAGCAGGTTAATGATGCAAACCAATGGCAATATTTCTTTGGACATGCTTGCAAGAGAAGCCTGTCTCTGCAGCAAACAATTCATAAGAAAATTTAATGAAAGGGCAGGGTTGAACCCAAAAACATTCAGCAGGATCATCCGGGTTACTAAAGCTATGAATATCAGGAACGCCTATCCAAAACTGGATTGGCTAAGGATAGCCATTGAATGCGGCTATTTTGATTATCAACACATGGTAAAAGATTACAAAGAATTTACCGGCTTTTCGCCTAATGAATACCACCTGCACGAAACTAAATCACCTGAAAAAATACTGGGTCTCGCTGAAGAGCTTTACCAAAGCCGTTTGCGGGATTACCTTCCTATTTTTTAAGATGTCCTTTTTTTACCACTTAATAATCATAAACAGGTTGCAAATTTGTATCGACTAAGATACATTCCGACAAGGCTTTTGTCTTCTTTTAACAATCTTCCTGATAATGCCAATAAATCTGTCATTCCCGGTAAAAACATTTATACTTGTTCATGGTGCATGGTATGGCCGGTGGTGCTGGTACAAACTAATTCCTTTGCTGGAAGCAAAAGGTTACCAGGTAATAGCCATTGATTTGCCAGGCTATGGCAATGATAATTCAGCTGCTGCCAACATTTCCCTGGACGACTATGTGAAAAAAGTGACGGATACAGCAGATGCATTAATTGGGAAGGTAGTGCTGGTGGGACATTCAATGGGAGGTGCCGTAATATCGCAGGCTGCAGAAATTTTAGGCACAGAAAAAGTAGCAAAACTGGTTTACCTGGACGCATTTCTTTTAAGAGACGGGGAATCAATTTTTGACCAGGTAGAAAATATGAATGCGGCCGCGAAACTGGCATCTGACTATATTATAGAACATCCGGCATCTGAATACCTTATTTTTTCTGATGACAAAAAAACATGTGTTGTAAATCCTGCAATGCTGGAAGCTGTTTTTTTTCATGATTGTTCTCCGGATGATGTTGAATTGGCGAAAACAAACCTGCGCTGGCAACCAGTGGCTTGCCTGGCTACACCCATTCACGTAACCAATGAACGGTACGGAGTAATACCAAAATATTTTATCAGGTGTACGCTGGCAAAAGACCTTGATAGAAGGAGTATTGTGCATCATATGCCGTGCGAAAAAGTATATGAATTACCAAGTAGCCATTCTGTTTTTTTTTCTATGCCGGGCAATCTGGCAATGCTGTTGGAAGAAATATACTAGCAGGATAATTTTATTGTGAACCTGCTGTTCGTTGAGAAGCAACCTTTAAAAAACCATAGTTTTTTTTGAAAAATTCATCATGATCTCATTGAATAGCTTATTGAGAAAATATTTCCCTCTTCCTGTTAAATCCCGAAAGTTTACCAATCAATACCAGATTATGCACCATCATCAACAATACAATTGCTACAGTTAAAAAATAGATAACAGTTATGAAAAAGAATATCTTAAAACTATTGGTACTTTCTTCTACCCTATTTTTCGTTAGCTCATTGTTAGCTCAAAGTGTATCCATAAATACAGATGGGTCATCGCCAAATGCAAGTGCCCTGCTGGATATTAAAAGTATCGACAAAGGCTTGCTCATTCCAAGAATGACAAGTGCGCAACGCACAGCCATTGCAACACCTGCAAATGGATTGATGGTATTTGATATCACGACGAACAGCCCGTGGTATTACAATGGAGCGCTATGGAGCCAGCTCTCTGCAGGAAGCAATGGATGGAACCTTACCGGCAATACAGCTACAAATGCCATTACAAATTTTATTGGTACCACAGATAATCAGCCTCTTCGGTTTAGGGTAAATAATTTATGGGCAGGTGAAATACATCCAGGTACCGGTAATATATTTATGGGTGTAAATGCAGGCAATGCAAACACAAGTGGCCGGGCAAACACTGCGTTGGGCATTTCAGCGTTTATGAACAGTACCGCTAGCAGCTTCAATGTTGCCATTGGTGATTCTGCATTATTTTCCCAAAACGGATCTATAGGAAACTCCAATACAGCTGTTGGCACACATACTTTATTCTCCAATATTGACGGTATTGCGAATACTGCAATTGGAGGCTATGCGTTGTATAAAACCGGTACTGGAGATTACAACACAGCTATTGGTGTAAATGCCCTTTCTAATAATATAAATGGTGATGAAAATACTGCAGTCGGTACACGGGCGCTTCAATTTAACGATCAAAGTTTTAATACAGCCATTGGAGCAAAGGCACTCAGGTTTAATACCTCCGGTCTTTCCAATACTGCAACCGGTTTTCAGGCACTTTATTCCAATATTACCAGCAATTATAATACTGCCATGGGGGTTTCAGCATTGTATTCAAATAGCACCGGAAATGAAAATACTGCTATGGGCGTATCGGCATTATATTCCAATAGTACCGGAAATTATAATACCGCCATGGGAAATCATGCCCTGGTGTACAATACTACCGGGAATGGCAACACCGCTACCGGGCATTCAGCCTTAAATTACAATATTTCCGGCTCCCGAAATAGCGCATTGGGTGATTCATCCATGTTGAATAATACTACCGGAAATTATAATACGGTCAGTGGTTACCAGGCGCTATATTCCAATACAACAGGATCTCTTAATACAGCGACCGGTTATGAAGCCCTTTTTAAAAATATATCCGGTGATGGCAATACAGCCATTGGAGTAGAAGCGCTATTTAAGAATACTACGGGAACTTCAAATATTGCAATAGGAAGTAAAGCTCTTTTTGAAAATATCAATGGTACTTATAATACTGCTATTGGAAATGCTGCGCTCAGTTATAACTTAGGCGGATCCTTTAACATAGCAATAGGCTATAATAGCGGTACCGAATTAGGATCACCTAGTATCACCAACACAATCAGTATTGGGAATAATGGGTATTTAAATGCAGCCAGCAACCAGGCCTTTTTAGGCAATCCAAGTACCATCTGGAATGGAGGCAATAGAACCTGGAGTACTTATTCAGATGCACGGATGAAAAATACCATTATTGAAGATGTAAAAGGGCTTGACTTCATCCTACGTTTACGACCCGTTACCTATCATCGCAGCATCAAGGCTGTTCTGGCAATTACCGGCAACAAGGATATAAAAGATTACCCGGAAAAATATGATGTTGAGAAAATTAAAGAAACCGGCTTCCTTGCTCAGGAAGTGGAGCAGGCCGCCAAAGCTGCCGGTTATGATTTTAGCGGTGTTGGTATTCCGAAAAAAGAAAATCAACTATACACACTGAGTTACGAACAGTTTGTAGTTCCATTGGTAAAAGCCGTGCAGGAACAACAGCAAATTATTATCGCACAACAACAACAAATTGATGAGCTAAAGATACTAATTCAGAAAACACTCGCATCAAATGCACAATCGATCCACGTTAAATGATAACGAACCGAGTTGATTTAATTTTCTAAATAAATAATTACAACCCGATTTCATTTTAATATAAATTGAAATGCCTGTAATAAATAACCTTCAGCTATTGGATCAAATTAATTTCAGCATGGTGTTTGTAATTGCTTACGATAAATTTGCTATAAAATGTTCTTCGCTCTAACGATCTGTATTATTTATTAAAACCAATCGATGGTAAAGACCGTACGAAGGCAGTAGAAAAGCCATGTTGCAAAGGCCCGATCCGAAACAAATCGTGAGCAATGGTGAGAGTACCCCGGTTGCAAGAAATAAAAAAGAAAGGTTGATTGAAAAATTGGGTTGATTGTAACTTCTTCCGATAAATAATATTTTCGACTTTGCCACAGGCTTTATTCAGCTTCCCACATTATGCGACTTATATTTTACGAAAGCCAAATCCTGGCTGATCGTTGCAATACAAGTATCCATCTTTTAAAATAAATCCACCTGTTACAAGATCGCTGCTCAGATCGAAGCTGCCGTCTAAGTCGAGGTATTTTGTGTTGCTGCAACTGTATGCCACATGCAAGGCGGCCGCAATACTTACCATACTTTCGTCGTTGCATCCCCAAAAAAGATCGATGCCTGCATTGGCAGCTATGGTGCCTATTTCCCGTGCTCCCCGTATGCCGCCACTCTTCATCAGTTTAATATTAAAGATACCATAGGGTTTTGGGGGATGAGACAGTTGCAATGCGGTAGCAGCATCAATAAGGGTTTCATCGGCAGCCAGTAATTTTCGATCTGCTTCACTCAATGTGGCCAATTCAATTTCTTTGCCCACGGCCATAGGCTGCTCTATTAATTCAATGGAAAGGCTTTTTGTTTCTCTTATAAACTGTTGTAGATTTTCTAAACTATAGCCTTGGTTGGCATCTACTCTTATGCGCATTTTATTACCAAATAGTTCATTCAGTTTGGTTACCCGTTCAATGTCCTGCTCTACATCCAGACCGGTTTTTATCTTCATTATTTTAAAGCCGGCCAGGAAATTGGCTTTGGCTTCTTCAAGCATTTCAGCTACTTCTTTTATTCCAATAGTGATAGATGTAGGTAATGCATTTATTTTACGGCCATACAAATCCACCACAGGTATTCCCATCAGTTGGCAAAAGGCATCATGCAAGGCAATGTCGATGGCTGCAATAGTACCTGGCAAATGAGGAAATTGTAACAGCGCTTCGTCAATCAACTGATTGAAAAGACGGATGTCTCTGCCCACCAGTTGTTGCACAAAATCATTCTGCAGGTTGGCCAATGTGATGGCCGGCGTTTCCCCTACTACTTCTGCAAAAGGGTTAGCCGCACCGATTCCGGTAATGCCATTCTCCAGCGTTATTTCAAGAAAAACAATTTCGGTATCATCAATTGTTTTGTAAGCAATGGTATAGGGTTTTGTAAGTGGCAATTGCTGCAACCAAGTTTTTACTGATTTAATTTTCATAACGTGGTTTTTAACAATGATTGAATAACAGGAATTAATTTTTCTACGCCTTGCTGCAGCGGCAATACAACTGGTATTTTCAGATCCGCTTCATATTCCTTTTGAAAAGCGAATGCTTCCTCTGTGCTGCAATGTTCTGTATTAATTGCTACGGCAATTACAGTGGATCCATACATTTTGATCAACTCAATTTCAGAAGCGAGGGAATGAATGGAGCCCCAGGTTTGGATGTCATCGTAATATGTTCGTTTGGGCGCATGCACGAGTATCACCTGTTTTGCATTTCCAGAAACCAACAGTTCTGATCCGCATGGCCC
>CAZCAA010000031.1:0-28159 GCA_964496585.1 uncultured Ferruginibacter sp.
ATAATTGCTTTACGAGCAGATATGGATGCTTTGCCAATTACAGAACAAAATAATGTTTCTTATAAATCGCTCAATGATGGAGTAATGCATGCCTGCGGGCATGATGTGCATACAACCTGTTTATTGGGTGCGGCGAAAATATTAAATGAATTAAAGTCGCAATGGAAGGGAACAGTAAAACTTATTTTTCAACCCGGGGAAGAAAAAAATCCTGGTGGTGCCAGTTTAATGATAAAAGAAGGAGTCTTACAAAATCCTGCACCACAAAAAATATTTGCTTTGCATGTACATCCTGGTATGGAAGTGGGTACTTTTAGTTTTCGCGGAGGAATGGTAATGGCCAGCGCAGATGAAATATATATCAGCATAAAAAGTAAAGGCGGGCATGCAGCAGCGCCGCAATTTACTGCCGACACTATCTTAATAGCTTCACAGCTCATTGTGAGCCTGCAGCAGATCATCAGTCGTAACAATGATCCATTTAATCCTTCTGTGCTTTCAATTTGTTCTTTCCAGGGAGGTAACAGTACCAATGTAATTCCCTCTGAAGTAAAATTGATGGGTACATTCAGGGCAATGAACGAAGTCTGGCGTTTTAAGGCACATGAACTTATAATTAAACAAGCCAAAGAACTTGTGGAGGCGATGGGTGCAGAAATTGACATACGCATTGATGTTGGTTATCCATTTGTTTTAAACGATGTGGCATTAAGTAAATCCGCTGCAATTGCAGCTGCCAGTTATGCTGGTGCGGAAAATATTTCGGAAACGGAATTGAGGATGGGCGCAGAGGATTTTGGTTACTACTCCCACGTTATTCCCGGATGTTTTTTCAGGCTTGGTGTAGGTAATAAAGCGAAGAACATCAGCAGCGGCGTTCATACGCCAACGTTTGATATTGACGAAAGTGCTATTCAACATGGTATTGGCATGATGGCCTGGCTGGCAGTTCAGGATTGATTATACAACTGCTCTAAATTGATTAACTTACTAGAAAATTAAAAATCATGAAGATTGCATTCCATGGCGCAGCACGATCTGTAACAGGTTCAAAACATTTGCTCACACTAGACAATGGTAAAAAAGTGCTGATGGATTGCGGAATGTTCCAGGGAATGGGAGCGGAAACAGATGAGTTGAATCGCGACTGGGGTTTTGAACCTTCGGAAATAGACTACCTTATTTTATCACATGCACATATAGATCATTGTGGGTTGATACCCAAACTTATAAAAGACGGTTATAAAGGTTATATCTACGCAACTCCTGCTACCAAAGACCTGGCATCAATTTTAATGGAAGATTCAGCTGGCATTCAGGAGAGTGATACTAAGTATGCAAATAAAAAAAGAGCCTTGCAGGGTCTGCCTTATCTGAAACCGCTTTATACTACAGAAGAAGCTCTGGTAGCAGCTAATAGATTTATAGTGGTGGAATATGGAACCTGGTTAGAAATTGAAAAAGGATTTGAACTTAACTATACAGATGCTGGCCATATTATCGGCAGTGCTGTTGTAAACTTGCGGATGAATATCAATAATAAAAAATCAACACTCACTTTTAGTGGTGATGTGGGCAGATACCGTGATCTTATACTTAAATCGCCAGATGTTTTTCCACAGGCAAATTATATTTTGCTGGAATCAACTTATGGAAACAGCCTGCATGATGAACATCATCCAACTGCTGACGTATTGCTGGAATGGATCCAAAAAACCTGTTTGAAGAAAAAAGGAAAACTTATTTTACCTGCTTTCAGCGTTGGGCGTACCCAGGAATTATTATTTACACTTAATCAGTTGGAAATTGAACACCGGTTGCCGGATGTACCCGTTTTTCTTGATAGCCCATTAAGCATCAAAGCGACAGAATTAATAAAGAGATATCCGCAATATTTTAATAAAAGAATTCAACAGGTGTTGCTTCGAGATGATGATCCATTTTCATTCAAAGGTTTAAAATTAATTTCATCTGTCGATGAATCTAAGCTGCTCAACTACTATAAAGAACCTTGCGTTATTATTTCTGCAAGTGGTATGGCAGATGCCGGAAGAGTTAAGCATCATATCAGTAACAATATAGAAAATAGCAGGAACGCTATTGTATTAACTGGTTATTGTGAACCCAATTCCCTCGGTGGCAGGTTGATGAGGCATCCGAAAGAAGTTGGCATCTTTGGTCAAACGCATGAAGTGAATGCAGAAATAGGAGAGATGCGTAGTATGAGCGCTCATGGCGATTATGATGATTTAATGCAATTTTTAGGCTGCCAGGATCCAACGCAGGTTAAGAAATTATTTCTTGTTCATGGCGAGTACCCGGTGCAGCAGGATTTTAGAAACAGGCTGGTAAGGAAGGGCTTTCTGGATGTTGAAATACCTGAAAGGCATAGTGAAATTGGGTTAGGATAAAAGTGAACTGGTGATAAATGATAATACTGCCGATTCTCAACTTTCTGTAAATAAAAACTGTTTTATGGACGTACCGCCAGTTAACGGAAGAAAATCATTTATAAAGAATGCAGGATATCCTACGCCAGGTTCAGCGGAAGAAAAGGCTGCATTTAAAGAACTTCAGCTATCACTTTATAGCCAGTTTGAGACGATCTTTCCTGATAAACTGGCGCCTAGAACAGTCGTAATATTGCCCTCTTTAACACTCGACCAGGATATTCTTTCCAAGATAAGAGGATCGGTGCACTACGAAGAGCGAATGCTTTGCCTGCTAATGTTACTGCGGATGCCGCTTACAAAAATCATTTATATTTCCAGTGTACCCATTGCCGACGTAATTGTTGATTATTACCTTCACCTACTGCCCGGTATAACGGGATACCATGCACGCAAAAGACTGGTTATGGTAAGCTGCTTTGATTCGTCGAATAAACCACTCACTCAAAAAATTCTTAATAGGCCTAGATTGATAGAACAATTGCGCCAACATATTTCGGATACCACGGCAGCTCATTTAACCTGCTATAATATTACCAGCCTGGAAAAAAGCCTCGCAGTTCAATTGGGAATTCCTTTATTTGGCACTGATCCCGATAAATTTTATGAAGGCTCCAAATCCGGCAGCAGAAAAACATTCAGAGCTAGCGAAGTAGATCTTCCCGATGGCTTTGAAGATCTTTATACAATGGAAGATATGTCAAAAGCTTTGGCAGATCTGAAACGAAAATATCCGGAGATGCGCAAAGCTGTCGTAAAAATGAATGACGGGTTTAGTGGAGATGGGAATGCAATTTATCATTATCCTGAATTGGAAATCGATGAACAACTTCAGGAAAATATTATCAACACATTAAACAAACAACTTACGCCTGTTTCTCACGATGTAACTAACAAATTGTTTTTCGAAAAATTTAAAGAGATGGGTGGCATTGTCGAAGTTTTCCTGGATGGCGAAATGAAAATGTCTCCTTCAGTTCAATGTGTTATAAACCCCAATGGCCGCATAGATATTGCCAGCACACACGATCAGTTGCTGGGTGGCGATGAAGGACAGATATTTATCGGAGCGCTTTTTCCTGCCCATCCTGAGTATAGTATAGAAATTGCTACTGCAGGAAAGAAAATCTCACAACATCTGCTGGAAAAAGGCGTGATGGGAAGATTTGCCATCGATTTTATTTCTGTAAAACAGCAAGGTGGAACCTGGAAACATTATGCTATAGAAATAAATTTAAGAAAAGGAGGAACTACACACCCTTACCTGATGTTGCAGTTTCTCACTGATGGAAATTATGATGCTGAATCAGGAATATTTTCTACCGCCAGTGGCAATCAAAGATTTTATTTTGCTTCTGATAATGTGTGTAACGAAAAGTATATTGGCTTAACGCCACATGATCTTATCGATATTGCTACGTTCAATTCCCTGATGTACGATGGCGCAGCGCAGGAAGGTGTAATGTTTCACCTGGTGGGTGCATTATCGGAATTTGGTAAACTAGGCCTGGTGTGCGTTGGCAGTAGTCCGGAGCGGGCAAAAGCATTTTATGATAAAGTGCTGGAAGTATTAGATTATGAATGTAATTGACTTTATTAAAAAGTCAATTCAGCACCTCATAAATCATTATTTCATCTGATTTATTTTTTAGCTTCACACTACCAATTTTATTACAATTGAACGAGAGTTTTACTTTTTCATAACTGTTTTCTGAAATTACAATCTGGCTAATGCCTGCAATGCTTTGTAACCGCTGAGCCGTATTTACGGTATCTCCAATTACGGTATAGTCCAGCCGCCGCAGAGTTGAAGAGCCAATATTTCCTGAGATCATTTCTCCACTGTTGATGCCAATAGAAACTTTGGGCAAAAATCCCTCACTAACAGGCAACGATTCAATTTTGTTTCGGATGGCAAGACAGGCATCTATGGCTTGGTCTAAGTGATATGGTCCTTTAAAAACAGCCATTACACAATCGCCGATGAATTTATCGATGATGCCATTTTGGGCAATGATTTCTTTTACCATAATATCAAAATACTGATTTAAAAGATTCACAACTTTATCAGGCTTTTCCGTTTCACTAATAGCAGTGAAACTGCAGATATCAATAAAAGCAACAGAAGCTTCAATGGTTTCATTTGCCATTAAGGAAGATTCATATTCTCTTCCGCCCATGAAGTTGAGCACATTTTCATCCACATACATTTTAAGTATATTATTTTCCTTGATAGCCTTCAACGTTTCCCGCAATTGTTTTACATGCGTGATGGTTTTTTCCATTGTAAGTTCCAGGTCTTCAAAGTTTACGGGCTTGGTAACAAAATCGAAAGCACCACGGTTCATGGCAGTTCGTATATTGTCCATATCACCATAAGCAGACACCATTACAGCTTTAATCAGAGGGCTTGCTTCGGCTAACCGACTCAGTAAGGTAAGGCCATCCATTTCGGGCATATTAATATCACTTAATACAATATCCACATCAGGATGCAAATGGATTTTTTCCAAAGCATCATTTCCGTTGTTTGCAAAAATGAATTCATATTTCTGTTCCCGTATTTTTTGCCTGAACTTTTGCCTGATCAGTACTTCCAGATCAGCCTCGTCATCGGCCACTAATATCTTTGTCATCCAAGTCGTTTTTTTAATTTTTCTTTCAAAGAGGTAAAATCAACCGGTTTGGTTAAGAAATCGTCTGCCCCCAGTTTCATGGCATAGTTATAATTTTCATCATCGCCGTATGCTGTTATCATCATTACTACCGGAGGTGGCTTTTCAAAATTTTCTTTAATATGTTGCAATAATTCTAATCCACTCATTCCAGGCATATTAATATCCGACAGTATCAGCACCGCTTCATGTTCGTGATCATTCATAAACAGCAATGCCTCTTCACCGGAAAAGGCAAATGCAAGTTCAATCTCTCCATTTTTAATCTCTTTTCTAAAACGTTGCTCAAAAAGTACCTGAACATCCTTTTCATCGTCTACAACTAATATTTTCACTGCTTATTTTTTTTGCTTGATAAGTAATATAGTCAAAGATAAATTAATGCTGATGTAGTTTTCGCAAGCCGCATTTACTACATCAATAAGGTAATTTTATAACAAATGTAGTGCCCAACCCCTCTTTTGAATTTACCAGCAATTGGCCATTGTGTCCTTTAGTTACAATGTCATAACTTAAACTCAATCCCAGCCCTGTTCCCTTACCTGTGGGTTTTGTAGTGAAAAATGGTTGAAAGATCTTTTCCAATACTTTTTGTGGAATGCCCGAACCATTATCCCGCACACTAATTTCTAAAAAGTTATCAATTTTTTTTGTAAGTACCGTAACTGTAGGTTCGTAGGATCTATTTGTTTCGCCCACATTATTAGCAGGTTTTGTTTCTTGTTGTTTTTTCTTTTCTGTTACTGCATAAAAAGCATTGGTTAATAGATTCAGGATAACTCTACCAATATCCTGGGGAATGATTTTGATCTTTTCAATATGTTCATCAAATTCTGTTTTTATTGTTGCATTGAATGATTTGTCTTTTGCCCTTAATCCATGATAGCTTAGTCTCAAATATTCATCTGCCAGTGCGTTTATGTCGGTTGGTTCTTTTACTGAACTGCTGCTACGGCTATGTTGTAACATGCCTTTTACTATGGCATCAGCTCTTTTACCATGATGATTTATTTTTTCCAGGTTTTGTGCTAGGTCCAGCAGCAATTGCTTTTCCAGTTCCTCATCCCTTTCAAGCAGCGGTTTTTGCTTTTCAAGTTGTAGCTCTTCAATGAGTTCTCCGTTCAGTTCCGAAAAATTATTAACGAAATTCAGAGGGTTTTGAATTTCATGTGCAATCCCCGCTGTTAGTTCACCCAGCGAGGCCATTTTTTCAGATTGCACGAGTTGTGTTTGAGTGGTGCGAAGATCAGTTAGTGCATGTTGCAACTCTTCTTTTTGTTTTGTAAGTTCTGATGTTCGTTCAGCAACTAATACTTCCAATTCAACTTTACGAATGGCAATTGCGCGATTAAGCTCATCTTCCTGCATTTTTTTAATGCGTTCTTTTTCCATTTGTTTTGCCTGTCGGTTCTGACTAAAAAAAATGGCTGCCATCCAAATAAATGAAAGTCCAACAGCATTATTAATATAGTTATGCCATTTATCAAAATAGACAGGAGTTATAACTTCTATCAAATCAGCTGCAGCATTGATAACTATAACCGGAACAAAAGCCCAGATGAGCATTCGGGGGATAAAGTTTTTATCTTGTTTTATCGAAAAGAAAATTGTTGCGATCAGCACAAAGTGCCATATCCATTTTGTTATAAATTCAATTCGCAAAAATGACTCAAGCACTATCAGTACAATGGTTGCAAAAAAGATGACCCTGAAGTTTTTTTCCAGTTGTGTATATTTATGTAATGCGGCAAGTTTACCTAGTCTTTTAAATAGCACTAAACTTACAATAAATGAGGTGACAGACAGGGTCATTTACACAAATTAATTAATAATATCTTAAATCTATAAGGTAATTGTAAACGCTGCGGGCAACCAGCTTTTTTAAATTGAAAATGTGCCGCAATATCTTCTTACTTCGGTAGCATAAATCAAATAAAACGGTAAATGGTTTTGCTGATTTGCATTTTGCAATATACTTTTTCAACTACTATAAATAGCTCAGCCACCATTTTTCCTTATGGTTTGTTTTATATCGATCATAACTTTTACAAACAGGGTAGAGAATAATTACAACTGCCATCCAAACAAGGTAAACAATCATTAATCCAAAACCTTCACCTGGTATAACAAACATGAAAGGCATATTTTGCATAGACTTTATTGCTTCGTCTACAGTATGGTTTCCTCTCGCGAAAAAGAAAATTGCTGATATCAGGTGTATCAGGTAAATATGAAGTATGTAATAGAAGAACGCGGTTCTGCCAAAAACAAGCATTATATTGGTAAACTTGTTTTTAATGTGCTCCATCAATGACAATAAAATTAAAGCCGGCCCAATCGTCATCAAAAGATAAAGTAAAGAAGGTGGATATTTAGTTGTTTTTATAAATGAAAAGAAAGTTAACAGCATATTATTTTCTTTGTTCCATCCAATAGGATCACCATAAATATTTACAAAGCGCAGAACGATAAAAAGCAGTATTAAAACAATTCCGGTTTTCGCGATGATACTGCTTCTTTGAAGTGCAGAATAAGCTGGGGTAAAATAGATGCCAAAGCAATATCCAAGCATCATTAATCCTGTCCAAGGTAAAAATGGATATACAATCAAAGCAAAATGTCCTTTTGCAAATTCATAAGGAACAAAATGACCATGATGCAGCAGGTCCCAGATTAATCCTGCTTTGAAGTCTGGCGCCACTTCGGGAATATCTAACAGGTTATGAAGGCCAACTATTAGCAAGCCGAGAATTAAAATTATCTTATATGGCAAATGTATTAGCAAACCCAAAATTACCATACTGATACCAATAGCCCAGATTACCTGCATAGGAATAACATTATAAAAAGGGTTAAATGTCCATGCTAAGGAAACAATAAAGAATTCTGCAAAGATTAGCCAGAACCCACGTTTAATTAAAAACGAAGAAAGTTCCTTTTTCGATTTTCTTAAACTCTGAAGGTAAATAGATGTACCCGAGAGGAATACAAACACCGGCGCACAAAAGTGAGTGATCCATCGGGTAAAAAACAACAGTGGTGTAGTGGTAGCAAGATCTAACGGATCATTCATATTGGCACTAATGTGTACATAATCTCTAACATGATCCAGCGCCATAATCACCATGGCAAGGCCTCTCACAATATCAATTGATTCTATCCTTTTGTTATGCGAAAGTGACTGATGCACAGGTAAAGTGGTTTTGGTGAATAGGTGTGATCAGCGGTTAACGGGTAAGTAAAAAGACCGCAACTTTAAAGATGCCCAAAGTTTTACTGTCTAATTTCTAACTAAAGGAACGATTTTTTTTCTTAAAATCAAAACCGGCTTTTGATGTAACTAACTAAATGTTTGTTTGTTTCCCAAACTTATTCCAACTTTATGCTATGGAAGCATACGGCAAAATATTATTGATTGCTATGCCTGTTTTTTTACTGCTGGTGCTGTTAGAAAAATGGTACGGTTGGCGAAAAGGCAAGGATACCGTGCGGAGTATGGACATGATCAGCAGCCTTAGTAGTGGCGTTACTAATGTAACTAAAGATGTACTTGGATTAAGTATTGCGTTAATTAGCTACGACTGGCTTGTAAACAGAATCGCCATTACACATATTAGTGAAAGCTGGATCACTTATGTAGTAGCGTTTGTAGTATTAGATCTTGCCGGCTACCTGGTTCATGCCCTAGATCACAAAGTGAATTTTTTCTGGAACAGCCATATCATTCATCACAGCAGCGAAGAATTTAACTTGGCCTGTGCGTTACGCCAGAGCGTTTCTGTATTTGTAAGGCTGTTTGTTGTTTTGTTGATTCCGGCGGCTTTGCTGGGTGTACCTCCACAGGTAATTGCCGTTGTGGCTCCGTTGCATTTGTTTGCCCAGTTTTGGTACCATACTCAACATATTGGTAAAATGGGATTTATTGAAAAGATCATTGTAACACCTTCTCATCATCGCGTTCACCATGCCATCAATAAAGAATACATTGATAAAAATTACGGTCAGATTTTTATTATCTGGGACAAGCTTTTTGGTACTTTCCAGGAAGAATTAAAAGAGGTGCGGGCAGTGTACGGCATTACCCGACCTGTTAGAACATGGAATCCAATCAGGATTAATTTTCAACATTTGTTTTTGCTTTTTAAAGATGCGTGGTACACAAAAAGCTGGAAAGACAAATTAAGGCTTTGGTTCAAACCTACAGGATGGCGACCAGATGATGTTGCTCAAAAATTTCCCGTTTATAAGATAGATGATGTATACTCATTTGAAAAGTATGATACGCCGTTTTCTAAACTGTTTCTCATATTCACCTGGCTACAGGTGCTGATGTTGCTGGTATTTGTAAGTTATTTGTTCGGGAATATTGCACTGATAAGCAAACCGGGAATATTTATTTATGGAGCATTCGTTTTTATCTTCGTGTACGCATTTACTGAAATGATGGATAAAAATAAATATGCTTATTTGTGGGAATTACTCAAATGCATAATAGGGCTTGGCATCCTGCTTTATTTTAACGATTGGTTTAAAGCATCAACATACGTTCCGTTTATACAATACTACCTGGCTGCTTATTTTATAATTTCTTTTTTAATAACCCTTCGATTCAGTTTTTCCGAACAGGCAATAGAGAAAATGAAATTGGCCTAACGTATAATTTCCATTCCCATCAATTTATATCTCCTTCAAAGGTTCCGGCAACAGTTCTTCCGGCCAGTTTTGAAAGGAGAGAGGCCGTGCAAACCGCCTTATCCCGTCGCCACCAACTGCTGTAAATCTGCTGTCTGTTGTTGCCGGAAATGGGCCACCATGCTGCATACTTAAACAAACTTCTACGCCTGTAGGAACGCCATTTAAAATAAGTCTGCCGCAAATATTCTGCACAATATTTAACAGTAACTCATTATCTTTTATATCATCATTTGTGGCCATTATTGTGCAGGATAATTGTCCATCCAGATGTTGAGCAACCAGTTCCATTTCCCGCTTATCAGCGCAACTTACAATAATTGAATAAGGTCCGAAAACTTCCCGTTGTAAAAGTGGATTTTCAATGAAAGTGCTGGCGCTGGTGCAGGCAATTGTTGGCTTTACGAGTTCATTTTTTCCTGGATCGGCTGCCGCTTCATAAATCACTGTAACATTTTCCACGGCCAATGCCTTTGCCCTTTGCACAAAGTAATTTTTATTTATACCACTGTTAAGCATAGCCGCAGCAGGAGTTTTTTTAATTTCCTCCTGAAGGCCTTGTATAAATAAATTCAGGTCATTTCCCTCCATACCAATGATAACTCCCGGATTGGTACAAAATTGCCCAACACTTAATGTAATAGATGCTGCATATATTTTTGCCATTTCAGCAGGAGCTTCTTTCATTTTTTCCGGTAATAGGAATACAGGATTTACACTGCTCATTTCAGCAAAAACAGGGATGGGCACTTTGCGTTGATTGCCCCAATCAAATAATTGTTTACCTCCCGCAAACGATCCTGTAAAACCTACCGCTTTTGTATATTGATGTTTCACCAATATTTCGCCTACTTCACTGGAGGCTCCAAATACATGTGAAAAAGTTCCTGCAGGCATTTGGCATTTTTCAGCCGCTCTCAAAATTGCTGCTGCTACAAGTGTACTCGTTTCCGCATGGGCAGGATGTGCTTTAACTATTACCGGGCAACCGGCAGCCAGCGCACAAGCGGTATCTCCACCTGCGGTAGAGTAGGCAAAAGGGAAATTGGCAGCACCAAAAACAAGTACCGGACCCAAAGGGACCATCATTTTTCTGATGTCAGGCTTGGGAGGAATTCTTTCGTGATCGGCTTTATCAATTCTAATATCCATCCATTGTCCACTTTCACAATAGTCGGCATAGCTATTCAACTGAAAAATTGTTCTTCCCTTTTCATTTTCCAGCCTTTCCCTGGGCAAATTGCTTTCCCTCATGGCTGTCTCAATTAACTTTTCGCCACAAGCTGCAATGGCAACTGCGATGGCCCGCATGAATTGCGCCCGTTGTTTCAAACTAAATTTTCTGTAGACAAAAAAAGCCTGCCAGGCCTGTTCCATCACACTATTTAATTCCGCTTCTGTAAAATCTTTTTGCATAAAAATTTTTATCTTAAGATGAACGAAGGAAAAGGGCTGCTGAAATAGTTTTCCAATTAGTTAATATAATGAAAACCACACAAAATCAACGCCAAATAAAAAAGCCTCTTCATTGCTGAAAAGGCTTCTTTGTACCATGTACGGGAATCGAACCCGTTATTCCTCCGTGAAAGGGAGGCGTCTTAACCGGTTGACCAACACGGCATCTCTTTTAAAGGACGGCAAAGATAACAAGAGGAACTTTTGTATCCAAATTTTTTAAGAAATTCATAAGTTAATTTTAAAATTGTCTGCAGATTATAATTATAAGCTGCTAATACGCCAAATATTAAAGCAAATCTTAAATCATACTTCATATAAAACGTATAATATTAAAGCAAATCTTAAATCATACATCATATAAAACGCATAATATTAAAGCAAATCTTAAATCATACATCATACATCATACATATTTAGTAATTTTGCCCACGCAAAAAAATTAGTTAACAAGTTCAAATTTTAGTTATGAGTACAGTAAAAGTTGCTATTAATGGATTTGGCCGTATCGGCCGCCTTGTTTTTCGCCAGATATACGATATGAAAGGTATCGACGTAGTGGCTATCAATGACCTTACAAGCCCGGCTGTTCTGGCTCATTTGCTAAAATATGATAGTGCCCAGGGACGTTTCGGACAAGATGTTACTTCTACCGACAATTCAATTGTTGTTAACGGACACGAAGTGAAAATATATGCTCAAAAAGATCCTGCTCAAATTCCATGGGGAAGTCATGATGTAGATGTGGTAATAGAAAGTACTGGATTCTTTACTGATAAAGCTAAAGCAGAAGCGCATTTAACTGCAGGTGCAAAAAGAGTCGTAATTTCTGCTCCGGGCACCGGCGAGATGAAAACAGTAGTTTTTAATGTGAACCATTCTATACTGGATGGCTCTGAAACCATCATCAGTTGCGCAAGTTGTACTACCAATTGCTTAGCACCAATGGCTAAAACACTCAATGACACTTTCGGTATTGTTACCGGTATCATGAGTACAATTCACGCTTATACAAACGACCAAAATACACTCGATGCACCGCATCCAAAAGGTGATCTTCGCCGTGCAAGAGCTGCTGCAGCTAATATTGTTCCTAACAGTACCGGCGCAGCAAAAGCAATCGGACTGGTTTTACCTGAATTAAAGGGAAAACTTGATGGCGGCGCACAGCGCGTTCCTGTTATCACCGGTTCAGTTACAGAACTATACAGCATATTGGAAAAACCAGCAACAGTTGAAGCCATAAACGCAGCGATGAAAGCCGCCAGCAACGAGAGCTTTGGTTACAACGAAGACGAAATTGTAAGCAGCGATGTGATCGGAATCCGCTTCGGATCATTGTTTGATGCTACCCAAACCAAAGTTATGGTTATGGGCGACAAACAAATGGTGAAAACCGTTAGCTGGTACGATAACGAAATGAGCTATGTATCGCAACTAGTGCGTACAGTACATCATTTTGCAGGGTTAATAAAATAATTGCACCAGCAGTGGGTTTTCATAGCAACATTGTTGTGTCACTCACTTGTACTGCATACCATATCTCAACGCCTAAACCGCAAAATCGCTACAAACAAATTGTAGCAGTTTTGCGGTTTTTTAAATATGCTACCTGCATTATCCGGCTAAATCATTTGAAAGAGGTTTTAGCCCCTCTCCCTTGGAGAGGGGTTGGGGTGAGGTCTGTAACCTTCTTAGCCCACTCTCATCTTGAAGAGGGGGGTGAGGTCCTGCATAGTTTTCAAGCCTCTTTGCTTTGAAGAGAGGTTGGGGTGAGGTTTTGCTGGATATGATCCAATTAGTTAAAAATTCTATTATCGATTGCAGTGAGGTCGACAACTTTCAAAACTATTCCTCAAAAAACACCGATAATATAAATATCTTTAGTCTCGCTTAATCGCAGTTTAATTAAAAAATTTTTATGTCAAATTTTGCTTCCTTCAATTTCAACGGTGTAAAAGCCCTCGTTCGTGTAGATTTTAATGTGCCATTGGATGATCAGTTTAATATCACCGATGACACCAGAATGACAGCTACCATTCCAACCATAAGAAAAATACTGGATGATGGTGGGAGTGCTATTTTAATGAGTCATCTTGGCCGTCCAAAAGAGGGTCCTTCTGATAAATTTTCTTTAAAGCACCTCGTAAAACATTTACAGGAACTTCTTGGCAATAATAAAGTTTATTTTATAAATGATTGTATTGGAAACGCTGCTACGGAAGCTGCTGCCAGACTGCAAGCAGGCGAAGTGTTATTGCTGGAAAATCTTCGTTTTTACAAAGAAGAAGAAAAGGGCGATAAAGCATTTGCAGAAAAATTAAGTAAACTGGGAGATGTGTATGTAAACGACGCATTTGGAACGGCACACCGGGCTCATGCATCTACTGCAGTGATCGCAGAATTCTTTGATTCCAGTAAGAAAATGTTTGGTCTGTTGATGGAAGCGGAAGTTATTAGTGCAGAAAAAGTATTACACGGTTCAGAAAAGCCTTTTACTGCCATCATAGGTGGAGCAAAGGTTTCAGATAAAATCCTGATTATAGAAAACTTACTCCAACGGGCAACCGATATTATCATCGGTGGTGGAATGGCTTACACTTTTTTAAAAGCAAGAGGTGGTAATATTGGCAACTCTCTTTGTGAAGATGATCGCCTGGATACCGCCCTGGAAATATTAAAAAAAGCTACAGAAAAAGGGGTAAGCATTCATCTTCCCGAAGATTCTGTTATTGCAGATAAGTTTGCCGCAGACGCAGCAACAAAGAATTGTCCGAGCGACCAAATTCCAACCGGTTGGATGGGCCTGGATATCGGCGGTAAAGCTATTGGTATCTTCAGCGAAATCATTAATAAATCACGCACTATTTTGTGGAACGGTCCCATGGGTGTCTTTGAAATGGAAAAATTTCAGAACGGTACAAAATCAATTGCACTCGCAGTCGCTGAAGCTACTGCTAAAGGAGCCTTCACGCTGGTAGGCGGTGGCGATAGTGTGGCAGCAGTTAATAAATTCCATCTTTCCGATAAGGTCAGCTATGTATCTACAGGCGGGGGAGCATTATTGGAATATTTTGAAGGAAAGGAATTGCCAGGCATTGCTGCAATAAAGGATTAAGACGATTAATGATTAACGAGGATTAATCTGTATTTATTTACTAAACCAGTCGAGGCTTTAGTTACAGGTATCCATTGGCCAGGAGATCAGCGCAAAAGAAGAATTCTGAAATATCTACATCCAATTATTACTAAGATATCAAGGCTTGTGTAGTGGAGGTAAAAAATTCGTGGTTAAAGCGATAAGTACTTATATTTAACTCCCAACAAATTTGCCAATATGAGGATTGCTGAATCAGAACTAATCATAAACAACCGGGGCGCCATTTATCATCTCGATCTAAGGCCCGAAGAACTTGCCGATACCGTAATCGTAGTAGGAGATCCCGACAGAGTTAAAAAAGTAAGCAAACACTTTGATCGAATTGAACACCAGCTACAGCACCGCGAATTCATAACGCATACGGGTTATATCGGTACCAAAAGATTTTCTGTAATGTCAACTGGAATCGGTCCGGATAACATCGATATCGCTATTAATGAACTGGATGCTCTCGCCAATATTGATTTTTCCACGAGAGAAGTGAAGCCTCAATTTAGAAAATTAAATATCATTCGTTTTGGCACTTCAGGTTCACTTCAAAAAGATATTCCGGTTGATAGTTTTGTTGCTTCCACACATGGTTTAGGGTTAGATAACCTGATGAATTATTATGATTATCAAAAGTCGGCTGCTGAACTTGATCTCATAGACGCATTTGTGGCACAAACGAATTTGGACATAAAAATTACAATCCCATATGTTTTTGAAGGCGGTCCTTCACTGATAAATAAATTCAATGATCAGTTTTTCAAAGGTATAACCGTTACCTGTCCGGGGTTTTATGGCCCGCAGGGAAGGATACTGAGGCTGGGATTAAAGAGCCCCGGCTTAATAAATAAGCTAACTGATTTTTCATACAATCAACACAGGATCACTAACTTTGAAATGGAAACCTCTGCAATTTACGGGCTCGGAAAATTATTGGGGCATGAATGCCTGAGCGTGAATGCGATTGTTGCCAACAGAGTAGTTCAACAGTTTTCAAAAGACGGCAATGCTGCTGTGGAAAAGTTGATAAAGACAGCTTTGGAGGTGCTTAGCCGATAACGTTTAAAGGTTTGAGGGTTTAAGGTTTAATGTTTTTTAAACCCAGGGAACTAATGTATTTATCGAAGCCTGCTAAAATTTAAAAGCTATCAACCTTTAAACCCCTAAACGACTTAAACCTTTAACGATCTAAACCTTTAAACATCAAACCTTAAACGATATTGATGATCACAACCCAAATAATTCCTGATTTCTCCTTATCTCCCCGGGTAGACCAGGTTGGTATTGAAGAAAGAGCTTCGCGTTTTACAAAACGTAGTATAAAAAATGAAACCAAGATCAACGGATTAAAACTCGCGTTGAATATGATCGACCTTACAACGCTGGAAGGAAAAGACACTGATGGAAAAGTAAAACAGCTTTGTTATAAAGCCATTCATTTACTGGATGTTTATCCAGGCCTTCCTACAGTGGCTGCTATCTGCGTGTATCCATCGATGGTAAAAGTTGCCAAAACAGCATTAGGTAATTCGGGTGTTAAAGTTGCGTCCGTAGCTACAGCATTTCCAAGTGGCCAGGCACCCCGCGACATAAAAATCCGGGATACAAAATTTGCTGTTAGTGAAGGAGCAGATGAAATTGATATGGTAATCTCACGTGGAAAATTTCACCAGGGCGAATATAATTTTGTATTTGATGAAATAGCCGCTGTGAAGGAAGCCTGTGGAGACGCACGGCTGAAAGTGATATTGGAAACAGGCGAGCTTGTTACCTACGATAAAGTAAGAAGAGCCAGTGATATTGCTATGTATGCCGGTGCAGATTTCATTAAAACATCTACTGGCAAAATTTCTCCCGCAGCAACAATGCCGGTAACCTTAGTAATGTTGGAAGCAATCCGTGATTTTTACTACAAAACCGGAAAGCGAATTGCCATGAAACCTGCTGGAGGTATTTCAAAATCAAAACTTGCTTTGCACTACCTGGTAATGTTAAACGAAGTTTTAGGTGAGGAATGGATGAATAACCAATGGTTCAGGTTTGGCGCAAGCAGCCTTGCAAATGATATACTAATGCAATTAATGAAACAAAAAACCGGCGTGTATCAATCGGCAGATTATTTTTCAATAGATTGATCGCCACTAAAGCACAAAAACACAAAGTTTCACGAAGTCTTTGTGTTACTTAGCGTCTTTGTGACTTCGTGCCAAATTTTCGTTTAATAAGTAAAAAATTAAAATGGCAGTTAAGAAAAGCAATACCATCAAATTAAAATTCGATTCCGCAAGAAACCTTGCACCTGCGCCGGAAAGTAAAAGTGCTGCTAAAATTAATGAGCGTTACGACCTGTTCATAAACGGAAAATTTGAAAAGCCGTCCAACAAAAAATATTTCGCAACCATCAATCCGGCAACAGAAGAAAAACTTTCTGAAATTGCTGAGGCAAATGCTGCAGATGTAAATAAAGCTGTTGTTGCTGCAAGAACGGCCTATGATAAAACATGGAAAAAAACTGCTCCAAAAGAAAGAGCTAAATATATTTATCGAATCGCCAGGATGATCCAGGAAAGAGCGAGGGAGTTTGCTGTAATTGAAACACTGGATGGTGGTAAACCGATTCGTGAAAGCCGTGATTTCGATGTGCCTACTGCCGCAAATCACTTCTTCTACTATGCCGGCTGGGCTGATAAACTGGAATATGCGTTTCCTAACAGGAACGCACAGCCGTTGGGCGTAGCTGGGCAAATAGTTCCATGGAATTTCCCTTTGCTGATGGCTGCCTGGAAAATTGCACCTGCACTCGCAACAGGTAACACCGTTGTCTTGAAACCTGCAGAAACAACTTCTTTAACAGCCCTAAAACTTGCAGAGATCATCCAGGAAGCAGACCTGCCACCTGGTGTAGTAAATATCATTACCGGTGCGGGGGAAACTGGTGCCGCTATTGTTAATCATCCTGATATTAATAAGATTGCCTTCACCGGCTCTACGGCAGTTGGAAAAATAATTCAGAGAGCTATCTCAGGAACAAACAAAAAAGCTACTTTAGAATTAGGTGGCAAAGCAGCCAATATTATTTTTGACGATGCTCCACTTGATCAGGCAGTTGAAGGTGTAATCAATGGTATATTCTTTAACCAAGGCCATGTGTGCTGCGCCGGATCAAGGTTGTATGTGCAGGAATCCTGTTACAAAGAAGTGCTGCGTAAACTAAAAGACAGATTAGAAACAATGATCGTAGGCGACCCATTAGATAAAAACACCGATATAGGAGCAATTAATTCCAGAGAACAACTTGATGTTATAAATAAATATTTAAAAATTGGTCAGGCAGAAGGTGCAGAAATGTACCAGAGTTCTGCGTCTATTCCTAAACGTGGTTTTTATTGCAGGCCAACCATCTTTACTAATGTGGCACAATCAAATCGCATTGCTCAGGAGGAAATATTTGGTCCGGTATTAACCATCCAGACTTTCAGAACCGATGATGAAGTAATTGAAAAAGCGAATAATACGCCGTTTGGTTTGTCTGCCGGTGTATGGACAGACAAAGGTTCCAAGATATTTAACCTCACAACAAAATTACGGGCAGGTGTTATCTGGGCAA
Source organism: uncultured Ferruginibacter sp. (assembly GCA_964496585.1). Lineage (GTDB taxonomy): Bacteria > Bacteroidota > Bacteroidia > Chitinophagales > Chitinophagaceae > Ferruginibacter. Next base: position 18,028 of record CAZCAA010000031.1, read on the forward strand.
ATACTTACAATAAGTTCGATCCAACATCTCCGTTTGGTGGCTATAAAGAAAGTGGATATGGTAGAGAAGGGGGATTACAAGGATTGAGTGGGTACGTGAAGCTTGTGTAAATGCTTAAATCGTTTAAGGGTTTGAGGGTTTAAAATTATTGGGGAGTAGAATAGCTCAATTTTTGGTTTATTCCTCATTAAAATTTTAAAACCTCATCCGAAATTCGACTTTTAAATATCTTGCCATGGCGACGATAAAACGGTTTGAAGATTTAGATGTATGGAAATTGGGTAGGGAACTGTGTAGAAAAATAGGCTGTTAAATTGATAGTAATAATTTTGAAAAAAATTATCGCTTGATTGGGCAAATCGAAGGTTCCTCAGGTTCAATTATAAATAATATTGCAGAGGGATTTGAAAGAGGGACGAAAAATGAGTTTATTGTATTCTTGGGATATGCTAAAGCATCCTGTGGAGAATTAAGGTCTCTACTTTACAGAGCATTGGATAGAAATTATATAACTCAGTCACAATTTGATGAATACCGTATCATGGCAGTACGAATTAGTGCAATGATTCAAAAATTTATAGCATAGCTGCAACAAACAAGTATAAAAGGGACGCGAAAAAGGGAGACAAACCCTTAAACGATTTTGAACATTAAACGAATAATAGGTAATGGCAAAAACAATAACAAAATCAACAAATCTCAACGCTAGTTTGCAATTAAATTTGAGGGATGAAACAAAGATTTATATTGTATTTACAAAGACAATTACAAAAGGGATATGACAAAAAGAACAAAACCCTAAACCTTAAACGCCCTAAACCCTTAAACGCATAAGAGCATGGCAAAAACTATAACAAAATCAACAAACCTCAACGTGAAATCCAACGGAAATGGAAAACATGAGATGATTGCTGAAAGCAGGTTGGAAGTTTTAAAAACATATAAGATCTATATCGGAGGTCAGTTTCCCAGAACCGAGTCAGGTAGATATTATGTGGCAACTAACGGTAAAGGCGACAAGTTGGCAAATTGTTGTTTGGGATCCAGGAAGGATTTTCGGGATGCCGTGGTATCTGCACGTGCTGCATTTGGTGGCTGGAGTGCCAGGGCTGCCTTCAATCGCGGCCAGATCTTGTATCGAATTGCTGAAATGCTGGAAGGCAGAAAAGCGCAGTTCGTAGAGGAACTCATGAAACAGGATGCTACAAAAGCACAGGCAGAAACAGAAGTAAACCTTTCAATTGACAGATTAATTTATTACAGCGGTTGGTGCGATAAATTTCAGCAGGTTTTCAGTTCCGTTAATCCTGTGGCATCTCCACATTTTAATTTTTCCGTGGCGGAACCAACAGGTGTAGTAGCAGCTATCGCACCGCAAAGCACTTCATTGCTTGGGCTGGTTTCAGTGATTGCTCCAATAATTGCAGGTGGCAATTCCTGTATTGTACTGGCTTCTTTTACAAAACCTCTGTGCGCTGTAACATTTGCAGAAGTGCTCAATAGTTCTGATCTGCCTGGAGGAGTTGTAAATATTATAACCGGAAAGGTAGCAGAACTGGTTCCTTTCTTTTCCGATCATATGGATGTAAATGCAACATTGTATTGCGAAGAAGACAAAGCAACCCAGCAGCTCATTAAAGAAAAATCTGCATTGAATGTTAAACGAATCGTATTGTATGATAAAGTTAACTGGCAAAGTGACGCAGGTCAATCACCCTATTTTATCATGGATTTCCAGGAAATCAAAACAACCTGGCATCCTATTGAAAATATTGGAGGAGCAAAAGCAGGCTATTAAATAGCTACTTAATGTTTACCTTATGTTTTAATAGGTTCACCTACTTTAAACAGTTGTTAACCGAATAATTAAATTCGATTAGTTCATAAACACTAATTTTACTTTATAAACCATAAAACTAAATAAAATGAAACGTACGGGATTATTAGTAATACTCGCAATCGTAGTAATCGTTGGCTTTTTAGGCTGTAACGGATATAATGGCCTGGTAAAACAAGACGAGTCTGTTAAAAAGGCCTGGAACAATGTCCAAACTGAATATCAAAACCGGTCAGACCTTGTTGGTAACCTTGTAAATACGGTTAAAGGCGCAGCTAATTTTGAGCAAAGTACCTTAACTGCAGTGGTGGAAGCAAGAGCTAAAGCAACCAGTGTAAATATCAATGCAGATAATCTTACTCCGGAGAAAATGGCTGAATTTCAGGCAGCACAAGGCCAGCTAACAGGTTCGTTGAGTAGATTACTTGCAACAGTAGAAGCATATCCAACTTTAAAAGCAACCGAAGGATTTGCGCAACTTCAAAATCAACTGGAAGGAATTGAAAACAACATTAAAAATTCCCGTAAGTTGTTTAATGATGAGATCAATTTGTATAACACTAAAGTGAGATCGTTTCCTATGAATATCCTTGGCGGTATTTTCGGATTCAAACAGAAAGAAGGATTTAAAGCTGATGCAGGTGCAGAAAAGAAAGTAGACGTGAATTTCGATGATATGAAAAAATAATCTGCGAAACTAATAGCAATGAAGAAGAAAAGTTATACAGGTTATATTATCGTCGCCGTAATTGCAGTCATTGTTCTCTATACCATCGTAACTTATAACGGGCTTGTAAAAAAAGAAGAAAAACTTAAACTTCAGTGGAATGAGGTACAGAATACGTACCAACGAAGGCTGGACCTCATTCCTAATCTGATTAATGTTGTTAAAGGTGGCGCTGATTACGAACAAACAACATTGCAAAAACTTATTGAAGCCCGTTCAAAAGCAGCCAGTGTGAACATTACAGGCGATATCTCTGCAGAAAAATTTAATCAGCAAACTGCAATACAAGATGAGCTTGCAGGAGCTGCCAATCGCTTAATGATTGCAGTTGAAAAATATCCTGATCTCCGGGGCACAAGAGCATTTACAGATTTACAAACGCAACTGATAGGTACAGAGAGAAGGATAAAAGTAGCAAGAAAAGATTTCAATGCTGCCATAGCAGAATACAATAGTTCTGTAAAAAGTTTCCCAACAAAACTCGTTGCCGGTATGTTAGGTTTCAGCGCAAGGGAAGGATTTCAATCAGATAGCGGTACAGATAAAGCGATAGAAATTAAATTCTGATCTGGATTCTTTTAGAATTATTTTATAGCTTTCACGCTTAGTTGCAAACGGTTAAACATCAATCTAAATTTAAACAACTTGGGCCTATTTTCCTTTTTAAGAAAAAAGAAAGAATTCTTCTCCGCAGAAGATCAGTTGGGTATTGTGGAAGCAATACGTATTTCTGAAAGAACTACCAGCGGAGAAATAAGAGTGTATGTGGAAAGTAAGAACCCTTTTGTAGATGCAATTGACCGCGCCGCAGAAATTTTTTTCAAACTTAAAATGGAAAAAACAGATCATCGCAATGCTGTGCTTTTTTATATTGCTATGGATAGCAAGGAACTGGCTTTATTTGCAGATGAAGGTATTTATAAATCCGTAGGTAAAGCATACTGGGATGATGCAGTCAAAATGATGCTGAGTCAGTTTACACGAGACAATATCAGCAAAGGAATCGAAGAGTGTATTCGCCAGATAGGAGCAACCTTAACAGAGAAATTTCCTTACATACCCACAGAAGACAGGAATGAATTACCCGATGATATCATATTTGGAAAATAAAGAATTGATGAAATAAATTAATGAAAAAAATATCCTGCATATTATTCCTGGTTGTTGCTTTTTTATTTGTGCATGCACAAAATGGCAGCAATAAGTCGATGGCCGATATCATCAAAACGGCGCCGAATCCTCCAAAACTGGTAAATGACTATACCGGAACGCTTACAGCTGATCAACAACAGGCTCTCGAACGTAAACTGGTGGAGTTGGATGATTCAACCTTTACCCAAATAGTAGTGGTGATCGTTAATTCACTGGATGGGTATGATGTAGCAGACGCCGCAATTGAACTTGGTAGAACGTGGGGAGTTGGTAATAAGAAGAATAATAGTGGCGTGGTTTTGTTGATTGCGAAAAAGGACAGGAAGTTAAATATTTCACCGGGTTATGGTCTGGAAGGAGCACTTACAGATATTGAATCAGGCCAGATTATCCGGGATATTATTACGCCCAATTTTAAAACTAATAATTATTACCGGGGTGTTGATGAAGGAACTGACGCCATTATTAAAGCAGTTAAAGGAGAATACGATACTGCAAGGCCAAGACAAAGCAAAAGCACCGGCAGCGGAAAAATTATTCTGATTATTATTATAGTATTGTTTATACTTCTCTCCGGCTCTGGTGGTAACAAAGGCGGTACATTTATGAGCAGACGTGGATTTCGGGGTTTGGGCGCACCGTTCATTTTCGGCAGTGGCGGTGGTGGTGGTGGAAGCAGCTGGGGAGGCGGTGGAAGTTCTGGCGGTGGCTTTGGTGGCTTCGGTGGCGGAAGTTTTGGTGGTGGAGGATCTAGTGGAAGCTGGTAATTGAAACAAGCTTCATCCTTAAAGAAACGGCCTAATACCAACTTGCAATAATATTTTTTACAGGATGTTGATATTCAGTAGTTCTTAAGCTGTTATTTGCAGCCTTTTCTGAAAGCAAATCAACAACAACATTTTGCCCACAAGACATTTTTCAGGCTTTTCCAACAAACATATTCCATAAAAAAAAGGGTTTAAAAGTTCAAATAAACAGAACTTTTAAACCCTTCATTTTTTAAGCCGGTGAATTATTTAAATACCGACTTAATATAATTTTCGATCTCACTTCCTTTGGCTTTTGATATTTTATCAAAATTGGCTTTAAAAGTTGGATCTACATAAGGCCTGTATTGCTCGGGGATTAAATTCCTGAAGTTCATCAAATAATCAATACCCGTTTTCAATTTAGTGACATCATTCACTTTCAAAAGGTAGTCTGCAAATTTATCAGACATAGAAACTTTTTCCTGGCTTGGAGGAGCGTTGTTGTAACTATTTGCTATAAAATCAAAATCGGCTTCGGTACCTTGCGATAAAAGGATATTATTCACTTCATTGCCTAATGCGCCTTTGGCATCAGCACTATATTTCTTTGCAAGATTATAAGCATTGGAGGAATCAAGTTTAGATAAACCTTTAAATGCAGCTCCGGCAACACTGTATGATGAATCTGATGCTGCTGATTGATAAATAGGTAGATATTTTGCATCAGCATTTTTTACCAGAAAATTAATAGCCGCAGCCCTTACTTTTTTATTATTGTCCTTTTTTGCCATTTCTTCAATATCTCCTAAAACAACAGGGTCTGCCTTATAAGGGGAAGAAGCAAGTTTTTGAATAGTGCTTACCCTCAATTTGTAGTATTTATCATGTAATCCTTTGGCAATTTCGGGCATATTCTTTTTTGCAAAATAATCAAGCGCTTCTTTACGGTCAAGATAGTTTTTTGCATATTTATATTGCGCAATGTAATTCTCATCAGATTTGTTATCTGTTTTTTCTACCAACAGTATCTTTTCAGCATCAACATTTATCAATTCTGGTTTTGTGCTTGCTGAAAAATAGAAAGTATCAATTTTATTTTTAAGCCATACACTATATCTTTTTGCAGTTCCGCTTGTGTACACATCAATAGCTATTGGCAAACTGAATAATTTGCTGCTCTTTTGTGTTTGCTCAATAGTTACTTCTGCCAGTCCTGGCATACCAGGAATATCATAATTGTAATTTATCTTCAACTTCGGGTGTCCGCTGCCGTAATACCATTGGTTCCAGAACCAATGCATATCTTTTCCTGTAACTTCTTCAAAAGCAAGGCGCAGCTGAGCAGCTTCTCCTGTTTTGAATTTATTAGTGGTTAGATAAACATTTAGTGACTTAAAAAAAGCATCGTCGCCTACATAATTGCGTAGCATGTGCAAAATTCGACCACCTTTGTTATAACTAACGGCATCAAATACATCTTCTTTGTTTGAATAAAAATAACGAACAAGATCTTTCTGTTCGCTGCCGCTCATAAGGTATCCCTGCATATCTTCAAAATTATGGGCATCAGCATCATCTTTTCCATATTTATATTCATTCCAGAGGTATTCACTGTAATTGGCAAAGCTCTCATTTACTGTAATATTACTCCAGCTTTCAGCAGTTACCAGGTCGCCAAACCACTGGTGAAATAATTCATGCGCAATGGTCTCTTCCCACGCATTTCCATCTACTAACTGACGGGCATTTTGGTAAGCACTTTCCTGGTGCAGCGTTGCCGTAGTATTTTCCATCGCACCGCTCACATAATCTCTGCCTACGATCTGTGCGTATTTAACCCATGGAAATTCAACACCAAGTTTTTCAGAAAAGAATTTCATCATTTCTGGCGTGTTACCAAATATCTGGCGGGCATAAGGCTGGTATTCTTTTTCAACATAGTAACTAACTTCTTTGCCCTTGTATGTATCCTTGGTGATAGTATAATCTCCTACACCCATGAAAAACAGATAGGGAGCATGAGGCTCATCCATTTTCCAATAATCCGTGCGGGTGCCATCTGTATTCTTTTTCTGGCTCTTTAACAAGCCATTGCTAAGTGTTACATATTTAGCAGGAACTGTCATGCTGATTTCTTCCGTTGTTTTCTGGTCTGGCTTATCAATAGTAATCATCCAGGCACTGTTGGCTTCAGTTTCACCTTGGGTCCAGATCTGCGTGGGCTTGTTCTTATCTTCACCTTTTGGATTTATAAAATACAATCCCTTCGCATCAGTAATAGCAGCACTACCTGCTACTTTCAATTCATTGGGCTTACTAATATAGTCAAAATACAGCGTGTATTTTTCTCCACCTTTGTATAATTTATCAAGCTTAATATTTAACTGCATGCCATCGTAAGTAAATTTTAAGGGTCTTTTAATCGTGCCTCTAACAACTGCTACTTCTTTTATTTCCATTCCCTTGGCATCCAGTAATACTGAATCTGTTGCATAAAAATGAGGTTGTAAGGTTAGCCATTCTTTTCCAAAGAGGTAAGATTTATCATAATCAAATTTCACATCCAGTTTCGTATGAACCAGGTTATTTATTTTGGTATAACTTTCCCTGTAAATTTTCTTCCAGGATGTATCTTTTGGCTGCTCTTCATTTTGGGCATTGGCAAAAAATGTTCCTGCACTAAGGACTAACATCAGTAAAACTTTCTTCATAATTATTTTTTTATGGCGTAAATGTAAAGTCTGATTAATTAATTAAGCAAATTATTATTATAAATGGTAAATGCTGCTTATTAATTAGCTTTGATATCGAAACATATCATTTATATGAGATTTCTGTGTTGCCTTTTTTTTACCTTTTTCGCAGTTGTTAAAGCCGATGCTCAATTAAATCACTTCATCTATATTCAAACTGATAACCGGCAGGCTTTTTATGTAAAGTTGAATGATAAACTACTCAGTTCAACAGCCAGCGGCTACCTTATCATCCCTAAATTAAAAGACGGATTTTATACACTAAACATCGGTTTCCCTAATGATGAATGGCCTTTGCAACAAATAGCTGTAACAATAGATAAAAAAGACGAAGGATTTCTGTTGAAAAAATTCGACAATAAAGGATGGGGATTATTTAATATCCGGTCGCTGGAAATTATAAAAGCAGTTACAGATTTAAGTATGGTTACGATTAAATCAGAACAGCCAACAGATGATTTTTCAAAAACTCTGGCAGCAGTTACCAATAATCCAATATCAATGGAAAAGCCCACGCAAGCTATCAATACTCCTCAGGCAGATTCTTTATTGAAGCAGAAAATTGATATAAAGGAGGGGATTGATTCACTTGTCACAAGCAGCAAAGTAAATCAGGAGAAAAAAAACCAAGTGATTGATGTAGCGCGAAATGATGATACTGCGGCTCACTCACCAGAAGCAATATTAGTAGTAGAACCGCAAAAAGATAATACGGGTTCAGGTATTAAACAAATTTTTTCATTACTTGATAACAGTGGAAGAACCATCCTCTACACAATTACAGAAGGGTTACAAATTGACACTGTACGTTTGATGATAGCAAATAGCGAAGTGTTGGCAACAGCACCCGACTCGCTAAAACCAATGCCAGAAAGGGAATTGGAAAAAGCCGAAACGACAAACTTAAATAGAATCGACACAACGCCAACGATTTCTGAGAAACCTTTAATAACAGACATCAAAGTGATCGACGTATCAATTAATCCTAAAACTCAGCCCGTTATAACTATAATAAACGGTGAATGTAAAAGCTTTGCGGGAGAAAATGATTTTCTAAAACTTCGCAAAAAAATGGCTGCTGAAAATAAAGAAGAGGATATGTTGGATGTGGCAAGAAAAGGATTTAAAATAAAATGCTATAGCAGCAGCCAGGTTAAAAATCTTGGATTGCTTTTTTTAAAAGAAGAAAACCGGTATGCGTTATTTGACCAGTCTTACAGGCATATAAGTGATCCTGAAAATTTTAAAGCGCTACAGTCGCAATTAGTCACCGAATATTATATTAACCGCTTCAAGGCAATGTTGCGTTAATCCTTATTTTTACGGTATGGCACGTTATTTCATGGAGGTTTCATACAAAGGAACCAGGTATGCAGGTTTTCAGATACAGAAAAATGCCAACAGTATACAGGCTGAGATAGAAAAAGCAATGGGTATCTACTTAAGAGTGCCTGTAATATTAACTGGATCTTCCCGAACAGATACTGGTGTACATGCAAAGCAAAATTATTTTCATTTTGATTTTGATGATTTGGCCAGTCCTGATTGGAATAAAGCAGCTTATCGGTTAAATGCGATATTGCCTCCTGATATTGTAATAAAGCAGATCGAACTGGTAGCAGCAACAGCACATTGCAGGTTTGATGCAAGGTTTCGCACCTATGAATATGCTATCTATCAATCAAAAAATCCTTTTCTGGCAGATCGTTGTTACTATTATCCCTATCACCTCAATATAGAAATATTGAATGAAGCAGCTTCTTTATTAAAGGCATACCAGGATTTCGGAGCTTTTTCTAAGCGAAATACGCAGGTGAAGTCGCATGAATGCAACTTGTTTGAGAGCCATTGGTTTAAACGGGATGATGTAATAGTATTCAGGGTTTCTGGTAACCGTTTTTTGCGTGGCATGGTAAGAGGCTTAACGGGAACGATGCTAAAAGTAGGACGCGGTATTACTTCACTCCATCAATTCAAGGACATAATTGAGATGAAAGACCCCACCAAAACCGACTTCTCTGTGCCGCCACAAGGCTTGATGTTGATAAAAGTAGGGTATCATAGTTTTGAAGATCATGATTGTAATGAACCTTAATAATGCTTTCTCCATCGATAACTAAAAAGTTTAAATTACTTGAGCCCAGTCAACCGCATACACCTAAATCAAATAAATCTCCTATAATCTGCGAAATCATCACCTTCAATCTTCGGTGAAAAAGCAAATCATCTCTTTTAATCTGCGGTCAAAAGAAAAAGAGTGACACCCTCCAACGAGATTTACTATATAAAAATGTGATAAGAGCTTTGCAGCCTTAAACTGTATTATGCTATCTGCTCTATTATTTATAAAAAAATAGCAGGCAAAGAAACTCTTGTCCAGCCTGCATCTTACGATGCTTGTCAGTTGTTTGTATATCTTTTAACACAAAATCTTTTAAAATAAATTTGGCAGGAAAGTATATGCCCTTATCTTTGCCGTCCGCTTTTGAAAAAAGGCATTAGTTCTTAAAAGAGTCGCAATAAAAAATCAATATAATTTTATTCTTTTTTAAAATAAAATTTGGTTGGTAAAAGATTCGCTCCTACATTTGCACTCCCAATTAAAAAACGGGTTTTTTTCAAAGGAAAAAGTAAAAGAAAGTTCAAAAAAAAGTAAATAAATCTCTATCAAAATTTGGTAGATAAAATAAAGGCTCTTACATTTGCACTCCCAATTAAAAAAGGGGCAAAAAGAAAAGCTTAAAGATCTTTGAAAGTTTGGAAACAGCAGAATTTAAACAAGGTAATGTTAGCGCAAATATTAAATTAGAATTTGACAAGTTTTTTCCGAGAGAAAATACGAAGTCATGTTCAAACAACTCATTTACAATGGAGAGTTTGATCCTGGCTCAGGATGAACGCTAGCGGCAGGCTT
>CAZCAA010000032.1:0-25187 GCA_964496585.1 uncultured Ferruginibacter sp.
GTGCAAGCTAAGGCTGTAAATAAATCTTTGCCAAAACCAACTGCTAAACCTGTATCAACACCAGCGTCAAAAAAACCTCCGGTAGCTGTTCAAAAACCGGTACAAACACCCATGGCAAAAAAAACCGAAGAAAAAAAAGCACCCGTTAAGGCAGCAGCAAAACCTCCTGCTTCTGTAAAGGCTGTCGCTAAAAATCCGAAAGATATCAAAGTAGCGCCACCAAAACCTGTAGTTATACCGAAAATCACTACAAAAACTTCCCGTAAATATCAGCCTGATTTTACTAAATCTGTTTTAGACCAGGTTAAAAATGATCCGGGAGCACCTATTGTACGTTATAGTGACAACGATTTAACTGAATTCAGGGAACTCATCCACCGGAAACTAGATGCAGCCAAAAAAGAATTGAATTATCTGCAAGGTCTAATTACCCGTAAGGATGAAATGGGTGGAGATGAAAGCGAAAACCGTTATATGACTATGGAAGACGGCAGCTTGAGTATGGAAAGAGAACAATTAAGCCAAATGGCCAGTCGCCAGATAACATTTATCGATCATCTTGAAAAGGCGATCATGCGCATCGAAAATAAAACTTATGGCATTTGCCGTGTAACCGGTAAGCTGATAGACAAAGCACGTTTGAGGGCAGTTCCTCACGCTACTTTAAGTATCGAAGCTAAAATGGGCATCGTTAAGTAAAAGATATTTAAACCAGATCATAATGCGGGTATAGTTACTATGCCCGCATTTTTTATTGAGCTCAGCGTACTTTTAGCCATTGTAAATTAGCTCCGTAAATTTCATCAGGAAGAAAATAATATTAAGATTCCAGTAAACAAATGATTGATTTCTCTAAATAATACTGTTATTAGTAAAGCAGGGTAAACGTACCTTTTCTATCTATAATCCTTCCAGATAAAACAATATACCTGCAGGTCCATACAAAAGTTCCTACTGGCTGAATTTTACCCTGCCATTTCCCATCCCAACCTGCAGCATTTATTTTTGTAGAAAAGACTTTCTGCCCCCATCTATTAAAAACAGTAAAATACTCGAGCTTTGCTCCTCCGGGAATTTGTGGAATCAATATATCATTTAAATTATCATTGTTTGGCGTGAAGGCACCTGGGACATAAAATTCACCTCCCACCGTTGTAGCAGTAGCATGTCCGGGCAAACTGTTGCCACAGGCAGGCGGTTCAGCAATGGCTACAACACTGATGCTCACTGATTCCCCATAAACCAGCGCATTTACTGAGTAAGTTAGATTTGGTCCAACTGGTAAATAATTTACCCCATCGAGGGAAACCTGATAACCAACAGCCCCTGGTACTGCCGGCCAAGTAAATGTTATACTATTATCGTTTATAGTTGATGCCGTTACGGTGGGCGTATCAATCCCCGCCTGAATCATACTCACCAACACCGTTGTGCGAACACTTGGACAGTTGCCATCAAATGCTTCCACATAAAAAGTACTTGCGTTGAGTAAGCTGGTTGTTGTATAACTATTGCCAGTTTGTATCAGAGTGCCACCAGTTGCAACATCGAACCAGGAATAGATAAACCCGGTTACAGGAATTTGCACTTGCAAAATAGCCGTTGATCCCGGACAAATTGATACTCCCGGAACAACCGGGGAAACAGCAGCATTTACTGTAACGGTAACCGGTGTGCGTATACTGCTGCAGGTAATGGTGGCAGCTTCCACGTAATATGTTGTATTTGTTGATAATTGCGGTGTTGTAAAATTGTATCCATTTGCCACTGAACTACCACCGGTTGCTGCACTGTACCAAACGTAGGCCAATCCAACTACCGGTGTAATCACAGACAATGTTGCAGAAGTTCCCGTGCAGATAATGGCATTATTTGCTGTTGGAGCAGTAACTGAAGTGATCGTAACGGTTACGGCAGTACGAATACTTACACAGGTTCCACTAACTGCTTCTACATAAAATATAGTACTAGACGAAACCGGTGATGTGCTTAGCGTAACACCAGTACCGATGGAAGTTGTGCCAGTTGCAGTATTATACCAGTTGTATGTATATGATGCATCGGGATTTTGCACAGATAGTGTAACCGGACTCAAAGGACAAATGGAAACGCCATTGGCAACAGGTGCAACTATTATTGCAATACTAACGTTTACGGGCGTACGAATGCTGACACAAATACCACTAATAGTTTCCACATAAAAAGTTGTAGCAGTTAATATTACACCTGTCGAAAAGGAAGTACCTGATGCGAGTGCTGCACCACCAACATTAGTTGTATACCAGTTATAGGTAAAAGCAGCATCTGGATTTACAATAGTAAGTGTAGCACTGCTGCCAGGGCAAACTGCCACTGTATTAACAACTGGTGCCGCCGGAGAAGCAGGCGCTGCTAATGATATCAGTTGTGTAGCCTGACAGGTTCCCTGTGTTACCGTTAGAGTATAATTTCCGCCCGGCACGTTTAACAGGTTGGCAGTTACCTGACCGGAAGGCGACCATAAATAGCTTAATGGCGGGTTACCACCTGTGATAGTTGTTGTAACAGCACCAGAGTTTGGATTTGAACATAAGGGTTGAGCTCCCAGCATATCTATAATTAATGTATCAGTTGCATAGGTGAAATACTCATTATCATGAAGTACAACATCAGTGTAGATCTTGCCATTTGCAACGGTTAATGGATAGATAGCGGTATTGGAAGAAGGAAAAGCTGGGTCTGTTGAAACAATCAGGTTTTTTGCTGATGCAGGAATAGATACCTGGTCGGCAGCAATGGTAACAGGAAAAACTGCACCTGTTTGGCTCAGCTTCCAAACCCGCTGCATCCGTTGCCCCTTGCCACTAAAAATACATTGATCTATCGTGGTGGCGGCACCGTTATCTCCCGTCAATAAATAAGTTCCATCAATAGTAAATGAATTTGTATTGGTTGCATTTGTTACAGGAAAATTCCCCGCAACATATTGCCCGTTATATAAAGTTATCAATGCAGCAGTATTGATTGACTTAGACTGCTTTTGTGCAAGAGCAGATGCATCGTCTCTTCCAATTCCCGTAATGTTAAATGCATAACCGCTATTGGCGGCACGGTTCCAGATGATATTGCCATTTGATGCTGAATAATCATTGGCATTGGCGGCAGCCTGGTTTAATGTAAATCCATATTTTACGGCGAGGTATGATTCTACTTTATTGCGATCGGCAGCAGATAGTGTTCCTGAATAAATTACAATTTCAGCCACATCAACTTCCGCTGGCAGGTTAATTAAATTTTCATTACCAATAACGATCTTATCATTGGCAAAGGAAAAATCTCCCGGTCCGGGAATAGCGAGCGTGTTATCTATTGCACCATTCAAGCGATTTACTGATAAAGTATTGTCGGCATAACAGGTTGATAAAGTATGCTGCCCGATGATATTTGTAATGCCAACGTTCTGACCTGCTGAGGCCGGAACGGCTTTCGGAAAATCGAACCTAACAGTACCTCCGGCATTTTCAAAACCGAGCCTGCCCGTAGATCCAATCTGGTCGGTTTCCCATTTAAGCCAAACAATTCCTCCATGCAAATTAATTACCTGAAAAACAGAAACATTACTATTGCTTACGAGTGAAGTTCCTGTGAAAATATTGATGCTGGACAATGAATTTGTAAATCCATCGAAACGGAGATAAGGATTAAAGTTGATCCCTGCTTCAATTACAGCGGGGCCGGTTTGTGTATTTGCAGTACCTGCCAAAGATTGTACAGTAAAATTTCCAGTAACATTAGCACCAGATAACTCCTGCCATTGACTTACAACAGATGCAGTACTCGTTAAACCAATATCAGATCTTAGCCACATGGTATTACCAAGGGCAACTCCACCCGGAGATTGAGCATTCAAATGATAACAGGCAAAGAAAAAAAATAGGAGGAATATTGATAAAGCTCTCATGCGTAAATATTGGCTGCTGTAAGATAACTAAAATCCAAACTCAAATTAAGAATTATGAATTATCAGAATTGCCTTCTCATACTCTTCATGAACAAACAACTATTTTACTTCCTGCATATCTACCAACCTTTTGTAAAAACCGTTTTGAGCAATAAGACTATCGTGTGTGCCTCTTTCAACAATTTCCCCTTTTTGTAAAACGATGATTTCATTGGCATGTCTGATGGTACTAAGTCTGTGAGCGATCACAATTGAAGTTCGGTTGCTCATTAAATGATTGATAGCATCCTGCACCAATCTTTCGCTTTCGGTATCAAGAGAAGAAGTTGCTTCATCCAGTATCAGGATCGGAGGGTTTTTTAATACAGCCCTTGCAATGGTCATTCGCTGCCGCTCGCCACCGCTTAATTTTAAACCGCGGTCGCCAATATTAGTTTCATAACCTTCTTCCTTGGTTTCAATAAATTTTGCCGCATTCGCAATTATGGCAGCCTGTATGATCTCATCGCGGCTGGCATTGTCTTTGGCCAGCGCAATATTATTGGCAATAGTATCATTAAATAGTATGGCTTCCTGGGTTACAATGCCCATCTGGCTCCGGATACTGTGCAAAGTATATTCTTTGATATTAATGTCATCTATCAACACCTCTCCTCCTACTGTGTCTATAAATCTTGGAATTAAATCAGCCAGCGTACTTTTTCCTGCACCACTGCTACCAACCAGCGCTATCGTTTGGCCTTTTTCAATACGCAAATTGATATTTTTCAGAATGGGCGTGTCTTCATAACTAAAACTCACATTCTTAAACTCAATAGAACGGTTAAACGAAGTTAGTTGCTTTGCGTTTTCAATCTCTTTAATACTAACATTTTCGTTAATCATACTCTCAATTCTCTCAATACTGGCAGCTCCTTTCTGAACGTTATAAGAGGCGCTGGACAATGCTTTTAAAGGTTGAATTAATTGCGTAAAAATGGCAATATAAGCCAGAAAATCTCCGGCATTTAGCGTAAAAGAAGGATCGCCACTTAGCACCAGACGACCACCATACCAGAGAATACACAATACTGCTGTTACCCCCAGTGCTTCAGAAACAGGAGAAGCCAGATCTCGACGCCTGTTCGCCTTATTCTTTAAATGATACATAGCATCATTTTCCTGTTCAAATTTTCTTTCCATTTTTTTCTCCGCGTTAAAAGCCTTTATAATACGGATACCACCCAACGTTTCTTCGATTGTTGAAAATAATAATCCAAACTGCTGCAATACCTGCTTGTTTTCTTTTTTAAGTGAGCGGCCAATTCTACCTAAGATAAAACCTGCTACAGGTAAAAATATCACCAGGAATAAAGTTAGTTGCGGACTTAGCATCACCATGTAAATGAAAAATAATATGATGGTGATAGGTTCCCTGAAAATACTTTCTAATACGCTGATGGTAGATACTTCCACATCATTAAGATCATTTGAAAGTTTACTCATGATATCTCCCTTGCGCTGCTCGCTAAAATAGCCAATTGGTAACTTAAGTATTTTACCATACATACTGCTGCGCATGTCATTTAAAATATGGTTGCGTATTGGATTTAAAAAGTACATGCTTAAATAAGCGAATATATTTTTTAACAGGATTGACGCAAAAACTACCAGGCAAATGATCATAAGGGCTTTGATATTTCCTCCAGGTTGATTCAGAATGCCGTAAACCCATTCTTTAAAATGAGTAACAGGGTTTAGACGGCTAAAAAAACCCGTTCCTGACACTGCTTTAAAGGCATCGCCCTGCTTAAAGATCAGCATTAAAAAAGGACTGAGTAGCCCAAGAGAAATCACGCCAAATAACGCAGATAGCACGTTGAAAGTAAAATAAGTAGCTACCAATCCAGGGTATTTCCTGATATATTTAAAAATGGTTCTTAAACTCTTCATCTGTTTGCAGAAATATAAAAAAGGATATAAACGTACAAAGTAAGTAATTTTACAACGATTAAAGTGTAAACTCATGATTGAAGGTAAAAGGCAAAAACAAGTAGCCGCTGTATTAGAAAAAGACCTGAATGAAATTTTCCAGCGTTTGGGACTTGCCATGATGGACGGCGGAATGATTTCTATTTCATCAGTAAAAATTACTCCCGACCTTTTTGATGCCCGTATATATTTAAGTTTTTTTAAAGTGAAGGATCCTGTTGTAGCATTAAATAAGATTCAGGAAAGAGCCTGGGAAATAAAAAAAGAATTAACAGCCAGAGTAAGGCATCAGCTTAGAAGCATGCCACAACTTAATTTCTTTATAGACGATACGCTGGATTACGTTGATAAAATGGAGCAACTATTTAAAGATATTAAAACGCAGGATGATAAGAATAAACCCTAACGTTATCTGTTAGTGATAGTATAAAAGGCAACCCTGTTATGAAAGCCTTTTTTTATAACCAGATTTACTGATAAATTTCAACATTCACTTCAACTTCAGAAAACACATGTACCTCGATTTTGCATGGCGTTATTTTAAAGCAAAGAAATCTGCCAACGCCATCAATATCATTGCGGGAGTAACAACCTGTGTTATAGCATTTGCCACCTGTTGCCAGGTATTGGTGCTAAGCGTGTTTAATGGTTTTGAAGACCTTGTAAAATCTTTGTATTCTTCTTTTTATACAGACCTCAAAGTAGTGCCGGCTTCCGGAAAAACATTTGTAATGGATGCGGCCCTCATCACAAAAATCAAATCACAGCCTTACGTTTTTCAATCGTCTATGATTGCAGAGGAAAATGCGATGTTGCAAAATGATGATGCACAATCACAATCCTTGTTGCGATTAAAAGGCGTTGATAATAATTTCCCGCAGGTAAGTGGTGTACCTCAAAAAATAAGTAAAGGTAAATTTGAATTAGGTGATGCAGAAAACCCTACCATTGTGGTAGGCGCAGGCGTTCAGTATGCTTCGGGCATAACCATTAACGATGCTTTTCCACCGCAACAACTAGCTGTAATTTTACCCAAAAAAAATATTCTGAGTAATGATCCCATGCAATCGTTAAGCATTGGAAATGTAACTGCAATTGGTTCTTTCGCTATTCAACAGGATTTTGACAATGGCTATGCAATAACTAATATTGAATTTGTAAAACAACAAATGGGATTTTCTGCAGATGAATTTAGTTCGGCAGAAATAAAATTAAGATCAGGAACAACAATTAACAAGGCAAAGGACCTAATGCAAAACCTCGTAGGTTCAAAATATATTGTTCAAACCAGGTATGAACAAAATACTAATCTTTACAGTACAATGCGGCTTGAGAAGTGGGCGATCTATGCAGTATTAACGCTCATTTTAATCATTGCCGCATTTAATATGGTGAGTGCATTAACGATGCTGGTACTGGAAAAAAAACAAGATATCGCGATCTTGCAAAGCATGGGTACCACTTCGCAGATGATCAGGAAAATATTTTTAACGGAAGGTATTTTATTAGGCGCGCTGGGCGCTACCTGTGGAATTTTGTTAGCGGTTCTTATCTGTTATCTGCAGGTAAAATTTAAACTCATCAAATTACAAGGTGGATCATTTTTAATAGATTATTTTCCGGTAAAATTGATTGCTTCCGATTTTTTCCTTGTTGCAGGAACAGCCATGGCCATCGCATTTATTGCCTCCTGGTTTCCGGCATATAAGGCTTCTAAGCAACCATTAGATCTTAGATAACGCAAGAGGTTACTAATTTTAAAACTACTCTATTCAGGTAATAATTTTAATAATCACCCAGCGTTTCCGGCAATTGTGCCAGCGCTTGTCTTAATTGTTCATCGTTGGGAGCAATTCCATGCCATTCGTGATGGCCTTCCATGAAATCTACTCCTTTTCCCATGATCGTTTTCATAAGAATTACCACAGGTTTGCCTTTTCCGGTGAGAGATTTGGCTTTTTCAAGTCCGGCCACAACAGCATCCATATCATTTCCTTCCATTTCTGTTACTTCCCAGTTAAAGGCTTCAAACTTGGCGTGCAGGTTATCTAAACTCATCACTTCCTTGGTTGGGCCATCAATTTGTTGACCATTCCAATCTATCGTAGAAATAAGGTTGTCAACTTTTTTGTGCGCTGCAAACATGATCGCTTCCCAGTTCTGGCCTTCATCTAATTCTCCATCTCCATGAAGGGAATACACGATATTACTGTCGTTGTTTAGTTTTTTTGCCAATGCAGCTCCAATAGCAACGCTCATTCCCTGGCCAAGTGAACCACTGGCTACACGTACACCAGGAAGATCTTCATGGGTTGTTGGATGGCCTTGTAAACGGCTGTTCAGCTTCCGAAAAGTATTTAATTCTTCTATCGGAAAATAACCACTCCTTGCCAGCGTACTGTAAAAAACGGGGGAAATATGGCCATTACTAAGAAAAAACAGGTCTTCTCCAATTCCATCCATCTTAAAATCGGGATTGTGCTTCATTATTTTAAAATAAAGGGCTGTAAAGTATTCGGTACAACCGAGCGAGCCTCCAGGATGCCCACTTTGCACTGCATGCACCATTCTAACTATGTCGCGGCGGATTTGGGTAGCTATATCTTTCAGGTTATTCATGACTATTACTATTTTGTATTTCTAAATTTTGTAATTTGCCTGCAAACCTACTTTAATTCAAGTCATGTTCAAAGAAAATATACCTCTGGAACTGACCTTGATACTAAGTTGTGAATTAAACCGTTATTTTATAACTGTAATCGGCCAGGTTCGCAAACAAAAGGTAGTTTTGACGGAAACCACATAGTAGACAAACATCGTATTTGTTTCTATTTAAATTCTTTATCCAAAACTTAATTAATACTTTTGTAATCACTGGAACAATAAATTCGGTATGGATAATATTTTACTAAGTTCGGCTTTGGCTTTCATTATCACTTTTTTTGCTATACCAGTTATTATCCAGGTAGCAAAGGATAAGAAGTTATTTGATGAACCTGATGAGCGTAAAGTACATAAAACAGTTATCCCTACATTAGGCGGGTTGGGCATTTTTGCCGGATTTATTATTGCCACATTAATGGGTGTTCCGGCAGGCGTCAGCTCAGAACTACAATATTTTGCAGCCGCTGCCATCGTTGTTTTCTTCCTTGGCATAAAGGATGATATTCTGGTTTTATCTGCCAGTAAAAAATTCATTGGTCAATTGATCGCTGCCGGCATCCTTATTAGGTTTGGAGGTGTTTCACTTAATAATATGCATGGCTTATTGGGAGTTTACGAAATTCCACACATAGCCAGTATTGCACTTTCCCTCTTCACTATAATTGTAATTACCAACTCTTTTAACCTGATTGACGGTGTAGATGGTTTAGCAGGTAGCCTGGGAATATTAACAACGATTGTATTCGGAAGCTATTTTTTCTATATCGGTCAGATTACCTATGCGGTAATTGCCTTTGCTTTGGCAGGTAGCCTTATTAGTTTTCTGATTTATAATTTTTCACCCGCAAAGATATTTATGGGCGACACCGGGTCGCTTTTACTTGGTTTGGTAAATTCTATACTTGTTATTAAGTTTATTAACCTGGCGGGAAGTTCAAGTGTTTCTTTTCCAATAGAAGCTGCTCCTGCAGTTGGCTTTTCTATATTGATGATCCCATTATTTGACACTTTAAGAGTATTCGGATTAAGAATCTTAGATAGAAGATCGCCGTTTAGTCCGGACAGAACACATATTCATCATTTTTTGCTGGATCTGGGCTTCTCCCACAAAAAAATTACACTTACCTGTGTTTCTGCTAATATTGTTTTAATCGCAATGGCGTTTAGCTTAAGAAGCCTGGGAACTTCCACTGTTGTTGCAATTTTAATGATGACAGCTTTTGCTTTTATCGGCATCATTTATTACCTGCGCCAAAAAACCAAGTCGGTGGTTATTCAGAAATCTGCTGACAAAGAACTTAGAAAATCTCACAAAATACTCACGCTGGTTTCTGATACGGTAGAGGTAGATTGACCTCCGAAAGATATTAATTGTTTATTTTCCCAATGTATTTCATTTTTTTTATGCAGGTTATATAGGTCTATTAACTAACATATGCATTTAGCAAAACGCTAATAGGCAACTTTTTTATACTTTTACAACCAATTCAAATTATTATGGCAGCAGACTTACAGACTATATTATCGGAAACGGAATCAACAATGACGAAAGCCATTGCTCACCTGGAATCGGAACTAACCAGGATCAGGGCAGGTAAAGCAAATCCGTCTATGCTGGATGGTGTAATGGTGGATTATTATGGCAACCCTACCCCCGTAAACCAGGTGGCTAATGTTGCGGCCATGGATGCACGAACATTATCAGTACAACCCTGGGAAAAGAATATGCTGGCCGTTATCGAAAGGGGTATCATAGCAGCGAATATTGGTATCAATCCTCAGAACGATGGCAATATTATCAGGCTTTTTTTACCTCCGCTTACCGAAGAGAGGAGAAAAGAATTGGTGAAACGTTGTAATGTAGAGGGTGAAAATGCAAAGGTTACTATTCGCAATATCCGCAGAGATGGCATCGAACAAATAAAGAAATTACAAAAAGACGGACTAAGTGAAGATGAATGTAAAGACGCTGAAATAGTTGCGCAGGAAAAAACCGACAGGTTTATTGTTTTAATAGATAAACACCTTGCGGCAAAGGAAAAAGAGATCATGTCTGTATAGCCTTTTTAAAAATCAAATACAATGCACTCTTCCCGTGAGGCCTGGTTTTTCATTTTCTCTGTTCCATTGTATTCCATATTAATAGGAACAGAAATTTTGTTGAGCAACTGGAACGGAAGTAAACTGTATTCTCTTAAAAGTACTATTCAAAATATTTATTTAACACTGCTTAATGCTAGCCTGGATCTCATTTTACGCTGGCTATTTTATGTGGCAGTATTAGTGTGGGTTTACGATCACCATTTCTTCACAATAGAAAATGCCTATTTATACTGGTTTACGCTCTTCATACTGGAGGATTTAGCTTTTTATATTGAACACAGGGTAGATCATTATTGTAGAATATTCTGGGCTGTGCATGTAACCCATCACTCATCAGAAGAATTCAATTTAAGTACAGGCTTCCGCTCATCGGTGTTTCAGCCTGTGTATCGTTTTCTGTATTTTATTCCAATCGCTTTTATGGGATTTCATCCCCTGGATATTGTTTTTATGTACTCCATTACTCAAACTTATGGCATACTTGTTCATACGCAGTATATTAAAAAAATGCCGGCCTGGTTTGAAATGATATTTGTTAGCCCTTCTCATCACCGGGTACATCATGCCAGCAACGTAAGGTATCTCGATAAAAACATGGGAATGTGCCTTATCATCTGGGATAAATTATTTGGCAGTTTTCAGGAAGAAGTAGAAACAGATCCTATTAAATACGGGCTTACCAAGCCAATCGAAAACGATAAAAATCCTGTAAATGTTGTTTTTCATGAATGGAAATCGATCTCAAAAGATCTTAAGAAGAAAATACCCCTGAGCACCAAATTGAAATACCTTTTTATGCCGCCCGGCTGGAGCCACGATGGATCTTCCAAAACTGCCAACGAATTAAGAAAAGAGTTGAATTTGAAATAAGTGAATCTTCCTGATAAAAAACCAAATTGCTTAATTTCGCAGAATGGAAATTTTCCCGGTAACAGATGCGGCTACGGCTGCACTTTTTTTAAAAGTGCCTTTGGTAATTTACAAAAATGACACCAATTGGATAAGACCTCTTGATAAAGATATTAATGACGTATTTGATAAGAGTAAGAACAAAGCTTTCAGGTTTGGGAAACTGCAACGGTGGATCTTAAAGGATAATGAAGGGAATTTAATTGGCAGAATTGCCGCTTTTGTAAATTCAAAATATAAGAATAAAGGAGACGAATTTAAAGTTGGTGGAATTGGTTTTTTTGAATGCGAAAACAATATGGCTGCCGCCGAATTGCTACTTGATAATGCACGTCACTGGCTTATCAGTGAAAATGTGGAGGCAATGGATGGCCCGATCAATTTTGGCGAACGCGATCGCTGGTGGGGCTTGCTAACAAAGGGATTTACAGAACCGCTTTATTGCATGAATTACAATCCTCCTTACTATCAGCAGCTTTTTGAAAACTATGGTTTCAAGGTTTTCTTTAACCAGATCTGCCTGGGAATGGATGCAAAAGTACCTTTAGATAAAAAAATATGGGAAAGGCACGATGCAATTGCTGCAGACCCAGATTTCAGTTCAAAATTTATTAAAAAAAATAAGCTTCAGAAATTTGCAACAGATTTTACAATTGTTTATAATAAAGCCTGGGCAGGCCATGGTGGTTTGAAGCAATTAAACAAGGAACAGGTAATGCTGATGTTTAAGAAAATGAAACCGGTAATGGATGAAGAATTGATATGGTTTGCGTATTACAAGGAAGAGCCTATCGCAATATTTATTAACCTGCCCGATCTTAACCAATGGTTTAAATCACTAAATGGAAAATTTGGATTAATTCAAAAGATATACTTTCTCTTTCTCCAGAAATTTAAACCTAATAAAAAATTTACGGGAATTGTGTTTGGCGTTGTGCCGGAATTTCAGGGAAGAGGAGTAGATGCGTTTATCATTGCAGAATCTGCCAAAGTAATTCAAAGGCCAAATGCAAATTATACAGAATATGAGATGCAATGGATAGGTGATTTTAACCCAAAAATGATCAATATTGCAGAAAATCTCGGGCATGTAACGCGTACCAGGAACCTGGTTACCTATCGTTATATTTTCGACAGGACCCGTGAATTTAAACGACACCCAATGTTGGTATAATTGCTAACTTGTGAATCGAAAGCGATTAGCTTTTTACAGATCTATTGACTTAAAAATTTATGCCTAAAAAAACAGAAAATAGTAAATTACCTGAAGCAGCATTGAGTACCGAAAAATTTGTTGTTTCTGCGAGGAAGTACAGGCCGCAGAATTTTGGTACTGTGGTTGGGCAGGCACATATCACTACTACATTAAAAAATGCTATTAATAATAACCAGCTTGCGCATGCATTTCTATTTTGTGGTCCACGAGGTGTAGGAAAAACAACCTGTGCACGTATCCTGGCAAAAACGATCAATTGCGAAAACCGAAATAGTGATGGTGAAGCTTGTAACACCTGTAACAGTTGTGTAACTTTTGACAATGGCAGCTCATTAAATATTCATGAGCTGGATGCTGCCAGTAATAATTCTGTGGATGATATCAGATCGCTTGTTGAACAGGTTAGGTTTGCACCACAGGCAGGCAGGTATAAAGTGTATATTGTGGATGAGGTTCATATGTTGAGTGCATCGGCATTTAATGCTTTTTTAAAAACGCTGGAAGAACCTCCACCCTACGCAATTTTCATTTTAGCCACCACCGAAAAGCATAAGATACTCCCAACAATATTAAGCCGCTGCCAGATATTTGATTTTAAGCGTATAACCATCAACGATACTGTAGAGCACCTGCAGGAAATTTGTGGTAAAGAAAATATAACTGCCGAAAAAGCCGCACTGCATGTGATTGCTCAAAAAAGCGAGGGCTGTATGCGGGATGCCTTAAGTATTTTAGATAAGATCGTGAGTTTTACCGGAGGAGAACTTACTTATGAAAATACATTAGAACACCTTAATATACTGGATGAAGATTATTATTTCAACCTCCTAAACCATATGCAGGAACAACAACTGGCAGATGCTATGTTGCTGTTTGATGAGATTAATCAAAAAGGTTTTGAGGGCGATACTTTTCTGGAAGGATTTGCAGAATTTACGCGTAATATACTTGTAAGCAAAGATGCAAAGGCTGCTATATTACTGCAGGTTGCCGACGACTTTAAACAAAAGTATCTTCAGGTGGCCCAACAGGTTTCTACAGGTTGGTTAATTGCAGCCCTTAATATTTTAAATGAGGCTATTATCAATTATAAACAGGCTCGCAACAAGCGGTTACACATTGAGCTTATTTTAATAAAACTTACTTACCTGCAACAGGCGGTACAGCTAAGTAGCGACGAGGATGGATTACATAATAAAAAAGTGGCTGATACAACCAAAGTAGTAGCATTCAGATCATTGCCCATTATTAGATTCAAAGATCAGATTGTTCAAAAGAAATCTCTAAGCGAATCCGCCGCTACTTTGCATATTGAAACTGAACAGAAAAAGGAATTGCCAGCTAAACCTGTTACTACGGCAAAACCTGTGGAAGTACTTTCTACCAATTCCACGCCTGAAAAACCGGCAAGAAAATTTGGTTCACTGGCAAAAATCAGGGAGCAAATGGCCGAGCAAAATAACAAGGGTAACCAGAGCAAGCCACTAACATTGGAAAACCTTCAGGTTGCCTGGAATATTTTTATTGAAACGCTGGAACTAAGAAAAAATCATTCTGCCGTAACCAACTTTAAAATGGCTACGCTGAAAATACTCGATGAAAACGGATTTGAAATTATTACGCAAAGTAATATCCATCAGAAATTTATAGATGCAGAAAGATCTGGCCTGGTAGATTATTTGCAGAAATATTTTAACAACAAGTTGCTTAAGTACCAGGTTAAGATTGTGGAAAATGAAAATTCAGTTGAGGAAATTGGAGATAAACCATTAAATAGAAAGCAGCAGTATCTCCAATTGATTGAGCAATATCCATACATAAGGGAACTGCGGGAGCGGTTAAAATTAGAGCTGGATTGAAATACAGGTAGTAGCTTTACGGTATCAGCTGAACTTATCCGTTTTTGACTTAATTTCGGGATTCAAAATTTATATAAAAGTAAAAGAATATGGCAGAAGTAATACGCATGCCCAGGTTGAGTGATACTATGGCGGAAGGGAAAATTGTGGGATGGAACAAAAAGGTGGGCGACAAAGTGAAGGCAGGCGATGTATTGGCTGAAGTTGAAACAGATAAGGCCACCATGGAATTGGAAAGTTATAATGAGGGAACGTTGCTTTATATAGGTGTAGAAGCCGGCAGTGCCGCAAAAGTTGATGGCGTTTTAGCTGTTATAGGTAAAGAGGGAGAAGATTATAAAGCTGCGCTGGCCGCTGCGGGAGGAACTAATGCTGCTGCTCAAACAAAAGATACTGCGGAATTAACGAACAAAACCAGCACTGAGGTTGCACCAGTTGCAGCTTCAGAACCGAAACAAACCCAACAGGTAAAATTACCAGCTGGGGCAAAAGAAATAAGAATGCCTTTGTTGAGTGATACCATGACAGAAGGAAAAATTGTTTCCTGGAATAAAAAATTGGGTGATACAGTTAAATCTGATGATGTTTTAGCAGATGTAGAAACTGATAAGGCAACCATGGAAGTAGTTGGATATGAAGAAGGCACACTTTTATATATTGGTGTAGAAGCGGGAAAAGCTGCTAAGATCAATGAAATTATTGCAATTGTTGGCAAACCGGGAACTGATGTTAGTGCTTATGTGGCGGCAGAAAAATCGGGTAATAATAATGTAGTCGCCGGTTCAAAAGCTGAAACTAATGCAACTGCTTCTGCTGAAACCACAACAGCGTCTGCTTCATCCGAAAATACGGCAGCAGTAAAAAATGAAAATTCTGATTCCAGGATAAAGGCTTCTCCCCTTGCCAAAAAAATTGCTGAAGAAAAAGGAATTGATATTGGAAAAATAAATGGAAGTGGCGATGGTGGCCGTATAACTAAAAAAGATGTTGATGGATTTAAACCTGCTGCAGAAGATAAACAACCAGCCGCTGAAGCAGCAACAGCAGCTACAAAACCTGCTTTAAGCGTTGCGGCTTTTACAAATAATGGCGAGGAAGGACATACAGATATTCCACTAACGCAGATGCGTACTGTTATTGCCCGCAGGTTGGGAGAAAGTATGTTTAGTGCACCACATTTTTATCTTACCATGGAAATAAACATGGACAATGCCATTACTTCCCGCAATGCAATGAACGAAATAAGTCCGGTAAAGATTTCTTTTAACGATATGCTGATAAAAGCCTGCGCTGTTGCACTGAGGCAGCACCCAGCCGTAAATAGCAGTTGGATGGGAGATTTTATTCGTCAAAATCATCATATACATATTGGGTCGGCACTTGCATTGCCCGAAGGACTTATCGTACCGGTGATAAAATTTGCCGATCAGAAATCATTGTCACAAATTGCTTCAGACGCAAAACTATTGTACCAGAAAGCAAAAGATAAAAAATTACAGCCAGTTGAATTCAGTGGCAATACGTTCACTATTTCAAACCTGGGTATGATGGATATTGAAGATTTTACAGCAATCATTAATCCGCCTGATAGTTGCATCCTGGCCGTAGGAAAGATAAAAGAAGTAGTAGTAAAAAAAGATACAACATTCGGTGTAACTAATGTAATGAAAGTAACACTAAGTTGCGATCACAGAAGCGTGGATGGTGCAGTTGGTGCAGCTTTCCTGCAAACACTAAAAAAATTCATGGAGAATCCGGTTACGATGCTGGTATAATGTTTTTAAATTTATATTTTAAAATGCCGGGTAAATCATCCGGCATTTTTTATTAAATAACTGCCCGCAAACTAACTTCTATTGCGCAAAAAATCAAGCCCAATCAATACAAATAAATTCAAGCGAAATTGATTTTCAATATATTTTGAAAGTTCAGAATAACTGCATATCTTTATACAGTTAAATAATCAATCATGAAATTATCAGAAGCTAAACAACAATTTATTAGTAGCTGGGGAGCATTTGGTACCCAATGGGGTATCAATCGAACCATGGCGCAGATTCATGCTTTGCTGTTGGTAAGTCCCGATCCTATTACCCAGGATGAGATCATGGAACAGTTAAGTATAAGTCGTGGTAATGTGAATATGAATATTCGTGACCTCATCAGTTGGAGCCTGGTAGAGAGAATTATAGTTGCAGGAGAAAGAAGGGAATATTTTAGTGCAGAAAAAGATATATGGAAAGTAGCTACGCAAATCATCAAAGAAAGAAAAAAAAGAGAATTGGATCCAATGCTCAAATTATTGGCTCAACTGGAAAACGTAGAGGGAGATAAAAAAGATAAAGAAACCAAACAATTTGTAGAAATGATTGCCAGCATAAAAAAACTAGGTATGAGTGCCGACAAAATGTTGGATGCTACCATTAGAGCAGAAGAAAACTGGTTTACAGCCAGCATCCTTAAAATGTTTAAATAAATAAAAATTATCCCGCCTTCGCGGGATAATTTTTAGAATAATCTTTCATATTTTTCTGAAACTTTTAAATACACGATCATGAAAAAATTTAAATTGTTTGATTGCTGGCTTAATATAACACTATATACCGGATTCCTGATTTCTTGTCTGGCTACCCTGGAAGGCAGTATTTTAATTACTGGCTATTTTGTAATAGGTGGATGGCAGGTGGTGAGTATGGTTATTCACGAATACAAAGGTTGGTTTACAGAGAAAAAAAGCGCCAGAAGAAATTATCATTGGATCACACTAATTAGCGTAATTACCTTTCCCGTAGGATCATTTGTGATACTCCTTTTTGTAGCACCTGTTATGGCGGCTTACTATTGCTGGCTTTGCTATGATGAGCTGTACGTGAAAATGCAAAGACCGCTGAGCTTACTAAAATGAAAATTATTTCTTAAACAAAGTTCATTGGCAAATAACCGATATTCTACTTCAATTAATATTAATTTTACAGATGCCTGATACACCAATTATATTATTCGATGGCATTTGCAATCTCTGTAATGCTGCTGTTCAGTTTGTAATAAAACGAGATCCCGCTGCAGTTTTTAGTTTCGCCTCTCTGCAAAGTGAAGTTGGTCAGCAGCTTTTGAAAAAATTTGATCTGCCGGTTAGTGAATTAAATTCCTTTGTATTGATACAACATGATCAGAGTTACACAAGATCCACTGCTGCTCTTAAAGTAGCAAAACAATTGAAAGGGCCAACAAAATTATTATATGGCTTTATTATTGTACCTGCTTTTATAAGAAACTTTGTATATAAAATAATCGCTGCTAACAGGTACCGTTGGTTTGGAAAAAGAGACAGTTGCATGTTACCTTCAGTTGACTTAAAAGAACGATTTTTAAATTAATATTTATGTCAGTAAAAAAAACTTTAGTACTAGGAGCATCAGAAAATCCTGAACGATATAGCTATCTCGCCATACAAAAATTACAGTTGCACCATCACCCCGTAATAGCAATTGGCAAAAAAGCAGGAAAAGTTCATGGCATTGAAATCACCAGCAATATCGAACCACAGACAGATATTGATACGGTAACACTTTATCTCAACCCTGATAATCAAAAAAAATATCTGGATTATATAATTTCTCTAAATCCTAAAAGAATCATTTTCAATCCTGGAACGGAGAATGATGAATTAGCTTCTTTGGCTAAAAAAAAGGGAATTACAACGATAGAAGCCTGCACGCTTGTTATGCTTTCTACAGGCCAATATTAGGTATTAGTAGTTTTACGATAGTAAAAAAACATTTAAAATAATATCCTCTTCACATAATAAGTAAATCAGGTCGGCGTTTCTGTAAGAGTTAATCAAGCGTACCTCTTAAACCGAAACCATGAAAACCTCTAAACTGATTTTCTGCCTGCTGCTTTGCCTAATCACAGCAGCAACCTTTGCTCAAAAATCTGATCAGAGTAAACCCAAACTGTTTACCAGCTACCCCGACGAAATACAATTATCAAGGAATTTATTGCAAAATACCATGAATGCTTCTGAGGGAGAACAGGTAGTCATTACTTTCAACAATGATTTTCATTTTAAAGGAATTGTATTAAGCAATTTGAAAAAATATGACAATCTTCAGTCCGTATTAATTAAATCATCATCATTTGGCAATGCCGTTTTCCAGGTGTCAAAAATAATAAACGATGATAAATCCATTTCGTATACTGGTCGCATTATTAATCCGGATGCATTTGATGGATATGAAATTAAAAAAGACTTGAAAGATAATTACAGTCTGAAAAAATTTGAAACTAAAAAAATACTGGAAGACTGCGGTCTTTTATAAAGCAAGCCTTACACATACCCTATCCAATAATAACCGGGCGTTCCGGAGTTAAACCTTATCCAAATGAAAAACTTTACACTAACCACGTTGCTGTTGGTATTACTCAGTTCGACAAGCGTTTACAGTTTACCTAAACTTAGTAGTTTCGCATCTGCCAATTCAACAATATTCCTCGATTTTGATGGGCATACAGTAGTTGCCGCTGGCTGGAACAGCGGGGCTCCATTAAATTGCCTTGCAGCACCGCTTACAGATGCACAAATTACAGAGATATTCAATCGCGTTTCTGAAGACTATCGTCCATTTAATGTTAATATAACAACAGATTCTTCGGTATTTATTGCAGCTCCTTTAAACAAGCGTATCAGAATCGTTGTTACGCCAACAAGTGATTGGAGGCCAGGTGTTGGAGGAATCTCTTATATTGGTTCATTTACCTGGGGAGATGATACACCGGCGTTTGTTTTTACAGATAAACTCGGACCCAACAATGCAAAATATATAGCAGAATGTTGCTCGCACGAAAGCGGCCATACAATTGGATTGTCTCATCAATCTTCTTATGATGCAGGCTGCAACCTTACTGCTACTTACAATTCCGGAACTGGCTCTGGTGAAACCAGCTGGGCTCCGATTATGGGTAACAGTTATTATAGGAATATGACAGGTTGGAATGATGGCCCTACACCTTATGGATGCAACAATACACAGGATAATTTAACCATCATCACATCACAAAATGGTTTTACTTACCGCAATGATGATTTCACAGAAACAATGAACAGCAGTAGTTATGTGCTTAATAGTTCGGGTATGGTTGTAGATGGCGTAATCTCAACTAGTACAGACAAGGATGCTTTTAAATTTACTTTGAGTGCTGCCGGAAATTTCCATATGGATATTACTCCTTTTGCCATCACAGGTAACGACGGTGCTAATCTTGATGTGAAAGCAGTTTTATTTGATGCATCGCAACAGATAATCGCAACATATGATCCACTAAATAAACTTAGTGTAACTATTGACACTTCGTTAACTGCAGGCACCTATTATATAATGATTGATGGATCTGGAAATGCCAACACAAGTAACTACGGAAGCCTGGGATCATATAAGATTACAGGAATATCCGGGCCGTTGCCAATAAGAAGTATAACGTTAACGGGTAATGTTTTTAAAGAGAAGCATAACCTAAACTGGAGTACGATTACAGATGACGAGATCAAAACACAGGAAATAGAATGGAGTGAAGATGGCGTAGTATTTAAAAGACTTACTGCCGTTGCAACAGATGCAAATGCGTTCAGCTATGCCCCAAACAATATTACCGCTTTGTACTATAGAATCAAGGCAACATCAATACTAAATCAAACTGCGTACTCCAATATAATTTCCTTAAGGTTAAACTGGAGAGGTCTGCAACCATTCATCGTTTCTACTTTCATTCGTGGTCAGATGAGTGTAAATGCAACCGAAGATTTTCAATACCGATTATTTGATGCTAATGGAAGGTTCGTTAGTGCAGGTAAAGGAGCAAAAGGTTTTAACACAATTAGTTTCGATAACCGCTCAGCGGGCTTATACATAATCCAGTTATTCAGCACAGGCCATAAACAAACAGAAAGGATTATAAAACAGTAAGGTAGATTCATGTGTAAGTTAGGGGTCAACGTTAGGGGTTGGCCCCTTTTTTTATTTAAAAAAAGCAACATTTAAACTCTACACTACTTCGTCGTTTTGCGTATTGCATAAAACTTTTAATTATTGACATTTCCACATTATCTACTAATCATCAGCATTTATTAATAGAAACCCTCCTGTTTTCTTCGTAAATTTAGAAAACCCATTTTTATGCTATGGAGAAAATTTAACGGTGATACTATTCAACTTCCAATTAAAGATGCTGTAGAAACAGCCATCAAAAGAGAAAGAGCTTCAGGTTACAAATTAAAAGTTTGCATCGGTACCGACAGCCAGGTAAAAGGCCGCGATACTGAATTTGCAACAGTGATCGTTTTTTTACGGGAAGGAAATGGCGGATTTATGTTCATCCACAATGAGAAAACAACATTTAAATACAGCATCAAAGAACGCATGCTGGTAGAAGTAGCAAAAAGTATTGAGATCGCTTATGAACTCTGCAATCTATTTACGCAGTATGACGTAGACATGGAAGTTCATGCCGACATCAATACAAATCCTTCATTTAAAAGTAATGAAGCTTTGCGGGAAGCAATGGGTTATATCCTGGGAATGGGCTTTGCCTTTAAAGCAAAACCAGAAGCATTTGCCAGTAGCTGTTGTGCAAACAAAGTTGTAAATTAACGACCCCACTATCAACAGATCAGGTTTAAGGCTGCTCTTTTAAAGTAACGGTTGCTCCTTTTTTGCCATGTTCTTTTGGAGCAATCGCTTCGTTTGTTTCATTGATAAAGGAAAGTATCTTGTCTTTCCCCAGATATTTAACAGCACTTGAAACAAAGTGTTGGGGTAAAAACTGCCAGGTTTTTTTCATCGCATTCAAAAAATCCTTTACATTCTTACTCACAACCCGCTGGGTTTCTTTATCAGCTTTGGTAAATACGAGGCAAAAAGGCACTTTCCATAACTTCAGTCCTTCTAAAAAATCGAGGTCGATTTTTTGTGGAGAATGTCGGGCATCAATTAAAACAAAAACCATGGTTAGGTTTTCGCGTTTGCGTAGATAGTTCTCAATCATCTGCTCCCATCTCCTTCTGCTGCTGATACTCACTTTTGCAAATCCATATCCCGGCAAATCTACCAGGTACCATTTAAAAGTATTTATCTTCTTCTTGCCATCAGATTCGTCCAGGCTGCTGATAATCTCAAAATGATTAATCAATTGTGTTTTGCCTGGAGAGCCGGAAGTTTTGGCAAGTTTAACATTGTTGCAAAGCATATTAATGAGTGATGATTTACCCACATTACTCCTTCCAATAAACGCATATTCCGGTTTATCGGGCACCGGGCATTTTTCAAAATCGGGACTACTTACTATATAACTGGCCTTTTTAATATTCATCACACTTATTAATTAATTCACAAAAATACTCTTTCTAAAAACAATGGCAGCTTTGCATTCCTTATAAAACTGCAAACTGCCTATCTTTGCACCGTAATATGGCAAATTTTGCACATGATAATGTTGTTCCCTATAAAGATTCTGAGCTTACTAAGAAAGAGCAGGTAGCCGGCATGTTTAACGATATTGCGGGAAGGTATGATTTCCTGAATCGTTTTCTGAGTGCAGGAATTGATATTAAATGGAGGAAAAAAGCGCTTGGATTTTTAAAAGATATTAAGCCGCGGCTAATATTAGATGTAGCTACCGGCACGGCAGATGTGGCAATTATGGCAGCAGATTTGCTACATCCCGATAAAATAACCGGAATTGACATAAGTGATGGAATGCTGGAAATTGGAAGAAAAAAAATAGAAAAGCTTGGTTTACGGAATAAGATAGAACTGTTAAATGGAGATAGTGAGGCAATAAACTTTCCTGACAACTCGTTTGACGCTGTAACAGTGGCGTTTGGTGTAAGAAATTTTCAGCACCTGGAAAAAGGGTTATCGGAGATCAAAAGGGTTTTGAAGCCGGGAGGTAAACTGGTCGTACTTGAATTTAGCAAACCGAGCCTGCCTTTTGTAAAGCCGATTTACCAGTTTTATATGAAAGTTGTTACACCAAATATGGGGAAACTCTTTTCAAAAAACCGCGAAGCATATAAATATTTAGACGAATCAATAAAAAAATTCCCTGAAGGAAAAAACTTTACTCAAATTCTCGATCAACTCGGGTATCAACAATCATTTAGCAAATCACTGAGCTTAGGAATATGCAGTATTTATTGCGGAGTAAAATAGTATATATTATTTTGGCAGCCCTTACCCTGCCATCTGTTGCGTTTACACAATTACGTGGTGACGAGGAGATCAATCTCCCGGATCATGACGACAAAAAATTCCACTTTGGGATCAATGTTGGCGTAAACCGATCGCACTACAGTTTCACCTTTCATCCACAATTTATCAGTGCAGCCAACGATAGTATCTCTACTGTTGAAAGTATTAACAGCACTGGTATCAATCTCTCCTGGTTGGTAAACATGAGGCTGGGTAATCATTTTGATTTAAGAACCTATCCATTAAATCTGGTGTTCACAGAAAAAGCATTTGAATATAAATTGAGAAATCCTGATCCCTTTCTGGACGAGGACAGTATTACGATAAAAAAAATACAAGGCATTACGCTCGCACTGCCACTTCAACTTAAATTTACCAGCGACCGTATCAATAATTTTAAAGTTTACATGATGGGCGGCGGACGAGTTGAATACGATTTTGCCGCCAACGCCGGAGATAAAAAAGCAGAACGTTTAATAAAGCTAAACAAGCTCGATTACGGCATCGAAGCCGGCATCGGATTCCATTTCTTTTTTCCTGTTTTTGTATTAACGCCAGAGCTTAAATTAGGCTGGGGTTTAAAGAATGTACATAGCCGTGATCCTAATCTGAAATTTTCCAACGTGATAGATAAAATAAATTCACGCACACTTACCCTTTCCCTAACGGTAGAATAATTTTACTAACGTTGATGATTGACTGCAAAGCTACAGTTAAACTACCATCAACCTAGTTTCGTTCGTTACATTAATAATCATACTGCCTGCGGAACATATTAAGTCTTATACCGCCACTGATGTAAGTTGAGTTATAATCAGCCGCAGGTGTTCCTGAAAAGCTGGCATTCCTTTGTTGTATGCTCAATTCGAAAAACAGGTTCTGCCTGAATTCATAGGAAACTTCCAGCAAAGCATTTAAAACAGATAATTTGTTACCGCTACCAACTTTAAAGCCATTTTCAGTGCTCCGGGTGGTATAGTTTTTAAAGATGTTTCCCCCATAATTTATTCCACTGCTATCTAAGCCTTTGTAGTAGTAAATTGCTTTTGCCATAATGTACCATTTAGGTGCAGGCTGGTAACGAACAATACCGATCAACTCCTGGAAGTTAGCTCCCAGCGGATGTGCCAAAGGTTGATTGTAGTGAGTGTAATTGGCAATGGTATCATTATGAGAATAAGTAAATGGACGAACGCGGTTAAATTCTCCCTGAAGATCAAGATTTTTTATACCAAAGGCATCTATATATTTAGCGCCTACCTGAATAGCAAATTTATTTGCCCAATAGGTTGGGTCATTTTTAATTCTGGATAAAATAAACTCGTCGAGCAGCAACTGACCATACAATTGAAAGCGGTGTGCAATATTTGCTTTAAAATCAAAACCCGCAACCGCATTGTCCGGGCTACCGACAGTACCCTCAATATGCCTGTAAAAAATGATCGGATTCAGGTATTGGAAATCAAAATGATTTGTTCTGCCGAAAACCACACCTTCAAACAAACCAATATTAAGCCACTTGGTAACGTTCATGCTTAGATGATGCATAGCAGCATACTTCCTTGGTAAAAGACTATCGCCGTTTTTAGAATACTGCGGCATCAACTCCATGAAGATATTCTGGTAATTGAACTTCCAGATTTTTGTATTTAGCTTCGCAAAAAGATAACTGTTACCAAAGTCGCTTAAAAATAAACTTCTATAACCATTCCCGATAAAATTCTTATCGTATCCAAACTGAATATCAATATATTTTGTTGCATTGAATGTGAGGTAACCTCTGCCATCGAAATAATCACGCGCTGTTACATCGCCTTTAAAAGCCTTATTAAAACCCACACCCGGAACGGCTCTTGAATTAAGTACCAAAGAAGTAAAATAAGAAGGGCCGCGTTCCTGGTTGTCGATGACAGTAGTAGAAAAACCTATTTTCCTGGCAATCATTCCACGAAGTGTAATTCCCCTGCTGTTTAAATACAAAGTCTTATCATTGTCAGATTCATTTCCAACATTCAGTTGCAATACAGGATTAATAGCCAGAAAAAAATCCTTGCTATTTACTTCAAAAAAATTAGAGGGCGATTTATAAAAGGTTTTTAACACCGGCATTCGGCTATTAAAATCATCTTTGGAACCTGTAACCCATTCCGAATTGTTTAGCATTAAACTATGCATATTATATTTATCCACCCTTGAAAGCTCCGGATTGCGCCATACACCTGCTTTTTGCGAACTATCAAAATAACCTTTGCTCACACTATCGATAAATTCAGCTTCCT
>CAZCAA010000033.1:0-25018 GCA_964496585.1 uncultured Ferruginibacter sp.
TATAGTATTTTAAGTCAAAATAAAATTAAAGAAATAAAAAATGAGCAAATTACGTCGTCAGCTAAGCGCTAATACCAGCAGTTCTGTTGAACCAAAGAAATTGAGTGATCTGAAAGATAGAACTGGTAACTTGTATGAGTCTATTGCCATCATAGCGAAAAGAGCCAACCAGATTAATATTACTATAAAAGAAGAACTGCATAACAAACTGGAAGAGTTTGCGAGCCATACGGATAGCCTGGAAGAGATTCATGAAAACAAAGAGCAGATCGAAATTTCGCGTGCTTATGAGCGTATGCCTAATCCGGCACTGCTGGCAACAACAGAATTTCTGGAAGATAAAGTGTATTTCCGCAGGAATGATGAAGATTTATTCAGCTAATTAAGCCTAATTTATTTTTTACAACTTCTTTTAGTTTAGAAGTTATAATTTTAGTCCCGCAACAAGCGGGACTTTTATGTTAAACGGAAAAAAGATTCTTCTGGGAATATCGGGCAGTATAGCAGCCTATAAATGTGCTACTTTAATCAGACTGCTGGTAAAAGCCGGCGCCGAAGTGAAAGTAGTGATGACGCCTTCAGCCACTGGTTTTATTGCACCACTAACTTTATCAACGCTTTCAAAAAATGAGGTATTATTTCAATTGTCTGAAAATAATTCATGGTCTAACCATGTATTGCTAGGCCGCTGGGCAGATGTTATGCTGCTTGCTCCTACAAGTTGTAATACGCTCGCAAAAATGGCCGTTGGCTTATGCGATAATTTATTGATGGCGGTTTACTTGTCGGCCACCTGTCCCGTAATACTAGCGCCTGCAATGGATGAAGATATGTGGTTGCATCCTTCAACAAAAAGAAATATCACAACAGTTGAATCTTACGGCAATATTGTTATTCCGGTTGAAAACGGGGAACTTGCCAGTGGATTAAAAGGTGAAGGTAGAATGGCTGAACCCGAAACTATCGTTCAGTTTTTAAGCAATCATTTTAATAGCAGTAAACAGCTTGCAGGAAAAAAAGTGCTTATAACTGCTGGGCCAACTTACGAAGCGATAGATCCTGTCAGGTTTATTGGAAACCATTCCTCCGGAAAAATGGGAATTGCTCTTGCAGAAGAGTTTATAAAAAGAGGTGCAGTGGTTACCTTGGTTTGTGGGCCAGTTTCACAAACTATTAATGCACAGATAAATTTAATAAAAGTCACTTCCGCAGCAGAAATGTTTGATGCCTGTGTTGGGATTTTTAAAGAAGTAGATATAGCTGTAATGAGTGCCGCCGTGGCCGACTATACGGTATCGGCTCCCGCAACTGAAAAAATCAAGAAGCAAGGGGAAACATTGGTAGTAAATCTGCAAAAAACAAAAGATATATTAAAAACATTAGGGGAAAAGAAACGAGATAACCAGTTGCTTATTGGTTTTGCCCTGGAAACAAATAATGAAAAGGAACATGCACTCAATAAACTACAGGCAAAAAATGCTGATATGATTGTGCTTAATTCGCTGAAAGATGCCGGGGCCGGCTTTGGATATGACACGAACAAAATCATTATTTTTGATAAACGTGGTGGTGAATATCATTTTGATACGAAAGCCAAATTGGCTGTTGCCGTTGACATTATTAATACAATTATTAAATATACCAATGAATAAGATAAAATTAGTGTTATTGTCGCTTTTGATGATGGGCTCTGTTACCGCACAGGAATTAAATGCCAGAGTAACGGTAGTGGCTACACGTGTAAATAACACGGTAAATAAAAATGCATTTTTAACACTGCAAACTGCTTTAAATAATTTCCTGAATAACAGAAAATGGACTAACGAGGCATTTACTGCTGCAGAGAAAATTGAATGTAATTTTTTATTAAACCTGGAGTCTACCGATGATGCCAATGTTTACCGCGGTTCTCTTACTATACAGGCAGCCAGGCCGATATTCAATACTTCCTATGTTTCGCCGCTGATAAATTTCAAGGACGATGATATCGTCTTTAAATATATTGAATTTCAGCAGCTGGATTTTAATGAGAACAGGGTTACAGGAAATGATGCACTAGTTTCTAATTTAACTGCAGTTTTTGGTTATTATGCGTATGTGATTTTGGGGTTTGATTTTGCGTCCTTCTCGCCGCATGGCGGAGATGCTTATTTTCAAAAAGCTCAAAACGTAGTGAATAACGCACCAGATGGCAGAAATATTTCTGGCTGGAAAGCCTTTGACAGCAGGCGGAACCGCTATTGGCTGGCAGAGAATATGCTAAACTCTCGTTACAGCATAATGCACGATGTGTTTTATAATTATTACAGGTTAGGAATGGATAAATTATATGAAGATGATACTAAAGCCAGAAGTGAAATGCTAAATGTGTTGAACCTGTTGGATAATTTTAATAAAGACAATCCTAACACGATGGTTAACCAGTTTTTTTTTCAGGGCAAATTTACAGAACTGATCAATGTATTTTCCAAAGCTACACCGGCAGATAAAGCCCGCGCCAAAGAGCTATTGGTAAAGCTCGATCTTACTAATGCAAATAAATACGAGGATCAATTGAAATGAGGATATTATTTGCACTAACGCTTCTGTTTTTCTTATTATCCTGTTCTAAAAAACGGGTTGTACCCAAAGGTATATTAGAACCCAAGAAAATGGAACTGGTGTTTTGGGATTATATACGGGCAGAAGTTTACACCAGGGATTTTATTAAAAGAGATGGAATAAATGATACACTCCAAAATGCGATGCTGCAGAAAAAGATCTTTGCTTACTATCACGTCAGTAAGGATGAGTTTTACGATAGCTATGAGTATTATACAAGGCATCCAGAACTAATGACAGCATTAACGGATAGTATCCTTGCCCGGCAGAACAGGCTTAAGCTGCATGATCAGCTCAACTTGAATAAGTTTAGGAATTCCGCCACAAAACAATTAAAAGCAGAATAATAATATATGAATAAAATTTTCAACAACGGGGCAGAAGCTGTGGAAGATATTCAGGATGGCAGTACGATCATGCTGGGTGGATTTGGCTTGTGTGGTATTCCCGAAAATTGCATAGCCGCGCTGGTTCAAAAAGGAGTCATGAATTTAACCTGTATTTCCAATAATGCCGGTGTTGATGATTTCGGAATTGGACTGATGTTACAAAAAAAGCAGGTAAAAAAGATGATTGCATCTTATGTAGGTGAAAATGCAGAGTTTGAGCGCCAGTTGCTTAGCGGTGAATTGGAAGTGGAACTGGTGCCACAGGGAACATTGGCAACCAGGTGCATGGCCGCAGGATATGGAATGCCGGCTATATTTACGCCCGCTGGGGTAGGAACAGAAGTTGCTGATGGAAAAGAATCCCGCATCTTTAACGGTAAAGAATACCTACTTGAAATGGCATTTGATGCCGATTATGCCATAGTAAAAGCGTGGAAAGGAGATGGTCTTGGTAATCTAATTTATAAAGATACTGCCCGTAATTTTAATCCTTTAATGGCAATGGCTGGTAAGATAACGATTGCAGAAGTTGAAGAATTAGTGCCTGTGGGTACGTTGGATCCAAACCAGATACATACTGCGGGCATTTATGTTCACCGTATTTTTCAGGGGTCAAATTATGAAAAAAGAATAGAACAAAGAACTGTACAAAAGAAGCAGGATAAATAACCGCAGCTTATTTGCAGAAACAGCTGGTTTAATTTTGTAATTGCTGCTCAATTTTTTTTAACGTAGTTAATGTAATATATGGCTTTAGATAAATTCCAGATCGCTCAAAGAATTGCCAAAGAACTGCAAGACGGTTTTTATGTAAACCTTGGCATTGGTATTCCTACTTTGGTGGCAAACTATATACCTGCCGGAGTTAATGTGATCCTGCAAAGTGAAAATGGGTTGTTGGGAATGGGGCCTTTTCCGGAAGAAGGAAAAGAGGATGCAGACCTTATCAATGCGGGAAAACAAACAATCACCACACTACCGGGCTCAGCATTTTTTGATAGTGCCATGAGTTTTGGAATGATCCGTTCCGGTAAAGTAGATCTCACGGTATTAGGCGCTATGGAAGTAAGTGAGCAGGGAGATATTGCCAACTGGAAAATTCCGGGTAAAATGGTGAAAGGTATGGGTGGCGCAATGGACCTGGTGGCCAGTGCAAAAAATATTATCGTAGCCATGATGCATACGAATCCAAAAGGGGAGAGTAAACTACTCCCTTCCTGTACACTACCGCTTACGGGCAAACGATGTGTAAAGAAAATCGTAACTGAACTTGCTGTGTTGGATATTGAAAACGGTTCGTTCAGATTGCTGGAACGTGCTCCAGGTGTTTCTATTGAAGAGATCAAACAGAAAACAGCAGGGAAACTTATCGTTGAAGGCAATATTCCTGAGATGCAGTTTTAAGATGCTGCTTTAAAAATAAAGGGTTGATAGTGTTCTGAATAAATCCTGAGAACAATATCAACCCTTTTTCTATTGAGAAAATTAATTTTTTCCTAAGCTATCGTTATACCTTAGGTGCCGCAGCGAGAATTTCTTCATCAACACCGCTTGCATATTTTTCAAAGTTTTTAATAAACTGCTGTGCCAGGTCTTTTGCTTTTTTGTCATAGGCTTCTTTATCTGTCCAGGTATTACGCGGATTTAATATCTCCGCAGGAACACCTTCACATTCTTTTGGCATCATCATTCCAAATACCGGATGAGCTTCATATTCAACATTATCCAGTTTGCCATCCAGCGCAGCTGTAATCATTGCACGCGTATAGCCTAATTTCATACGGCTTCCAATTCCGTAAGGGCCGCCGCTCCAGCCAGTGTTTATCATCCATACATTTACCTTGTGCTCGGTCATTTTTTTACCAAGCATGGCAGCGTATTTTCCTGGGTGCAGCGGTAAAAAAGGAGCTCCAAAACAAGCACTGAACGTAGCTTTTGGTTCTGTAACGCCAGCTTCCGTTCCGGCAACCTTTGCTGTATAACCGCTGATGAACTGGTACATTGCCTGTCCGGCATTTAATTTACTCACCGGAGGCAGGATGCCGTACGCATCAGCAGTTAGAAAGAATACATTTTTAGGCATTTTACCAATGGATGGCTCTAACGCATTACTTATGAAAGAGAGCGGATAACTAACCCTGGTATTTTCAGTAATTTTTTTACTGCTGAAATCAATTTTATTGGTGCCTTCAATAAAAGTTACATTTTCTACCAACGCACCTGGTTTGATAGCACGATATATTTCAGGTTCCTTCTCTTCACTCAGATCGATAGTTTTAGCATAACAACCACCTTCAAAATTAAAAACGCCCGTATCTGACCAGCCATGCTCATCATCGCCGATCAGGCTCCTGTTAGGATCTGCACTTAACGTTGTTTTTCCTGTTCCACTTAACCCAAAGAAAATGGCAGTATCGCCATTCTTTCCCATGTTGGCCGAACAATGCATGCTAAGCACATTTTTATCATGTGGCAGGATATAATTAAGAATAGTGAAAATACCTTTCTTCATCTCTCCGGTATATCCGGTTCCACCAATAAGGATTGTTTTCTTTGAAAAACTTACCATCGCGAAATTATGCTGTCTTGTTCCGTCTGTCGCAGGATCGGCCCTAAGTGTTGGTGCCTGAATCACATGCCACTCCGGCTCAAAATTTTGTAATTCTTCCTCGGTAGGTCTCATGAACATATTATATGCGAAAAGATTATTGGCCGGCATTTCATTTATAACTCTGATATTCATCCTGTAAGTTGGATCAGCGCAGGCATAACAATCTCTTACCCAAATATTGCGCTCACCAAGATATTTGGTAATCTTTTGATACATCTGATCAAAATACTTTTCTTCTAAAGGGAGATTAAATTCATTCCAATGAACAGTATCGGCAGTTAAAGCATCTTTCACGGTAAACTTGTCTTTTGGACTTCGGCCCGTAAATTCTCCGGTGTTAATAAGGAGTGCCCCTGTATCGTTCAAAACGCCCTGCTTTTGTTGCAGCGTCTGTTCAGTTAATTCAGCAGGAGCTAGCTGGTAATGTACGTGCTTGGTTGGATGTAAACCGATCTTTTCCAAGGCCTTAAGAGGGGCCTCGGCCATTGTTGTAATTGACATAGCAAGTAATCTTTTAGTTAAGATTACAAATGTAGTATATCATTATTTTAAAAAGAACTGACTATTATCAGTCAATAATTTACAAATGTTTAAAAAATGTGCCTTTTTTTATTAAATATTTAAGAAGAGTGCTTATTTGTAGTAGGAAGGGCTGCAAATTCCTGTTTATTTTAAATGAACATTATTTTTATTTTTTTGCAACTCTTTTTAGGGATTTCATTAATTAAAAACTTACTCAAGCCAATCATGTTTTAGAATTCCCTGATCTTTTCATTACGATGATTTGTTAAAAAAGTTACAAGTTCAACTAAGGTCTATCTGGATATTGTTGAATTCGTAAAAATAAGCAAAGGGCGAAGCTACATTTGATGGATTTTATTTAAAAAAATTAATAAACGTATATTGTGGTTGCTTTTTAAAATCAATCATTTCCAATCTCATTTTAATTTTGTTTGATGAAATATCTTCCATTAAATCCAGAAATTTTTGTTCAGAACCGTAAAAGGTTTGTCGATAAAATGGACAAAAACGCTATTGCTATTTTCAATAGTAATGATGAGTTGCCAAGTAACGGTGACGGTCAACATAAATTCAAACAAAATTCTGACCTGATCTGGTTAACAGGAGTTGAGCAGGAAGATAGTATGTTGATTCTTTTTCCTGATAATATAGATTCTGCATTCAGAGAGGTATTGGTACTAGTTAGGCCTAATGAATTAAAAGAGAAGTGGGATGGACACCGATTGCGTGTGAAGGAAGCACAGTCAATTTCTGGTATTCAAACTATCGTTTGGCTCGATGTACTGGACGGGCTTTTACAACCCTGGATTCATCAGGCAGATACTATTTACTTAAATACAAATGAGAACGACCGAAAGGCTAACCTGGTTCCGGTTAGGGATTACCGTTATGCTGCGGCCATGAAAGAACGTTACCCGCTTCATAATTATAAAAGAAGTGCAAAGATCCTAAAAGAGTTGCGTGCGGTTAAATCTGCCCTGGAAGTAGAAGTAATACAGAAGGCAATTGATATAACCGAGAATGCCTTCAGGCGGCTGTTGCAATTTATTAAACCTGGTATTACGGAATATGAGATAGAAGCCGAGATCTTTCATTCATTTTTATCACAAAGAGCTTCCGGCGTTGCTTATAATTCCATTATTGCCAGTGGAGATAAAGCAAGGACGTTACATTACAATGATAATAACCAGGAATGCAAAGAAGGCGATTTGATCCTGATGGATTTTGGAGCCGAATACGGTAACTATTGTGCAGACCTTACCAGAACGGTTCCAGTAAGTGGAAAATTTGGCAGAAGGCAAAAAACTGTTTACAATGCCTGTCTTCACTTGCATCATTACGCCGCCAGCATATTAAAACCGGGGATCAGCATTGTTGATTACACAGAAAAAGTTGGTGATGAAGCAACGATCGTTTTTCAAAAGATAGGGTTGTTGCGTAAATCGGATATTAAAAATGAAGATCCCGAAAACAGGGCTTACCGAAAATATTTGTATCATGGCATTTCTCATCATCTGGGTATTGATGTGCACGACCTGGGTACCAGGACTGAACCTATAAAGGCAGGTATGGTATTCACAATAGAGCCGGGTATTTATATTGAAGAAGAAAAAATGGGTATTCGTATTGAGAATAATTTCTGGATCACAAAAAACGGCAACAAAGATCTGATGAAAAACATACCAATTACCGTGGAAGAAATTGAAGCATTAATGAAGCGATAATTATTTATATCAAGCAAATTGTGAATCATTTAATTGATAAACAAGATTTCTTTAAAAATAATTACGGGCATTTACACACTTTTAAAATTTCAGTTTGCATCGATAATCCCGAATTGAAATCGATGATCATTTTAGCATGAAACAGATACCTAATTTATTTACATTACTGAATCTCATTTTCGGTTGCCTGGCAATTGTAGCAATTCTCCAAAATGGTATTACCATTCAGTACAATGCAGAAGGAGCACAATTGGTGGATATTCCAGAGAAAATATGGCTGGCTTCGTTATTTATCGCAACTGCTGCTGTTGTTGATTTTTTAGATGGGTTTGTTGCCAGGTTATTTAATGCCAGTTCCGAAATGGGCAAGCAACTGGATTCGTTGGCAGATGTTGTAAGTTTTGGTGTGGCACCTTCATTAATCATCTACCAGTTCCTTCGCATGGCATGGGCAAAGGAAGAATCAGGAATTGATGTGTCTCTTTTATATCTTACACCGGCATTTATTATTGCTGCCGCCGCCGCTTACCGGTTGGCAAAATTTAACCTGGATACCAGACAACAATATGGTTTTAGAGGAATGCCGACGCCTGCGGTGGGTTTATTGGTTGCTTCGTTTCCAATAATTTATTGGCATAGCGCAAATGCTGCGGTAACAGGCATCTTACTAAACAAGTGGTTTTTGTACGGCATCGTTTTATTTTTATCCTGGATCATGGTAAGTAGCGTTCCTATGATGGCAATGAAATTCAAGAACAGTTCCTTAAAAGATAATCTTCCCAAAGTTATACTGGTTTTGATTTCCATTGCAGCGGCAATTATTTTACAATGGTTAGCAGTTCCGGCAATATTTATAACCTACATTATTTTATCTTTGGTTTTTAAAAATCGTTCCTGATGATATATACTGCGCAAATTAAAGTAATGCCCTTGAAAGATTTGTTAGATCCACAAGGGAAAGCTGTATTGGGAGGACTCCAAAATTTGGGTATATCAGCTATTGCAGATGTACGAATAGGGAAACACATCGATCTTCAGATAAATGCATCTTCTAAAGAACAGGCCGAGGAAATTGCAAAAGAGTCAGCAAAAAAATTACTTGCAAATCCTGTGATGGAAATGTTTGAGATCACCATAAAATAATTAAAAGCAATATTTTGCTGTGGGTTTCTATTTTCTTTCGGTTACCGCTATCCGCTAATAATTTAAAACTGCCATGCTATACATTGTTCCATCTCCTATCGGCAACCTTGCAGATATCACTTATAGGGCAGTTGCAGTTTTAAAAGCCGTAGATTTCATCCTTGCCGAAGATACACGAACATCTTCCGTTTTATTAAAACATTACGATATACACAGGCCGTTATCCTCCTATCATCAACATAACGAACATAAGATCGTAGTTCACCTGGCCGAGCAGTTAGCCGCAGGTAAAACAATTGCCTTGCTTACAGATGCTGGAACGCCTGGTATAAGCGATCCTGCTTACCTGTTGGTACGTGAATGCATCAAAAATAACATAACAGTTGAATGTCTTCCAGGTGCAACAGCATTTGTACCTGCGCTGGTAAATAGT
This sequence comes from uncultured Ferruginibacter sp., assembly GCA_964496585.1. GTDB lineage: Bacteria > Bacteroidota > Bacteroidia > Chitinophagales > Chitinophagaceae > Ferruginibacter. Next base: position 9,424 of record CAZCAA010000033.1, read on the forward strand.
GGTTTGCCTATCAATAATTTTTGCTTTGAAGGGTTTCTGCCTTTAAAAAAAGGCAGGCAAACTTTTCTAAAAAGAATGGCAGAAGAAGATAGAACTATGGTGTTTTATGAAAGTCCGATGAGACTCGTAAAAACATTAAATAATTTTATCGAATATTTTGGTGCCGATCGCCTGTGTTGTGTTAGCCGTGAGCTTACAAAAAAATTTGAAGAAAATAAGCGTGGCACCCTGCAGGAGGTACACGATCATTTCAATGCCAAACCAGTGAAAGGAGAAATAGTGATAGTTGTGCAGGGGAAAGAAGGCAAGAAATAATCAATACAATCTTTCGTTAAAAAAAGTTACTTATTCAATAACTTAATCCTATTAATACTTTACAAAAGTTCATTAACTATTTTTTTACTTCGCAATCCTCTTTTTTTACCGAAATTTACCAATCAAATTTATAAATATGATATTGAGAAAAATAGGTTCCCTTATAATATTTAATTTCTTGTTTTTTATAGCAGTTAAGGCACAACCTAACAGGTGGCAGCAACGGGTAAAATATACGATGAAAATTGATGTGGATACTTTAACCAACAAATTTAAAGGAAGTCAGAAGCTGGAGTATTCAAATAACTCTGATGAAAAACTGGACAAAGTATTCTATCATTTATACTGGAATGCATTTCAGCCAAATAGTAATATGGATGCCCGGAGCCGTGAACTTGGAAAGATCAGCATTAATGGAAGGCCTGATTGGGATGGACGTGTAAAGGACAGGATTCTGAAGTTAAAAGAAGATGAGATGGGTTATCATAAGATCATTTCATTAAAAATGAATGGTGTTCCGCAGCCTTTTAAATACCGTGAAACTATCCTTGAAGTAAATCTCACTAAAGCAATTTTACCAAAAACCAAAGTGGTTTTTGAGATGGAATTTGAGGCGCAGGTACCATTACAAGTAAGGCGTAGTGGAAGAGATAACCCTGAAACCGGCGTTCGGTACAGCATGAGCCAATGGTATCCAAAAATGTGTGAGTATGATTATGAAGGTTGGCATCCAACACCATATGTAGCCAGAGAGTTTTATGGTGTTTGGGGCGATTATGATGTGGTAATCAATATTGATAAATCATATAAGTTAGGTGGCACAGGAGTATTGCAGAATGCTGCCGAGATAGGTTGGGGTTATGATAAACCCGGCACTGAATTAAAATCAACCGCTACGCCTAAACGCAAATGGCATTTTAAGGCAGAAAATGTACATGATTTTGTTTGGGCTGCTGATCGGGATTATAAACACCTTGTAAGAAAAACTCCAAATGCTGGTCCTGTATTACATGTGATTTACAATTACAAACCAAACGATGCAAAGAATGACAGCCTGTGGGAAAAAGTTGCCGATGCCGCAGTTACGGTTCTTCCTTTTATTGAACAACATTTTGGAAAATACGCTTACCCTCAATATTCATTCATTCACGGCGGAGATGGCGGTATGGAGTATCCCATGGCCACATTGCTAAGCGGTCCATCGTTGGGCACTGTTTTTCATGAATGGATGCATAGCTGGTACCAAATGATGTTGGGTACAAACGAGAGTTTGTATGCCTGGATGGATGAAGGATTTACCAGTTTTGCTGAAGATCTGGTAAGCAAATTTTACAACAAGCGGTCTTCTTTACAGGATTACAGAGATGCTTTAAAAAACAAACCAGATAATGAGCGGCTAAAGGATCAAGTGCAAACTTTACCTGAAGATCATGCTGGTGCTTACGCCAGTTATTTCGCGTTAGTGAAAAGCGGTTTGGAAGAACCAATGACAACACATGCAGATCATTACAATAATAATTTTGCGTATAGCATCGATGCTTACTCAAAAGGTGAGGTTTTTATGGAGCAACTGGGATATATTACTGGCGCGGCAACGAGAGATAAAATACTGCTGGAATATTATAAAACCTGGAAGTTCAAACACCCTAATGCAAATGATTTTTTCAGGGTTGCAGAAAAAGTCAGCGGTTTGCAATTAGACTGGTATAAACAATATTGGATCAATACAACAAAAACAATCAATTATAGTATAGATAGTCTTTGGGAAGAAAATGGAGTTTCGAGAATCAGGTTAAAACGCATTGGTCAAATGCCTATGCCTGTTGATTTGCAGCTTACTTTTAAAGATGGCAGCACAGAAATGCATAATATTCCATTGAACCTCATGTTTGGAAATAAGCCTGATGAAGTTACTTCACAAAAGCAGATAGTTCATGAAGAATGGAAATGGACACAGCCATTTTATATTGTGGAATTCAACCACAAATTAATCGATCTCCGTAAAGTGGAAATAGATCCTTCAAAGCGGATGGCTGATGTGGAGCGGAAAAATAATGTGTTGGAATTAACCTGGTGATAACTAAAGAGGGGAATTTTATTTCAGGTTTATTTTTTAAATGGCTGATAAATCAGAAATTTCTCTTTGAAGTAAGGTTCTGGAAATATTTTATCTACTTCCCATACAAATGGTTTGCAGCCACTTTCAAAGATTTCTTTCGTGAGGTCGCCTCCTTTTAAACAAATCAGTCCGTTGGCGCCGCCTTCGGCCAGGGTTTTGTTTTTTTGAATTAATGGTTTGCTCCAGAACCAAAGGTCTTTTAATGGTGCTACTGCCCTGGAAACTACCACGTCAAACTGCCTGTTTTTAATATCTTCGGCACGAGTATGCTGTACCGTTAAATTATTTAATCCTATTGCAGCGGCTATTTCTTTTACTACCTGTAGTTTTTTATTTATGCTGTCTACCAGATGGAATTCTGATCCGGGAAAGAAGATGGCCAATGGAATGCCGGGAAATCCGCCTCCTGTGCCGAGGTCCATTACCCTGCAATTTTTTTCAAAATTAAATGTTGTCGCAATTGCCAGTGAATGCAGAACGTGGTGTAAATAGAAATTGTCCATATCCTTTCTGCTGATCACGTTTATTTTTTCGTTCCATTCGGTATATAGTCCTTTTAATGCACTAAACTGACGAAGTTGTTCAGGAGTGAAGTCAGTAAAATATTTTTGTAGTCTTTCCATCGTAATTACTAATTGGTAATAAAAAATTGCACGCTTATAACAGGAAACCTACTTCCAGGTTTGTTTTGGTTTTTTTATCAATGCAGGCGCAAAGATGAAATAGTAAAAGAACATCCATATATCGAAAAAAAGCATCATTGGCAGTAGGTCTTTTTCACCCAATTTATGTAAAGATTTGCCGTAAACTATTGCCATTACAATGAATCTAATTCCAAACAGCATCAAGGCAAATTGCCAGTTATAAAAAATAGCTGTAGCTGCCAGTAAAGGATAAAAAAGAAAATGCGTGAAAGCATAGAGTCCTAACAGGAATTTATGAAAAGTTTTATAGTATTTCCCTGTTGTATAATGTCGTTTTTTCTGTGTTTTCCATTGCTTCCAGGTAGTAGCGGGACTGCTGAAGGTAAAGCTGTCTTTATTAATATTGATTCTTGTATTGCGGCTTGTAGCTGCTGTATTAATAAACAGATCGTCGTCTCCACCCGGAATATTATTGTGTGTAGCAAATCCTTTGTGACGAAAAAAAACTGTTTTTTTATAACTAAGATTTCTTCCAACTCCCATGTATGGAATTCCTGCCAATGTATAACTGAGATACTGAAGCGCTGAATGAAAAGTTTCCCAGCGGATCAGCTTGTTTAACAGCCCGCTCTTTTTGTGAAAAGCGCCATAACCGAGTACTATTTCTGTAGAATCATCATAAGATGATTGCATATTTTCTATCCATTGGTTACTGGACGGAATGCAATCTGAGTCTGTTAATAATAATATTTCATGTTTGGCAGATTTTATTCCGATACTTAATGGGAATTTCTTGCCTGTGATCATTTTTGCTTCCTGGGTAAGTTCTACGATTTGAAGTTGTTTGTGTTCTTTTTTAAAATCCTCCAATATATATTTACTTTCATCAAATGAGTTATCGTTTACTAAAACCACTTCATGGGTACTGGCATATTCCTGTTCTAAAACAGCAGGAAGATTTTCTTTCAAATTATTTGCTTCATCTCTGGCACAGATTATCACACTAACAGCATGAGTTTGATTGGTTGTTTTTAGTTTGGGTTTATAGAAACTCAATCTGCTGAAAAAGAATAAAAAGTAGAATAATTGAATGAAAGTTATCACACATAGTGATATGAAGATGATCAACTGCCAGTGCAGTAGTAAGTTTGGTAAATTCATTGGCGCAAAAATAAGCTATACCATTATCATTGCTGCTTTCTTCCAAAAGCATTTTTAAAATTTATATTTGCATCCATTTTATTCATTTAAATAACGCTGATGGCTTCGTTGAAGTTTGAATTGAAAGGCACAGACACTGCCACAAAAGCAAGGGCTGGAAAAATTACTACCGATCATGGAGAGATACTAACGCCCATCTTTATGCCTGTAGGTACAGTTGGTTCTGTAAAAGCGGTTACCCAGCAGCAATTGCACCAGGAGGTAAAGGCGCAGATCATCCTGGGTAATACTTATCATCTTTATTTGCGGCCGGGATTGGAAATAATTGAAGCTGCTGGAGGACTTCATAAGTTTAACGGCTGGGAAAAGCCAATTCTTACCGATAGTGGTGGCTACCAGGTATTTTCTCTTGCCGGTACACGGAAAATTAAAGAGGAAGGCGTTACATTTCAATCTCATATTGATGGCAGCAGGCATTTGTTCACGCCTGAAAATGTAATGGATACCCAGCGCATCATCGGCGGCGATATTATTATGGCCTTCGATGAATGCCCGCCCGGCGGAAGCGAATATCAGTATGCAAAAACTTCTATGGAATTAACGCATCGCTGGCTGGACAGGTGCGTAGCACGTTTTACAGAAACGCCGGATAAATATGATTACACACAAAACCTTTTTCCAATTGTACAAGGAGGCGTACACCACGATCTTAGAAAAGCCTCCTGTGAACATATTGCCTCCAAGAATGCAACCGGAAATGCCATCGGTGGATTAAGTGTAGGAGAGTCCATTGAAAAAATGTATGAGATATGTGCTTTGTGCTGCGATCATTTGCCCGAAAACAAACCGCGGTACCTGATGGGCGTAGGTACTCCCTGGAATATTCTTGAGTGTATTTCGATGGGAGTAGATATGTTTGATTGTGTAATGCCAACCCGTAACGGACGTAATGCGATGCTGTTTACATCTAATGGTGTTATGAATATTGATAATAAAAAATGGGAGAAGGATTTTTCTCCAATAGATGAAGGAATCGACTGCGAAATGAGCCAGTTTTATTCAAAGGCTTACCTGAGGCATTTGATGAAAGCAAAGGAATACCTCGGCTTAACAATTGCAAGTGTTCATAATCTGGCATTTTACATTTGGTTAGTAAAACAAGCCAGGGAACATATATTACTGGGAGATTTTAGAAGCTGGAAAGAGGAAATGGTCGTAAAACTTCAGCAAAAAATGTGATGAAGAATGGTTGTTAACTAAGAATTAGAAGAGTTATCACAATATTTGCATTTATCTATCTGTTAATTTTTAGAGTAAACGCTTATCAAAATAAAGCCTGAAAACATGAAAGTATTTATGAATAAGCTATTAAAGTTTTCTCATCAACCAGGTTGCAAAATTTATGATGTTAATTTTTTTTATAATTCAAGAGTAAAATGAGTTTGCAAAGAATGAAAATTTATAAATTGCAATATCTTTATCTAACTAAAAAATACAATATGAAATTAAAATATCTCCTGTTGCTGCAACTGTTTCTTGTTCCCTTTATTTCTTTTGCGCAGGTGCAGGATGCTACTATTCCTAAGGATGCGGCTGTTGATGTGACCGTATCAAATTTCAAGAACAAACCTTTAAACAATGAGATCATTGTTTTTAGAAGTAGTGCCAATGAAAAAGAATACCAGGGCTTAACAGATGACAATGGAAAATTCACTGTACGCTTGCCGGCAGGTGCTAAATATGAAATTTTTATTTTGGGCTTTAAGGATTCTACCAGTTACAATGTGCTGGATATTCCTGCTACTACCGGTAACGCATACTATAAGAATCCGTTTAAGGTAGACATTCAGTTTCAGCCATCTAAAACATTTGTATTGGAAGATTGTAATTTTGAAAGTGGCAAAGCTACACTGGAGCCCGAATCATATACCGTACTGGATGAACTGGTTGCTTTCCTCGTAAGAAAAGACGACGCGAAAATTGAAGTAGGTGGCCATACAGATAATGTAGGAAAACCTGCGGCTAATTTAACTTTATCAATGGATAGGGCAAATACCGTTAGAGCCTACCTGCTCACCAAAGGAATTGATCCTGAAAGAGTAATTGCAAAAGGATATGGCATGACAGTTCCCATTGCTGATAACAAAAGTGAAGATGGCAGGGCGCAAAACAGAAGAACAGAAGTTACTATCTTAGATTAATTTAAATAATAAAAAATGGTCAACGCTGTAAGCTTCAAGTCTACAGCATTGACCATTTTAATTAAAATTATCTTGGATCTGCTGTTTTGATTAATGTTTGGGTATTTATAGAAGTTACACCTGGCACATCAATCACGTAAGTGCCTTCAATCAATCCTATATTACGGGCGTAATAATTTTTTATATTCGAAGTAACAGTTAATCCTGGCACAGTAAGGTCAGTTTTCACTGCTATCACGTCATTATAAGTTATGCCGTTAATAGTTTTTGAAATTCCTTTTTCTGTAACAGAACTGCTGAGTGTGATGGTGATTGGAATGGGAATACCTGTAACAGTAACAGTTTCATTTTGCGACCATGAACCGCCTACAGCTACGTTGTCTTTTAAATAAAGTGCCTGGATTTGAGCACCCAGCGTGGCAATTTCCTGAAACTGGTAATAATCATTACCGGTAACGTTCAGGTAAGTACTCACACCTGCAGAGTGGCTAATGATTTTATACAATCTTTCATTAGGAGTGCCCTGAGCAACTGTGGTATCCACCCCCGTAACCCTTGCAGTATCTATCACGGAAGTAGTATCTCCTGTCGTAGGGTCCACCGTTCTTTGGTCGTAAGTCCAGTTGGTGCCCGCATTTGTATTCGTATATGGTTTATCGGCTACCGGCTCTGGCTCTGTTTTATCTTTTTTACAGGAAACGGCCAAAATACATACTGAAAACAGGGCAAAAAGTACTTTTTTCATATTAAGTTTAAGTTTTTATTGTGTAATATCGGTATTTTTTGTTTATAATTAAATATTTACTCTTATCTTTGCGCTCCCAAATTTATGGCTAAACAGGCACTTATTAAACAAGACGGAACAATAGTTGAAGCACTTAGTAATGCTATGTTCAAGGTGAAGTTAGAAAATGGCCATGAGATTCTGGCAACGATTTCTGGCAAAATGCGGATGCATTATATCCGTATTTTACCCGGAGATAAAGTTGGGGTTGAAATGAGTCCTTACGATTTAACACGGGGAAGGATCATTTTCAGGTACAAATAATTAAATCAAAGCTATTAGCTATTAGCTATTAGCCATTTGCTAATAATAAAAAACAAACAAAATGAAGGTAAGAGCTTCAATTAAAAAGCGCAGTGTAGATTGCAAGATCGTGAGGAGAAAAGGCCGCCTGTACGTTATCAACAAAAAGAATCCACGCTTTAAGCAAAAGCAAGGGTAAATTATGATGTATGATGTGGGATGTATGATCTAAGCCACATTTTACTCAAAAAAAATCATAGTTCTAAAATAATAAATCTGAAATAAATTATGGCTCGTATTGCCGGTATTGATTTACCAAAAAACAAAAGAGGCGAAATTGGTCTTACCTACATTTATGGTATCGGCCGTGCTACTGCAAAGTACATTCTAGACAAGTCTAATATTGATCACAATAAAAAAGTGAATCAATGGAATGATGATGAGCAGACAGCCATTCGTAATGTAATCAACAGTGAATTTAAAACTGAAGGTGCATTACGTAGTGAAACACAAATGAATATCAAGCGTTTATTAGATATCGCATGTTATCGTGGATTGCGTCATCGTAAAGGTTTACCAGTTCGCGGACAACGTACCCGTACCAACAGCCGCACAAGGAAAGGTAAGCGTAAAACGGTTGCCGGTAAGAAGAAAGTAGCTAAGAAATAATTTCATCAGCTTATAGTTAACCGCTATAGGCTTTTGGCTTTTATATGACTTGTATTTTTTTGAACCAACGCCGGATCGTTTCAGTCAGCAGGAGGGTTGTTTCACTCACAATATTGTGAGCTATTTTTTAAGAATACCTATTTTAATTTATTATGGCAAAAGCACAGGGCAAAGCCCAAAGCGCAAAAGCAGCCTCAAAGAAGAGAGTTGTAAAAGTAGATAGCCACGGAGATGCTCACATCGTAGCTAGTTTCAACAACATTATTATCAGTTTAACCAACAAGACAGGCCAGGTTATTTCATGGTCTTCTGCAGGTAAAATGGGATTTAAAGGTAGTAAGAAAAATACGCCTTATGCAGCCCAGATGGCCGGTGCTGATGCAGCAAAAGTTGCATTGGATGCAGGTTTGAAAAGGGTTGACGTATTTGTAAAAGGACCAGGAAGTGGCCGTGAAGGAGCTATCCGTTCTTTATCACAAAACGGTTTGGAAGTAGTAACTATTAAAGATGTTACACCTCTACCGCACAACGGTTGCAGGCCTCCAAAGAAACGTAGAGTTTAATACTATGTATGATTTATGATGTGAGATGTATTAATTAAATACTCCACATATCATACCTCATACATCTACCATCATACATTACTAATAACCGGGTGTAGCATTCATTTTAAAAGGTCTTTATAATGCTGCATCGTCACTAAAAGACCAACAAAACAAATATGGCACGTTATACAGGCCCCAAAACAAAGATCTCCCGCAGGTTCGGAGAGCCTATCACAGGCAACGGTAAGTGGTTAACAAAGAACAGCGTACCTCCTGGTCAGCATGGTGCTACCAAGAAGCGTAAGACACTTAGCGAGTACGGATTACAGTTAAAAGAAAAGCAAAAAGCAAAATATACTTACGGTTTGCTTGAAAAACAATTCCGCAAAACATTTGATGCAGCTGCGCGTAAAAAAGGCGTTACAGGTGAAAACCTTATCAAATTGCTGGAAGCACGTTTGGATAACACCGTTTTCAGGATGGGAATTTCTCCTAGCCGTCAGGGTGCACGCCAATTGGTAAGCCACAAACATATTACTGTAAATGGTGAACCAGTTAACATTCCTTCCTACAGTTGCCAGCCTGGTGACGTAATTGGTTTAAAAGGCAAAAGCGCCGGTAACGCTGCTATCAGTGGTAATCTACGTGGAAAAAATGCCAAATTTAACTGGTTAGATTGGAGCGAAGCAAACATGACAGGAACTTTTGTTGCTTATCCAGAAAGAGAAAGTGTTCCTGAAAATATTAAGGAGCAACTGATCGTGGAATTGTACTCTAAGTAATGGTCTCAATTTGATTCTCTCAGGAAAGAATAATCTTGAAGAGAATTAAGATTGATGCAAATAGCTGCAAAAGTACAAGGGAGTGACACAACGATGATGGGTGGAGTTACTGAAGCCCGTCACAAAAAATTTTAAACAACTAAACAACAAAATACAAATGGCAATTTTCAATTTTGTTAAACCCGATAAGATTGTTCTTCAGAAAGCAAATGATTTTGAAGCACAATTTGAATTTCGTCCGCTGGAACCTGGATATGGTGTAACTATTGGTAACGCTTTGCGCAGGGTATTGCTTAACTCGTTAGAAGGTTATGCAATCGTGGGCATTAATATCGCAGGGGCCGACCACGAATTTGCTACATTAAAAGGAATTACGGAAGACGTAACAGAAATCATCCTGAACCTTAAACAAGTTCGCTTTAAATGCAAGGTTGATAATGATGTTAGCACTGAAAAAGTGACTCTTTCCATCAAAAATAAAACTGAATTTACTGCAGGTATGATCGGTGAAGCTTCTCCGGCTTTTGAAGTAATGAATCCGGAATTGTTGATCTGTACTATGGATAGCAGCGCAAAACTTGATATTGAAATCTCTATTGGTCGTGGCCGTGGATATGTGCCTGCTGAAGAGCATAAAGAGAAAAGTTCCCATTTTGGTTACATTCCTGTTGATGCTATTTACACGCCAATCAAGAATGTAAAATACCTGATAGAAAATACCAGGGTTGAACAACGCACTGATTTTGAAAAACTGATCATGGATGTTGTTACCGATGGTACTATTCATCCGGAAGAAGCAGTAAAACAAGCTAGTCGTATTCTTATTCAGCATTTGATGATCATCACTGATGAGAACATCACTTTTGACACCAAAGAAGATAAGAAGGAAGACCTTGTTGATGAACAAACTTTACAACTTCGCAAGATGTTGAAAACACCGCTTGAAGATCTTGATCTTTCTGTTCGTGCCTTCAATTGCTTAAAAGCTGCTAAGATCAATTCATTAAGTGAACTTGTTCAGTATGAGCAGGAAGACCTGATGAAGTTCAGAAACTTTGGACAAAAATCTTTGAGTGAGATTGACCAGGTATTACATGAAAGAGGCCTTAGCTTCGGAATGGATCTGAGCAAACTTAAGCTTGACGACGAGTAATTATAAATAAATTTATAGCTTATTGCAACTGTAGTAAGCTTTTTTCAAAACAAGTAGATCATAATTCCTGACACGGTATGATCGAATCAAAACAAATATGTCATGAATCACGGTAACAAAAAAAAGAATTTAAGCAGAACGGCTTCTCACAGAAAAGCCTTGTTGATGAACCTGGGCTGTCAGTTGATCACTTATAAAAGGATTACAACAACCTTAGCTAAAGCAAAAGCTTTGCGTGTTTATATTGAGCCATTGATAACTAAAACAAAGGCTACTTCTTCAAAAGAAACAATCATGCACAATCACCGTATCGTGTTCAGTTACCTGAACGATAAGGCTGCTGTAAAAGAATTATTCACTGTTGTAGCTCCAAAGGTTGCTGCACGTCCGGGTGGATACACACGTATCATTAAATTGGGTGCTCGTGTTGGTGATAATGCAGAGATAGCAATGATCGAATTAGTTGATTTTAATGAGATCTACGGTAAAGGTATTTCTACTGCTGCTGAACCAGCTAAGAAAACACGTCGTGCAGGTGGTGGAAAGAAAAAAGCTGAGGCAGGTGCTGCAGATGATGCAACCGAATCAACTGAAGAAAAAGCAGAAGCGTAATTTGAATTATCAATCATTTTATATGGCCCCGATGTTTATCGGGGCTTTTTTTTAAGCTCCCTCTCCAGGTGGGAGAGGGTTGGGGTGAGGCTGTGTAAATTTTTATCTTGAAATAAATCATGCATTCCTTTTCTTTGCAAAAACATTTAATAAAAAATGCCAGAAAATAAAGACAACAAAGCAGTATTGGTTTTAGCTGACGGCACCATTATTTACGGTAAAGCCTTCGGCAAAAAAGGAATTGCTACCGGGGAAATATGTTTTAATACAGGCATGACTGGCTACCAGGAAGTATTTACCGATCCAAGTTATTTCGGACAGGTATTGATAATGAACAATGCACATATTGGCAATTATGGTGTAAAGGATGTAGATGTTGAAAGTACTGGCGTCAAAGTAAAAGCAGTAATCGGGCGCAACCTCGAAGAAAAATTCAGCCGGTTTATGGCTGAAGGTTCAATGCAGGAATATTTTGAACAACAACAAGTTGTTGCCATTGATGGCGTTGATACAAGGGCACTTGTGGCGCATATCCGTACTAAAGGTGCGATGAATTGTATCGTTTCTTCAGACGAAATGGATATTGATATTTTAAAGACTAAATTAAAGGAAGTTCCTTCTATGGATGGATTGGAGCTGGCTTCTGTTGTTAGTACAACTGATAGTTATGAACTGGGAAATAGCAATAGTAATTTAAAGATAGCTGTACTGGATTTTGGCGTGAAGAAGAACATTCTTCATTGCCTGGTAGAAAGAGGCGCCCACGTAAAAGTGTTTAATGCAAAAACTGACTTTGAAACCCTGAAACAGTTTCAGCCAAATGGTTATTTTATCAGCAATGGCCCGGGCGATCCTGCACCAATGGATTATGCAGTTAATACAGTAAAAAAAATTCTTAATTCTGGCAAGCCATTGTTTGGAATTTGTCTTGGCCACCAGTTACTTGCCTTGGCAAATGATATTCCTACTTTCAAAATGCACCATGGCCATCGCGGGCTGAACCATCCGGTTAAAAATATCGTTACAGGAAAATCAGAAATCACCACTCAAAACCACGGTTTTGGAATTGATCCTCAAGCGGTGAAAGCAAATGATAACATAGAGATCACGCACGTAAATCTGAATGACAACAGTATTGAAGGTATCAGGGTAAAGAATAAAAAGGCGTTTTCGGTACAATATCACCCCGAAGCTACGCCGGGACCACATGACAGCAGGTACTTATTTGATGATTTTATTAGTATGATTAATGAAAACAATAGTTAAACGCCCGGATCAGAGTGATGCGTTTAAATTCTTCTTTAAAAATTCCTGTGTTAACTTCGAGTTATGAAATTAGCGATCATCAATGGCCCTAACTTAAACCTGCTTGGTAAACGTGAAACAGATATTTACGGAGTAGAATCTTTTGACAATTACCTGAAAGATTTAAAAGAAAAATTCCCAACAGTAATATTCTCTTTTTTTCAAAGCAATATAGAAGGAGAATTAATTGATGAGATACAACGCGTTGGATTTTCTTATGATGGTATAATTCTTAATCCTGGCGGCTACACGCATACGTCAGTTGCAATTGGAGACGCTGTTAAAGCTATTTCTATAAAAGTAATAGAAGTACATATCTCTAATATTTTCAACAGGGAAGAATTCAGGAAAATTTCTTACGTATCAGCAAATGCAGCAGGCGTCATCAGCGGGCTTGGACTTAAAGGGTATGAGTTGGCGGTTAACTATTTTTTATAATCCCCATTTTTTCCCAAGTGATTTAACTTTCTTTCTGAGCGTATCAAATTGTGCCATCTGATCCTGGATAAAACCATTATCTTCCAGCTTTCCAAGCACTTTTATCATCTCTTCATTATTTTCATACACCATTTTTCTGTAAGGGTTGCTGTAGTCTTTTGCCCGGGCATCATAAATACCTTTCGTCATCCATTCCTTAGTGGTAAGCATATCCTCTAACGCCTTCTTAAATACTTCGGCTGTAAATTGCTTTGAAGTTATTTGTAAAATTTCAAGCAGGCTTGTATAGGCATGTTGTAATTTATCATTTTCATATTCATTCCCCTGTTCTTTATAAAAGGCATGTACCTGGTCCCAACTTTTAAGCTTTCCTTTTTTTATCGAATATTTTAATTGAGTCACTTCACTGTCGATGATCAGTTGCCCTCCAATATTTAACCAACGCGATCTGGAGATTTTAGCGGATAAGCTTTTTTTGAACGTATCAAAATCAGTGAATTTATTTGCAGCAATATGTTTCAGTAAATGAGTACATCCATATAATCGGATCATTTCTTCATATACATTTATCGACTTAGGTACCTTAACTAAAAGCGTGTCACGGTTAGCGTTTTCCCATCCGGAAACAAGAGCTTCTCCTTTTTCGTTGGGTTCAAGTTTTCTGAGAATTTCCAACGAATCAAAAATGTCATTGATAGTATCAGGAGCCAGATAGTCATACTCTATGTACTGGGTTTTTAATTTTCTTTTATCCCTGTCCTGATATTTCCATGCATTGCGTTCCAGTGCATACATATTGTACATGAACCAATAAGCAGGCATCACCACTAATTTATTGTTACTGATATCATTACTTATGAGACAAAATGGAATGGGGATATTTAATTCGGAAGGGAAATCGCCTTTAGCGATAATTGTAAAGGAAGCAAATTTAGAATTATGTTTTAAACTTACGCAAAGCCCTGGCCAGAATCCGCGCCCGGCAACGATTTCGCCATCCGCACTGCGGCTGTTATGGTTACTGCCGATGGTTGCGCCGGCTGCTATATTACTTTGTCCCATTACGAGTGAGGCACATAAAAATGAATTGTTATGATGCTGTTCGTGGGAAGGAAATATTAGAGAATTTAAAACCTCACAACAGGAAATAGTTGAGTTGTTACCAAGGTAAGAATTGATAAGCCGTGCACCGTATTTTAATTGAGAATGAGAAGCCGTTATAAATCGCACAGCTTTTACGCCATAAAATATTCTGCAGCCATAACCAATAATTCCATTCACCAGTTCGCAACCTTCACCTATTTGAGAAGTTCTGTCTGCATCGCTGTTGATAGTTAGGTTCTTTAACTTATTAGATCCTTTTATGTAGGCATCAGTACCAATCCATGTGTCTTTTATGATGGCACAATTTTTAATAACAGTCCTTTCACCGATCATTCCGTAATATCCTCTAGCCTTATCAAATTTATTATCAGTAAAATTTTTAAATTTTTCTAGTAGCGCTTCGTCATCCCGGAATTTACTCCACATAAATACATCGCCTGCTAATATTCCATTAAACGGAATAATCGGTCTTCCTCCGTTTTCATTGCATACTTCAATGATCATGCGCTGCTTTTCCTCTTCTCCTTCTTTCAAAATTCCATTACCAAATTTGGCATAGCTGGTTGTTGCAAGTTCGTTTACATTAGCAATCATCACTTCGTTGCAAATAATATAATGGCTCAGATAACTTACATTATCTATGCATACATTGTCGCCGATGTCACAACTAATAATGGTACTGTTGTATAATCCAACCGGCATTCTGAAATTATGGAATTCCTTATAAACAGGTTGCAGACTTCCGATTCTCACCAGTCCAAAAAATTTGCAGTTTTTTACGAGGTTAGCATTAAATCCATTGGAAACCAACACCTGGTTCCAGTTATCGGAAGTGTTGCGGTTTAGAATAAGCTGATCATTTTCGGCAACAGTAAGTGGACGGTAATTATTTTTCCCGGTATTTTGTTTATTTCTTAAATAGTATTCATTCTTTCCCGCAGGTAGATATTTTTTATCAATAAAATTATAGCCAAGTTCTGCTACCGGGTGAGTTTGAATAATATTCATGAAGCAATTGATAATAGATTATATGACAAGTTTCAAACTCGTCATAAGTCCATAATTAATAATGAATGACTAATTTAATGCATTTAATCGTTAATTGGCAATTGCGAATTAAAGGCATCAGATTTTTATTCTACGGTCACGCTTTTTGCAAGGTTCCTGGGTTTGTCTACATCAATGCCTTTTGCAGTTCCAACATAATAGGATAGCAGTTGTAATGGAATCACTGAAAGGATGGGAGCAAGTATTTCATCTGCCGTTGGTATAGCAAAGTAGTGGTTGCTCAGCTCCGGGCTTATTTCATCACCTTCAGTAACGATGGAAATTATTTTTCCTTTCCTGGCTTTTATTTCCTGCATGTTGCTTACGATCTTTTCGTGATATACATCCTTTGTTGCTATAAAAACAACGGGGAGGTTTTCATCAACAAGTGCAATCGGGCCATGTTTCATTTCTGCTGCAGGATATCCTTCAGCATGTATGTATGAAATCTCTTTAAGTTTCAAAGCTCCTTC
>CAZCAA010000034.1:0-24545 GCA_964496585.1 uncultured Ferruginibacter sp.
ACAAAACGTTTTGGTTTGTATGAACGGGTAATAAAGTCAGAGGATCTTCATGAAAATATCAATTACCTCGAATTTGGTGTTGCCGGCGGTGCCTCTTTTAATTGGTGGATGACGCAGAACAATGATTCGGCATCTAGGTTTTACGGTTTTGATACGTTTACAGGATTACCTGAAGATTTTGGGCCGTACAAAAAGGGCACTTTCAATTATGGCAAGATCCCGGAAATTAAAGACAACCGGGGTAAATTTTTTCAGGGGCTTTTTCAGCAAACACTGCCGGGTTTTTTAAAAGGATTTGACCCTTCAAAAAAAACGGTGCTGATGCTCGACGCAGATATTTATACCGCAACGCTATATGTGCTCACCTCCTTGGCGCCTTTTCTCAAGAAAGGAGACATCATTATTTTCGATGAATTTGTAGTTCCTACGCACGAGTTTATGGCGTATAAAAACTTTATCGATTCCTACTATTTTAAAATGGAATTGATTGGCGTTGCGAATAATTATTATTTCGCCGCATTTCGAGTAGGTTAAACTGATCAATTAATAAAACAAAAAAGGCTGTCTTTTCAGACAGCCTTTTTTAATCTTTTTACCTGGCTACTTTGTAAACGCCAAAAAATGCAAAAAGAGAATTAATGATCTTTTTCATTGGGTAACATTTAAGAGGTTAACTATTAATTATCCTATAACGTAACTGAAAAAGATAAATTGTATCAACCAGGCCATTATTAAAATTCCTGAATGGTTTTTACTACTTCTTTCCGCTCATCTCTGTAAAATACTGATGGAAAAAAGGTATAGTTTCAATTCCCTTATAAAAATTAGCAATATCAAATTTCTCATTCGGACTATGAAGGTTATCACTATCAAGCCCAAATCCCATCAACACTACTTTTGTTCCCAGCTCTTTTTCAAATAAAGAGCAAATAGGAATACTGCCACCACCTCTTACCGGTATTGGCTCTTTGTTAAAGGTAGATTCAATGGCTTTTGCAGCAGCCTTGTAAGCAATGCTGTCAATTGGTGTTAAATAAGGTTCTCCTCCATGATGCAGCGTAGCTTTTACGGTAACATTCTTAGGAGCAATAGAGTGCAAATGATTTAGTAAAAGCTCAGTAATACTGCTGGAATGTTGATTTGGAACTAACCTGGCAGAAATTTTTGCAAATGCTTTAGATGGCAATACTGTTTTAGCTCCTTCGCCGATATAACCACCCCAAATACCATTTAATTCTAACGTTGGTCTGATTCCCGTTCTTTCATTTGTTGAGTAGCCTTTCTCTCCCCACAATTCCTTTACACCGAGATCATCTTTATATTCCTGTTCATTGAACGGTGCTTTTGCCATCAAGGCTCTTTCAGCTTCGGTTGCAACTACAACAGCATCATAAAAACCAGGAATAGTGATATGATTATTTTCATCGTGCAGCGAAGCAATCATTTTTGCAAGGATTGTAATTGGGTTTGCAACGGCTCCACCATACACACCGCTGTGCAGGTCGCGATTGGGGCCGGTTACTTCCAATTCAATATAGCTAAGTCCACGCAAGCCAATATCAAGGCTTGGTGTATCCAGACTAATCATGGCACTATCGCTTATCAAAACACAATCTGCTTTTAAAAGATCTTTATGAGCAATTACAAATTTTCCAAGGTTAGGAGAACCAACTTCTTCTTCGCCTTCAATGCAAAATTTTATATTACCGGCAAGCGTATTTGTTTTTACCATTGTTTCCAATGCTTTCACATGCATATACATTTGTCCTTTATCATCGCAACTTCCTCTTGCAAAAATTTTTCCATCGATGATAGTTGGATCAAATGGGCCGCTATTCCATAACTCGAGTGGCTCTGCAGGCTGTACATCATAATGACCATACACCAAAACAGTTGGTTTTGATGGATCAATTAATTTTTCTCCATAAACGATCGGATGGCCTTCTGTTGGATATATTTCAACTATGTCTGCACCTGCTTCCAGCAGTCTTTGTTTTACAGCTTCGGCACAACGCATCATATCTGCTTTGTGTTCTGTTTTAGCACTCACACTCGGTATTCTTAGTAACTCGAGCAATTCATCTAAAAATCTGTCTTTATTTTTTTCCTGGTAATCTTTCCAAACCTGCATATAAAATATTTTAATTGTTTATTGTGTTGAGAGCATACAAATTTACTCGTTTATTACATAATTTTTGATGATCTATACAATAAAATAATTTGTATTTTTTTGGTATATGATGCAATAAAATTCTTACAAAATAATTATGATTTTAATTTGGATTTGTAATAGTTAGGTTATTACATTTGCAGCACGATTGCTCGTCAATTCATCAGCCTTTGTTTGGTTACATTCACTTTCTTTAAGAATGTTTCAATGCAGAGGCTGAGTCTATTTAGGACATAGCGAAAAATACCGGTTGTTTTATTTTACCGCAAACGTTTTAGCGCTACGCGTCAAAACGTTGTTGAATATAATCCCAGTTTACTACACTCCACCATGCTTCAATATAATCTGGCCTTTTGTTTTGATATTTTAAATAATAAGCATGTTCCCAAACATCGAGACCAAGAATGGGAAAACCTTTAATGTTCGCATCTTCCATCAATGGATTGTCCTGATTGGGCGTACTTCCCACTTTTAAGTTACCCGAATTGTCGCGAAAAAGCCAGGCCCAACCACTTCCAAATCTTGTTTTACCTGCATCTGTAAAAACCTTTTTAAAGTTATCAAATGAACTGAAAGATTTTTCTATGCTTTCGGCTAGTTTTCCAGAGGGTTTGTTGTCTGCTCTTTTTGGCCGCATGCTTTGCCAAAACATTTCATGATTATAATGCCCGCCGGCATTGTTGCGCATTTTCGCACTATATTTTACGATCTCCGCAAAAACACTTTCTACGTTACGGTTGTTTGCAACACCTTCTGCAGCTGCAGCTTCTTTCAAAGCTTTTGAGTAAGCCGCTGCATGCTTGCTGTAATGAATTTCCATGGTCATGCTATCTATTACATCTTCCAGTGCATCATATTTATATGGAAGCGGTTGTTGATCAAATTCTGTGCTGAAGGAAGATCCCGGCTGCGTACCAGGGTGACGGTTGTTACTAAATGAAGTTAACAAAGATCCCATCGCCGATAAACCTAAACCCAATGCAGCAGAACCTGCCGCTGTTGTTTTAATAAATTTCCTACGGCTGTTTGTTGAAGAATTTTCCATAATGTTTTTTTTAAGATTGAGTGGATGATTTCTTTCTCAAAGAAGCGAAAAAGAGTTTCACTTTTTTAATGAGCCTGTTGTAATATTCTTTATTAAATAATTGCGAATCATGCATTGCTTTGTATGTTAGGAATATCCCAACAGGAACCAGCACTAATATAGCAAGCCACATACCAGTTACTGGAGGAAGGATGCTGTCTTTCACAAATTTTTCTCCAAAAGTGTTAAGTAGATGGAATATCAGAAAGAAAATGATGGCAATTACCAGCGGCATTCCAAGCCCACCTTTTCTGATAATAGATCCCAATGGAGCGCCAATAAAAAACAGTACGAGACAAGCGAGTGAAAGGGAGAATTTGCGATGCCATTCTACCTTATGAAACATAATGTCTTTTTTCCGTGCCTGTATATCAGCAGAACTGAACTGAAAAGAATTTTTGAAATCGTTAACCCTTGACAAAGACCTGTCGCGTACTACATCCAGCGCACTATCTGGTATCAGTCTTTTAGCCGGAAGAGCAGTGGAAATTTTCGCCAACGTCCAGATACTATCAGGAACTGTTGTATAATGAAGGTAAGCGCTTAGGTTTTTATGCTGATTTTTTTCGAGGCTGTCCTTTTGCTTCGTTAAAGAATCGATATTTCTGTTCAGTTGCCGTGAACTAAGCATTTTAAAATTGTTTCTAAAAACACTGTCGTTGGTAGTTTGTTTTTTTAGTATGCTGAGGTCAAATAATTTCTTAAAACTTTTAAATCCTAATCTTATAAATTCTGTTGTAGAATCCATGGTGCGTCCCTGTTCCTGGTACCGGAAACCATTTTCAAGATTAAATTCAAGATAATTTTTATCATCAGAAATCTGCATTACACCTTTTTCAGCAACAATGCTGTTGTCTTGTAAATTATTGGTTTGATCATAAATCAGCACCCGCTTGATTGTTTTGCCATCAGGATTTTTTTCTCCCACTTTAATGGCATATTTTGGAATGTAAGTAAAAAATTGTCCTTCTTTTAAATCGAAAGCCGGCTTTTTATAGAAGATATCGTTGTATAAGGTTACAAATTTGAGATTAGCATAAGGGATAACATAGTTGGCAAACACAAAAGTAACACCACATAAAAAAATAGCAACAAACATCAACGGCCTCATAAATCTTAGCAATGAAATGCCTGCAGCTTTGATGGCAACCAATTCAAAACTTTCACCCAGGTTACCAAAGGTCATGATAGAAGAAATGAGAATGGCAATTGGCATGGCAAGCATCAGCAGAGAAGCACTTGCATACCAGAGAAATTCTCCTATGGTGATCAGATCCAGCCCTTTTCCAACGAGATCATCGATGTACTTCCAAAGGCTTTGCATCATTAAAACAAAGAATGCAATAAAAAAAGTACCTATAAAGGGGCCGATGAATGATCTTATGATGAGTTTATCTAATTTTTTTATCATACCCCGGAAATTCTACAGGCAGTTTGGCGAAAAATGCACTAAATTTTCACTATGCCTGATCAAACAAAATTAACGCTTTCCGAGAAAGAACTTTCATTGGTAAAAAATGTAGACTGGATTTTAACTAAACAATTAATTATTGAAAAAGTATCAGGAATTATTTCTGCAGGAATTCCAGTAATCAGTGAAGCGTTCTCAGGTAAAGAAGAGATACCGCTGGAAGTGCGATCAAGTACACCAAAAATTTTTAGAGGTGAAAATTATCTTCAGTTACCATATGTTATTATGGATTATCCGAGGGTTTTTAACCGCGAAGATATATTTGCCATCAGAACAATGTTTTGGTGGGGGAATTTTTTTAGTATTAACCTGCAACTTGCTGGAAAGTATAAAATTCTTTTAAAGGATGCGATGCATCGTATTGACGCTACTAAAAGGGAAGGCATCTTTATTGGCGTTAACGAAAACCAATGGCAACATCATTTTGAAGCTGATAATTTTTTACCGTGGATTGATTTTACCGTACAGGAAAGCGCTACCTTATTTGACAAAAATGATTTTATAAAACTGGCGATAAAACTCAGCCTTGATGATTGGGATCAAATTCCTTATTTACTGGATCAAGGTTATAAAAGGTTAGCTGCACTTATAGCTTAACTGCCTAAGCGATGGAAGAGATCTTTAACCTGGTATTCCCATAACTGGCTCTGGTCTTTTATATCTTTCTTTTCAGCGAAATCCTTTACAATCAGGATTGTTTGATTGGTTACTTCAGAACGGTCTATACTAAACTCAAAGTATTCATCTTTATGGGCATGAGTCCAACGAAAACGGATAAACTTATCCTGCTCTTTATCTAACAGGTCAGCTTTATCTTCCGTTCCATTCCATGAAAAACTAAAAACACCATCGCGTTCATCTACTTTATCAGCAAACCATTCCTGCAATCCTGCCGGTGTGCTCAAAAATTCAAATAAAATACCGGGTGAACATCTAACAGGGTATTCCAGCGTATATAAAACTTTCTTACTCATTCTTATTTTTTAAAACCTTGTACGGTGCAATTATAGAAAAAAAATTAACCTGACAAAATATTTATCCGTTTATTTTTAATTATAGTCGATTTATTTTTTTTGACAACTGGATTAAGTTAAATCTTTCTCATTTAACAGACATTTTTCGAGCTTCCTCTGCCTGGCTTTTTTCATCGAGGTTGGGAAGAACAACTTTTTCAGAATTTCTGTTCTGTAAAAATGTCTTTAATGCCGATTAATTAAGCCAGATCTCATTTTTCTAACCTTTCGAACACATTATTTTTTTTGTTCACATACGATAATAACATTAAATTACGTTAAGCTAATTAACATTTGATAATTTAATTAGTTAACCCCCAAAACCTACGGCCTTATGAGTATGCGCCAGCTGAAAATAACCAAATCTATCACCAACCGGGAAAGCCAAAGCCTGGAGAAATATTTACAGGAAATAGGAAAAGTAGAACTTATTAGCCCCGAAGAAGAAGTAGAACTGGCTATTCTCATTAGAAAAGGCGACCAGGCTGCACTTGAAAAATTAACCAAGGCAAATCTTAGGTTTGTGGTTTCCGTAGCAAAACAATATCAAAATCAGGGTTTAACCCTTCCTGATCTTATAAATGAAGGCAACCTGGGACTTATAAAAGCAGCTCAGCGTTTTGATGAAAGCCGTGGATTTAAATTTATCTCTTATGCCGTATGGTGGATAAGGCAAAGCATTTTGCAGGCTCTGGCCGAGCAATCACGGATTGTACGTTTACCGTTAAATAAGGTTGGTTTAACCAATCGTATCAGCAAAGCATTTTCTCAACTGGAACAGGAGTTTGAAAGGGAGCCAACACCAGAGGAACTTTCATTTCTTTTGGATATAGATGCGGAAGAAATTGCAGCAACACTTGGTATGTCTGCAAGGCATGTGAGTATGGATCAACCTCTTTTTGATGGGGAAGAAGGTACTTTAATTGATGTGCTGGTAAACCATAATGCGCAAAGTACCGATAATGAGCTTGCAGTGAATGCTTCTCTAAAAACAGAGATAGAACGTTCTCTTAGCACTCTTACAGACCGCCAGAATGAAGTGATTCGATTCTTTTTCGGAATAGGGATAGATCATCCGCTAAGTTTGGAAGATATTGGAGAAAGATTCAATCTTACCCGAGAACGTGTAAGGCAAATCAAAGATAAAGCCATCACTAAACTAAGATCAGCTTCTCGTTGTAATCAGCTAAGAGGTTATCTGGGAGTTTAAAATAAAATTAGAAATATAAATTGAGTGAGCATCTGATGCTCACTTTTTATTTCGGCAACATTTTTCTGAATAAGAAAGCCCGGCAAAATTAAATGCCGGGCTTTTTAATATGTTTAATCTAAGATTACTTTTTTACTACAGAAATGGTTTTGTTTTCGATACCACTAAGTACTTTAACAAGATAAGTACCTGATGCCAGTTGATTCATATTTAAGGAATATTTATTTAAACCTTTTGTACCATTGAATGAAACTGAATTTACCTTTTTTCCTGTTGCATCAACTATCATTACTGTTATTTTTCCTTCTTTAGCAAGATCAATATTTACAGTACTGTTAGAAACTACCGGATTAGGATAAACGCTTACGTCAAAAGTTTTACCGTCCAGCCTTACACTTCTGATCTCGGTGTAAATATGTCTGCCATCTCTGTCTGACTGCTTAACCCTGTAATAAATTTTTCCATTAGAACGAAGTGCCGATATATTCTGGTCCGTAGATCCATAGTCGTTATTTGCATTGCCATTATTCCTGGCAACTACAGAGCCGATCATTTCAAAATCACGTCCATTAAAACTTCTTTCAATTTCGTAATGATCTGTAATTGCAGACTCATTCTGAACACTCCAACTTAATACTGCATTGTTGTTATTTTTATTAGCTTCAAATGAAAGGAATTTTACAGGTAAAACCACTGCTGAAGCAGTACCTACAAAATCATCACCTGTTACGGGAAGGTTGTTTACTGGTATTGCGCCTGCAGTGCCATAAAACATTTCGTCGTACTTTGTTACATCTCCAACATTAAGCTGAATATAAAATTGCGGACGTATAAAAGCATTTCCCGGGATATCATTTTCAATGTTTGCAAGTTCAACATTACCATTGCTGCTACCACCGGAGTAAGTAAGTTCCAGTAATTTAAGTGATGTATTGATAGGGTAGATGGTGCCAGTAGCGGCCAATACAGATCCCGTTCCATTTACAAGGTAATAATACCAGGTGCCATCATCTACATTAAGTTTTTGAATGGCAAATGTAATGTGTGCAATAGAAGCTGCATGAAAGCTTTCTGTAACAACTACATTGTTACCCGCTGTTTTTGGAACCCTTACAGTAAACACAATATTGTCGCATTTATTTGCATCAAACTCTGTATTCGTACTGATATATAATCCCGTACTGTTTGGCGCAATTGCGTTGTCTATTGAAGCTTTTACCCATTCACCCTGGCCAAAACTTTTTAAACTACCTGATAAAATAAAAAAATAAATTAAAATTCTTTTCATGTTGCTGTTTTAAAAACTGAATTATAGATGTTCTTTAGCTGTAACTGATGTGTTACCACCTAAAGCATTTAAAATAATGATCGGATCATTTCCTGAACCTGAATAAATTACTGAACCGTTCATGTTAAGATCAAATCTTCCAAGGGTTGCATAGTTGGCAGAGCTGATTGTTAGGCTGGATGACGCATTGCCGCCCAATGCTGTTGAAAGAATAGTGCTCTTGTCATTGCCGGAACCTGAGTAAATAATTGTTTTACCATTTGCTCCGGTGTTAGTCATGCCATCTGTGTTACCACCTCTGAGGCAATATTTTGTTACGCCGCTAAATGTTACCGGAATTAAGGCTGTGTTTGTAGTTATGGTTGGATCAGAATAAGCTTTGTTTGCAGCAGTCGTAAAATCCCAACTGGCAGCGGCTCCGTTTTCAACGAGGTTTAAGGGGCTTGCGTTAGGTATTCTTACACTAAGGTGATTTCTATGTCCAACACTAATAAGATAATTGCCGTTTTGATCGATAGGGAATGATAAAGCTGATACACCATCAACATCAACAATATCTCCATCTCTTTGTACAAATGCTGCCCTTGTTTGAAGTTTTGTTGCAGGAGCAGTTGCATCTAAAAGTGTAACAAAAACCCAATCAACGATGTTGTTATCTGTGATAGCAGCGGGATTAAACACGGAGGCGGTTGTAGTTTCAGTTCCACCCTGTACGCCTAATTGTACAAACTTACCAGCAGAATACGGCTGAGAAAGCGGAATTGCACTGTTTGCTCTTAGCTGATCACGCATAAAACCTGCAGCAATACCACCGCCGGTTCCTGTATAAGCTCCTTGTAAAAATATTTTTAGATTAACCGTTGCCCTGTTTACTTTTTGAAGGTCTGCCACAGCAAAGGTGCCTACTGTATTAATTCCTGCTCTGGTTCTGCTATAAGGCCCGCTTCCTGCTGCAGCCAATGCATTGGATGCAGGTAAATCCCAATCTGAACCACTTGTGTACCTGGCTACACCGCTTTTAGCTCTGTTAAAGCCACTAAGTTCGTCGGCTACATTCCAGTTAGCAGTAATAGTTAAATTCGAATTCCCTGCTACTTCTTCAGCAACAATCCATGAATTATTGGCAAAACCCGTAGTGGCAGGTGTTACGCCATTCGCTAGTACCTGTTGGGTTGCTCTCACTGAGTAATTATCAGAAGTGCCATTGTTAACGATGGTTACCGGATTGTATTCGGTAGCGCTAAATCCAATAGGGAAAGTAAATCCCGCCACAGCAAGACTGTTTTTCTTAACTCCTCCTGTGCCACCGGTGACTATAAATTTACTTGCTGAAGCTCCTGAAATGCTGGCGGTATTATTTATGATCAGGCTGTTGTTGCCGATAGAAAGCAATCCGTTGGTAAGCAATAATTCGTTACCGATTGATACGTTACTGATAAGATTTACATTACTAACATTGTCTATTTCCAGATTCGGAATAGTAGAGCCATTCATGTTTACTGTCTGAACGGAATTGCCTTTCAGCAGTATTTTTCCGGCACCTCCGATGCTCACATTGCTTTGTACGTTGCCCTGTACTGTTACTACAGCATTAGCTTCTATAACAAAAGAAGCGTTGTTAATATTGAGCTGGGCATTGATCCCTGTTGTAACAAGCATTAAACTTGAAAACACAGCAGCAGATCTAAATTTGTTGAACATACACAAATGTTTAAATTATATTTCAGATATCAAAGGAGGTGCAAAATTAATGGGAAGTTTATAACTTCTCCGTTTTAATCTGGTGTTTATAGGAGTGGATAATCGTTTATGTAGCAATTGTTTTGGTTGCAAACACATTTTGAAAGATTTAAAGATAATTAAATTTTCTCTAAATGTTATTACGATAATCAAGAATATTAAAAAAGAGATCAAAAGTTTTATCGGGTGGAAATCAATTTTATTTATCCTGTTTTTTCCCCGAAATTTGCGAATTAATCAATTAGTATAATGGCTATAGAGATAAAAGTACCAACAGTAGGTGAAAGTATTAGTGAAGTTACACTTGTAAAATGGCTGAAATCTGATGGGGAATGGGCCAATCGTGATGAAGTGATTGCTGAATTGGAAAGTGAAAAAGCCACATTTGAGGTTAACGCAGAAAAAGCCGGAATAATTAAGCAGGTAGCAAAGGAAGGGGATACGCTTGCGATAGGCGATGTTGTTTGTACTATTGATACTGATGCTCAACAGCCTGAAGCAGAAGTTGTCGCAGCAGCTAAAGAAACTGAAAAAAAGCCAACTTCTACAGCACAAGTTGCAACGGAACCTATCGCAGCACCGGTAGTTAAAAAGGAAGAAGTTGTTTCTGCTGAGGCAGTAAAAGCTACACCTGTAGCGGCTGCAATTATAGCCGACAAAAAAGTAGACAGTAAAAATATCACTCCTTCTGGCAGCAATGGCAGGATCGTGAAGCAGGATGTACTGGAGGCGCTCAGCAATCCTGGTCGTAAACCAGGTATAGAATTATTTAACCGTAATGAAAAAGCGGAAAAAATGAGTAACCTGCGGAAAACTATCAGCAGGCGTTTGGTAGAAGCAAAAAATACTACAGCCATGCTCACTACTTTTAATGAAGTAGATATGAGTGCAATAATGGAGATCAGGAAGAAATACAAGGATAAATTCAAAGAGCAGCATAGCGTAAACTTAGGATTCATGAGCTTTTTTGTGAAAGCCTGTTGCTATGCGTTGCAACAATTTAGATCGGTCAATGCTTATATCGACGGTGAAAATATTCTTTATCATGATTATTGTGATGTCTCTATCGCGGTTAGTGCACCCAAAGGTCTTGTAGTGCCTGTTATAAGAAATGCAGAAAGCCTGAGTATGGCGGGAATTGAAGCTGCTGTAGTTGAGCTTGCAACAAAAGCAAAAAATAACAAACTTACAATTGAAGAAATGACCGGTGGAACATTTACCATCACCAATGGTGGCATCTTCGGTTCAATGATGAGTACGCCTATCATCAATATTCCGCAAAGTGCTATACTTGGAATGCACAATATTATTGAAAGGCCAATGGCTGTTAATGGTCAGGTTGTAATTAAGCCCATGATGTATGTGGCTTTAAGCTACGATCATCGCATTATTGATGGTAGGGAATCTGTTGGTTTTCTCGTGTTGGTTAAGCAACTACTGGAAAACCCTGCTTTAATGTTGTTTGGAAAAGATCCTGTTGATGCATTGCTCGATCTGTAATTCATCTTCCTAAACCAGGGTGAAACTTTTGCAACCCGCTTTCAATATTATTAATATTTATGAGCCGCTTCCATTCTTACTTATCATCGGCCGTTAATATTATCGGCTCTTATGATGGAAGTAAACCATTTGGATATCATATAAAATCTTTTTTTGCTGCCGAGAAAAAGTATGGCTCCCGCGACAGAAGGTCCATCTCGTCTCTTTGTTATCATTATTTCAGATTAGGAAAAGCATTGCCAGAGCTATCGGCAGAAGAAAGGATCTTAGCCGGGGTTTTTCTTTCGGAGAATAGCAGTAATGAACTGCTTTCAGAATTAAAGCCGGAATTAAATAAGCGAATATGCGATTCCGTTATAGATAAACTTGGTTATCTTAAAATTACTTCCCGGGATATTTTTCCTTTTGTTGACAAGCTCTCTGGAGAGATTGAAAAGGAGCTGTTTGCGCTTTCCTTTTTAAAACAGCCTTTTTTATTCCTGCGCACCAGGCCAGGGAAAGAAAAAATAGTGATAGAAAAATTAACTGCAGCAGAAATTGGTTTTCAAAAAAAAGAAACCACATGCCTGCAACTGATTAATAACACTTCCCTGGAAAAACTGATAAAGATCAATAAGGAAGCCGTGGTGCAGGATCGAAACTCGCAGCAGGTATTTAATTTCCTGGAAAAGAACAGGCATTATTTTCCTCCTGATCCTCCTATTTCTGTGTGGGATTGTTGCGCAGCCAGTGGAGGGAAATCAATCTTATTAAATGATCTGTTAAAAGGTAAATTGAAACTAACAGTATCGGATATACGAGAAAATATTTTATTTAATTTGCAAAAAAGATTGCAGGAGGCAGGCGTTAATATTTATAAAAAAATTGCTGCAGATCTTGAAAAAGGGCAAGCTGCTTTACGTGGAGAAAAATTTGATCTCATAATTTGTGATGCGCCTTGCACCGGTAGCGGCACATGGAGCCGTACTCCCGAACAGCTTTATTATTTCCGGGAAAATACAATTGATCTATTTACAGAAAAACAAAAGAGAATTGTTTCAAACGTAATTCCTCAATTAAAAAATGGCGGATTGTTTTTTTATATGACTTGCTCGGTTTTTAACAAGGAGAATGAAGTGGTAGTAGGTTTTATAAAAGAAAAATTCAACCTGCAATTGCTGCAGATGGAATTTTTAAAAGGTTATGAAGAAAAAGCTGACAGCATGTTTGTAGCTGTATTTACAAACACTTTATTGCCTTAGTATTTTTTTAGTTAGTTCCTTTTTATTGTTGATATAAACTGAAACAAAATATACGCCTTTGCTCATTGCCTGCATCGGAATAAGTTTAGTTTGCAAACCCGCTGCTTGTTCAAAACTATTGCTGTAAACCCTTTGCCCGGCAGCATTACTCATGATGATCTGTACTTTTACATTGTCTGTTCTGCCAATGGTTATATTCAGGTTTCCTGAAACGGGATTAGGCCCGATTCGGATCGAATTTTCAGAAACATCTTCACAGCTATTTGCATAATTCACCATCATCGAATCAAGATAAAAACTGGTATCGCTGGCAATAGTCATTTTTAATCTGTAAGAAATATTGCCGGTAGTAAGATTTGAAATATCATCAGCAAAATTAAATGTATGGCTGCCGTAATTTCCATTATCCTGTAAGCTTGAAATAGTAGTATAAGATAATTCTCCGGCAGCTTTCCTTTCAATTTCTACCAACATTGTATTATCGGTTTTTACAGTAAACTGTAAGTTTGCAAAGCATCCACTGATAGATGATTCTTTGGTAAATAATCTTTTTTGCAGCATTACAAACGCTTTTTTGGCATCTGGAATACCATAACCCTGCCGGTCATCGGGATTCGCAGATCTGCTGGCAGATTGTTGCAATGCATCTATAATTCCCATATTATTTATTTCTTGAAAAGCCTGCCACAAACAGGTGGCGATTCCTGCCATATTCGGACAGGCAAAAGAAGTTCCATTGTTTAATATTGGTTGACCGGAGTTCGGATTGGCAACAACAGCACCTGATCCTACGGCCGCAACGGAAGGTTTAATTTGTCCATCGCTGGATGGGCCATAACCGCTAAAGCTGGCGGTAATACCCGCTACATCAACAGCACCAACCGACAGCGCGCTATCGGCATCAGAAGGAGTGGTTAAATAATGCCATGAGCTGTTGCCCTCATTACCCGCAGCAATTACCATCAACATCCCTTTTTTTGCTGCCCAGTCCGCAGCTTTGGCACTCATGGTGGTATTGCCATTCATATCTGTATAAGTATGGCTTAAACTGGGACTGTCAAATTCTGTATACCCAAGAGATGTTGACGTAATATCAACACCAAGGCTGTCAGCTCTTTCCAGCCCTGCAGCGTAATTAAATTCTTCAATCGGATATTCACTGGCAACATCTTCTGTACGAAATAAATAGAAATTTGCTTTCGGCGCAGTACCTACAAACACGCCGGGCATATTTGCTCCAATTGCACTAAAACATTGCATGCCGTGGAAATAATCTTCATCTACACTTTCTTCATTAGCAACAAAATCCCATGTTCCTAAAATCTGGTTGTTGATTCGTGCACTATCAAAAGTAGGAAGCGTTTGGTAGTGAAAAAAGCCAGCATCCAGTACCGTTAGTTGCATATCTTCTCCTCTGAATCCATGATTATGCAAAAAATCTCCATTATGAATTTTCACCTGCTGCTCACTTAATCCATAATTGTAAAAATCTGCTATTCTTTCCAAGGAAGGGAGCATTACAGGCGAATTATTATCTGCCGGCAGGCTTAATTTTTTATTTATAGGAGATGAAGCACTATTTCTGGAGGCCACGGCATTCGTAGAAACAACAAAAGGAAAATTATTAATTTTATCCAGAGCATTGGCATCAGTTGTTTGGATAGAAACCTGGTTCAGCCATTTTGATATATTTAAAATAGTTACATCTCCGGCAAGCCTGATACTGTCGATATAACGTGCTGTTACAGGAAGATCTGAACTGTCTATAGCAATATTGTAACGGGTCCTTCTGTCGATGGAACGCTGGCTAAGATATTGCGACGGGTTATTTATCGCATAAGAATTTGTTCCCTTATCATTTAACTGGATAACATAACGGGTAAACTGGGCTTGTCCATTTAAAGAAAAAAAAATCACCAAAACAAATAAGGAAATTATCTTCTGCATAAACCTTTTTTAGTATTACTCAAATTTACTTAAAATTATTACCACAGCTTATCTACGTGAAATAATCAACATGGATTGCGGCAGTAACTACAAGGCTTTAAAACAATTAAATGCCTGAAAAGTTGCTGCAGCGAAGGCTATTCTCGCTAACTACTTTGTATCGTATGCCCATTTTATCCAGGTTGCTCCCCAGGTAAAACCTCCTCCAAACGCAGCCAGTATGATATTGTCGCCCTTTTTCAGTTTTGTTTCCCAATCCCACAGGCAAAGTGGGAGCGTGCCGGCGGTGGTATTGCCGTATTTCTGAATATTGATCATTACTTTTTCTTTCGGAAGGTTCATGCGGTTGGCGGTTGCATCTATTATCCTAAGGTTGGCCTGGTGTGGAACCAGCCAAGCGATATCATCTGCTGTTAGATTATTACGCTGCATCAATTCATAACTAACGTCTGCCATTCCTTTAACGGCAAATTTAAATACAGCCTGTCCTTCCTGGTAAACGTAGTGCTCTTTTGCTAAAACCGTATCTACGGTAGCAGGTTTCACTGATCCACCGGCCTTCATATGAAGATATTGCCTTCCGCTGCCATCACTTTTTAAAATGCTATCCAATACGCCATTTTCGTCTATTGATGGTTCCAACAGCACAGCTCCGGCTCCATCGCCAAAAATAATACAGGTTGCCCGATCACTGTAATCTATAATACTACTCATTTTATCTACTCCTACAACGATCACTTTTTTATACCTGCCACTTTCAACCAGGGCGGTTCCTGTTGTGAGGGCATACAAAAAGCCTGAACAGGCCGCACCTACATCAAAACTAAAAGCATTCATCATACCCGCTTTATCGCAAATGATATTGGCTGTTGCCGGAAAAACCATGTCGGGTGTAACCGTAGCACAAATCAAACAATCAATTTCAGCAGGATCAATCCCTCTTTTTTTGCAAAGTTCCTTTACGGCTTCCACTCCCATATCACTACTGCCCAGGCCTTCACCTTTTTGAATCCTTCTTTCTTCTACTCCCGTTCTGCTCTTGATCCATTCGTCGTTGGTATCTACCATCGTTGTGAGAATCTGATTGGTTAACCTGTATTCGGGCACATATCCTCCAACACCTGTTATTGCTGCAGTAATTTTTTGCATGAATGAAATTTTATTTTAATTTATACAGTTATTTTGGAATTCAAAAATAAAGGAAAAAAGCTTCCTGTTTTTTTTCGGTGCTTAGCTTGTAAATTATCCTTATTTTCGCTACTGACAGATCAGGAAATTATGTATGCTTATTTGCAGGGAAAATTTACTTATAAAAGTCCGGCCCAGGTTTATGTAGATGTTCATGGAGTTGGTTATGAAGTGAACATCAGCCTAAATACATTTTCTGCTATTCAGCATTTAAATGAGGGTAAATTATACACACACCTTCAGGTAAAAGAAGATGGGCATGTATTATTTGGGTTTTTCGATAAGGAAGAAAAGGAAATATTTCAGTTATTGATCAGTGTTTCTGGTGTAGGAGCAGCAACTGCACGTATGATGTTGTCCTCTATCAGGCCCGACGAAGTGAACAGGGCAATTATGAATGGAAATGTGAGATTATTGGAAAGTGTGAAGGGAATAGGAAAGAAAACAGCAGAAAGGCTGGTGCTGGAATTAAAAGATAAAATAAATAAACAAGTACTTTCTTCAGGAAACGTATATTTGGCGGGCAATAGTTTAGAGCAAGATGCGTTAACAGCATTAACTGCACTTGGTATTACCAGAACTCAAGCAGAACAATCTATTCAAAAAATAATCCGTTCAGAACCTGATATTACGCAATTAGAAGAATTAATTAAAAAAGCATTAAAAGCCATTTGAGAAAATACTACCTTAACTGATTTACTGAATGTCGCTTAATAAAAATTTAATTCTTACAATATCGGGTTATTGTATTTTCTTACTACTGCTTATCACCGTCAGTGCATTTACAGTAGAAGCACAACAAACCCCAGATACTTCCGGCTTACATTATCCCATTCAGGATAGGCATGGAGACAATGTCTCCGGCCAATACAGCAGCACCTACGACTTTCGCAATCCTGCTAACATCAAAGATTCAGTAGTTTTTGATCCCATCACCCGGCAATACACAGTTTATGAAAAGATAGGAAACCGCTACTACCGCGTTCCTACAACTTATAGTTTTGAAGAATACTGGCAGTACAGAAACCGCCAGGCAGAAGTAGAATATTTTCAAAGAAGAGCAAATACCACCAGCATATTAAACCGTGGCCAGTTGCTTAAGCCACAACTTAAGTTAACAGACAATCTCTTCAACCGATTATTCGGAAATGGTAAGATAGAGATCAGTCCACAAGGTAATGTTGATATTACCGCAGGATATCAGGGACAGAAAATTGACAATCCAACCTTGCCTGAAAGAGCCAGGAAAAATGGAGGCCTCGATTTTAATATGAATGCCCAGTTAAACGTTAACGCCAGCATCGGGGATAAACTGAAATTCCCCATTAACTATAACACACAAGCCACTTTTGATCTGGATAACCAATTGAAACTGGATTACACAGGTAAAGACGATGAGATATTGAAAAGATTTGAGGCAGGTAATGTTGCTTTCCCATCAAGAGGTACGCTCATTCCTGGTGCCCAGCAACTGTTTGGATTAAAAACGCAGTTGCAATTTGGTAAATTGTTTGTTACCGCCGTATTGGCTAACCAAAAATCGCAAAGGCAAAGTGTAAACCTTCAGGGTGGCGCAGCATCTCAACCATTTGAAATAAAGGCAGACGAATACGAAGAGAACCGTCACTTTCTAGTGGGGCAATATTTTAAAGATAATTACAATAAAGTGATGTCCAACCTGCCGGCTATCACCAGTCCGGTGCAGATATTAAGAATGGAAGTTTGGGTAACCAACCGCAACGGTACTACAACGGAAACAAGAGATGTTGTGGGTTTAGCAGATCTTGGGGAAATAGCTCCTTTTTCACCAAACGTTACAGCACTAACTTCTATTCCTTACCCAACCAACAGGTCTAACAATTTGTACGATCAGGTGTTGTCATTTCCAAACCCCCGTAATCCTTCGCTGGTTTATTCAAACCTGATCTCACTTCAGTTAAGTCCGGTGCAGGATTTTGAAAAAACTTTTGCCCGTAAATTAGATTCAACCCAATACACTTATAATTATCAGGTAGGTTCACTATCATTAAGCCAACCTTTACAAACGGATGAGGTTTTGGGTGTTGCTTATCAATATTCGTACAACGGAAAGATCTTCCAGGTTGGTGAATTTTCTCAGGATGTTCCTCCAGATACCACTTCGGCCACGCAGGCAGTATTATTCCTGAAGTTATTGAAAGCCACTTCGCAGCGACCGTCGCTACCCATTTGGGATTTGATGTTGAAGAATGTTTACACAATTGGTTATGGTGTTTTAACACCAACAGATTTTAAATTGGATGTGTTGTACCAGGAACCAGGCCTTGGAGAAAAAAGATATGTTCCATTCGGTGACCTGAACCAGGGTGCACCAATTATTTCGTTGATAAATTTAGACAGACTAAATAGCCAGTTAGACCCTCAACCCGATGGTGTATTTGATTATGTGGAAGGATTTACAGTTAATTCTCAATACAGCAGGGTTACTTTTCCGGTACTGGAACCTTTTGGACGAGATTTGGCGAAGTCTATTTATACAGATCCAGGTCTGCCGCAAATTAAAGATACACTGTACTATGCTTTATACGATTCTATCAAAGCAGTAGCGCAGCAGTTTCCAAACCTCAACAGGTTTCTGTTAAAAGGAACCGCTAAAACCTCGGGATCATCGGAGATCAGCATCGGTTACAATATTCCCAAAGGGTCCGTTACCGTTAGTGCCGGTGGCCGTACCTTACAGGAAGGCGTAGACTATGATATCAATTACGATCTTGGTACCATTAAAATGACAAACCAGGCTATCCTGAATGCAGGATTGCCTGTACAGGTTAATTTTGAAAACAATGCCTCTTTTGGGTTGCAGCAACGCAATTACATGGGATTAAGGTTGGATTATACTGTTAAAAATACCGTGAAGGAACAACTATCTGTTGGAGCAACTGTAGTTAGATTAGGTGAGCGCCCATTCTTTACTAAAGTTAATTACAATGAAGATCCAATCCGAAACACGATGTATGGAGCAGATCTGAATTATAGAAAAGAAATTCCAAGGCTTACAAAAATTCTTGACAAACTGCCTTTTTATTCTACCACGGCGCCATCTACTATTAATGTTTATGGAGAAGGTGCTATCCTTAAACCGGGACATGCTCCCCAGATTGGTCGTGGTAAAAATGGGGTAGTTTATATCGATGATTTTGAAGGAAGTAAATCCGGAATAGATCTTCGTTTTCCGATAATCAGTTGGGCCTTGGCTTCCGTACCAAAAGGCGCGACGGCACGTGGCGGATCAGCTCCTTTATTTCCCGAAGCAGACTCAATTAATAGCCTGGCATACGGAAAAAACAGGGCTAAAATTGCCTGGTATCAAATTGAACAAACCTTACAACAACTCGATGGACAAAATAATCCTATCTCTGATCGTAATCTGTTAAGCGATCCAAGGGTAAGGCAGGTATACCAAAAGGAAATATTTCCGCAAAGAACTACGGGTTTTGGTGAAAGCCAGTTGGTTACTTTTGATCTTGCTTATTATCCCTATGAGAAAGGGCCATATAATTATGAAGACAATACCAGCAAATTGAATGCAAGTGGTTTATATAGTCAACCTGCAGAGCGCCAGGCTAAATTTGGAGGCTTGATGCGCAGCATTGATCAACCCGATTTTGAAACAGCGAATATTGAATTCATCGAATTCTGGATGCAGGATCCTTTTATAAATTCTCTCCAGAATCCTAACGCAAGTTTATCTTCTGGTGGTAAATTATATTTTAACCTGGGTAATGTTTCGGAAGATATATTGCTGGATGGCAGAAGGTTTTATGAAAACGGCTTGAATACACCCAATGTACCTTCGCCGGAAGATGAAACAATCTGGGGAAGAGTACCAAGATATCCAAACCAGGTAACCAATGCATTTAATAATGCACCGGAAGACCGGCTTTACCAGGATGTGGGATTTGATGGTTTAAGTGATACCGGTGAAGTTAGAAAACGTGATGCTTATCTGCAATCACTGGCAACTAATTTTGGTACAAATTCAAGGGCTTATCAGGATGCATTAAGAGATCCTTCGAGCGATGATTTTAAAAATTATCGTGATGGTGGATTTGGTGCATCAGATGGTATTCTTACCCGTTACAAGAATTATAACGGCCCTGATGGTAACTCAGCAATTTCCAACGGTGGCGAATTTACCAATGCAGCAACATTATATCCTGATGCAGAGGACCTCAACAGAGATAATAACCTCAGCCAGGTAGAAGAATATTTTCAATATATAGTTGATGTAGAGCCCAGCACTTCCGCCAGCATGGCAATTGGCACTAATTTTATCGTTGATAAAAAGATCGTTCCTATCAATTATGTAAATGGCACCAATGGCAGCGAAACCTGGTACCAGTTCAGGATACCTATTGGTAGTTACGATAAAAAGATAGGTGCAATTCCAGACTTTAAATCGATTCGTTTTATGCGCATGTTTGCCACTGGTTTTGAAGACAGTGTTGTAATGCGTTTTGGTTTGCTGCAGTTAACGAGAAATATCTGGCGTAAATTTCAATACAAAATTGATTCTACCAATTTATACACGGCAACATCATCTACGCCGTTTAATGTAGAAGCCGTTAGTATTGAGGAAAATGATCAGCGTAATCCATTGCCCTATCGTACGCCTACCGAAATTCAAAGGGTGCAAACACTTAGCAACAATGGCGTGAACCTTTTGCAGAATGAACAAGCAATGAGCTTAGTGTTTTGTGATCTCGCAAAGAATGATGCGAAAGGTGTTTTCCAAACATTTGCTAACCGAGATTTGAGGCAGTTCAGAAAATTGCAGATGTACATACACGCAGAAGATGCCACGATTAATGGTACAAATAATCCAAGAGGTACTATGCAGGACAAAGACCTCACTGCTGTGGTAAGAATTGGTACCGATTTCGTAAGTAATTATTATGAGATAAGGATACCGCTGAATTTAACAGGGATACCGAATACACTTAATCCTGATTCTGAAGCCTATAATGATACATTGTGGAGCCGCTTCAATTCGCTCGATCTTGATCTTAACACACTTACCAAGATAAAACAATTAAGAAACCTTTCTACCACACCATTAACGCAGATATACCGGCAGAATCAACCTAACGGTCAGGTGTATGCGGTAATGGGCAATCCGAATTTAGGAGAAATAAGGGGCGTGTTGTTAGGAGTTGAAAATACCAATTCTAATTTTCCTGGAGGAGCATGTGGGCAGATTTGGGTAAATGAGCTTAGACTATCTTCTATAGATGAGAAAGGTGGTTGGGCTGCATTAGGCAGGGTTGATGTAAACTTAGCTGACCTCGGAACACTGTCGTTGTCTGCCAATACGCACTCAAATGGTTTTGGTACGCTGGAGCAGAGAGCCAACGACCGTTACCGGGATGATTTTTTCCAGTTTGATATTGCTGCAAATCTGGAATTGGGAAAATTGTTACCAAAGAAGATCGGCATGTCGATTCCTGTTTTTGCCAGCTATTCTCAAACAGTTAGTACGCCGGAATACGATCCATACGATCTTGATATTAAATTGAAAGATAAATTAAATGCAGTTGACAAAGCCCAGCGGGATTCTATCAAAAATGCTGCTGTAGATTTTACTTCTGTAAAAACACTGAATTTTACCAACGTAAGAAAAAACAAAACAAACGGTAAAAAGCCAAAGATCTATGATATAGAAAATATTGATGTAAGTTATTCGTACATCAAAACGGTAAACCATAATCCGCTCATTGAAAATAATGAGGTTACGCGTCACCGTGGTGCATTGGGTTATAATTTTGCGCCGCAGCCGAAATATATCGAGCCATTCAAAAAAATCTTTAAGAAAAGTAAAACACATTGGTTCGATCTCATAAAGGATTTTAACTTTAATTATGTACCATCTCAGTTAAGTTTCCGGGCAGATGTAAGCAGGCAATTTGGTGCTATCAGGCCAAGAAGCGTTGGTACATCTAAATACCAGATACCTGAAACTTACGACAAGTATTTTATTTTTCAGCGTGATTATATTGTAAGATGGAACTTTACGAGGTCTATCAACTTTGATTATACTGCTACCAATAACTCCAGGATGGATGAGCCTTATGGAAGGTTGAATACGCCGGAGAAAAAAGACACGGTGTGGAAGAATTTATTAAAAGGCGGCAGGAATACGGTGTTTAATCAGACAGCTAATTTCTCCTATACTGTTCCTACAAGCAAATTGCCTTTGCTGGATTGGACAACAGTTAATATAAAATACCAGGCAGTGTATCGCTGGATCGGCGCTTCGAGGTTGGCTGTTGATCTTGGAAATTTCCTGGAGAATGGCCAGCAAAAAGAAGCGACTGCACAATTTGATTTTACGAGATTGTACCAAAAATCAAAATGGTTGCGCCAGTTGGATTTGCCTTCTAATAAAGCTGATAAGGAAAAATGGAAGAACAGGGTTAAGATCGTGAAAGATTCTGTTACAACAAAAACGGGCAAACGAATTCTGCAAAAGAGAAGAATCGTAGATCAAACTGCTGTACCTTATATCGGCACTTTTGGAAAGGTTTTTGGAAAACTACTGACGAGTGTAAAGCAGGTTAATTTTTCTATAGCGGAAGTGGGTAATACACGTTTACCAGGTTATAATGATAGTACACAATTTCTAGGTCAAAACTTTAAAAGCATGGCGCCCGGTTTTGATTTTATCTTAGGTAAACAGCCTGATACTGGTTGGTTGAATCGAAAAGCGCAACAAGGTCTGATCACGAGAGATACAACATTTAACTCCGTGTTTCAGCAGAATTTTGATCAGCGAATTACAATTTCTGCTCAGTTGGAACCAGTGAGGGATCTTACTATTAGTGTAGACATTAGAAAAACATTTACTAAAAATTACAGTGAAACATTCAGGTTTGTTGATACATCAGGATTGGGGTTAAATCCAAAATTCAATCACCTTAATCCATATGCAGGTGGAGGATTTGATGTATCATATATTGCCTTCAATACGTTATTCGGAAAATTTGATCCTAACAGGGTATCTGCAACCTTTAAAACATTTGAGGCTAACAGAAAAATATTATCAGCCCGTTTAGGTAAAGCAAATCCTTATACGGCTAACAGGCAGGTAGGAGATTATTATTATGGCTATGGAAAATATTCAGTTGATGTATTAATTCCATCTTTTATCGCAGCATACACAGGAAAAGATCCAAATACTGTTTCTTTGATAAAGCAAAATAATGAAAAAGTAAAATCGAATCCTTTCCGCAGTATTTTACCAAAACCAAACTGGAAGATCGATTACAATGGATTAACGAAAATAAAAGGGTTGGAAAAAATATTTACCAACTTTAGTGTATCGCATGGTTACAATGGTAACTTATCAATGAACGGGTTTACTTCTGCATTACTTTACCAGGATGTATCCCGTTATGGATATCCATCTTTCTATGATTCATCTGCCAATTCATTTACACCCTATTACCTGGTGCCAAACGTAACTATTCAGGAGCAATTTTCACCTTTGCTTGGTTTTGATATGATGTTTACCAACCAGGTACAGGCAAAGTTTGAATATTCTAAATCAAGGCAGTTAAGTTTAAGCCTGTATGATTATCAGTTAAGTGAGGTACGTAGTACAGAATTTGTAATTGGAGCCGGATATCGTAAAAGAGGATTGAAATTCCCATTAAAGTTGCCTAAGTTCCTGAGTAAAGATCAAACCAATAAGCTTGATAACGAGATTAATTTCCGCATAGATTATCGTATACGCGATAACGTTACTGCAAACAGCAGACTGGATCAGGATAATAATTTTGCAACAGGTGGTAGCAGGGAAGTCACCATCAGTCCTACTATTGATTATTTCCTGAATAATCGCATCAACATCAAGTTGTATTATGACCAGCGTAAAGTGAAACCATATATCTCATCAAGTGCACCTACAACCAATACAAGAGCAGGTGTTCAAATCAGAATTTCACTGGCTCCATAATATGATGTTATTACCGGTTGGTAATAGAATGTTTAAGAAGTATTTAATTAACGCAGAAGAATAAATCTGCGTCAAATAGAAAAGGGATTCAACATTAAATTGAATCCCTTTTATAATTTCTTTATGTTGTACTCGAAGAAACTTTTCTGAATTTGATAATTGTAATCTTATTATTTTCCACCTATTGCACTTTTTTTAACAACATTACATAGCCGCAAAGCCCCTTCTTTTTTTTCTTATTTACCTGAACTGGTTTTATCATATGATATTCACTAAACGGAGGTATGTAAGAAAAGCTGATAACACTGCCATCTACATCACCCCACATTTTTTTCTGGTAAACAACTTGTCGCTCATTCCAATCGTACATACGCACTTCGTACAGTTTTGAAGTAATCTCGCCAATAAACACAAATTGATACCAGGTACCTGCAGTCAGGGGAACCACTACCGGCATTTCGTACTCGCTTTCCATCGTTACAGATGCTTCTTTTACTACTATAAATCCTTTTTGTGAAAATTCGTTTTTGATACTATCTACCTGGTGAGTAATTAATTCGTTGGAGCATGGAGCCTGCCTTATTACATCCTGCGCAATGGACGTTGATCCAAATAAACTGGTTATCAATAGGGTAGTAAGAATCCGCTTTTTCATTGCCTGTTACAATTGTAAGTAATGGAAACAGGTAAAAGGGTAGGG
>CAZCAA010000035.1:0-22503 GCA_964496585.1 uncultured Ferruginibacter sp.
CGCCGCCGCCGTATCCACCGCCGCTGCTACGTCCGCCGCCGCCGCCGTATCCACCACCGCCGCCGCTGCGTTTTTTATAACCACCTTCACCTTCCTGGCGAGGTTGTGATTCGTTAACGATCAATTTGCGACCCATAACTTCAGTTTCGTTAAGGTTAGCGATTGCAGTACGAGCTGCTTCATCGTCTTCCATTTCAACA
This sequence comes from uncultured Ferruginibacter sp., assembly GCA_964496585.1. Classification (GTDB taxonomy): domain Bacteria; phylum Bacteroidota; class Bacteroidia; order Chitinophagales; family Chitinophagaceae; genus Ferruginibacter. Next base: position 201 of record CAZCAA010000035.1, read on the forward strand.
AAACCAAAACCTTTGCTGCGGCCGTTCATTTTGTCTTTAAGAATCTTACCGCTGGTAACACTACCATACTGGGTAAAAAGATTGCTTAAATCTTCGTCGGTCATTGTCCAACTAAGATTTCCTACGTAAATGTTCATTGTAAAAACTTTTAAAAAATAAAAAATAAAAAAAATGATTTAGTTGTTACAATGAACTGAATCCGACTTCAAAAAAGCTACTTCAGCCAATAGCAAAGAAACTAAAACCATTAAATACCTGTTAAAGATAGTGATTTCAGTTTAAAACCTATAGTTTTTAAAAAAATATTAATTGGAGTTTTTGGAGGGGTTTACCTGACAGAAAGCAAAAAACCCACCTGTAAGGGCGGGTTTTTAAAAAATATAGGTAAAGTGAGGTTTATTCAGCTATTACTTCAAATTCAACTTCGGTTTCGCTTCCGTTACCAAAATCAATTTTCGCTTTGTAAAGACCCAATTCTTTCACTTCATCAATAATAGTGATGCGACGACGGTCGATCTCGTACCCTTTTTGTTCTTTGATAGCACGAGCTATCTGAACTGAAGTAACGCTACCGAAAATCTTACCACTGGTACCTGTTTTAGCACCAATTTTTAAAGCACCTTCTTTAAGAACAGCAATTACGCTATTTAATTCAGCTAATAATTTAGCTTCCTTTTTAACTTGTTGCTTTTTCTTTTCTTCCATCATTTTCATGTTGGAAGGACTTGCTTCAATAGCTAATTTACTAGGGATCAGGAAGTTACGACCATAACCGTTCTTTACAGTTACCAGTTCATTAACACCGCCCAAATTGTTTACATCTTGTATTAGTATTACCTGCATTGTTTTGCATTTTTACCCAACTCTTCGCCAGGCTCAGAGCTTTCTCCCGATAGTTATAAGGGGTTAGGGTGGTGAAAAATTCTTATTTCATTAAATCCGTAACATAAGGTAGGATCGCCATTTGACGGGCTTTCTTTACAGCTTCGCTCACTTTACGCTGAAACTTCAAAGAATTTCCGGTAATACGACGTGGCAATAATTTACCTTGTTCGTTCAGGAATTTTTTAAGGAAATCACCATCTTTATAATCGATGTAGTGAATACCCATTTTCTTAAAGCGGCAATATTTCTTTGGACGCTTCTCAGCTTTGATGGCTGTTAAGTACTTGATTTCGTTAGTCTTTGCCATGATTATGCCTCCGCTTTTTCGTTTCCTGAATATTGTGCGCCACTTTTCTTTTTGTTATTGTACTCAACGGCGTATTTATCGAGTACAGTAAACATGTGACGCATCGCTGATTCGTCACGCAAAAGTTGAATTTTCAACTTTTCATTGAAGCTGGTTGGCGCTGAATACTCCATAACCCAATAAAGACCTGTAGTCTTTTTGGCTACCGGATAGGCCAGTGATTTTAGTCCCCATGGTTTGCTGTGCGTTACTTCTCCACCGTTTTCTTTAACGAGTGTTTCGTATTTTTTCTGGGCAGCTTTATACTCTTCCTCAGAAAGCACAGGGGTAAAAATCACCATCAATTCGTAGTTGCTCATTTACCTGTTTTTTGTTTATAAATAAAATTGTTAATCCGTTTTTTCTGAACGGGCAGCGAAGGTAAGGTAAAAAGATCATAAGTCAACAGCCTGAAACCGCTATTTTATTAGATTTTTTTGATGCGGAGGAGCTTTTTCATCAATTACAGTTTACAACAATAGCGGCTTCAATATTCAACGCGATATTTTGTTATAAAGCCGCCTCATAATCAATGTGTAAGATGGTTGAGCCGGTAAACTGGATAGCGAAGATGCGCCGGCTCATAGTACACTGAATTTTTGTAGATAAAATCCAAAATTGCAGCTGAATTGCCCTTAAAGTTAGGATCCACTGCTTTTTTAGCTTCCAGTTTTTCTCTGAGTAAGCTGTCTTTTTTTAAGACCTCAGCAGCCAGATTCTCCCAGCGGTAATCGCTGTAGCCTTCCTTTTGCTGTAGAATGGCATCAAAAAAATTCCAGGCAAAAAAACTATCATCACCGGTAGGCTCCAGCATTTCTACAATGTACCTATTGGACTGCTGATTTAATTCTACCAGGTAATCTCCTTTTAAAACCCTGATTTTTTCTGAGGAAACAGATGTTTTAACCGCATAATTCTTATGATGTTTTTCGTACGGACTGCTGGCAGATTTATAACCGTCAATATGATAAACATCAAGGGTTAAAACTGTGTCAGCTACAAAGCGTGTCATGATTATGCCATTTATCTTCAACAGGTCTGTCACAGCATACCAACCCTGTGGAATGATATAAGCCGTAGGTTTTTCTATCTCAGCGGCAGGCTTATAGCTGTTATAAAATTTTATATCAGCTGTAAATGGTTTGTCATGATTATAAACAAGTTTTTGCAAGCCAGTTGCCTCACTTTTTACATAATCTGTTTGGTATCCCTTAAAAATGATGTTAGTGTGATGGCTTGTATCAACGATCCAGCCGAGTGGGAAAGAAGTTTGTGAAACCGTTGCCTGTTTTGCTTTTGCCCGTTCCGCGATCAATGCTTCTGAGTTTTTAGCAGCCTGTTCTATAAAAGTTTGCATCAGCTGATAAGTACTTGTAACTCTATCTGCATAAGGTTTTAGCATATGCGTTTCCGGTATAAACGAAAGGCAATTAAAAAGTGCCGCATAGCCGGAAGAATACCTCGGCGTTTCATTGAACATGTACATGCCTTTGCTAAAGTCAGTTGCATTAAAATCAACATAGGGAATCAGGTCCCGGTTTTTTTCCTTCATACCTTTGTAGATAGCTGGTTCAAACTGCTCTTTTAACCAGGTGCCTAATACCGGTCCCAACTTATCATATTGAGTAGTAATTAGTGTCATTGTATGCTGAAAATCAGCTCCGTCACTTACGTGGTTGTCAATAAAAATATCAGGATCCAGGAAGTGAAAAATTTCCGCAAATGACTTCGCTTCGCGACTATCACATTTTGTAAAATCCCGGTTAAGGTCCAGGTTTTGCGAATTGCCCCTGAATCCATATTCCTCCGGTCCGTTCTGATTTACCCTGCTAAAAGAATTTCGGTTCAGACAACCACCAATATTGTAAACCGGGATAATCCCGAGTACCACATTTACGGGTAAACGCAGCTTGCCATTCTTTATATCTCTTACCAGCATCATGCTCGCATCAATACCATCTGGTTCTCCAGGGTGAATGCCATTGTTGATGAGGATGATCACTTTGTGTTGCTGATGCCATCTTACCGGATCAAACTTTCCATCGCCACTCACCATCACCAAATGCAGCGGATAACCTGCGTCTGTGATTCCCATTTTTTTCAGGAAGATTTTCGGCGAAGCTTTGTCCAATTCCTTGTACCAGTTAATAGCCTCAAAATAAGTGGCAGTCTTTTTACCTCCACTTTTTTCAAAAGGCGATTGTTGTGCCAGGGAAGTAAAATTGAACAAGCAGGAAGTAATTACCAGGCATAAATATTTCATTAGCAACTTTTATAAGCTGCAAGTTATTTTATTTTAGAAATCTGAAGTTTTTTAGAATTTGACTAAATTTTTTCCGAAGTTGGAATAAGGCACATGTTCTAATTTTTAAAGACTGATGGGAGGGATGAAAAGCTTGAATTTCCAATGCTGAGATCACCATGTACAACTGTTCACCATAGCTGTCCCCCTGGGCGGGCCGTAAATCCCCCGTCCGAACGGATGTTCATCCGGGCGGACCCGTCCAAACGGATGGACATTTGGGCGGGGGCCATAGGGGCTGCCTTTTTTCGTTCTTTTTTGGCGGAGCAAAAAAGACCATAGCTTGTGTTTAAAAAAGCCCCTATTAGACGATATTTTCACCAATCTATACCATTACCTACCCACCACAAAATCCACCACCCCAGCCGCCGTTTTTAAATAATACAACCCCGGTTCCATAGCAGCGATATCTACCTGCTGCAAGCCGCCCTGGATAGTAAAGCTTTTTACTTTTCTTCCTGATTGATCGATCAGCACCGCTTTAGATCCCACATACATTTTATTGAGGCAGTTTATGGTTAAGATATTCCGTGCAGGATTGGTAACCACATAAACAGCTTTTTCACTTTTAACTTTCTTCAGCGTCCTTGTTTCTGAATAGCTGTAACGTCCGTCGATGTCAATCATCTTTAGGCGGAAGTAGGAAATGTCGTGCAGTATGGGCGTTGCAAAGTAATAGGCATGATCTCCACTACCCAGCGCAGCTACTATACCAACGCGGTTGAATATTCTGCCATCGCTGCCTTGTTCAATTTCAAAAGCCCGGGTGTTAATTTCACTGGCAGTTGACCAGCGCAGCAAGGCTTTTTCTCCATCCTGCAAAGCTTTAAAGGAGAGCAGGCTCAGCGGAACCACTGTTGCACGTACGGTTGTGTTTGTAGTATTGGTGGTAACCGGGCTGTTGTAATCAAAATAAATATCAGCATAGTTGGGAATGATACCACCGGCAACTACTGAACTTAGCGGCTTTGCTCTAAAGCGGATATAGCCATGACTCGCTGGTTCATTTACATTGCTGTCCGGCAACATGATGTTGTAAAACTCCAGGCTGAGGTTTCTGCCATTGCGCTTTGTTACCGCAGGGTGAGAAGCTCCCATTACCTGCAAACTGCTGAGGTCGAGCTGCGCATCGAGTGTATCGGTAACCACCACGTTAATAGCAGTATCGTTGCCGGTATTTTGAAAACGGACGAGGTAGTTGATCCAAGTGCCTTCCGCCACTTGTTGCGGACTTAGCACGGGCGTGGCGTTTTTGTCGTTGGGATCGTAAGATCCGCGGATGATGCTGTATGCACTATCCATCATGATTGCGCTTCCTGCCTGTGCTTTTCCAATAAATTGGATGGTATCACCCAAGGGAGCACTTGCACTCACTGCAAATTGGACACTTACTGTTTTTATCTCACCGGGTACGATGGCCACAGCAGGGATGGTAATGGTATTTCCATTACTGGTAGCACCTGCCGGAACAGAACCGGTAAAGCTAAGCTGCGCATTATTGTATCGTAGTGTTATGGCAGGCGTTACCGTTGTGGTACCTACGTTTTCCCACACAAGCAGAGAGCGGTGGCTGAAGCCCGGCCGTGCACTTACGTCTGGTATAACGGAAATGACTACGCTATCAGCCGTTACCGCAGGCTGCAAGGCATACGACTGAAAAACAAGCGTATCATATGTGCTGAAATTGTAGCTGCCGGAATTGGGAAGCGAGGAATAAAATGGTGGAGGGCTAAGGCTAATATTGTTGGTGCCTATATCGCCGGACAATTCAAAATAGCCTGCCGCATTTGAGTAGGCAACAGTACCATTACTGTGGCTAACGGCTACGCCTGACCGAAAGTTGTCGCCGGCGTCTTTAACCCCGTTGCTGTTATTGTCATAAAAAACCGTACCTGTGATCACCGGCCCGGAAGGGCAATGGTTCGGGTTGTTGATGGGGGAGCAGAGGGGTAGGGTAACTACGATTGGAAATTGGAAAGTTTGCAATCCACTAACTGAATTAGGAATACATCTAATACTTCCATTGTAGGGAAGGAGTAATCTATTCAATAAAGGAGGTAAATGTGGTAGACAATTTAAATTAGTTACAGTTCTAAGGTCTAACTGTTTTAAATCTTCGGGCAAGGCTGGAAACTGCGGTAAAAGTTGTTCTGATATAACTAAAGTATCTAAATTTAGCGGAAAAGCATTTAAAAAGTTCAGCGCAGAAGCTGGAATATTACAGTAGGATAATGAATCATTCAATAAAGGAAATGTGTTCAAGTTTGAAGAATAAACATCTAAATGCCTGAGCGAATCAGGTAGTTCATTTTGCTGAAAGCCAAGGTTAGCAAAGCCACCACACTTGAGAATTCTCAAACCTTCAGGTAGAAGGGGAATTATTTGATTCAAAATATTTGGTTGCAAGTATTCAAATTCCAGGTATTCAAGAGTGGGAGAAAGCAATGGTAATGCTGTTGGCGAGTTCAGAACAAAAGCAGTTTTCAAATTGTTTGGAAAGGGTGGAACACTTACGAGTGAATCGTTGTCGAAAAGATGGAGGAAAATCAATGAGTCTGGCAACGGCGGTAAATTTTCCAAAAGAGTGTTCGCACACTTCAAGCTTTTTACTGATTTAGGAAAAGCAGGAATGATTTTAACATCGTTTGAGTTGGGATTTCCTACTGTAAATCCTGATATTTCTAAGTTTTTTAATGATTTGAAATATTGTATTCCGTCAAGATTTTCAATGAAATCAAGATCAGTATTGTGCAGAGCCAAAGATTCTTCATTCATGATTTCAAAACAGGTTGTATCCATTTCGAAACCTGAAAAGCATCCAGGGTATAAGTTCATTAACCATATTGCAAAATCCGGATCGGCAAGCGTTACATATTGTGCTTTGGAAGACAAAGATGCTGTGAGGACGATAAAAAGTAAATAAATTTTTTTCATGTGATGCGTTCGGAATAATTACCGTGTATCTATTTGTAACCTTACTAAAGTTACTATTTTGTTTAATAACACCACACTCCCACACAAAAAGAGCCCGCTAAAATAGCAGGCTCAGTGTCTTTATTTAGTATAACTAATAATTACTTTGTAAGCGCATTCACCTTCAACGCCAGCTTTCTTTTAAGATTAGAAGCCTTGTTCTTGTGAATGGTGCCACGTTTCGCTAATTTGTCGATCATAGAGGCAACAGTAGGAAGTTTATCTGATGCAGCTTTCTTTTCTTCAATAGCCTTGATATCACGGATCGCGTTACGAGTAGTTTTGCCATAATAACGATTGCGTTCATTACGTTTAGTACTCTGACGTACATCTTTTTTGGTAGCTGAGTGATTTGCCATTTAATTCTGTTTTTGGGCGGCAAAGATAGGGGAATGCTTTTGATTTAATGCTATTTATCTTTATTTTTTTCCTGCAATCTCCGGTTTTTTTATGAATTCAGCTTCAATTTCTTAAGTTTAATAGCCGATATTTGCATCCCTGTTTCAACCAAATTAGATAAAATATTTATTTGCTATGAAGGATTTCCAGTTTATCACTAATTCCCATCCCGGTTACATAGAAAATTTATACAATGATTTTGTAAAAGATCCGGAAAGTGTTGATACTGAACTGCGTAAATTCTTTGAAGGCTATGATTTTGCCATTTCCGGGGTTGGAACTCCACCTGCCGTTAAACAAAATGGACAGGTAGCAAGCTCGTCGGCCCAACTGGATAAGGAATTTGCTGTTTTCAACCTCATCCAGGGATACAGGAAGAGAGGGCATTTAATTGCAAAAACAAATCCTATCCGGGAAAGAAAAGACAGGGGGGCAAATCTGGAGTTGCAAAATTTTGGTTTAAGTGAAGCAGACCTCGAAACCCCATTTGAAGCAGGAAAGTTTGCAGGTCTTGGTACAGTGAAACTAAAAGACATTATCGCCCATTTAAAAAAGGCATATACAACTCACATTGGTTCCCAGTTCATGTACATCACCAACGAAGAAAAAGTTGCCTGGTTAACAAATGCAATTGAAAATACGCTACAAAAGCCTGTTGACATCAATCAGAAAAAACGCATCCTTCAAAAACTGAATGAAGGCGTAATGTTTGAAAAATTTCTGCATACCAAATATGTAGGACAAAAAAGATTTAGTCTTGAAGGTGGCGAAACAACCATCGCAGCTCTGGATGCAATTCTTAATACATCAGCTGCAAATGAAGTTGAAGAAGTAGTGATTGGTATGGCACACAGGGGAAGGTTAAATGTGCTTGCCAATATCATGGGTAAAACTTACGAACAAATTTTTACTGAATTTGAAGGCACCGCTACTCCTGATACAACCATGGGAACCGGTGATGTAAAATATCACCAGGGTTTTAGTAGTGATGTTGAAACTGCATCAGGCAACAGGATACACTTAAAATTATGCCCCAATCCATCTCACCTTGAAGCAGTAGATCCGCTGGTTATTGGTTTTGCACGTAGTAAGGCAGATGTGTTGTACAATAGTGATTATGATAAGATACTTCCGATATTGATTCATGGTGATGCATCTGTTGCAGGCCAGGGTATCGTGTACGAAGTTTTACAAATGAGTAAGTTGGAAGGTTACTATACAGGCGGAACAATGCATTTCGTTATTAATAACCAGATCGGTTTCACTACCGACTTTGAAGATGCCCGCAGTTCGGATTATTGTACTTCCCTGGCAGCCATGGTACACGCACCTGTATTTCATGTGAATGGCGATGATGCAGAAGCAGTGGTGAAGGTTGCAGAAATAGCAACTTTATACCGCCAGAAATTTAATAGCGACATTTTTATCGACATGGTTTGCTATCGCCGCCATGGTCATAACGAGGGCGATGAGCCGAAGTTCACACAACCTCAACTTTATGCACTGATTGATAAACACCTCAATCCACGAGAAGTGTACACCCAGTTTTTAATTGAGAACGGTGAACCGGATGCAAAAGCGCTTGCCAAACAAATGGAACAACAGTTTTTGTCTGAGTTACAGGAACGATTAGACGAAGTGAAGCAGAATCCTCTTCCATACACTTACCAAACCCCTGAGAAATGGTGGCAGAGCTTGCGCAAAGCTACTGCTGAAGATTTTAATGCTTCACCGGTTACCGCAATAAAAGAGTCAGAACTGAAGGCATTGTTTGATGGACTGATGAAATGGCCGGCAGATTTTAAGCCATTGAAAAAAGTGGAGAAACTTATTCAGGATAAATTGAAATTGTTTGGCGATCAGCAAAAGATCGATTGGGCAACCGCAGAATTACTGGCATATGCAAGTTTACTTAAAGAGGGAAAAGATGTTCGCATGAGCGGCCAGGATGTGAAGAGAGGTACTTTTAGCCATCGTCATGCGGTTTTGTATGACGAAACAACAAATGCAGAATATAACAGGCTTGATAATAGAAAGGAGAATCAGCCGCCTTTTCGTATATATAATTCTTTGCTAAGCGAATACGCTGTTCTTGGTTTTGAATATGGCTATTCTATGACTAACCCTAATGCACTTGTATTATGGGAAGCACAGTTTGGAGATTTTGCAAATGGAGCGCAAATTATGATCGATCAGTTTATCTCCGCAGGAGAAACTAAATGGCAGCGCATGAATGGCCTGGTAATGTTATTGCCACATGGTTATGAAGGCCAGGGACCGGAACATAGCAGCGGCAGAATGGAACGCTTTCTGCAGCAATGCGCCGAACTAAACATGGTGATCACCAACATTACAACAGCTGCAAATTTCTTTCACGCATTGCGCCGGCAGCTTGCCTGGCCATTTAGAAAGCCATTAATAGAATTTACTCCCAAGGCTAACCTGCGTCACCCGGGCAGTTACAGTGAGATAGCGGCCTTTACTACTGGTGGGTTTAAGGAAGTATATGATGATGAAAGTGTAAAAGAAGCAGCGTCTGTTACAAAAGTTTTATTCTGCAGTGGTAAAGTTTATTTTGATTTGCTCGAAAGAAAACAAAAAGATAATCGGGCAGATATTGCTATTATAAGACTTGAGCAGATCTATCCGCTTCCTCAAAACCAACTGGATGCCTTGTATAAAAAATATAGTAAGGCAATATGGTATTGGGTTCAGGAAGAGCCAATCAATATGGGAGCCGCAGCTTTCCTGCGAATGAATGTTAAGAACATCAATTTTTATATTATCAGCAGACAGGCAAGTGCGTCTACGGCTACGGGTTATTCCAAAATTCATGCTAAAGAACAGGCCGAAATTATTAATATGGCTTTTAGTATTTAGTAAAAGCTTAATAGTACAATATTAAAAATCAGTAACAGTAATCTGGCAAAAAAATTACGGCCGGCCAATCAAATAAAACTGACAATTTAAAGCTGTCGGTAAAAAAAATCGAACATATGTTTCAAAATTTAAGTGAAAAATTAGAATCAGCCTTCAAGAATATTAAAGGCCAGGGGAGGATAACAGATCTTAATATTGCCAATACCATTAAAGATATCAGGCGTGCACTGGTTGATGCGGATGTGAATTATAAAATAGCCAAGGAGTTTACTGACAGAATCAAAGATAAAGCTCTGGGAGAAAAAGTACTAACATCGGTTAGTCCGGGCCAGTTAATGGTAAAAATAGTTCAGGATGAATTAACAGCTTTGATGGGTGGAACTGAAAGTGAATTTAATATCAGCGGCAACCCTGCCATCATATTGATAGCTGGATTACAAGGTAGTGGTAAAACAACTTTCAGTGGTAAGCTTGCGAATTATTTAAAAACAAAAAAAGGAAAATCTCCGCTGTTGGTGGCGGCTGATATTTATCGCCCCGCGGCGATAGACCAGTTAGAGGTTTTGGGCGGACAGATTGGCGTTGAAGTATATAGTGAGCGGGAAAATAAGGATGCGGTGTCTATTGTTCAAAATGCTGTAAAAGAAGCAAAAGCAAGGAATAAGAATGTGATCATTATAGATACTGCCGGACGTTTGGCAGTAGATGAAGTAATGATGAATGAAGTTGCCAATGTGAAAGCAGCGATCAATCCACAGGAGATCTTATTTGTAGTAGATAGTATGACGGGACAGGATGCCGTAAATACTGCGGCGGCGTTTAATGAAAGGCTCGATTTTAGCGGTGTTGTGTTAACCAAACTGGATGGTGATACAAGAGGTGGAGCTGCACTTTCAATAAAATATACGGTTAATAAGCCAATTAAATTTAGCAGCAGCGGCGAGAAAATGGATACGCTGGATGTGTTTTATCCAGAAAGGATGGCACAGCGTATTTTAGGAATGGGTGATATTGTGAGTTTGGTAGAAAAGGCCCAGGAGCAATTTGATGCCGCAGAAGCCGCTAAGCTGGAAAAGAAAATCAGAAAGAATCAATTTGATTTTGAAGATTTTAAAACTCAGTTGCAGCAGATCAAGAAAATGGGTAATCTGAAAGATCTGATGGCAATGATTCCGGGTGTTGGAAAACAGATTAAAGACCTGGATATCAACGATAACGCGTTCAAAGGTATTGAGGCTATGATCAATTCAATGACTCTGGAAGAACGCAGAAATCCAGACCTGATCAACCCCGGCCGTAAGCAACGGATTGCTAAAGGAAGTGGAAAGGAAATTGCAGAACTGAACCAGTTTTTAAAGCAGTTTGAGCAAATGAAGGAAATGATGAAAACGATGAACAAAATGCCAATGGGCCGTATGCCTGGTATGGGAAAACGTTAAATCATTCATATTCAATAATTTTTTATAATAGTTTTGGAGAATTTACAGATGCTCCCTATCTTCGTTATCCTTTTTTAAAAGGCTAGAAACCCTATTTATTCACAACCAAGAAAATTTCTATTTTTTATGGCTGTTAAAATGAGATTGCAACGTCATGGCTCTAAGAAGAGACCATTTTATTTCATCGTTATCGCGGATGCCCGCGCCCCACGTGATGGAAAATTTATTCAAAAATTAGGTTCTTACAATCCCCTGACCGTTCCGGCTACAATCCAGATCGATCGTCAGAAAGCATTGGACTGGCTACAAAAAGGTGCTCAACCCACCGATACTGTACGTCGTATCCTTTCTTTCAAAGGAGTGTTGTTCCTAAAACATTTATTACGTGGAGTGGGTCTTGGACTGTTTGATGAAGCTACCGCAATGGAGAAATTCACCAAATGGAGTTCTGAGCACGATGCCAACATTAGCAGACGCCAGGGTGCTCATAAAAAAGCACGTACCGATCGTCGTGATGTTCCGGTAGTAAGAAAAGTTGCTGAAAAAATCGAAGATGCACCTTCTCCAATTGTTGATGAACCATCATTGGAAGCTGCAGCATCTGAAGAAACCAAAACAGAAGATTAATACCATCTGTTCCAGTCAATTCATTCAAAGTCCTCCTTTTTGGAGGACTTTTTTATTGAGATAATCCTATTGATAAAAAACTTCACGGAATTTGGATGTTGAATATTTGTATTCAGTGTTGTTCCCGTTCGTTCACGCGTATTCGCCAAAAGAGAGGAGTTCGGGGTGAGATTAAATCTCAGTTACCCTAAAAAAATGTTGGTTGAGCATTAAACAATCTTTCATCGGTTCATTTTCATTTTTAAAAATTGCTCCGTCAGTTGATACGTTATTTCCCGAAACCCGAAACCCCAATTATTCATCAATGATCTGCTATCCCGGATCTTGTATCCAGCATCCAGCATCCAGCATCCAGCATCCAGCATCCAGCATCCAGTATCCAGTATCCATCATCCAGCATCTAATTCCCTGAATCCACTATCTTGCATCCATTATGCCACAATACTTTAAAATAGGAAAATTTGCCGCCAGCTATGGCCTCCTGGGCGAGTTAGTTTTGCAGCACAGCCTTGGCAAAAAAACTACACTTAAAGGGTTGGAAACTATTTATGTAGAACAATCAAAGGATAATTTTCTTCCTTACTTTATTGAAAAAACTTCTATAAAAAGTGATACAGAAACGTACATAAAACTGGAAGGAATCGATAGCAAAGAAATTGCCCGGAAACTTACGCCCAAAGAAGCCTGGCTTGAAGAAGCAGACTTTAATAAGTATGCTGCAAAAGCTGCTCCTATTGCTTTATTGGGGTTTTCTATGATGGATGATGATAGTGACCTCGGTGAGATCATTGAAGTGATAGAACAACCTCACCAGGTATTGTGTACAATATTATACAAAGGAAAAGAAGCACTTATTCCGGTGCATGAAGCTAACCTGATTAAGATAGATAAGAAAAATAAAAAAGTGTATGTGAACCTGCCGGATGGATTGCTGGAGATTTATGAATAAGGCTGAACCCATTATCGCTTCTAAAGAGTAATTTTAAACGCAGATTCTTTCTTGTATTTAAAATTTAATTGTATTCACAAAAAGCTGTCGGCCTGTCGATATTTCAAATCTACAATTCGTTTTATCCTATCCTAATTTTGTAAATTTACAGATGCCTTCCCAACGCACCATAGCGCATTTTGACCTGGATTCATTTTTTGTTTCTGTGGAGATTCTAAATGATCCGTCACTAAAAGGAAAGCCGGTTATTGTTGGAGGTAGCGATAGAGGCGTGGTTGCAGCCTGTAGTTACGAAGCACGAAAGTTTGGTATTCATTCGGCTATGCCTTCCTCAAAGGCTAAACAGCTTTGCCCCCAGGCCATATTCGTTAAGGGACATCGTAGTGACTATAGCAAATATTCCAGGTGGGTTACGCAAATTATTGCAGCCAATGCACCATTGTTTGAAAAAGCTTCAATTGATGAGTTTTATCTTGATCTAACGGGAATGAATAAATACTTTAATGCACTACAATGGACAATAGATCTGCGTAAAAAAATAATGGATGAAACAAAATTGCCTATTTCTTTTGGATTGGCAAGTAATAAAATGATGGCAAAGATGGCCACCAACCAGGCTAAACCTAACGGCTACCTGCAGATACCATTTGGAAAAGAAAAGGATTTCCTGGGTCCATTGCCTGTATCAGCAATTCCAGGCGTGGGTGAACAAACTAACCTTATTTTGAAATCTATGGGCATTCACCAGATTAAACAGATCAGTGAAGCAGCTATTGAGTCGCTGGAAGAAAGATTAGGAAAATGGGGAACAGATCTCTGGAATAAAAGCCAGGGATTGCACCGTGGAGAAGTAACAGCTTATCACGAAGCGAAATCCATTTCTTCCGAAAATACATTTGATGAAAATAAAACGGATGCCAGGTTTCTTAATAATGAACTTGTTCGATTAACAGAGAAAATCTGTTTTGAACTTAGGCAAGATGAAAAAGTTGCGGGTTGTATTGCAGTAAAAATCCGTTATCCGGATTTTGAAACTACCTCCAGGCAAACCAGCATGCCTTATACAAATGCAGACGATGAAATTATTCCTTTAGTAAAAGACCTTTTTCAAAAACTATATAAAAAAGGGAATCCGGTAAGGTTGTTAGGGGTTAAATTAAGCGAATTAACCATTGACGCCGTGCAGACAAACCTCTTCAATGATGTAGAAAAGAAAACCGACTTGTATAAAGCAATTGATGAAGTAAAAAACAGGTTTGGAAAAACATTTATTAAAAGGGCCTCTTCCGGCGCGTAACATGCTCCAATCGGATCCTGGTACTTTTACTGCGGCACTTTTTCAATTTCTTGTTAAGGGTAAACTTTAAATTTTAAGCAACTATTATTGTAAGCCTAAGCCTGTGGAAGGAGGATTGTTTATAAGAACTGTGTGGCGTCTCAAAATTTAGTCTGACTAACATTTCAAACTGTACGACTCATCCTTCCTGCAACGCATAATTTTTTATCTGGTAGAGTAGTATATTTGTATTCTTAAAATCTATTATTATGAGCTTACGATTAGGAGATATTGTACCAAATTTTACTGCCAATACAACCGAAGGTGAAATTGATTTTTACCAATACCTGGGCGAAGGTTGGGGTGTGTTGTTCTCGCATCCTGCAGATTATACACCGGTATGCACAACAGAACTTGGCAGAACGGCACTGCTTAAAAATGAGTTTGATAAAAGGAATGTAAAAGTGCTGGCAGTAAGCGTTGATCCGATTGATAAACATCTGAGCTGGCGCAATGATATCAATGAAACCCAACATTGCAATGTTGAATTTCCCATAATAGCAGATGAAGATAAAAAAGTTGCCAATTTATATGATATGATTCATCCAAATGCTTCTGAAACATTCACAGTTAGATCACTTTTTATTATTGGTCCCGATAAAAAATTAAAATTGTCCTTAACTTATCCCGCATCCACCGGAAGAAATTTTGTGGAAGTGCTGCGGGTGATAGATTCATTACAACTTACTGCTAAATATAGTGTTGCTACTCCGGCAGATTGGAAAACCGGTGAAAAAGTGATCGTTGTTCCGGCAATAAGCACAGAAGATGCAATAAAGAAATTTCCAAAAGGCCTCGATATTGTAAAGCCCTATTTACGTTACACGCCGCAACCTGATATTGAATAATTCTTTTGTCTTTTCAAAATTTAATCCCGGTTATGCCGGGATTTTTTATCTGTTCTTTTGTAACTGTTGCATTAATGCCCTGAATTCCTTTGGCATTTCTGCAACCAATTCTATTCTTTCATTGTTTTCGTTTGTAAAGTTCAATTTGTAAGAATGGAGGGCAAGACGACTTATCATTGGTCTCTCTTCGTCATCGTGTTTACTAAGTTTAAATCTCTTTTTTATAGAAGAAAGCAAAAGCGGCTTACCGTCACCGTAAAGTGGATCACAGGCAAGCGGATGTCCAATGTTTTTTGAATGTACCCTTATCTGGTGTGTTCTTCCTGTATGTAATTGAAATGAAACGAGCGAATAATGAGGATTGGATTCCAATACTTCATAACTTGTTTGAGAAGGTTTACCATTTCTGTTAACGGTCATCATTCCCTTATTCACACCGTGTTCTGCAATAGGCGCATCAATCATACCTTCCTTATTTTCCGGAGAACCGTGTACAACACCCAGATAAAACTTTTCAATCTTTCTTTCTTCAAAAAGCCTGGAAAAGAATTTGTGCGATGCTTCATTTTTAGCAAATATCACTAACCCGCTTGTGTCTTTATCCAACCTGTGTACTGTAAAAATAGAGCCGTATTTGTTTATCAGTGATTCTTTTAACGAGCGCTCAGACTGATCTCTGTCGGGAATTGTTAACAGCCCGGCTGGTTTGTTGATTGCAACGAAATCATCATTCTCGAAAACTATTGTGAAATTATTTTTTGCCAACGGAATTTGTTTTGTGGTTTTTCTTCTCGCTATGGGTTTTAAATTTTCTTGGCTTTGGTATTTTTACTTCTCTCTCTATCTCAACTTTTTTACTTTTTGGAACAGCTTCGCCAATTGCCTCTGCAATCTCACGGTCTGTTAATTTCTTTGCTTTTATTTTAGCCGGCCTTGCATCTTTATTTTCTGTTATTGATGGAACAATTTCTTTCTCAGGGATCTTACTGCTTTTTTTCTTTGATTCGTTCATGTATTTAAGCAAGCGTATTTCCTTGTCGCTCAGGTAACGCCATTTGCTGCGTTCTACATTTTTTTTCGTTAGCCCTGCATACATCACCCTATCCAATCCTTTTACATCATATCCAAGGGATTCGAAAATGCGGCGTACAATACGGTTTCTGCCACTATGAATTTCAATTCCAATGATTGACTTGTCTTTTGAATCAGCATAGGCAAGGCTGTCAACCAGTACAGGTCCATCTTCCAGGATCAAACCATCTAATATCTTTTCAAAATCTGCTTTGTTTAATATCTTATCTAGTTTTACTTCGTAGATCTTTTTAATTTCATAACTGGGATGTGATAATTTCTGAGTTAGATCGCCATCATTCGTTAATAATAAAACGCCTGAGGTATTTCTATCAAGTCTGCCAATGGGATAAACCCTTTCGTCGGTAGCCTTTTGTATTAATTGCAAAACTGTTTTTCTTCCCTGTGGATCATCTGTTGTTGTGATGTAGTCCTTGGGTTTATTCAATAAAATATACACCAGGTTCTTTGTAACAAACAGTTTTTTATTATTGTAATTTACATCATCAAAAGGTTGTACTTTATAACCAGGTTCTGTTGCCACCTTGCCATTTATCTTCACTTTGCCTTCACTTATAAGCGCTACCGCATCCCTGCGGGAACACACACCGCAATGTGCCAGAAACTTATTCAATGGCATAGAAATTTCTGTTGTAACTGTTTTGTTTTTATCTGATGATTTTTCAGAAGGTCTGTTCCCTTTTTGTTCTATAGGTTCGGGTTTAGAGAATCCTTTGTTTTTTGCGGCCATCCTCGCCTGATATTTATCTTCTTTCAGTTTATCAAAATAGGCATTCTTTTCTTTCCTTGCCTTTTTCTTCTCCTGACGGATTTCTTCTTTGGTTACACTGTTTTTTTTGGGGGATACAAATTTCTGAAATGGCGACTGGCTCATATTTGAGATGTTTATGCTGTTTTTCAACAGTAATGAAACACAAAGATAATCTTTTTTGAGTTGACGCTGTTTTGAGTTGTTTATGGCATAAAAAAAGGTGCAACAACCGTTGCACCAGCATTTCAAACATTTATAACTAACCAGTTTTTAACTATTTTGATCTTTTTCCTTCCTTGCTTTTTTTAGATTCTTCCATTTTCTTTATCTGCTCCGGGGTAAGTATACTATTACGTTGATCTTTTGCCTTGTTTTTCAAAGCCATCATTTGTTGTTTTTTAGAAGCCTGATCAATTTTGTCATTTTCCCTGATCGCTTTCATTTCAGCCTGATTCTTTTCTTGCTGAAGTTTCAGTTTTGACATCTGGTCGTCCGATAAACCTAATTTCATTTTCATAGCACCCATTTTCTTTTCTGAGCGTGCTTTTGAAGCCGCTTCCTGCTTTAACTTATTCTCTGCCATTTTATTTTTTTGTTCAGCAGTGAATATGGTCTCATTTTTTGCCTTGTGCTCTTTCAACAGGGTAGCCTTCCTTTCGTTTGCTTCTTTAACTGTAATATTTTGTTCCTGGTTTAACGACTGAACTTTAGTTCTGTAATCCTCTTTGTTGGCTTTTAATTGATTTTTTTGATCCTGACTCAGGTTCATGTCTTTCATCATATCCTTGCGGTGATGCTTTCCAGCTTTACGATGTTCCTTTTGCATTGTTTCCCGTGATGCCTGTTGAGTTGTCTTTTCCTGTGCAGTTGCCGAAAAACTAATGATTGCAATTGCAAATGCTGATACTAATATCTTTTTCATAATTTTTTTATTAATGTAAAGCATAGACCTGTACTTTGGTTATTAGTTTAAAAGTAACCTGTTAACAAAAATAAAAAGGTTGTTGATTAAATTTTTTCGGTAGAAACTAAACTATTATCCTTGTTCGCTAACTGGCCACAAGCTGCATCAATATCTTTTCCCCTGCTTCGGCGTACACGCACGTTTACCCGGTGTTTTGCCAGGTGATCGGTAAAAATCTGGGTAGCGTCCTCATCTGGTTTCTCAAAAGCAGCACCTGCAACAGGATTATATTCAATTACATTAATAAGATGAGTGGGCACCTTCCTGTAAATCTTCATAAGGTCGTCAGCATCCTGTAAAGAATCATTTTTGTCTTTGAACAGGATATATTCCAGTGTTATATCGTTCTTTGTTTTCTCGTAAAAATAATTAAGCGATTCAATCAGTAACTCAATAGTATTTGTTTCATTGATGGGCATGATCTCATTACGTTTCTTATCTGTAGGTGCATGAAGAGAAAGGGCCAGGTTAAAGCGTACCTGATCATCACCAAGCTGTTTGATCATCTTTGCCACACCTGCCGTAGAAACTGTGATACGCTTCGGACTCATATTCATGCTGTCGGAAGCGGTTATTCTATCAATGGATTTTAATACATTCTTATAATTCAACAATGGTTCGCCCATACCCATATAGACTATGTTAGATAGTTTTTTATTATAAACCTTTTCGCTTTGTTCATTCAACATTGCTACCTGATCATAAATTTCATCAAAACTCAAATTACGTTTACGGTCCATCATACCCGTAGCACAAAATTTACAGGTAAGGCTGCAGCCAATTTGTGAAGATACACAGGCCGTATTCCGCTTATCTGTTGGGATCAATACTCCCTCGATCATATGGCCATCAAAAGTCTTAAACCGCGATTTTAATGTTCCATCGTGGCTATGTTGAGTTGCATCTACCTGAATAGCATTCATATCAAAATCGGCAGAAAGGCGCTTTCTCAAATCAAGCGAAAGGTTGCTCATATCATCAAAATTCCGGGCATTTTTTTGCCACAGCCATTCGTAGGTTTGTATGGCACGGAATTTCTTATCCCCGATTGATTCAAAATATTCCTTTAATTCGGGCAAACTGAGTTCCCTTATATTTCTGGTAACTGGCATCATACAAAGATACGAATCAGTATCCTGCCTATATGCATGGTATATGCTAAAAATTCTATCTTGCAGAAAAAATGGCGCTTTAATGGTCGATATTAACTAGTTAAATAGGCGAATAAAAATTAAAAATTAATACATGTCAGCAGTTTATATTATTGATGCAGTTAGAACTCCGATTGGAAAATATGCTGGTGCATTGGCAAATGTTCGTCCGGATGATCTCCTGGCGCATGTTATCAAAGCGCTTCTTATTCTAAATCCGAACATTGATGTTCAAGCTATTGAAGATGTGATTGCGGGTGCTGCCAACCAAAGCGGGGAAGATAACCGGAATGTTGCCCGAATGGCTGCGTTATTGGCAGGGTTGCCTGTATCAGTTGCAGGAACAACAGTAAATCGCTTGTGTGCCAGTGGTTTACAGGCAATTATGGATAGTAGCAGGGCAATTGCTGTAGGCGATGCAGAATTGATGATAGCTTGTGGAGTGGAAAGTATGAGCCGGGCTCCTTTTGTAATGC
This sequence comes from uncultured Ferruginibacter sp., assembly GCA_964496585.1. Taxonomy (GTDB): domain Bacteria; phylum Bacteroidota; class Bacteroidia; order Chitinophagales; family Chitinophagaceae; genus Ferruginibacter. The sequence goes on from CAZCAA010000035.1 coordinate 19,619, forward strand.
CGAAAAGTACGTCGGCATTTGATCGTAACGCCCAGATATTTGATACAACGATGGGTTGGCGACTTGTAAATAAAAAACTATCTGAATTATATCATCCTTATACCATGGGTGAAACCGCAGAAAATGTAGCAAGGCAATGGAATATCAGCCGACATGCGCAGGATGAATTTGCGATGGAAAGTCAGCAAAAATATGCCGCAGCTTTAAAAGAAGGTAAATGGAAAGATGAAATAATTCCATTACAGGTTCCGGTAGGAAAAGAAATGTTTGATATGGAACATGATGAACATCCACGACTATCTTCCCTTGATAAACTGGCGCAATTAAAGCCTGCCTTCATAAAAGATGGAACAGTAACGGCAGGGAATAGTAGCGGAATTAATGATGGTGCTGCCGCCATGTTACTGGCCAGTGAAGCGGCGGTAAAAAAATATGGCCTTCAGCCAATTGGTAAAATTAAAAGTATGGCCGTTGCTGGTGTAGATCCTGCGATCATGGGCATTGGTCCGGTTCCTGCCAGCAGAAAGGCATTGCAGCGAGCAGGCTTAACCGTTGCAGACCTCGATCTGATAGAATTGAATGAGGCTTTTGCATCTCAAAGTATTGCTTGTATCCACGATCTTGGATTAGATCTTGAGAAGATCAATGTTAATGGTGGCGCAATCGCATTGGGCCACCCTTTAGGTTGCAGTGGTGTAAGAATATCTACTACATTGCTTCACGAAATGAAAAAGCGAAAAAGTAAATACGGACTGGCTACCATGTGCGTTGGTGTAGGACAGGGAGCCGCTATTATCTATGAAGGACTATAAGCGGGTAAGCAATTTTTTGATCAAGCGGTAATTGATAAAAATACAAAGTGCCCATAAACAAATAGCTAAAATTATCACACTGATATGCAGGAATGGAGATAATTCATCTCTGCCAGTTAAAGAAAAATACTGGAACAGGTACTGAATTGCTGCAGTTATACTTAGTGCCGATAAAATAACAATAGTGTAAGCACCAACCCATTTTTTTGCGACAGTTTTACTTAGCCAATCAGGCGAGTATCCGAGTGTGATAAGCAATTGCAGATTATCTTTACTTCGCGCTATCATTAACTGAAGATAAAATGAAAACAACATCATTGCCAGCAGTATTACAAGAATAGCAAAACCACCAAGCCCGCTAACTACAGCCTGTAAAACCTGTTTTATCCTTCCAAATTTCGTTTTGTCTTTATTTACGTGATAGTTTTTCTGCTGCAAATATGATAGCAGATCAGTATTGTTTGCATCGATCGTTTTTAAATAAACGCGTGCTGCAGGTTCGTCTTGCGAGTTGCCATAAGCTTTGTTGGCCCATAGTAAAAAGTTTTCCGGTACCAGGATAGAATTGATGCGATCACTTACGGCAACAATGTGTCCTCGAAAATTTTGTATACCTGCCGGGCCATGGCATTCGAGGGTGATATTTACACTGCTGATGCTACTCTCTGAAATTTGCGGAAGATCCTGTGCAGGCGCAAACACATTATACATCTCCAGGAAGTCGGCAGAGAAAATAATAGGTACATCTGTTTGGCCGGGTTTCCAGGAAAAGTTAGGAGGCACTGTATCAATAAAATCATTTCTAACAGATTCGAGAAATAGATCAGTACTAAATGGAATAATATTTCCGGCACTGGCCTTCGCCCGAAACTGATTGCTCAGCAACGGTGCTGCATCTGCAATAAATGGTTGTTTTTTCAGATCAGCTACGTCACTCACTGAGAAGCGATTGTCGCTCCCCATGTTTTGATTGGTAATTGTTTTTGTGATGGATATAAAATCATAACCGGTTTTTTTAGGGCCTCTGTCTTTTAGTAACTGGTTAATGTCAATGTATAATTGAACAGAAGCCAGTAGCAACAGCACACCAATTCCTAATCCTGCATAACTAAAAAACCTGGAAGATTTATTTTGCCCTGTATTTAAGAAAGGGGAAATAGTTTTGAATGAGTTTGCCATTATATAATAACGTAAGAATTTTAAAGTCAACGATTGAGTTAAAGATGCAGTACCCTGTCTGCTTTAAAATATTCTACCAGTTTAAGGTCTGCTAATATAATACCTGCATTTCTCTTAGCTGCTTCTTCTTCAATCAGCTCAGTTGCAATTTTCCGATTATTTTCATCAAGATGGCTGAATGGTTCATCCATCAACAAAAATTCGAAAGGCTGTTGTAAAGCACGAATAATGGCAATACGTTGTTGCTCACCATAACTACAGGTATTTACCAGCTTTTCCAGTTTGTTCGCTATACCTAGTTTTGCGGCCATTTCAGTGATCATGGTTTCTTTGTGAAATGGATTTAATTCTCTTTTAATATCGATATTTTTAAAGACTGTTTGTTCTGGAAAAAGCCTGAGGTCCTGAAAAATGATGCTGATATTTCTACTGCGGATCACTGCAAGATCCTCCGCATTTAAAGCTGCAATGTTTTTGTTATTAAAAAGAATATTTCCTTCGAAATCTCTTCTCAGACCGTATAAAAAATGTATCAGCGATGTTTTACCGCTGCCACTCGGTGCTACAATATGAATTTTTTCGCCGGCCTTAAAAACATTGTTTTTACTCCAGATATCACTACGGTCTATTTTTTCTTTTTCAAGAAATACCGGTATCGTATGTTCAATTTGTATTGTCATGCTGTTACAAAATTAAAAGCCGTCATAATAATATGAATGACGGCTTTTAGTTATATTTTATAAAGTTGATTTTATTCAGTGGTTACACTTTCTACGGGAGCTTCTTCATCATTATCATTTTCACTCATGGCATCGTTCATCCATTTTTCGCGATCTTTTTTCTTTTGCTCTTGTATATTGAAAAGGATTCCCATGTATTTGTTCAGTTGTTTTA